>JBBASZ010000004.1:72829-100164 GCA_040398965.1 Solirubrobacteraceae bacterium | reverse complement strand
GGCGCGGAGCTGGCCTTCCCGCTCGAGAACCAGGGACTCGGCCCGTCGGCCGTTGCCCGCGGGGTGGAGGAGGTTGCCCTTGCCCTTGGGATCGGGGAGCTTCTCGAACGCCCCGTCTCCGAGCTCTCCGGGGGCGAGCTCCAGCGGGTAGCGCTCGGTGCTGCGCTGTCCACGCGCCCGCCGCTCGTCCTCCTGGACGAGCCGGCGTCGCAGCTCGACCCGGTTGCGGCCGACGAGCTGATCTGGCTCCTTCGCCGGCTCAACGAGGAGTGGGGGACGGCGGTCCTGCTGGTCGAACACCGGCTCGAGCGCTGCCTGGCCCACGCCGACCGGGTCGTGGTACTCGACTCCGGCCGGCTGGCCTTCGACGGCGAGCCGCGCGCGATGCTCGAATGGGCGGCCCTGAACGAGCCGCCGCTCCAGACGCCGGCAGCCCGCCTCTTCGAGCGGGCCGGCCTCGTGCCGGTCCCGGCCGGCGTGCGCGAGGCGCGCGGGACCCTTCGCGACCACGGCCTGCTGGACGCGCTGCCGCCTGCCCCCGTTCCGGCCGAAAGCGGGGACGGTCGCCGTCTCCCGTTCCGCCGCCGGACCCGCCGGGAGGCGGCGGTCTCCGCGAGCGGCGCCTGGGTCTCCCGGCCGGGCGTGGGGGATGTCCTGCGCGCGGTCGACTTCGCGGTTGCCCCGGGCGAGACCGTGGCGCTGATGGGTCGCAACGGGGCCGGCAAGTCGACCCTGCTGAGGCTCCTGGCCGGCCTCGACCGGCCCGACCGAGGCCAGGTCTGCGCGGCCGGGCCGGTGGCGCTGCTGCTGCAGAACCCCGGTGACTACCTGCTTGCCGAGCGCGTCGGGGACGAGGCGGGCGAGGAGTCGCTCGCCCTCGCGGGTCTCGCCGACGCCGCCGAGCGCCACCCGCGCGACCTCTCCGGCGGGGAGCGCCAGCGCCTGGCCCTGGCGCTGATGATGGAGGGAGAGCCTCCAGCCGCCCTCCTGCTCGACGAGCCGACCCGGGGGATGGACCGGGCGGCGCGCGGGGAGTTGGTCTCGAGGCTTCGGGCCCTGGCCTCGGAGGGCGTTGGGCTCGTCGTGGCCACGCACGACGCCGAGCTGGCCGCCGTGGTCGCCGATCGCGTGGTCCTGCTCTCCGGTGGCCGGCCGGTGGCCGACGCGCCCCCGTCCGAGGTGCTGAGCGGCGGCTGGCACTTCTCGACCGAGACGGCACGGATCCTCGGCGGCGCAGGAGGCGCCTGTACGCCCGAGCAGGGAGGCGAGCTCCTCCGGGGCGCGATGAGCGTGGAGGTGGCCCCGTGAGCTGGGAGCTGGTCTCGTTCCTCATTCTCGGCGCCGGCCTGGTGGCCGGGTTCGCCTGGTACGAGCGAAGCGAGCCCGGGTCGCGCATGCTCGCCCTGGTCGCGACCCTCGCGGCGCTCGCGGCGATAGGCAGGATCGCCTTCGCGCCGATACCGAACGTCAAGCCGACCACCGACATCGTCCTGATCGCCGGCCTGGTGCTGGGCGGAGCCCCCGGCTTCGTGGTTGGCTCCGTCGCCGCCCTTGCCTCCAACCTGCTCTTCGGCCAGGGCCCGTGGACCCCCTGGCAGATGGCCGCCTGGGGGCTCTGCGGCATCCTCGGCGCCGCGATCGGGCGAATGACAACCCGGCAGGTCGGGCGGCTGCCGCTCGCCCTGGCATGCGCCGGCGCCGGCCTGATGTTCGGCGCGATCATGGACGCTTCGATCTGGGTCACCTACGGAGGCGGCCAGGGCATCTCGCAGTACCTGGCCATCGCCGCCACGTCGCTGCCCTTCAACCTCGCCCACGCCGCCGGCAACTTCGTCTTCGCGCTCGCCTTCGGGCCGGCGCTGGTCAGGGCGCTGGCGCGCTTCCGGGATCGGATGGAGGTCAACTGGCAGGAGTCCACGGAGGGGTCCGGCCCGGTTCGGGGCCTGGCAGGCCCCGCCGTCCTGGTGCTCGCCGCCACGCTCTGCGCCGGGATGCTGGCCTCGCCCTTCGAGGCCGCCGCGGCAAGCGTGAAGCTCAAGGCGGCCCGCTACCTGGTCTCGGCCCAGAACCGCGACGGGGGCTGGGGGCCGGCCCCGGGAACGCGCAGCAACGCGGTGCAGACCTCCTGGGCGGTCGTCGGGCTGGCCGCCGCCGGTTACGACCCGCTGCGGGTGAAGGTGCGCGGGCGCACGCCGACCGCGCTTCTGCGCCGGTATGCCGAGCGCTCGCGGAGCACGGCCGATATCGAGCGCACCGCGATCGCGCTGGCCGCGGCCGGCCTTCCGGCTTCGACCGGCGGCCTGTCGGCGCGCCTGCGCCGCAGCCAGCGGGCCGACGGGTCTTTCGCCGGGCTGGTGAACCTCACCTCATACGGCCTGATTGCGCTGCGGGCCTCCGGGCTGCCGGCCGGAAGCAGCCGGGTGCAGCGGGCCGCCCGGTGGATCGAGGCGAGGCAGAACTCCGACGGCAGCTTCAACTACGCGCGCCGCGGGGCGCCGGGCTCCGTCGACGACACGGCCGGCGCGCTCCAGGCCCTTGCCGCCGCTGGGCGACGCGGAGCCGCGGCCCGCGAGGCGCTCTCCTACCTGCTTGCCCGCCAGAACGGTGACGGCGGCTTTGCCTTCCAGCCCCCGGGCCGCTCCAACTCGCAGTCGACCGCCCTGACCGTCCAGGCGATGGTCGCCATGGGGAGCAACCCGGCGCTCAAGCGCCGCGCCGGCCGCTCGCCGCTCGGCTACCTCGGCGCCCGCCAGCAGGCGAGCGGGCTGATCCGGTACTCGACGACCAGCTCGGCGACTCCGGTCTGGGTCACCTCCCAGGGGCTAGCCGCCCTTGGGCGCCGCGCCCTCCCGGTCCGGATCCGCCGGTGAGGGGCCTCCCTCAAGGCGGCCTTTTTCGCAATCCTTTAGCGTCCCGGCCTCGATGAGGGTCGGGGTTCCCAAGGAGACTGCAGAAGGCGAGCGCCGGGTGGCGCTTGTACCTGAGGTCGCAGCCAAGCTCACCGGGCGCGGGATAGACGTCGTCGTCGAGCGCGGCGCCGGCGAGGCGGCGCTCATTCCGGACTCCGCGTTCACCGAGGCCGGGGCAAAGATCGGCGAGGCCTCGGAGGTCTGGAGCTCGGACGTCGTCGTCACGATCGCCCCTCCGCCGCCGCCGCAGATCGCCTCGATGAACCGCGGCGCCCTGCTCATCGGCTTCCTGGCCCCCCTGACCAGCCCGGAAACGGCGACCGCCGCGCGCGACGCCGGTATCACCGCCCTGGCGATGGAGGCGATTCCGCGCATCTCTCGCGCCCAGGCGATGGACGCGCTCTCCTCCCAGAGCAACGTCGCCGGTTACGAGGCCGTGATCCTCGCCTCCGAGCACCTGACCCGTTTCTTCCCGATGCTGATGACCGCCGCCGGCACCATCCCGCCGGCCAAGGTGCTGGTCCTCGGGGCCGGGGTGGCCGGCCTGCAGGCACTGGCCACGGCCCGGCGCCTCGGGGCTGTGGTCACCGGTTACGACGTCCGGCCCGAGGTCGCCGAGCAGGTGGAGTCGCTCGGGGCAGCCTTCCTCGACCTGGGGATCGAGGCCGCCGGCGAGGGTGGCTACGCCCGCGAGCTCACCGAAGAGGAGCGCGCCGCCCAGCAGCAGGCGCTCGAGGAGGCGATCAAGGGGTTCGACGTGGTCATCACCACCGCCCTCGTCCCCGGCCGCCCGGCGCCGAAGCTCGTCTCCGGGGAGGCTGTTCGCGGGATGAAGCCGGGTTCGGTGATCGTCGACCTGGCCGGCGAGAGCGGAGGCAACTGCGAGCTGACCGAGCCGGGGGAGACCGTCGTGCGCGAAGAGGTGACGATCGTCTCGCCGCTCAACCTCCCGGCCCACATGCCCGAGCACGCCTCTCAGCTCTACGCCCGGAACGTTCTCTCGCTGCTCGACCTGATCGCTCCCGACCCGGAGGGCGAGGGCGGCGGCGCGCCGACGGTGCAGCTCGACTTCGACGACGAGATCGTCGCCGGTTCCTGCGTGGCCCGCGACGGGGAGATCGTCCACGAGGGCGCCCGTGCCGCCGTGGGGGGAGGAGCCTGAGATGCCGGTAACCGCGGTATCGGCCCTGGGGATCGACCCGTTCGTAACCAACCTCGCGATCCTCGTCCTCGCGGGATTCGTCGGCTACGCGGTCATCTCCAAGGTGCCCAACACGCTCCATACGCCGCTGA
Organism: Solirubrobacteraceae bacterium; assembly: GCA_040398965.1. Lineage (GTDB taxonomy): Bacteria > Actinomycetota > Thermoleophilia > Solirubrobacterales > Solirubrobacteraceae > F1-60-MAGs163. The sequence continues at coordinate 95,962 of JBBASZ010000004.1, read as the reverse complement.
TGTCGGGCACCAACGCGATCCACGGGATCGTCGTGCTCGGCGGCATCATCGTGCTCGGCCTCGGTGTCGACCTGAGTGCCCTCAACAAGGCGATCCTCGTCCTGGCGATCATCTTCGGCACGATCAACGTGGTCGGCGGCTTCCTCGTCACCGACCGGATGCTCGACATGTTCAAGAGCCGGCCCGAGCCGCCGAAGAAGGATGACGGGGGAGAGGGCCAATGAGTACACCCCTCGCCGGTGCCTTCTACCAGGACGGCAACTTCATCGCCATCCTCTACATCGTCGCCTTCAGCCTCTTCATCTACGGGCTGAGCGGCCTGACCGGTCCGCGGACCGCGGTCCGCGGAAACCGGATCGCCGCCATTGGCATGGCGCTGGCGCTGGTCGCCACCTTCCTGATCGAGGGAATGGGTAACTGGGCGCTGATCGCCGTCGGCCTGGTCGTCGGCACCATCCTGGGGATCCCCTCGGCCCGCCAGGTGAAGATGACCGCGATCCCGCAGATGGTCGCTCTCTTCAACGGCGTCGGCGGCGGAGCCGTCGCCCTGATCGCCTGGGCTGAGTTCAACGACACCGGCGGTTACGCCGACGAGCCGCTCACCTTCGTCATTCCCTCCCTCTTCGCCGCGATCGTCGGGTCGATCAGCTTCTGGGGCTCGAACATCGCCTTCGGCAAGCTCCAGGAGATCCTCCCGGGGCGGCCGATAGGCGCCGGGCGCCTGCAGCAGCCGATCAACCTGCTCCTGCTGATCATCGCCGTTGCGGCCGCCGTGGCGATCGCCGCCGGCCAGACCTCCGGCATCTACATCGCCGCCGTGCTGATCGCTGCCGGGCTGCTCGGGATCTTCGTCGTGCTCCCGATCGGCGGAGCCGACATGCCGGTCGTGATCTCGTTGCTGAACGCCTTCACCGGGCTCTCGGCCGCGGCCACCGGCCTGGCCCTCGACAACACGGCGCTGATCGTGGCCGGCATGATCGTTGGAGCCTCCGGCACGATCCTCACCCGCCTGATGGCCGAGGCGATGAACCGATCCATTCCGAGCATCGTGGCCGGCGGGTTCGGCGGCGGCGCCGAAGTGGCAGGCCCGGGAGGGGGAGAGGGAGGCACGGTCAGGGCGACAAGCGCTGCCGACGCGGCGATCCAGATGGCCTACGCCCGCCAGGTGGTCATCGTCCCCGGCTACGGAATGGCGGTCGCCCAGGCCCAGCACACCGTCCGCGAGCTGGCCGACGAACTCGAGAAGCGCGGGGTCGAGGTCAAGTACGCGATCCATCCGGTCGCCGGGCGCATGCCGGGCCACATGAACGTGCTGCTCGCCGAAGCCGATGTGCCCTACGAGCAGCTCAAGGAGATGGACGAGATCAACGGCGACTTCCCGCGCACCCAGGTCTCGCTGGTGATCGGCGCCAACGACGTCACCAACCCGGCTGCCAACACCAACCCCGACTCCCCGATCTACGGGATGCCGATCCTCAACGTCAATGAGAGCGAGTCGGTGATCGTCCTCAAGCGCTCGATGAACCCCGGCTTTGCCGGAATCGAGAACGAGCTCTACTTCGACCCGAAGACCTCGATGCTCTTCGGGGACGCCAAGGACTCCGTCGGCGACATCGTCAGCGAGCTGGCCGCCCTCTAGCTGGCGCGGGAGCGCGCCGTAAGTGCTGCCAGACTGGTAGCCGATGATCGAGCGGGAACAGGGGATCGAGGCGCTCGCCTCCGACACTTTCGACGTGCTGGTTATCGGCGGCGGGATCACCGGCGCCGGGGTGGCGCTCGATGCGGCCACGCGCGGCTACACCGTCGCCCTGATCGAGCGCCACGACTTCGCTTCCGGAACCTCGAGCCGCTCGTCGAAGCTCGTCCACGGCGGGCTGCGCTACCTGCAGCAGTTCGACCTCGGGCTGGTCCGCGAGGCCCTGCTCGAACGCCAGCTGATGGTCAAGCTGGCGCCGCACCTGGTCAAGCCGCTGCCGATGATCGTTCCCGCCTTCGACGACGAGCCGCCCGACCGGATCGTCGGAGCCGGGCTGAGCCTCTACGACGTCATGTCCCGCGAGAGCCTGCGCCGCCGCCGCCGGCGCGATGACGACGACGGCCACGGGTTCGACAGCGACTGGTCTCCCGAGCGCCACCGGACGATCGGCGGCGAGGAGGTGCTCGAGCGAGCGCCGGCCCTCGCTTCCCGGGCGCCGACCGGCGGCTACCTCTTCTACGACTGCCAGACCGACGACTCGCGCCTGGTGATCACGGCGCTGATCGAGGCAGCCCGCTTCGGGGCGGTCTGCGTCAACCGGGTCGAGGCGCTCGACCTGCTCGAGGAGGGAGGGCAGGCCCGTGGCGTGCTGGCCCGCGACCTCGAGACCGGAGAGAGCTTCGAGATCCGGGCCGCCAACGTGGTCAACGCGACCGGCGTCTGGGCCGACAGGATCCGCCCCGACGAGCTCCATGACGAGGCCGAGGTGCCGAGGATCCGGCCGAGCCGAGGCACCCACATCACCCTGCCGCAGGAGAAGCTTCCGCTCAACGATGGCGTGATCGTGCCGGCCGGCGAGGGACGCTCGATCTTCGCCCTGCCCTGGCTGGGTTCGACCCTGGTCGGCACCACCGACAACGACTACGACGAGCGCGACCTCGACCACGTCGCCCCGGCCGGAAGCGATATCGACTACCTGCTCGACGCCGTCAACTCCTTCTTCCTCACCGACCTCGGCGTCGAGGACATTTCCGGCGCCTTTGCCGGTGTCCGGCCGCTTATCTCGACCGGAGACCCGAAGAAGTCGGTCGACATCTCCCGCAAGGCCGAGCTTTACGAGACCAGCAGCGGGATGATCACCATCACCGGGGGCAAGCTCACCACCTGGCGGCGCATGGCAAAGATGGTGGTGGACCGGATCGTCGAGCGGGACGCCCGCACGGCCCCGTGCCGCACCGAGGAGATCCCGCTCGGCCAGGCGATCGAGCCTGAGGAGCTGGCGCGCGTTGAAGGGGTCCCCCCGGACGCCTACGAGCGGCTCGCCGGCCGCTACGGCCACCGCGCCCGCGACGTGCTCGCCGTGGCCGCCGAGCGCGGAGAGCTGGCCCAGCCGATCGTTCCCGGCGGCCCGAGCGAGCTTCTCGCCGAGACGGTATTCGCCGCCCGTCGCGAGCAGGCGCGCAGCGTCGGGGACGCCCTGTTGAGGCGAAGCCGGATCGGACTGCTGGCGGCAAGGGAGGTGGCCGACCCGCAGAGCGGCGTCGCCGAGCGGGTCGCCCGGGCGATGGCGCCCGAGCTGGGCTGGGATGAAGCCCGCATCCAGGCCGAAGTTGCCGCCTTCGCCGAGGAGGCTGCCGCAGAAGGAATCGTCGCGTCCGCCGCACCGGCTGCGTAGCCTGTAGCCAATGGTTCGCGCGACCTTCCCCGTCCGTGCCCTGGCGCTCTTTGCTGCCGTCGGGGGGCTCTGCCTGGCCGCCGCCGCGCCGGCGTGGTCGTCCGGAGCCTTCTTCCCGGGCGTTACTGCCGACGGCCCATCGGCCGATGTCCGCACGCTCGACGATGTCGACCTCGCCCGCGGGGGTACCGGAATCCTGGCCTGGACAAGGGTCGACGGTGGCGAGAACCACCTTTTCTGGGCCGACCTGACCGCCGGCCAGCCCGGGTCTGCCAGCCGCGGCGACGGCGGCCTGCCTGCCCTCAATTCGCCGTCCTCCGCAAGCGTCGCCGATGACGGTCGCGCGGTGATCGTCTTCACCAACTCGGCCGGCGCCTGGGCGATCGTCCGGCCCAAGTCCGGCCAGCCCTTCGGCGCGCCCCAGCAGCTCGGGGGCCCGGGCTCGGCCTGGTCGTCGGTCGACATGACCTCCGGTACCGGCGTGGCCTACGCGGCCTGGAGCGAGAACGGCGACGTGCGCGCCGCGTGGATGGGCCGTGGGGCGACCAGCTTCACCGCCCTGCCGGGCTCCGCCGACATCGAGGCCGGCCGCAATGCCGGCTCGAGTGCCGACACGCGTCCTCGCGTGGGCACCGCTGCCGACGGGGTCGGTGTCGTGGTCTTCGGGGAGACCGACGGCGCGACCACCCGCTCAGGGGCTCGCCGGCTCGTTCGCTCCAGGCTCTCGGATTACGTGACCGACTTTGGCGTGGAGAGCGAGGCGGGCCAGCCGGTGGACCGGGCCGACGTTGCCTTCGAGGACGATTCGAGCTTTGGGTGGCTGGCCTTCCGCCAGCGCTACGCCGACGGCACCAGCCGCGCCGTCCTGCGCCGCCTGCGCGGGACCCGCACCGACAGCCCGGTCCAGCTCGCCGGAGGCAGCGAGCTCGCTGCCTCGGCCTTCCCCCGCGTGGCGGTGGCCTGGCGCGAGGCCGGGCTCGCCGTCGCCCAGGCCTCCGACGGAACGGTCTGGGGAACGATCATCCGGGATGACCAGCCGGCGCCGGCAGTGCCGCTCGGCAGCTCCCCGGGGCTGGACGCCATGGCCGTGCCGACGGTCGCCAGCAACGAGTACGGGATCGCGGCCTGGGCCACGCCCGACGGCCCGGGCGCCTTCGCCCGCAACTTCGAGGACGACAAGGCCGCCTCGGCGCCGCCCCCGTTCCTGCCCGGCGGGACCATCGCCGGCCCGCAGGGCGCGGTCGTTCCCGGCGCCGGGATGGAAGCCTCCAGCAACCGTGTCGGCGACGCGGTAATCGCCTTCGTCCAGGAGAGCGGGGGCGCCCGCTCGATCTCGGTCGCCTCCTATGACCTCGCACCCAAGCCGGTCGACCTGGATACCACCTCCCGCTGGCTCAAGGCACGGCCGAAGTTCACCTGGGACGACGCCTCCGAGGTCTGGCCCGGCCTTACCTACAGGATCCTCCTGGACGGAAAGGAGGCCGGAACCTCGACGAAGCCTTCATTCACCCCGGCCAAGGCGGTCCGGACGGGCCGGCATACCTGGCAGGTGGTCGCGGTCGACCGCCGCGGCCAGGCGTCGGCCTCCGCGGTGGAGCCGATCAGGGTCGACGGAACGGCCCCGAAGCTGAGCGTAAAGGTGAGTGGGCGGGGGACGTTGAGCATCAGTGCCCGTGCCACCAAGGCCAAGCCTCCCCGAGGGTCGGGCCTGGCCTCGATCAAGGTCGACTTCGGCGACCGCACCGCGCCTGCCGTGACGAATTCCAGCAAGCTCAGCGTCCGTCACCGCTTCGGGTCCCGGAAGGCGACGATGAAGGTCACCGCGACCGACAAGGCCGGAAACACGACCGTCGTCACCTATCGCGTCAGCGGTGGCCGGGCGAAGCTGGTGCCGGTCAAGGCGCCGGTCCCGGGGGCCACGCCGGCCCCGTGAGCGATTCGGTCGAGCCCCTCGGTCCGGGCGGCCCCGCAGCAGGCCCGGCAGAGCTGCTGGCCGCGGAGGGGATAGCGCCCGGCGAGATCCAGGCGCTGCCGGGGGGCCGGCCGAGGGTGATGGGGGTGATGGTGGCGTCAGCCGACGGGCGCGCCGCGGTCGAGGGCCATGCGGCCGGGCTCAGCAGCCCCGCCGACCGGACCCACTACCGCTCGCTGCGGACCGCCTCCGACGCCTGCCTGGTCGGCCCCTCGACCCTGGTGGTCGAGAGCTATTCGACCCTGCTGGACCCACACCAGCGCGAGATCCGGGAGGGGCTGGGCCTCTCGCCGGAGCCGCTACTCGTGACGATCTCGCGCCGTCTCGACCCGGAGCTCGCCGGCCTGGAGATCTTCAACATTCCCGGGCGCCCGGTTCGGGTCTACACCGAGTCGGACGACGATCTCCCTCCCTGTGAAGGCGACGTCGAGACAGTCCGGTTTGCCTCCGGCGAGCTCACGCCGGCGGCCGTCCTCGAGGACCTGAAGGGGCTTGGCGTGGCGAGCCTGCTCTGTGAAGGAGGGCCGAGGCTCCTGGGAGCGATGTTCGAAGCGGGCCTGGTGAGCGACCTCTTCCTTACGGTCTCGCCGCAGGTGGTGGGCGGCGACGCGCCGCCGATCGTCGAGTCGCCGACCTTCGACCCGCCGCTCGCGATGGAGCTGCGTTCGGTCGCAAGAGGTGGCGATCACCTCTTCCTCCACTACGCCGCCGCGCCCTGACCGCTACCGTTTGCCGGGCAAATTCAGGTTCGCCGCCGGCTGTCACCACGCCGGGGGGATGCCTGCCGAAACCTGCGAAGGAGAACATATGTCAGTTATGTCCCGAGAGGCCCTGGAAGGCAGCACGCTTTCCGACCTTCACTCGATCGCCGCCGAGCTCGACATCGACGGCTACCGGCGGATGCGCAAGGGCGAGCTGATCGCCGCGATCCTCGGTGAGGAGTACACCGGCGAGGAGCCCGAGCCGGCCGAGCCGGAGGAGAAGCAGGAGGACGAACGCGAGGAGCGCCCGCGCCGCTCGCGGTCTCGCTCCCGGAGGTCTTCCCGCGACGGTGGCCGTTCCGAGGAGCCCGAAGAGAGCGTGGAGGGCACCGTCGAGGTCCTCGACAACGGTTCGGGCTTCGTGAGGCTCAGCCCACCCGACCCCAGCGACGGGGACGTCTACATCTCCGCCGCCCAGATCCGGCGCTGCGAGCTCGTCTCCGGCGACCGGGTGACCGGCCCCGTAAGGCCTCCGCGGCGCTCGGAGCGGTATCCGTCGCTCGTGAGGGTCGAGACGATCAACGACCGCCCCGCCGACGAGGTCGCCGACGGAACCCCCTACGAGAAGCTGGCGGCCGCCTTCCCGTCCGTCGCCTTCGTCCTGGGCGCCGACCGGCCCGAGCTGGTCGAGGTCGCCGAGCGGGCGCCGGTAGGCCGTGGCTCGAGGGTCACCGTCAGCGGGCCGTTCGCCAGCGGCCGCACCGCGCTGCTGCGCAGCCTGGCCGGGGCGATCGCCGCCAACGAGGGCGTGGAAGTGAGCGTCGTCCTCGCCGGCTCGCGGCCCGAGGAGCTGGCCGAGTGGCAGGAGGCGGGCATCGAGCCGGGCGCCGTTGCGCCCCTGGGCTCAAGCCAGGAGGCGCAGTCTCAGGTCGTCGACCGGGCGGTCGAGGCTGCCCGGCGCTCGGTCGCGCGCGGTGCCCACGTGGCGCTGCTGGTCGACTCGCTCGACGGAGTGGGCGCCGCGTCTGCGCGCCGTGCGCTGGCCGCGGCCCGGAACGTTCCCGAGGGCGGCTCGCTGACAGTCATTGCGGCGACCCGTGAGCCGCTCGGGGGAGAGACGACGGTGATCGTGCTGGACGGCGCCGAGGGCGCAAAGGCCGGCCACCCGGTCGTCGACGCATCTCGCAGCGCCACGCTCAGGGCGCAGGCCCTGGCTTCGGCCTAGTTCTCCGAAGCGGTCGAGCGCGGGATGTAGGCGACCCGGGTCCACGAGGGCTCGGGCGCCAGCTCGACCGGCTCGTCGTCGCGGTCGGGCTGCACGTAGGTGAAGCTCTGGGCGGCCTCGTCGAAGCGGACGTCCAGCTCGCCCTCCTTGACCCGCTGGTCGAGCCAGGCGGAGCGGAAGACCAGGCGGCGCATCCAGTGGACGAGGGAGCGGTCGGCGGGGCCTACGAGCTCCGGCCAGCAGTCGTTTACGTGGTCGCCCAGTCCGGAGGCCGGGTCCTGGATCTCGCCATTGACCGCGAGGTTCACGAGGTCCTCGAGCTCGCCCGGGTCGAGGACTCCCTCGACGAAGCCCAGGCGCCGGGAGGCCTGCTCGCAGCGCTCGGAGAAGTCACGTTCGTTGAACGTGAAGCGGAGCTCCCCGTACTCGAGTACGAAGTCTTCGCCGGAGTCGTAGTTGCCGCGAATTGACGGATCCATAGTTCCCAGAAAGCAATAGGGCCCTCGCACCGGGCGAAGACCCGTCGGGATCGTATGTGGATTACCTCCCCGCCCCCCAGCGCTGAACGGGATATTTCAGAAATGCCCGCTAATTGCGGGAATCCGGGGCGGCGTCCCCGCGGCTCCCCGACCGGCCGCCACGACCGCTCGCCGGCCTCCCGCGCCCACGTATCCCGCCCTGCGATTCCAGGCACAGGAAGCCGCCGGCGGCGATGGCCAGGGCACACAGGAGGCCCAGCCAGGCGACCGGCCTGACGTCGACGATCTCCGCCGGGGAGGGAGTGCTGAGCAGGTGAACGAGCTGCTGGAGTACGCCGACCACGCCGATCATGAGCACCGTGGTCCCGGCCAGCCTGCCGCCGCCGGCCAGCACCCAGCCCACGGCCGCGAGCGTTCCGGCGATCACGCCGAACATGACCAGGTCGCTCAGGAAGCCGCGCGGCTCCCAGGCATTGGCGCTCAGGGCGAACCCCGCCTCCCGCGCGTACTGCTCGACGAGGCGGTCGCCTCCGGGGATCTTCGATACGTCGATCACGTACCAGGTCTGCAGGGAGACGATGAAGAGGGCGATCGCGCCGCCCGCCGCGACCGCTGATCCAAAGAGTCCCCGACTGTTCACCGCCGCATCGTACGTGCTGGCGCGAACGGGACCGGGGAGCAAGCGCGGAACCGGTCCGGGCCTGACTGCCCGGGAAGGGGGGGAAGATTCCCGCGCCGGTCCCTATGGGGAGCATGATCAACCGAGACCGCTCCACCATCCTTCTCGCCGAGGAAGACGAGGCAACCCGGACCTTTCTCGCCGACCACCTGACCGCGGACGGCTTCGACATGGTCGTCGCCGACTGCGCCCGCGACGCCCTTCGCCTGATGGGGAGCTCGTTCCCCGACCTTGCGCTGGTCGACGCCGAGCTGCCTGACGGCTCCGGGTACGACCTGGCCAGCACGGTGAGGGAATCAGACGGTGTTGCCAGCCGCGTCGATCCCAACCTGCCCCTGATCCTGATCGGGGTAAGGGCCGGTGAGCTCGACAGGGTTCGCGCCTTCGAACGGGGCGCCGACGACGTCATGGAGAAGCCGCTCGGTTACCGCGAGCTGCGCTGCCGCGTCGAGGCCGTCCTTCGCCGGTGCGAGAGGGGGCGGACCGGCGGGCGGCTCCGGGTCGCGGACATCGAGGTCGATACCGCGGCAAGGACCGCGGCCGTGGCCGGGCAGGCGCTCGACCTGAGTGCCAAGGAGTTTGCCCTGCTGAGGGTGTTGGCGGCCGATCCAACCCGGGTCTTCACCAAGGCGGAGCTGCTGAGGACTATCTGGGGTCGAAGGACGGTGGGCACCACCCGCACGCTCGACTCCCACGCCTGCCGCCTGAGGCGCAAGCTGTCCTGTGGAGGGGGCCGCTACGTCGTCAACGTCTGGGGAGTTGGCTACCGGCTCGTCGACGCCCCTGCCCTGGTCGGCGAGGATGAGGCCGAGGCTCACGCTGCGGCGTGAGCCGGGGTCGGAGGGCCGCTCTCCTGGCCGGGGTGTCGATCCTCCTCGGGGGCCTCGCCGCCTCTCAGGTTGCCAGTCGGGAAGCCGAGATCGAGCAGAGAATCGGGCCGCCGGTGCCGGTCGTCGTGGCTGCCCGTGACATACCGCGCGGGACCCTGATTGCCATGCGTGACCTGGCCCTCAGGCAGGTCCCTGAGAGGTACGTGCCGAGGGGCTCTTTCGCCCGGGCGGCTGAGCTCCAGGGAGCCCGGGCCGCCGTAGCCATCCCGGCGGGGGGAGACCTTCACGGGTCGATGGTCTCTTCCGGCGCAGCTACCGGCGCTGCAGGGCAGCGGCTGCTTCGCCTGGTGGTGGTCGGATCGTCCGCGGAGATGGCTCCCGGGTCAGTGGTGGACATCCTCGTCACGCGCGAGACCGCCGCCGGGTCCTCAAGGACAACGGTCGGGCTGAGGCGGGCCGAGGTGGTCGAGTCGCGGCCTGCGCCCGCCCAGGCCGAAGGCCCGGGTGCGGGACTGCCCCGCGCCCAGCTGGCGATCCGGGCCACGGTCGCCCAGGCGGTGGCGCTGGCCGAGGCCCAGAACGGCGCGCGGGAGCTGAGGGCCCTCCCGGTTGGACCCGTCGGCTGATGTCCGTCTTGGGCTCGCATGTCGACCGGCTTGCCGCCGATCTCCACGGGGTCGTGGTTGACGACATTGAGCTCGCGCCGGGGCTGGACGCCGCCGAGCGGATCAAGGTGGTCGTGGAGCGGGAGGCGGGTTTTCTCGCCCCTGCCGAGCGGCGACTGCTGGCGGAGCGGATCGCAGGCCATGCCCTGGCTGCCGGTCCGCTGGAGCGCCTGCTCCGTGATCCCACCGTGGACGAGATCCTCGTTGACGGGACCGAACCGATCTGGGTGGAGAGGGCGGGATGCCTTGAGCGGACCTCGAGCGCATTCGCAACCGACAGCGAGCTCAGGGAGGCGATAGAGCGACTGCTAACGCCCGCCGGCAGGCGCGTCGACGAGGCCCAGCCGCTCTGCGACGCGCGGCTGCCCGATGGGTCGCGAATCAACGTCGTGCTGCCACCACTGGCCGTAGACGGGCCCGCACTGACGATCCGCCGCTTCCGGCCCTCGCCCTTTGCCGCCGCCGACCTGGTCGCAATGGGAACCTGGGATGCCGAGCTGCTCCAGCTCTTCGAAGAGGCAGTTGCCAATCGCCGCAATGTCGTCATCTGCGGGGGAACCGGATCCGGTAAGACGACGACGCTGGCAGCCCTGGCCGGGCTGCTTCCTGCCGGCGAGCGGATAGTCACGGTGGAGGACACGGCGGAGTTGCGGCTTCCCGGCGAACACGTGGTGCGGCTGGAGAGCCGGCCACCTGCTGCAGGAGGCCACGGGGCGGTGACGATCAGGGATCTTGTGCGCAACGCCCTGCGAATGCGGCCGGACAGGATCATCGTCGGCGAGGTCCGGGGTGCCGAGGCGCTCGACCTCGTCTCAGCCCTCTGTACCGGGCACGACGGCTCTCTCTCCACGGTTCACGCCGGGTCGCCGGCAGAGGCCCTGGAACGCCTGGTGACGCTGGCCCTGATGGCCGACGTGGGTCTTCCCCACGCCGCCGTCGTCAGCCAGGTTGCCGCGGCGGTCGACCTGGTGGCCTTCCAGTCCCGCGACGCAGCCGGGGGGCGGGTGGTCGTCCGCGTCCAGGAGGTGACCGGCGATGGCCTCGGGCTGAGAGAGATCTACCGCAGGGGAGCGAACCCTTGAACGGGTTGCTCGCCGGAGTCGGCGCCGCCCTTGGCCTGCTTGCCGCCCTCGACCTGCTCGCGGCGATCGGCCGTCCAGCCGCGTTTGCCGTCGTCGGCGCGGCGCTGGGGCCGGCCTCGTCGGCCGGCCGGCGGGGGAGGGATGCGACGCAATCCCAGCGCGCAGGCCTAAGCGCCCTCGCCGGGCTGTCGAGCCTCGCGGCGTTTTCGCTGATCGGGGGGCCGCCACTGGGAACGCTGGCCGCCGTGATCGCGGTCGCTTCCTCCTCGCTGGTGTTCCGCCTCCGCAGATCGAGGTGGCGCAGGGCCATGGGACAGGGTGCTGCGGCGGCGGCCCGCTCGATCGGCGATGCCGCAGCCGTCGGCCTTCCCGGGGTAGCCGCACTGGAGCGGGCAGCGGTAGACGGCGCGGTTTCGGCCCAGGTCTCGACCGAGCTGTCCGACCTGGCGGTCCGCTGCCGGCTTGGGCTGGACCTCGGGGTCGGCCTGGCCGAGCTTCGGGACCGGGCAGGCGGACCCGAGTGGGACGCGCTGGTGGCGGCAATGCTCGTGCAGCGCCAGGTCGGGGGAGACCTGGCGCGGATCATGAGGGCCCTCGCGTCCGGGCTGGAAGCCTCCGCCCGTTCGCTTGACGAAGCGCGCTCCCTCAGCTCGCAGGCGCGACTGACGGCGCGCATCGTCGTCGGGCTACCGCTCGCCGGGCTGGTCATCTGTGAGCTGGCCTCGCCGGGGACGCTCTCCCGGATGGCCTCCAGCCCGCTCTCCCGGACCCTGGCGCTCGCGGCGCTCGGCCTTCAGCTGGCGGCTGCCTTCGCCGTGCGCCGCGCAGCCCGGCTCGGATCGGTTGGGACTTGACCGGGCTGCTGGCGGCAGCTGCGGCGGCGACGGCGGGGGTTGCAGCCGTCGAGTTCCTGCTGATGGCGCCCCGGGGAGGGCGGGCCGCCGGTTCGGGACGCTTCGCGAGGATGGTCGGCCGGCTGTCGCCGGCCCGGCCGGAAGGCCTTCCCGCGCCCGATGATCTGAGGATGCGTATCGATTCAGCCAGGCTTGGCCCCGGCGTGGACGTGCGCCAGGTGATGGGCGTGAAGGTCCTTCTGGCCACGGGGGCAGGAGCAGTTGCGTTCGCGCTGGCCTCTCTCTCCCTCGCCGGCCCGGCCGTCCTGCTGCTGCTCGCGCTGCCGGTCGCGGGCTTCCTCCTGCCTGATGCCTGGCTCGCCTGGCGCGCACGACGGGTACGGGCCGATGTGCTCTCGGAGGTACCCGACGTTGCCGACCGCCTTCACCTGGTTGTGAGCGGGGGGCTGGGGCCGGTCCGCGCCATTGCGGTCGCCTGCGGTTCGGGAGCCGGCCCGCTCTCCGGCGAGCTCGCCGCCGCCGCCGATGCCGCCCAGGCAGGGGTTCCATTGGCCAGGGCCCTCGAGCGGCTCGTCGGTCGATGTCCGGTTCCGGAGGTCCGCTCGCTGGCGGCGGCGCTGGTGCGCAGCCAGGAACAGGGCACGGACATCGCCGCCTTTCTCGAGGACCTGGCTCGCGATGCACGGCGGCGCCAGGCGGTCCGGCTTCGCGACCGTGCCCAGAAGGCAGGCCCAAAGATCCAGCTCGCGGTTGCCCTCCTGCTCGTGCCGGCGGCCATGGCGCTGATCGCCGCGGCGCTCGCTTCGGGCCTGTTTTCCGCCTGAACGCAAGCGCCGCGGCATCGGCCTAGGGCCTTCGATCACGGGGGAAATCGGGGGTCGTGGGGGGCTTGTGTGGGAAAAAGTGTGCAGATAGGTTGCATTGTGGGAGGAAGTGGGGTACTGTCGTGGACGCGGACCGGGGTGGAGGAGTTCCTCCCACTCCTCCACCACGGCCCGCAATTTCTTTCCTCGCCCCGCGACCGGCGAGATTCCAATGGCCTTCCGCGGCACTTTCGACCACAACCTCGACGCCAAGAACCGGCTAACCGTCCCGGCGAAGTTCCGGGCGGCCCTCTCCGATGGCGTAGTCGTGGCCAAGGGAGTGGAGGACTGCGTCGCCGTCTGGATTCCCGGCGACTACGACGCCTTTGTCGCCTCCGCGCTCGAGGGCCTCAACCCGCTCTCGCCGGAGGCCCGCAACCTTCAGCGCTACTTCTCGGCCAATGCGCTGGAGACCGAGCTCGACGCCGCCGGCCGGATCATGGTCCCGCCATTCCTGGTGGAGCACGCGGGAATCGACAAGGAGGTCGTGGTCACCGGTGCCGGCCCGAGCCTCGAGGTGTGGGACCGCGACCGCTGGGCCAAGGTCAATGACCAGCTTGCCGCCCAGGTAATCGACATCACCGCCCAGCTGGGGCAGGCCGGCTGATGCTGCTCATGAGGACCGGGCACATACCCGTCCTGGCCGGCGAGCTTGTCTCGCTCCTGGATCCGCGCCCTGGCGACGTGGCGATCGACGCCACCTTCGGCGCCGGCGGCCACGCGAGCCTGGTCGCCGAGCGGATCGGGCCCGAGGGGATGCTCGTGGCGATCGACCGCGACCCGGAGGCGCAGGAGCGCTTCGAAGAGCTTGCGCCCGAGATGCCCTGCCGCACCCGCTTCATCTCCGGCTCCTTTTCCGAGGGACTGCGCCGGCTGCGCGACGAGGGCCTCCAGGCCGACGTCGCCTGGTTCGACTTCGGGGTCTCCTCGATGCAGATCGACACTCCCGAGCGCGGCTTCTCCTACTCGGCCGAGGCGCCCCTGGACATGCGGATGGACCCGCGGCAGGGCCAGCCGGCGTCGGAGGTCATCGCCGAGTGGGACGAGAGGCGCCTGGCCCGGACCTTCCGCGAGTACGGGGAAGAGCGCTACTCCACCCAGATCGCCCGCGCAATCGTTCGCGAGCGCGAGCGCCAGCCGATCGAGACCACGACCGAGCTTGTGGACGTCATCTGCGCCGCGGTTCCCGCGCCGGCGCGGTTCGGAGGCGGGCACCCGGCCAAGCGGGTCTTCCAGGCCCTCAGGATCGCCGTCAACGACGAGCTCTCGGAGATCGACGAGGCCCTACCGCTCGCGTGGGAGCGCCTGCGCGAAAACGGCCGCTTTGCAGGGATTTCCTTCCACTCTCTGGAAGACCGTCGCGTGAAGCGCTTTCTCGTCGGCCTCGCACGCGAGTGCGTATGCCCGCCCGGGCTTCCGGTCTGCCGCTGCGGCCATGTCGCCGAAGCCCGCCTGCTCACCCGTGGTGCAGTGAAGCCGACCGCCGCCGAGATCGACGAGAACCCCCGTGCCGGTTCGGCCCGCCTGCGTGCCGCCCAGCGGATCGACGGGGTTGTGGCCCGATGACACCTCCGCCTCCCGCCGCCACGGCGACGGCCCCAGGCACGCTCGCCCCGCCGCGGGCGCCTTCCCGGCCCGCTCCGGGCCCCGTCCGCGGCCCGGTAGTCCGCAGGCCCGCGCGCCCGAAGCGAAGCGAGGACAAGACGAGGCTGCGTCCCCGCCAGGCGGTCGCCGGCGCCGGTGCTGCCGGCGCCGGGCTCCTTGTCAGGGCCTTCTCGGGGCGCCGCCTGATCCTCCTTCTCGGCGCGGCGCTGATCGGCCTCGTCTTCCTGCAGGTGAATCTCCTGCGGATCAACACCACCATGAGCGCCGACGTCGAGAAGGCCCAGATGCTTCAGCGCGACAACGCCTCCAAGCGGGCCCTGATTGCCCAGATGGGCGCCGGCCGAAGGGTGGAGGGCGCTGCCGGCGGCCTCGGAATGGTCATGCCGGCCGCAACAGAGGTCTGCTACCTGAAGATCGGCCGCAGCGAGAACTGCCCTGACGGCCTCGGCGTTGCTCAGGCGGAGGGCACCGACGAGGCCGGGTCCCTGGCGGGAACGCCGGCAGCCGAGTCACCGGCCACCGGCGAAGCGGCACCCGCGGACGAAGGGGCCACCGGAACCGCTCCCGGCGAGACCGGCAGCGGCCAGGCGCCCGTGCCACAGGCCGCCCCGGCACCCCAGCAGCCGGCCCCGCAACAGCCGGCCCCCAGTTCCGGCGGTGTCTCCGCCGGCACGGGAGGCGGGGGCTGAGCCGTGCCGCTCGTCCAGCGCCGCATCGGAATCCTCTTCGCCGTATTTCTTGGCCTCCTCGCCCTCGCCGGACTCCGCGGCCTCTACCTGGGCGCGATCAAGGGCGGTGGCCTGGCCAACGCCGCCTCCTCGCAGCAGACGACGGTCACCAAGGTCCCGGCCCAGCGCGGCTCGATCACCGACCGAAAGGGCATCCCGCTGGCCACCAGCGAGCCGGCCGATGACGTCTCGGCCACCCCGTACCTGATCAAGGACCCGGTGGCCGCGGCGAACCGCCTGGCGCCGCTGATCGGCCTCCCGGCAGATGAGCTCGTCGCCAAGCTCGCCCGCCGCGACACCGGCTTCGTCTACCTGCGCCGCGGTGTGCCGGCCTCGACGGCCGACCGGATCCGGGCCCTGAAGATCGAGGGGATCGACTTCGCTCCCGGCACCCTGCGGCGCTACCCGCGGGGGAGCCTTGCCGCCCAGGTGGTGGGCGCCACCGGGCTCGACGGTAAGGGCCTGTTCGGCCTGGAGTACTCCTACGACCGCCTCCTGCGCGGCCGCGACGGAGAGCAGCGCAAGGTGATGGATGCCGCACGCAAGCCGATCGAGGTGGACGACCTGGCCCGTGCCCGCTCGGGGCGGTCGGTAAGGCTGACGCTGGACGCCGAGATCCAGCAGAAGACCGAGGAGGTCCTGGGGAAGCTCACCGGCGAGTACGCGCCAAAGGGCGCCACGGCAATCGTCATGGACCCGGAGACCCGCGAGGTCCTGGCGATGGCCAACACCCCCCAGGTCGACCTCAACAGTCCCGGCGACGCTCCCGACGGGGCCACCCAGAACCGCGCGGTGGGAATGACCTACGAGCCGGGATCGACCTTCAAGCCGTTCACCGTGGCAGCGGCGCTCGAAGACCGCCTCGTCACCGCGGATACCCAGTTCAACCTTCCCCCGACGATCCAAGTCGCCGACCGGGTCATCGGCGAGTCCTCGCCGCGCGGCTGGGAGACGATGAGCACGGCCGGCGTGCTCGCCAAGTCGAGCAACGTCGGGACGATCATGATCGGCCAGAAGCTCGGGGCGAAGAAGTTCGACAACTGGATGCGCCGCTTCGGCTTCGGGCGCCAGACCGGTGTCGGCCTGCCCGGCGAGGAGCAGGGCCTCGTCCTGAAGCTGAAGGACTACTCGGGCTCCACCATGGGCAACCTGCCGATGGGCCAGGGCCAGCTCGTAACGCCGATCCAGATGATGGCCGGCTTCTCCGCGCTGGCCAGCGACGGCTACCTGCGCAAGCCGCGGATCGTCCTCGATGGCGCCAAGACAGCCCGCCCGGACCAGGGCACACGGCTCATCAGCGAAGAGAACGCCGCCCGAATCAGGTCGATGCTCACCGGGGTCTTCGCCGATGGCGGAACGGCGAGCGAGGTCTCGGTTCCCGGCTACGAGCTCGCCGGCAAGACAGGGACGGCCAACAAGATCGACCCGGCGACCGGCGAGTACTCCAAGGAGAAGTACGTCGCCTCGTTCGTGGGCATGGCCCCGGCCAAGGACCCCAAGCTGCTGATCGGCGTCTTCGTCGATGAGCCAAAGGGCGACTTCTACGGCGGCTCGGTTGCCGCCCCGGCCTTCGGCGAGATCGCCAAGTTCGCGCTGCCGTACATGCGGGTCTCCCCGAACTGAGCGAGCCGGAGCCGCGGGTACGCTGCGGCAGTGCGGCTCCCTGAGTGCTTCCCCGGGGTGACGGAGCCCCTGCCCGACGTCGAGATCGCCTCGGTGGCCTGTGACGACCGCCAGGCCGGGCCGGGCACGCTGTTCTGCTGCGTTCCGGGCTTCACGCGGGACGGCCACGACTTTGCGCCGGCCGCGGTCGAGCGCGGCGCTTCCGCCCTGCTGGTCGAGCGTCCACTGGGCCTCGGGGTTCCCGAGGTCGTGGTCGACGATGTCCGGGCAGCGATGGCGCCCGCGGCAGCGCTGGCCAACGGAAGCCCTACCTCCTCCCTGGAGATGGTCGGGATCACCGGTACCAACGGAAAGACCACCACCGCCTACCTGACGCGCTCGCTCCTGGAGGCCTCCGGCCGGCAGGCCGGGCTGGTCGGCACCGTCGAGACGATCACCGGGGGGCGACCGATGCCGGCGGTGCGCACAACCCCCGAGTCGGTCAAGCTCCAGGCCACCTTCCGGGAGATGCTCGAGGCCGGCGATTCGGCCTGCGTGATGGAGGTCTCATCCCACGCGCTGACACTCCACCGGGCCGACGCCATCGACTGGGACGTAGTGGTCTTCACCAACCTCAGCCGCGAGCACCTCGATTTTCACGGCGACATGGAGAGCTACTTCGAGGCCAAGCGGCTCCTGTTCGAGCAGGGGGCGCCGCACTCGGTTGTCAATGTCGACGACGAGTGGGGGCGTCGCCTCGCCGACGATCTTCCCGGCGCGCTCACGGTGGGAATCGAGAGCGAGGACGCGCAGCTTCGGGCCACCGGCCTGGAGTTCGGGCCGTCGTCGACGCGGTTCGAGGCTGGGGGAATGGAGCTCGTGGTGCCGTTGCCGGGTGCGTTCAACGTCCTCAACGCGCTCTGTGCTGTGGCGACCGCCCAGGCGCTCGGCGTTCCCGGCACGACGATCGAGACTGCCCTTCCCGAGGCTGACAGGGCGCCGGGACGGTTCGAGCCGGTAGAGGCCGGGCAGCCGTTCTCTGTGATCGTCGACTACGCGCACTCCCCGGACTCGCTGCGGGGAGCGCTCGAGGCCGCCCGGGCAGTCTGCGAAGGGCGGGTGATCGTCGTCTTCGGCGCCGGGGGTGACCGTGACTCCGGCAAGCGGCCGCAGATGGGCGAAGCGGCGGCGGCCGGCGCCGACCTCGTCGTGGTCACCTCCGACAACCCGCGCTCGGAGGAGCCCGCGGCGATCATCGCCGGCGTCGTCTCCGGGATCCCGGAAGGGACCGCACTGCAGGTGGTGGAGGACCGCCGGGAAGCGATCGCCTGGGCCGTCGGTGAGGCGGACCCCGGCGACCTGGTGCTGATCGCGGGCAAGGGTCACGAGCAGGGCCAGGAGGGCCCGCAGGGGGAGAAGCAGCCCTTCGACGACCGCCAGGTGGCCATGGAAGCAATCGGGGAGGTCGTCGGATGACCGGGTGGACGGCAGCGGAGCTCGCCGAGGCAGCCGGCGGCCGGCTTGTCGCCGGTGACCCGGACGCCCCCGGCCCGGAGGGAGTGACGATCGACTCGCGCGAGGCCGGTCCCGGCGTGCTGTTCGTCGGGCTTCCCGGGGAGAACGTCGACGGCGGCTCCTTCGCCGGCCAGGCGATCGACGCAGGCGCCTGGGGAGTGCTCGTCGCCGAGGAGCACGCCGAGCGCCTCGCGGGGGCCGACGCGGTGGTGATCGCCTGTGCCGACCCGCTCGCCGCGCTGGGAAGCGCCGCGGCTGCGTGGCGGCGCCGGCTGGGCTGCGCGGTTATCGCCATCACCGGTTCGACCGGGAAGACCTCGACCAAGGACATCACCGCCGCCTTCCTTCGGCCCTCGCGGCGCACGGTGGCCACCACCGGCAACTACAACACCGAGATTGGGCTGCCCCTGACAATCCTCGGGGCTCCCGCCGGCACCGAGGTCCTGGTCCTGGAGGCCGCAATGCGGGGGGCCGGGCAGATCGCCGAGCTGGCGGGGATCGCCGACCCGGACGCGGGGATCATCGTCAACATCGGGCCGGTCCACCTCGAGCTCCTGGGGACCGTCGAGAACATCGCCGCCGCCAAGGCGGAGCTGATCGCCGGGATGCGCCCGGGCACGGTCGCGGTCCTGCCCGCCGGTGAGCCGCTGCTCGACCCCCACCTGCGCGAGGAGCTCGAAGTGGTGACCTTCGGCCCCGGCGGTGACCTCGAGCGCCTCCCGGAGGAGATTGAGGTCGAGCTCCCCTCACGCCACATGGAGGCCAACGCGCTGGCGGCGCTCGCCGCTGTGCGCGCGATCGGCGTCGAGCCGGCGGGCCGGATAGAGCTCGAGCTCTCCGGCATGAGGGGCGAGCGCATCGCCCTGGAGGGCGGTGTCGTTGTCATCAACGACTGCTACAACGCGAACCCGATGTCGATGCGCGCCGCTCTCGCCGACCTCGCCGAGTCGGCACCGGGCCGCCGCGTGGCCGTCCTGGGCGACATGCTCGAGCTGGGGCCCGACGAGCGCCGCTTCCATGCCGAGCTCGGGGCCCAGGCCCGCGACGCCGGCGTCGACGTGCTCGTGACCGTGGGCGACCTTGCCGTCCACGCCGGGCCGGCCTGGGGCGGGGAGGACTTCGTTTCCGTCGAGAACGCCGAGCAGGCCGTGCAGAGGCTTGCCGGGCTGGTCGAGCCGGGCGACACGATCCTCGTAAAGGGCTCGAGGGGCGTGGGACTCGAGGTAGTGGCCGAAAGCCTCGTCGCCGAAAGGGGTGCGGAAGAGTGAGCGGCGAGGTCCTGATAGGGGGGACGGCGGCGCTGCTTCTCTGCCTCTTCCTTGCTCCCCGCTTCATCGAGTTCCTGGGAACGCGCGAGTTCGGCCAGCGGATCCGCGAGGAAGGCCCGAGCGGCCACCACAGCAAGGCCGGGACCCCGACCATGGGCGGGATCATCATCTTCCTGGCCATCTCGATCCCCTTCCTGGTCCTCACCGACTGGGACTGGCGGGCGGTGGGGGTCTTCGGGGTTGCGGTCGTATGTGCGCTGCTGGGCTTCGCCGACGACTACGTGAAGATCGTCAAGCGCCGCTCGCTGGGCCTCAGGGGACGCACGAAGATGCTCGTCCTCGTCCTGGTGTCGGTAGCCCTGTGGTGGGTGGCCACCCAGAAGGCCGGGGTTTCGACCACCGTCCGGCTGCGCGTCGTCGACGCGAGCATCGACCTCGGCTTCTTCTTCCCGGTCTTCGTCTTCCTCGTCGTCGCCGGCTCCACCAACGCGGTCAACCTGACCGACGGCCTCGACGGCCTGGCGGCCGGCTGCGTGGCGATCGTGATGCTCGCCTACGTCGGGATCACCTTTGTCACCACGGGGGAGCGGGACCTCGCCCTGCTCAGTGCCTGCATCGTCGGCGCCTGCACCGGGTTTCTCTGGTTCAACTCCTTCCCGGCGACGATCTTCATGGGGGATACCGGCTCGCTCGGGCTGGGCGGGGCAATAGGCGCCATGGCGGTAATGACCAACACGACGATCCTCCTCGTGCTGATCGGTGGGATATTCGTCGTCGAGGCGCTGAGCGTGATCGCCCAGGTCGCGGCCTTCCAGAGCCTGCGCAAGCGGATCTTCCTGATGGCCCCGATCCACCACCACTTCGAGATGCGGGGGTGGTCGGAGACCAAGATCATCCTGCGCTTCTGGATAGTCGCCCTGGTCTTTGCCGCGATCGGCTTCACGCTCTACCAGGCCAACATCAGCTGAGCGGCCCCGCCGCGACGTATCGTCTAGGCGTGGCCGACCAACCGCGACCGCCGCTGCCTCCCGGACCCTGGCTGGTGGTCGGGCTAAGGAGGTCCGGCGTTGCCGCCGCTGCCGCGCTCTGGCGGGCAGGCGAGCCGGTCATCTGCGTGGACAGCGGCGAGCCGGCGGGCCTCGAGGTACTTAGGGACGAGGGGATCGAGGTCGAGACCGGCAGCGACGGGCTCCTGGAGCTCGAGAGGGCGCGCGCCGTGGTCAAGAGCCCCGGGGTACCGGCACAGGCACCGGTGATCGCCGCCGCGCGCGAGCGCGGAATCCCGGTCCTCGGGGAGCTGGAGCTCGGCTGGCGGCTGCTGCCCAATCCGTTCGTGGCCGTCACCGGCACCAACGGAAAGACCACGACGGTCGAGCTGCTCGGTGAGATCTGGCGAGCCGCCGGCCTGCCGGTGGAGGTAGCCGGGAATGTCGGCACCGCGGTGAGTTCGCTGCCCGGCCGCCTCGACCCGGCGGCGACCGTGATCTGCGAGGCCAGCTCGTTCCAGCTGGAAGACTCGATCGCCTTCGACCCGGAGGTGGCCGTATTCCTCAACTTCAGCCCGGACCACCTCGACCGCCACGGAAGCATCGACGAGTACCTCGAAGCGAAGCTTCGGCTCTTCGCCCACCAGGATGCCGGTGACTTCGCGGTCGGGCCGGCCGACCTGCTCGCCCGGGCCGGGGGCGAGGCGACACGGGTCACCGTCGCCCGGCCGGCCGATTCCACCGGCGATGTCCGGGTGGCCGGCGGCTGGATCACCTGGAACGGCGATCCGGTGGTGGAGGTCTCGGCCGTGCGCCTGCGGGGGCGCCACAACCTCGACAACGCGCTCTGTGCCGTCGGGGCGGCCCTGGCCTCGGGTATTCCGGCCGAGGCCGTGGCCCGGGCGCTCACGGAGTTCGCCGGCGTCGAGCACCGGATCGAGGAGGTCGGCAGCGCCGCCGGCGCGACCTGGGTCAACGACTCCAAGGCGACCAACGCCGGTTCGACCGCAGTTGCCCTCGAGGCCTTCGACGAGCCGGTCCTGCTGATCGCCGGCGGGCAGGCCAAGGGTCAGGACTTCGGCCACCTGGCAGAGGCCGCCCGGGGGAGGGTGAGGCAGGCCTTCCTGGTCGGCCAGGACGCCGGCCTGCTGGCCGAAGCGCTCGAGCCGGGGACGCCGTGCCTGCGCTTCGAGGACCTCGACGGCGCGGTCGAGGCGGCGGCCGCCGCCGCCTTGGCGGGCGATGTCGTGCTCCTCTCACCGGCCTGCGCGAGCTTCGACCTCTACCCCGGCGGCTACGAGGAGAGGGGCGCCCACTTCCGGGCGCTGGTGGCCGAAATTCCGGGCTTTTCCGCTCCCTGAAACCCGCGGAAGGAGAATCACCGATTCCCGCGAAGGGAGGTCTCAATGGCCCGGGCCGGCGCAATCGCAGAGGACGTCGCCTCAGGCTCCCGACCCCTGGCGCGCGGCAGGGAGCGGGCCGGGCGAAGGAAGATCGAGGAGGACGTGCTCCTCACTGCGGTCCTCTGCCTGCTGGCCCTCGGCGCGGTCATGGTCTACAGCGCCTCGTCGGCCACCTCGGTGGTCGAGGGCGGGGGCACGGGGAGCTCTCTCCTCGTTCGTTACGTCGTCTTCGGCTCGCTCGGCTTCGCTGCGCTGCTGGTCGTCTCGCGGATGTCGCTTCAGCGGATCATGGAGCTCACCGGCCCGATCCTCGCCGCCTCCTTCATCCTCCTGCTCGCGGTGAAGGTCCCCGGGCTCGGCGTCTCGGTGAACGGCGCGCAGCGCTGGCTGGGGGCCGGCTTCCTGCAGTTCCAGCCCAGCGAGATCGCCAAGGTCGCCGTCGTCCTCTACTGCGCGCGCTTCCTGGCCGAGAAGCCCAACGGCTTCCGGACGATGGGCGAGCTGCTGCCGCTCGGGATAGTCGTCGGGGCGACCGCCCTGCTCGTGGTCACCCAGCCCGACCTCGGCACGACGCTGGTCCTCTGCGCGACCGTCGGCGCGATGCTGGTCATCGCCGCAGTCCCGATGCGCTGGCTGGTCGGCCTCACCGCGATCGGTTCGGTGCTGGTCCTGCTCTTCTCCCTCTCGGCCCAGTACCGGCGCGACCGGCTGATGTCGTTCATGAACCCCTGGGACCACGCCGGCGACGCCGGCTTCCAGGCCGTCCAGGGCCAGATCGCGATCGGCTCCGGCGGGCTCTTCGGCCGCGGGCTCGGCGAGTCGGTCCAGAAGATCTTCTACCTCCCGGAGGCCCACACCGACTTCATCCTGGCCATCATCGGGGAGGAACTCGGAGTGGTTGGCCTGTTCGGCCTGCTCGTTCTCTTCGCGCTCGTCGCCTGGGCGGGGCTGCGGATCGCCCAGCAGGCGAACGGCCTCTACGCCACCCTCGTGGCCGGCGGCGTCACCTCTCTGATCCTCTGCCAGGCCATCCTCAACGTCTTCACCGTCCTGGGCCTGGCGCCGCTGACCGGGGTTCCGCTGCCCTTTATCTCCTACGGGTCGACCAGCCTGGTGACCCTGCTGATCGGCGTCGGGCTGCTGCTCAACGTGGCCCGCGGCGGGACGGTGAAGGTTCGCGCGGTGGCCCCGGCACGACGCCGGTCCCGGAACCGGCCGCCCGATACGCGACGATCAACGGTCGATGAGCAGTTCGACGACTTCGAGCAGATCGAGGTATTTGATCGCCGCGGGCGGGACCGCAGG
>JBBASZ010000004.1:11589-72729 GCA_040398965.1 Solirubrobacteraceae bacterium | reverse complement strand
GACCGCGACCTTCCTGAGCTGCGCCGGCGCCCCGTCGGTCCCGGCTACAGGCTCTTCGGCTACATCGACGACTTCGACCAGGCGCTTGCCGCGGCCGACGTGGTCGTCTCGCGCTCCGGGGGCTCGGTCTTCGAGATAGCCGCCGCGGGTTGCCCGGCAGTGCTCGTGCCCTACCCCCACGCCGCCGCCGACCACCAGGCCGGCAACGCGGCCTGGATGAGCGACGCCGGCGCCGCAGTGGTGATCGAGGACGCCCGGCTCGATGCCCCACTGCTGGCCGAGACTGTCCGGGGCCTGCTGGCCGACCCGGGGCGCCTGGAGCAGATGCGCGCCTCGGCGCTCTCGATCGCCCGGCCGGACGCTGCCGGCGAGGTCGCCGGGCTGCTCCGCGAGGCGGCGGCATGAGCGGCCCGGACTGGAAAGGGCGGCGGCTCCACTTCATCGGAATCGGTGGCGCCGGGATGCAGGGGTGGGCTGCCGCCGCCCATGAGCTGGGGGCGACGGTCAGCGGCAGCGACCGCGACGATTCCCCGGCGCTGGCGGCGCTCAGGGAGGCCGGCATCGACGCCCGCGCCGGCCACGACGCGGCCAACGTGCCCGCGGGAGACAACGTCGAGGTGGTCTTCTCCACGGCCATTCCCGACTCGAACCCGGAGCTGGAGGCCGCCCGCAGCCGGGGCCTGCGAACGATGCCCAGGGCCGAGCTGCTGGCCGAGCTCACCTCGCTGCGCAGGACCATCGCCGTCGCCGGCGCGCACGGGAAGACGACCACGACGAGCATGGTCGCGCACGTGCTCCTGGAGGCGGGCCTCGATCCCGGCTACCTGATCGGAGGCACGCTGCGCAGCACCGGGCGGAACGCTGCCTGGGGCTCCGGCGACTGGCTGGTGGTCGAGGCCGACGAGTCCGACCGCTCGCTGCTTTCGATCAGCACGGAGGTCGCGGTGCTCACCAACGTCGAGCTCGACCACCACGCCACCTACCGCTCGGAGGAGGAGCTGCGCGCGGTCTTTGCCGAGTTCCTGGACGGTCCGGCGATGGCCGTGATCGCCGACGCCCCGGCGCTCCTGGAGCTGAGGGGCGAGGCCTCTTGCGTGACCTTCGATCCAACGCCGGTCGACACCTCGTCCGGCCTGCCGACCTTCACCTGGAGGGGGCACGAGGTCGAGCTTGCGGTTCCGGGGGAGCACAACGCCTGGAACGCGGCCGCCGCCCTGGAGGCGGCCGCCCTCGCGGGCGTGCCCGAGGACGAGGCCGTTCGGGCCATCGCGTCCTTCAGCGGCTCGGGGCGACGGTTCGAGGAACTGGGCCGCACTGCGGCCGGGGCGCGGGTCGTCGACGACTACGCCCACCACCCGACAGAGGTCGCCGCCGCGATCGCCGCCGCACGCAGCCAGGAGCCGGAGCGGCTCGTCGCGGTCTTCCAGCCGCACCTCTTCTCGCGGACCGCGGAGCTCGCCGGACGGTTCGGAGAGGCTCTCGCCGGGGCCGACCTCGCCGTCGTGGTCGACGTCTATCCGTCCCGGGAGAAGGCGGCGGACTTCCCCGGCGTCACCGGGGAGATGGTTGCGGCGGCTGCTCGGCGAGCCGGCGGGAGCGTCGAATCGATCCCGGGGATGGGGGAGGCCGGAGAGCGGCTCTCAGGACTGCTCCGGCCCGGCGACCTCTGCCTGGTGATGGGGGCCGGAGACATCCGCGCCCTCGGCGAAGCTCTCGTCTCTGGCTGACGTGGCAGGAAGAGAGACCCGGCCGTCGAAGGCGACCAGGATGCCGGCGGTACCCGCCACCAGCCCTTCCTCCCCAAGGCGCCTGCGAGCGAGGAGGCTGAGGCTCCCGTCCGTCAAGGCGATTCTCGCGCTCTTTCTCGGTACAGCCCTCCTGGCCGGCGGCTGGATCTGGCTTCGCAGCTCCTCGCTCGTGGCCGTTGAGCAGGTGAAGGTCACCGGCGTGGGCAAGTCGCCGGGAGGCGCTGCCATCCGCTCTTCGCTGACGAGCGTGGCGATGGACATGACGACCCTCAATGTTGACCGTGGCGCCCTCGACGAGGCGGTTCGCCGCTTTCCCGTCGTCAAGTCGCTCGAGGTATCGACCGACTTCCCTCACGGGATGAGGATCGCCGTCACGCAGCGGCGGCCGGTCGCCGCGCTGGTGGGAGGCGGGGTCCCGGTGGCGGTCGCCGCCGATGGGGTCCTGCTCAAGGGGGAGCGGACCGCCGGCCTCCCCGCCGTGAACGCCAAGGTCCCGTTCGGCGCTCCGCGGCTGACCGGGGGGCGCGCCCTCGAGCAGGTACGCCTCCTGGCCGCTGCGCCGCCACACCTGCGCAGCCGCGTCAGCGCCGTGATCTACGCCGGCGGCGGCTACACCGTGCGCGTCGCCGGCTACCCGGAGCTGCGGTTCGGTCCCCCGGACCGGCTCCAGTCCAAGTGGGCGGCAGCCGGCCGCATCCTCAAGGACCCGAGCGTGGCCGGGGCCTCTTATGTCGACCTGAGGGTGCCGGAGCGCCCTGCCGTCGGTCCTTCCACGGGGAGCGAGGAGGGCTTTATTCCCTGAAAAGTCTCAAGTGCCGGTTGAGGGTTGGTCGAGAGGCAACCCTCAACCCCAGCTTGAGGCAAGGGTGGCGCAATCGCCCTTGCGCTTCTAGACTGCTGAGCCAGAGAGGCCCTACGGTGGCCTCCCGATCGGGCCCCGGGAACCCTTCCCGAGGCCTCAACTATGAATTGAGGGTCGGACAGATCAATGGAAAGCATGGTTGACCACGGCAGCTACCTCGCCGTCATCAAGGTCGTCGGAGTCGGCGGTGGCGGCACCAATGCCGTGAACCGGATGGTTGACGCCGGGCTGCGTGGCGTCGAGTTCATCGCCTCCAACACCGACGCCCAGGCCCTCCAGGCCTGTGAGGCCGACATCAAGCTCAACATCGGCGAAGAGCTGACCCGCGGCCTGGGAGCGGGCGCCGACCCGCAGATCGGATTCGGCGCCGCGGCCGAGTCCCGCGACGACATCAAGGAGGCCCTGAAGGGGGCCGACATGGTCTTCGTCACCGCCGGCGAGGGCGGCGGCACCGGCACCGGCGCCGCCCCCGTGATCGCCGAGATCGCCAAGAGCGAGATCGGCGCCCTGACCGTGGGCGTGGTCACCCGTCCCTTCGAGTTCGAGGGCGCTCAGCGAATGAAGGCGGCCGACGAGGGGATCGAGCGGCTGCGCGAAGTGGTCGACACCCTGATCGTCATCCCCAACGAGCGCCTGCTCGCCACCGTCGAGAAGCGCACCACCGTCCTGGAGGCCTTCCGCGAGGCCGACAACGTGCTGCGCCAGGGCGTCCAGGGGATCACCGACCTGATCACCATCCCCGGCCTGGTCAACCTCGACTTCGCCGACGTGCGCACGATCATGGCCGACGCCGGGTCGGCCCTCATGGGGGTCGGCTCGTCGGCCGGAGAGAACCGCGCCGTGGACGCCGCCACCGCCGCCATCACCAGCGAGCTGCTCGAGGACTCGATCGACGGCGCGACCGGGATCCTCCTCAACATCACCGGCGGCAGCGAGCTCGGGCTCTTCGAGGTCAACGAGGCCGCCGAGGTGATCCATTCCGCCGCCGACCGGAACGCCAACATCATCTTTGGCGCCGTCCTCGACGAGTCGATGGGCGACGAGGTCCGCGTGACCGTTATCGCCACCGGCTTCGACCAGGCCGGGCGTCGCTCCCGCCGCAGCTCTGCGGGCAGCCGGGAGCCGGAGCCGCGTGCCGGGCGCAAGGACCGCACGCCCAGGGTGGGCAAGAAGGGCGACCTCGAGATCGGCGACGACGATCTCGACATCCCCGCCTTCCTGAAGTAGCGATCACCCCCGGGAGGAAGTTCCGGCTGCGGTAGCGTGGCGGCGATGTCCGCCGCTCCCCGCCGCACGCCCCTCTACGACCGTCACGTCGAGGCCGGCGCGCGAATCGTCGACTTCGCCGGCTGGGAGATGCCGGTCCAGTACGAGGGCATCCGCCAGGAGCACGAGGCGGTCCGCAGCTCGGTCGGCCTCTTCGACGTCTCCCACATGGGCGAGGTGGAGGTTGCCGGCCCCCAGGCCGGTGAACTGGCCCAGCGGCTCCTGTCCAACGACCTCGAGAAGCTCGATGTCGGCGGCGCCCAGTACTCGGTGCTCTGCAACGAGGACGGCGGGGTTCTCGACGACTGCTTTGCCTACCGGCCGGCCGAGGATCGCTACCTGATCGTCACCAACGCCTCCAACCACGAGCGCGACTTTGCCTGGATGCGCGACCACGCAGCCGGCTTCGACGCGGAGGTCATCGACGCCGCCGAAAGTTGGGCGATGATCGCGGTCCAGGGCCCCGCGGCGCGCGAGATGCTTGCGCCGCTCTGCGAAGGCGAGCTGCCGGCCCGCTTCCGGGTGGCGGAGCTGGAGGTGGCCGGCGTCCGCGCCCTGGTGTGCGGCACGGGCTACACGGGGGAGGACGGCGTCGAGATCCTCTGCCCGCCCCAGGACGCACCGGCCCTCTGGGACGCGCTCACGGCGGCGGGCGCGGTGCCCGCCGGCCTCGGGGCCCGCGACACGCTCCGCATGGAGGTCTGTTACCACCTCTACGGGAATGACCTGATGGAGAACCGCGGGCCGATCGCCGCAGGGCTCGGCTGGGCCTGTCGCGAGGAGACGGGCTTCATCGGCTCCGAGGCGGTTGCCGCCGAGCGCGAGGCGGGACCGCGGGAGAAGCTCGTGCCGTTCTTGATCGACGGCCCGGGAATCGCCCGCCAGGGCAACCCGGTCGAGGGTGGTGGCGAGGTCACCAGCGGCACGCTTTCGCCGACCATGGGGGTCGGTATCGGCATGGCCTACCTGCCTTCCGACCGGGCGGTGCCCGGCGAGAAGATCGAGATCGACGTGAGGGGCAAGGTCCGCCCGGCGACGGTCGCCGAGAAACCGCTTTACCGTCCAGGCGGCGCGTAGACTCGCCGCCACACCACGAGCAAGGAGACGTCGATGGCCGACGCCAGCTACCCCGCCGAGCTGATCTACCACCCCGAGCATGACTGGGCCCGAGTTGAGGGTGACGTCGCGACCTTCGGCATCACCTGGTACGCGCAGGACGCCCTTGGGGAGGTCGTCTTCTTCGACCCGCCCGACCCCGGAACCCAGGTCGAGGCCGGCGCGCCCTATGCGGAGGTCGAGTCGGTCAAGGCGGTCAGCGAGGTGATCGCCCCGCTCAGCGGCGAGGTGATCGAGGTCAATGGTGCCCTCGGCGACACTCCCGAGGCAATCAACGACGACCCGTACGGCTCCGGGTGGATGGTCAAAGTGAGGCTCTCGGACGTATCCGAGACAGAGGCCCTGATGGACGCCACCGCCTACGAGGCAATCCTGCCCTGATCAGGCGCGCCGGCCGGACAGGGAGCACGAGAACTTGAGCCGCTACACCGCAGTCACACCCGAAGACCTCGAGCAGATGCTCGCGACGATCGGCGCCGCCTCGATCGACGAGCTCTTCGAGCAGGTTCCCGAGGGGGTCCGGCTCGGGCGCGAGCTCGACCTGCCCGAGGGAATGAGCGAGCAGGAGGTTTACGGCCACCTGCTCGAGCTCTCCAGGGCCAACACCTCGGCCGACGACGAGATCACCTTCCTGGGTGCCGGCATGTACGACCACTACGCCCCGGCGGTCATCGACATGCTCCTTGGCCGCTCGGAGTTCCTGACTCCCTACACGCCCTACCAGCCTGAGATCAGCCAGGGCAGCCTCCAGGTGATGTTCGAGTACCAGACGGCGATCAGCGAGCTGACCGGCCTCCCGGTCTCCAACGCTTCGGTCTACGAGGGCCCGAGCGCGGTCGGGGCCGCCGGGTACCTGGCCAAGCTCGCCAACGGAAAGTCGAAGTTCGTCGTCTCGCGCGGGCTCCACCCGCACAGCCGGGAGACCCTGCGCACGCTCTCCCACGGTTACGGGATCGAGGTAGTGGAGGTGCCGCTCTCCGGCGGCGTAACCGACCCGGACGCCTGGGCGGCGGCGATCGACGGCGACAGCTGTGCCGTCTTCTTCCAGCAGCCGAACTTCCTTGGCATTGTCGAGGACGCCGCCGCGCTGGCCGAAGCGGCCAAGAACAGCCCGGCGGTCGTGGTCGGCTCCTACGACCCGATTCCCCTCGGGATCCTCGCCTCCCCGGGCGAGTGCGGGGTCGACGTGGCGGTCGGGGAGGGGCAGACGCTCGGCAACCGGCTCGACTTCGGCGGCCCGTCCTTTGGTTTCTTCGCCGCTACCGCCGCGTACCTGCGCAAGATGCCCGGCCGGATCGCCGGCGAGACGACAGACGTCGACGGGCGCCGCGGCTTCGTCCTCACCCTGCAGACCCGCGAGCAGCACATTCGCCGCGAGAAGGCCACCTCCAACATCTGCACCTCCCAGGCCCTCAACGCGCTGGCCGGGGTCGTCTACCTCTCCTGGCTGGGCCGTGACGGGATCGTCGAGCTCGCCGAGCTGCTCCTCCAGAGGACCGCTTACGCCCGTGAACGCCTCTCCGGCGTCGAGGGCGTGGAGGAGCTCTTCGACGGCCCGGTGGTCAGGGAGTTTGCCGTCGACCTCGACGTCGCCGACACCGCGGCGGTCGAGCGGGTCATCTCCCGCTGCCAGGACCGCGGGATCAACCCGGGCTACGCCGTCGGGCGCGACTACGAGGAGTTCCCGACCGCCCTCCTGGTCGCGATCACCGAGCAGCGCACCGCGGAGCAGATCGACATGCTCGCCGAGACGCTGGCGGAGGCGATGGCCGAGGAGCGGGCCGCCGCCGGAGTGGGGGAGGCGGCGTCGTGACGACAGTCGCCCCGCGCCCGCCGGCTTCGGCCGACAGCGCCACCCCGATGCAGCGCGACGAGGTGCGCACCATCTTCGAGAAGGGCGCCCGTGGGCGCCGCGCCTTCCAGTGCCCGCCGGCCGGGGTCCCCGAGCGTAACCCTCACGAGCTCCTTCCCGAATCCCTGCGCCGCCGCGAGCCCGCCCGCCTGCCCGAGGTGAGCGAGCCCGAGCTGGTGCGCCACTACGTGCGCCTCTCGCGCCGGAACTTCGACCTCGACAGCGGCTTCTACCCGCTCGGCTCTTGCACGATGAAGCACAACCCGCGCCTCCATGAGCGCGTCACGGCCCTCCCCGGCCACGCCCGCATGCACCCGCTTCAGGACCCGCGCCGCGCCCAGGGCGCGCTCGAGCTGATGTGGAACCTCGAGCGGGCCCTGGGCGAGGTCGCCGGGCTGCCGGCGGTGTCGCTGCAGCCGAGCGCCGGCTCCCACGGCGAGCTGGCCGGAGTCCTGCTCACACGCGCCTACCACGAGTCCCGCGGCGACGCACGGACCAAGGTGCTGACCCCCGACACCGCCCACGGGACCAACCCGGCGACGGTCACGATGGCCGGCTACGAGGTGGTGAAGGTCGGCACCAATGCCGACGGCGGCGTCGACATGGACGACCTGCGCGAGAAGGTCGACGACCAGGTCGCCTGCCTGATGCTCACGAACCCCAACACGCTCGGCCTCTTCGACCCGAACATCGAGGAGATCGCGGAGCTGGTCCACGGGGTCGGGGCGACCCTCTACTACGACGGGGCCAACCTCAACGCCGTCATGGGGCGCTCGCGCCCCGGCGACATGGGCTTCGACATCGTCCACTTCAACCTCCACAAGTCGTTCACCCAGCCCCACGGTGGCGGCGGCCCCGGCTCCGGCCCGATCGCCGTCAGCGAGCGGATCGAGCCCTTCCTTCCCGTCCCGGTGATCACCCGCAGCGAGACTCCCGACGGCCCGGTCTTCGACCTCGACTACGACCGCCCGCAGTCGATCGGCCGGCTGCGCGGCTTCCAGGGCAACTACGGCTGCTTCGTCCGTTCCTACGCCTACATCTGCTCGCTCGGAGCCGAGGGGCTGCGGGACGCCAGCGAGATTGCGGTCCTGAACGCCAACTACCTGCTCGCCCGCCTGCGCGAGCTGGTCGGCGAGGAGCTGCCGCTCGCCTTTGGCGACCGCTGCATGCACGAGTTCGTCCTGTCGGGCGAGCCGATGAAGCGCGACCTCGGGATCAAGACGCTCGACCTCGCCAAGCGCCTGCTCGACCACGGCTTCCACCCGCCGACCGTCTACTTCCCGCTGCTGGTCGACGAGGCGCTCCTGATGGAGCCGACCGAGACCGAGACCCGCGAGACGCTCGACGCATTCGCCGAGGCGGTCGCATCGGTGGTTGCCGAGGCCAGGGAAGACCCGGAGGTCGCGGCGGAGGCTCCGTACACGACCCCGGTACGGCGGCTGGACGAGGCCGGGGCCGCGAAGAACCCGGTCATCCGCCAGGAGCTTGCCGCAGACGGCGCGTAGGTAGCCTCCGCGCCGTACATGCGCATCTTCTCGGGGATCCAGCCGACCGGGCGCAAGCACCTCGGCAACTACATCGGCGCCATTCGGCAGTACGTCGACGGCCAGCGGCGCGCCGAAGAGGCCGGCGACCTGGCCATCTACTCGATCGTCGACCTCCACGCCACGACCGTCTCCTACGATCCCGCCGTCCTGCGCGAGCGCTGCCTGGACACCACGACGCTCCTGCTGGCCGCAGGCCTGGACCCGGAGCGGTGCGTGCTCTTCCGGCAGGGCGACGTTCCCGAGCACACCGAGCTCACCTGGCTGCTCTGCTCGGTCACCGCGCACGGCGACCTCAACCGGATGCACCAGTTCAAGGAGAAGTCGGACAGCCAGCGCGAGCTGGTCTCCGCCGGGCTCTTCCTCTACCCGGTGCTCCAGGCCGCCGACGTGCTCGCCTACCGCGCCGACGAGGTCCCCGTCGGTGAAGACCAGCGCCAGCACATCGAGCTGATGCGGGACATCGCCGAGCGGTTCAACGCCCGCTTCGGTGACGGCGAGGAGGTCCTGACCGTCCCCTCGCACCGGATCCCGGAGGTGGGTGCCCGGATCATGGACCTCCAGCACCCCGAGAACAAGATGTCGACTACCGGCGGCTCGGAGGAGGGCACCGTCTACGTCCTGGACGACCCCGATGCGATTCGCAAGAAGCTCTCGCGTGCGGTTACCGACTCCGGCAAGGAGATCGTCCGGGCCCCGGACAAGCCCGGCGTGACCAACCTGATCGACATCCTGGCGGCCAGCCGCGATGTCGATCCCGGGCAGGTCGAGGAGGAGATGGCCGAGGCCCGCGGGTACGGCGACCTCAAGGGCGCCGTAGCCGACGCGGTGGTCGAGATGCTGGAGCCGGTCCAGCAGCGCTACGAGGCCCTGCGGGGCGACGAGCAGGCCCTGGAGGAGGTGCTCGCCGCCGGCGCGGCGAGGGCCCGCGAAATCGCCGCGCCGACCGTCGCCGACGTGCGGCGCGTGATGGGAGTGGGGCCTCCTCCCGGGCGATGAACCGGCGCCTGCTGGCGCTGGTCTGCGTCGTCATCCTGATCGACACCCTCTTCTATGCGGTCCTGGCGCCGGTCCTGCCGGCGCTCTCCGACGAGTTCGGCCTCGACAAGGGCAGCGCGGGAATCCTGGTCGGCGCCTACGCCGCCGGGACGCTCTCCGGGGCGCTGCCGGGAGGCTGGGCCGCGGAGAGGTTTGGCGCCAAGCCGACGCTGCTGGGGGCGCTCGGGCTCATGACCGTGGGGAGCGTCACCTTCGCCCTGGCCGACACCGTCTTCCTCCTCGATCTCGGCCGCTTCGTCCAGGGCCTCGGCGGGGCGCTCTCCTGGCTGGCCGGCTTCGCGTGGCTGGTCGAGGAGACCGACACCGGCCGCCGCGGGGAGGCAATCGGCTTCGTGATGGCCGCCGCCCTGGTCGGGGCGCAGTTCGGGCCGGTGCTGGGGATAGCGGTCGACGAGTTCGGCCGTGTGCCCGCCTTCGGCGCGACGGTCGCCGCCGGCCTGGTGATCGCCGCGATCGCCGCGCGGATGCCGCGACCCACGCCGCTGCCCAGGGGACGCCCGCCCCAGTCGATGCTCAGCGACAACGCTTCGCTGATTGCCTTCTGGCTCGTCTTCGTGGCCGGGCTCGGTTTCGGGATCCTCGAAGTCCTCATCCCGCTCGACCTCGGGCGGCTCGGGGCAGGGGCCCTGGCGATCGGCGGGATCTTCTTTATTGCCGCGGCCGCCGAGGCGGTCATGAACCCGCTCGTCGGCCGCTACATCGACCGCCGGGGGGCCGAACGCATCGTCCAGGCCAGCCTCTTCCTCGGTGCCCTGGGGCTCGCCGTATTGGCCACCCCGGAGGGCGTCATCGTGGTGGCGGCAATGCTCGCCTTCGTCGGGGTGACCCTTGGGGCGCTCTTCACGCCCGGGGCGCGGATCATCTCCCGCCGGGCCGAGGCGCTCAAGGTGGACCAGGGCTGGGCCGGAGCCTTCCAGAACATTGCCTGGGCCGGCTCGATCGCCCTCGGCGCCGTGATCGGCGGCGGCGTGGCCGAGGCGGTGGGCGACGGCGCGGCCTACGCGATGGGCGCGATCGTCGCCCTGACCACGGGCCTGGCGCTCTTCCTTCGCCGACCGGTGCGGGCGTTACGGTCCGAGCCGTGATCGCCGCCGATCTCGACCTCGACCTGGAGATCTTCACGGGGCCGTTTGACCTGCTGCTGACGCTGGTCCTCCGCGAGGAGGTCGACCTGCTCGAGGTGGAGCTCTCGGGAATCGTCCTGGCCTACCTCGACGTGCTCGAGGAGCGCGGCGAACTCGACCTCGAGATGGCCACCGAGTTCATCGTGCTCGTCGCGGCCCTCCTTGAGCTCAAGTCGCGGCTGATGCTGCCCGGCGAGGAGGCCGACCTCCTTGAGGGGATGGAGCCCGGCGAGGCCGCTGAGGAGCTCCTGGCGCGAATGCTCGACGCCCGCCGCTACCGCAACGCCGCCGAGCACCTGGAAGGGCGCCTCGAGGCGGAGCGGGGCTTCCGTTACCGGTCGGCGCCGCTGCCGGCCTTTGCGCGCCGGGTCAGCCTCGAGAGCGCCGTCAAGGCCTACGAGCCGGAGAAGCTCGGCGAAGCGCTTGGCGGCCTCCTCCATCTGCCGCCCCAGATCAGCCTGCACCACCTGAACATCCGCCGGGTCACCGTTCCCGAGCGGCTCGCCCACCTGCGCTCGCTGCTGCGGCGAGGTGCGGTCGGGTTCGACGAGGCGGTCGCCGGCGCCGACCGGATGACCGTCGCCGTGACCATCTTCGCCCTGCTGGAGCTCTACAAGCAGGGGGAGGCGACCTGGAACCAGGATGTCCCCTTCGGCCCGATCTCGATCGCCCCGGCCGAAGTTGAACCGCCCGCCCTGCGCCTGGTGGAGGATGCCGCGTGAGCGATCTTTCCGGAACGGTCGAGGCGCTGCTCTTCCTCAGCCCCGACCCGGTCAGTGCCGAGGCGCTCATGGAGGCGGTCCCCTGTGAGAAGGAGGAGCTCGAGGTGGCCCTCACCGACCTCGAGAGTGGGCTTGCCGACGGCAACCGCGGCCTCGTTCTCAAGCGGATCGCCGGCGGCTACGCCCTGGCCAGCGACCCGGAGGCCGAGACGGCCGCCCGCAGGCTCTTCGCCCGCCCACGGACCCCGCCGCTGACCGCCGCCCAGTCGGAGACACTGGCGATCGTCGCCTACCTGCAGCCCGTCTCGCGCCCGGAGATCACCAGGATCCGCGGCGTCAGCGCCGACTCGGCCACCGGGACCCTCCTGGAGCGTGGGCTGATCGAGGAGTCCGGCCGCTCGCAGTTCGGCGCCGTCACCTACCGCACCACCGAGCTCTTCCTGCGCCTCTTTGGGATGGACAGCCTCGAGGAGCTGCCCGACGTCAGCCAGTGGGACCCGAGCCCCGAAGAGCAGGCCGAGCTTCGCGAGCGCCTGCTGGCCGCCGGCTCGGCGCGCCTGGGGGAAGCCGCCCCAGGGTCCCAGCCGGAGATCGGCGGGCAGGAAGCCGCCGCTGCCGGGGACCGGCCGGAGCCGGTCGGCGCCGTGGACATCGAGCCTGCGCCGGTCGAGCCTTCCGGGCCCGAGCCGGCAGCCTGATCAGGCCGCCCGGGCGGCCAGCTGGCCGCAGGCCGCGTCGATGTCGCGCCCGCGGGTGAGCCGCACCGTCGCGGTTACCCCGCGGCGCTCAAGCGCCGCACGGAAGGCCTCGATCGCCTCCCGGCTCGAGCCCTCGTAGGGCGTGCCGCTCGGGTTGTAGGGAATCAGGTTGACCTTGAACCGCTTCGGGTCGAGGAGGTCGGCGAGTGCGAGGGCCTGGCCGACCTGGTCGTTGACGCCGGCGAGCATCACGTACTCGATGAAGATCATCCTGCGCTTGGCCTCGTAGTAGCGGTTGCAGGCCTCGATCACCTCGGCCATCGGGTAGCGCTCATTGACCGGCATGATCTGGCTGCGCAGGTCGTCGTCGGGGGCGTGGAGAGAGAGCGCCAGGCGCAGGGGCCTTGGCTGGGCTGCGAGGCGGTCGATTCCCGGTATCCAGCCCACCGTTGAGACCGTGGTGCGCCGGCTGGTGATCCCCAGGTCGGGGAGCAGCTCGCAGGCGCCGAGAACGGAGTCGAGGTTCATCATCGGCTCGCCCATGCCCATGAAGACGCAGTGGTTGAGTTCGGCCCGGCGCCGGAAATGGAGCGCCTGGTCGACGATCTCCCAGGTGGTCAGGTTGCGCCCGAACTTCATCGTCCCGGTTGCGCAGAACGTGCAGGTGAGGGGGCAGCCCGACTGCGAGGAGAGGCAGACCGAGCGCCGTCCGTCGCGGTAGCTCATCAGCACCGCCTCCACCGGCCGGTCGTCGGCCGTGCGAAAGAGCGCCTTGACGGTGCCGTCGGTGGAGACCGCTTCTTCCTCGAGCGTGAGGGTGGAGAAGGGGACGTCGGCGGCCAGCCGTTCCCTCAGGCCGGCCGGGAGGTCGGTCATCTCCCCCCAGTCCCGGGCGCCCCGCGCCTGCCAGGCCCAGGCCTGGTCCCGGCGGTAGGGGGGCTCGCCCCCTGCGGCCATTATCCGTTCGAGCAGGTCAAGATCCATCGGTCCTATGGTGGCAGCCAGCCGATGAGACTCGCCAAGTACCTGGCCCGCGCCGGGGTCGCCTCCCGCCGCGCTTCGGAGCGGATCATTGCCGAGGGCCGCGTGACCGTCGACGGCGTCGAGGCCACCGACCCTGCTCTCCGCGTCGGCGAGGGATCGGCGGTGCAGGTCGACGGCCGGTCGGTCGGCCCTGGCCCCGACGAGCGCGTCGTCTACGCGCTCAACAAGCCGGCCGGTGTCGTCTCCACCGCCTCCGACACCCACGGGCGTCCGACCGTTGTCGGCCTCGTCGACGGAGGGCATCGCCGGCTCTACCCGGTAGGCAGGCTCGACGCCGACTCGACCGGGCTGATCCTCCTTACCGACGACGGCGAGCTGGCCAACCGCCTCACCCATCCCCGCTACGAGGTTCCCAAGCGCTACCGGGTCCGGGTGGCGGGAGGCACTCCCGGCCCGCAGGCCATCGAGTCGCTTCGGTCCGGGATCGAGCTCGACGACGGCCTCACCGCCCCCGCCGGCGTGGAGGTGGCCGGCGATTCGGTGATCGAGGTCACGATCCGCGAGGGGCGCAAGCGGCAGGTCCGGCGCATGTGCGAGGCGGTGGGCCACCCGGTGCAGGAGCTCTGCCGCGTGGCGTTCGGGCCGCTTGAGCTTGGGACGCTCGCCCCGGGGCAGTCCCGCCGGCTCGGCGAGGAAGAGATGGAGCGGCTTCGCGCCGCGCCCGGCCCGGGGCTGGCATGATCAGCGGCCGATGAGCGTTTACGCCCTGCGCGGCGCGACCACGGTTGAGGAGAACGATCGCGAGGCGATCCTTGAGGCGACGCGCGAGATGCTCGACGAGCTGCTCTCGCGCAACTCCCTTGCCGCCGGTGACCTGGTCAGCGCGATCTTCACCGTCACCGACGACCTCGACGCCGAGTTTCCCGCCCTCGCCGCCCGCGAGATGGGACTCTCCGCGGTGCCGCTTCTCTGCGCCCGCGAGATCCCCGTGCCGGGGTCGATGCCGGGGGTCATCCGGGTGCTGGTCCACTACCGGGCCGCCGAGGGGAGCGAGGCCCAGCACGTCTACCTGCGCCGGGCAAGCGAGCTGCGCAGCGACCTCGGGAGCGCACAGTGAGCGAGGGCGCTGCGTCAGGCGACGGCTGGGCGGTATCGAATCTCGACGAGCTGGGGGAGGGCCCGGGGTTCCGGAAGGTCCGGGAGTCGCTGGGCCTGACCGGGTTCGGGGCCAACGCGATCGTCCTTCCGCCGCGCTGGGAGACCGGCGCCCATTTCCACGACGAGCAGGAGGAGCTCTACTTCGTCCATCGCGGGCCGGTCGAGTTCAGCTTCGGTGAGGGTCCGTGGGTGCGCCTTGAGGACGGTGGCATTGCCCGGGTCGACGCCCCCACTACGCGCAGGATGCGCAACCCGGGCGAAGGAGAGGCAGTGATTGTCATCGTCGGCGGTAAGGGTGGCTACGTGGGCCGGGACGGGCGCTTCCTCGAGGACGGCGTGCGCGCCGGTGGCCCGATCGACGATGGCGCCTGAGTTCTCCGCCCGCCTGGACCGTATCCCCGCCTACCCGACGGCGGCCGGGTACGAGCTCCCCGAGGACGTGGCGATGCTCGCCTCCAACGAGTCCCACGACCCGCCGATCCCCGAGGTCGTCGCCGCGGTGGAGGAGGTCATGCTGGGGCTCAACCGCTACCCGGACCCGGCCGGTACGAAGCTGCGCGAGGCGCTCTCCGACCGCTACGGCGTGCCGGCGTCACGGATCGCCCTGGGCAACGGCTCCTGCGACATCCTCCTGGCGCTCGGTGAGGCGCTGCTGGACCCGGGAAGCGAGCTGGTCTTCGCGTGGCCGTCGTTCTCCGTCTACGAGCACCTGGAGGGCGCGTCGGGCGCCCTGACCACGCGGGTGCCCCTCGACGCCGAGGACCGCCACGACACGGCGGCGATGCTCGAGGCGATCGGGCCGCAGACCCGGATGGCGATCCTCTGCAACCCCAACAACCCCACCGGCACCGCCCTGGGCTTCGAGGAGGTCCGTGAGTTCGTGGAGGCGGTCCCCCCGGAGGTCTGCCTGGTGATCGACGAGGCCTACTGCGAGTACTGCACGCTCGACGACCCCGACCTGACCATCGGGCTGCTCGAGGGGCGCGAAAACCTGCTCCTCCTCCGGACCTTCAGCAAGGTCTACGGGCTCGCCGGGCTAAGGGTCGGCTTTGCGCTCTGCGGAAGCGAGGAGATCCCGGCCGCGGTCAACCGCGTGCGCCAACCCTTCTTCTGCTCGGCGGCAGCCCAGGCGGCCGGGGTCGAGGCCCTGCGCCATCCGGAGGCCCTGGTCGAGCGCGTGGCCCGGAACATGGACGGCCGGGCGCAGGTCATGTCCGGGCTCGAGCAGCTTGGCCTCTTGCCGACCGCCTCCGAGGCCAACTTCTGCTGGGTCGGCCTGCCTGTGCCGGCCGGCCAGGAGCCGGCGCAGGTCGAGGAGCGTGTCCTCGCAGAGCTCGCCACCCGCGGCGTGCTGGTCCGCGGCGGCACCGGGCTTGGCCGTGCCGGCTGGCTTCGGATCACCTTCGGTTCCCACGACGAGAACGCCCGGGCGCTCGAGGCCCTGGCCGAGGCGATCGCATGAGGCCCGCGCCGGGCACCGATCCTGCGTGCCTGCCCGCCGGCGTGTGCTTCAATAACCGCGATGGAGCACCCCGGCACCAACATCCGCATGCAGCCCCCCGTGGGCGGCCTGCCGGGCCGTTCCTATCCGTATTGGCGATTTCTCTAGGCGTCCGGCCGGCGCATGCGCGCCGTCAGGAAGTGTCCCGCAGCCGGGCGCCGAAGTTGGGTGAAGGAGCACCGTCGGCCGTCCGGCACGGCGGCGCAGTGAAGCTTTTCCGAAATATCGAGAGGAAAGAAGAGAGCAGATGCTGATCGTCATGAAATCCCAGGCCTCCGAGGACGAGGTCCAGGCCGTGATCGACAAGATCGAGTCGGTGGGTGCACAGGCCCACCCGAGCCGCGGCGCCGAGCTGACCCTGATCGGGGCAATCGGCGACTCCGACACCGAGGTGCGGGTCAGCCAGCTCGAGCTGGAGGGCTTCGAGGGCGTGGCCCGAGTGGTGCCGATCCTCAAGCCGTACAAGCTCGCCTCGCTTGAGGGCCGTCACGGAGAGCCGTCGGTCTTCGACATCGGCGGTGCCAAGGTCGGCGGAGACAATTTCGCCCTCATCGCCGGGCCGTGCACGGTGGAGTCCCGAGAGCAGCTGATGGCCACGGCCGACGTGGTTCTCAAGGGCGGCGCTTCGATGCTGCGAGGCGGCGCCTACAAGCCGCGCACGTCCCCGTACGCCTTCCAGGGCCTGGGCGAGGAGGGGCTTCGGCTGCTGGCCGAGGCCAAGGAGAAGACCGGCCTGCCGATCGTCACCGAGCTGATGGACCTTCGCGACCTCGACCCGGTACTGGAGGTTGCCGACGTGATCCAGGTCGGGGCCCGCAACATGCAGAACTACAACCTGCTGACCGAGATCGGAAAGTCGGGGCGGGCAACCCTTCTCAAGCGCGGCCTCTCGAGCACGCTCGAGGAGCTGCTGATGGCGGCCGAGTACATCCTCAAGGAGGGCAACAAGGAGGTCATGCTCTGCGAGCGCGGCATCCGGACCTTCGAGAACGCCTACCGGTTCACGCTCGACCTGAGCGCGATCCCCGTGCTCAAGGAGATGACCCACCTGCCGGTGATCGTTGACCCGAGCCATGCCGCCGGGCGCCGCGCGCTCGTGCCTTCGCTCTCGTACGCGGCGGCTGCGGCGGGGGCCGACGGCGTGATCGTCGAGATCCACCCCGAGCCCGAGGAGGCCATCTGCGACGGCCCCCAGGCCCTGCGGACCAGTGACTTCCCGGCATACGCCGAGACGCTCAACCGTGCCGCCCAGCTCGCCGGCAAGCGCTCCTTCCTTCCCGAGGGGGCGCCGGCCGCTTGATCGTCACGGTCGTCGGTGTCGGCCTGATCGGAGGGTCGCTTGGACTCGCCGCCAGGCGCAGCGGCGAGTTCACCGTGCGGGGAGTCAGCCCGAGGGCGAAGCTCGCCCTCGAGGCGGGCCTGATCGACGAGGCCTTCGACGATCTCGCCGAGGCGCTCGACGGCGCCGACATCGCCGTGGTGGCGGTGCCGGCGGCGATCGCCGGGGAGAAGCTCGGCGAGGTCCTCGCCGCGGCTCCCGAGGGCTGCGCGGTGACCGATGTGGGCTCCACCAAGTCGGGCGTGGTCGCCGTGGCCGCCGGTGACGAGCGCTTCGTCGGCGGTCACCCGCTGGCCGGCGCCGAGGTCTCCGGTTTCGAGCACGCGCGCGAGGGCCTCTTCGAGGAGGCCACCTGGTACCTCACCCCGACCGCGAGCACCAGTGGCGTGGCGCTGGAGCGCGTTCACCGGATGGTCACGGCGGCCGGCGGGAAGCCCACGATCCTCGAGGCGGCCGAGCACGACCGCATGATGGCCGCCGTCTCCCACCTGCCCCACGTCTTCGCCAACCTCCTCGTCGCACAGGCCGCAGTAGCCCTCGGCGAGCGCTCGATCCCGGTCGCCGGGCCGAGCTTCCGGGATGCCACCCGCGTTGCCGGTGCCTCGCCGGCGCTGTGGGCATCGATCTACGAGGACAACGCCGAGGCGCTGATAGCCGAGATCGACGCCACCGTGGAAAGGCTGGGGGAGGTGCGAAACGCGCTGGCCGGCGGGGACCGCGGGTGGCTCGAGTCGTGGCAGGCATCGGCGGCAGGCGACAGGCAGCGGCTGACCGACGAGGGGCTAGGAGGCGGCCCGGTGAGCGAGATCCCGGTTGCCGTCCCCAATCGCCCCGGGGTCGTTGCCGAGATCGCCCTCGCCCTCGCCCGGGCCGACGTGAGCATCGCCGACATGGCCCTGAGCCCGGCCCCCGACCGGCGCAGCGGCGTAATCACCCTCTGGGTGCCGCAGGACCAGTCCGAGGCAGCCGAACGCTGCCTGGCCGAGATCGACCTGGCCAACCGGTGAACGTCACCGTCGAGCCTTCCGGGCCGCTTCGGGGGGAGCTCGCCGTCCCGCCGGACAAGTCGATCTCCCACCGCCTGGCCATCCTGGGAGCAATGTCCGACGAGCCGGTCCGGATAACCGGCTACCTCGAGGCCCAGGACACGCTTTCGACCCTCGACGCGGTTGCGGCGGTCGGCGCGCTGGTCGAGCGCGAAGGCGGCGACGTGACGATTCGCGGTACCGGCCTGCGCAACGCCCACGAGCCGGATGGCCCGATCGACGTCGGAAACGCGGGCACGCTGATGCGCCTCCTGCCCGGCTGGCTCGCCGGCCAGGAGGGCCGCTCCTTCGTGCTGGACGGCGACGAGTCGATCCGGCGCCGCCCCGTCGACCGCATCGCCGAGCCGCTGGCGCTGATGGGGGCGAGTATCGAGGCGACCGACGGGCGCCTCCCCCCGCTGACCGTCAACGGCTCCCGCCTTCACGGGATCGAGTACGAGCTTCCCGTGGCCAGCGCTCAGGTGAAGTCCTGCCTCTGCTTCGCCGCCCTGGTGGCCGACGGCGAGACCACGATCGTCGAGCCGGTGCCCAGCCGTGACCACACCGAGCGGCTCCTGGCGGCCTGCGGCGCGAGGATTGAGCGCGACGGCAACGTACTCACCGTCTTCGGCGCCGACGAGATCGAGCTCCCCGCCGAGGTGGCGGTCCCGGGGGACCCCTCCTCGGCCGCCTTCATGCTGGCCGCCGGGATGATCGTGCCGGGCTCGAGGCTCCTGCTCACCGGCTGCGGGGTCAACTGGACCCGTACGGGCTTCATGCGCATTGCCGAGCGGATGGGAGGCGTCCTGATCGCCGACTTCGAGGAGAGGGCCTTCGAGGAGGAGATCGCCACCGACGAGCCGGTCAGCGAGATCGACGTCACCTCCGGGCCGCTGGTCTCCACCACGGTGGAGGCCGAGGAGGTCCCGCTGGCCATCGACGAGCTCCCGCTCGTCGCCCTCCTTGGCTGCTTTGCCGACGGGGAGACGGTCGTCCGGGGCGCCGGTGAGCTGCGGCTCAAGGAGTCGGATCGGATCTCCTCGGTGGTCGATGGGCTGGCCGGCCTGGGAGCCGATGCCGAGGCGACCGACGACGGCTTCGTGGTTCGGGGGACCGGGGGGCTGCGCGGCGGCTCGATCGACGCCCGCGGGGATCACCGCCTCGCCATGCTCGGTGCCGTCGCCGGCCTGGCCTCCCGGGAGGGCGTCGAGATCGTCGGCGCCGAGGCGATCGACGTTTCCTACCCGGGCTTCCTCGAGGACCTCGCCGCCCTGCGGTGATCGGGTCCGGCCGCTACGTTCAGCCGCGATGATCGTTGCCATCGACGGCCCGGCCGGGGCCGGCAAGTCAACCGTGGCACGGGCGTGCGCCGAGGCGCTCGGCTTCACTTACCTGGACACCGGTGCCATGTACCGCTGCGTGGCGCTGGCGAGCCTCCGTGACCCGGGCCGCGATCCCGCATCACTCGACATCGAGGTGGGCGACCGCATACGACTCGACGGCGATGACGTCACCGATGAGATCCGCTCGGCGCAGGTAACCGCCGAGGCCTCGCGCGTTGCCGCCGACCCCGGCGTACGGGAGGCAATGGCATCACGCCAGCGGTCGCTGCTCGCCTCGGGAGACTGGGTTGCCGAGGGGCGCGACATCGGCACGGTCATCGCCCCGCACGCCGAGCTCAAGGTGTTCCTCACCGCCGACCCGCGGGAGCGTGCGCGGCGCCGCGCCGAGCAGACCGGCAGGCCGGTCGACGAGGTGCTGGCCGAGCAGGCCGAGCGCGACGCCCGCGACGGCGCGCGCGAGATTTCCCCGCTGCGCCAGGCCGGCGACGCCGTCGAGCTCGACACCTCGGGCCTGACCGTCGATGAGGTGTGCGGGCGGGTCGAGGCCCTGGTCGCCGGGCGGCGCGGCGGGAGCGGCGCGCAATGAGCGCTCCCCGGGTCGCGGTCGTCGGCTACCCGAACGTCGGCAAGAGCTCGCTGGTCAACCGGCTGAGCGGCAGCCGGGAGGCGGTCGTGCATGAGCGCGCCGGAGTGACCCGTGACCGCAAGGAGGTCGAGTGCGACTGGAACGGGCGCCCCTTCGTCCTGGTCGATACCGGGGGCATGGATCGCCTCGACGCCGACCCGATCTCGGGCTCGATCCGCGACCAGGCGCAGGCCGCGATCGGCGAGTCGCAGGCCGCGCTGCTGGTCGTGGACGCCCAGGCCGGGCTGCGGCCCGGGGACGAGGAGATGGCTGACCTCCTTCGCCGGGCCGGTATCCCGGTGCTCGTCGCGGCCAACAAGGTCGATGGCCCGGCCGATATTCCGCTGGCGTCGGACTTTCACCGTCTCGGGCTCGGCGAGCCGCAACCGGTTTCGGCCGCCCAGGGCATGGGCAGCGGAGACCTGCTCGACCGCCTGGTGGCGATGCTGCCCGAGGGCGGTGAGGACGAGGAGGAGGAGGGCGTTCTCCGCCTCGCGATCATCGGCCGCCCCAACGTGGGCAAGTCGACCTTCGTGAACCGGCTTGCCGGCGCCGAGCGAGTGATCGTCTCCGACGAGGCGGGTACCACCCGCGACGCTATCGACCTCCCGCTCGAGATCGACGGCCAGCGGCTGTTGATCGTCGACACGGCCGGGATGAGGCGGCTGTCGAAGGTGAGCGACAAGGTCGAGTACTACACGGTCCTGCGCTCCCAGCGCGCGGTTGAGCGGGCCGACGTGGCGATCGTGGTCTGCGACGCGGCCGACGGCGTCACCAGCCAGGACCTGCGCATCGCCGAGCTGGCGATGAAGGAGGGTTGCGCGACC
Source organism: Solirubrobacteraceae bacterium (assembly GCA_040398965.1). Lineage (GTDB taxonomy): Bacteria > Actinomycetota > Thermoleophilia > Solirubrobacterales > Solirubrobacteraceae > F1-60-MAGs163. Next base: position 51,936 of record JBBASZ010000004.1, on the reverse strand, counting down.
CTGCTCGTGCTGAACAAGTGGGACGAGACGGAGATGGACGAGGACGACCTCGACCACGAGCGCGCCAAGGTCCTGAACAAGCTCCGCCTGCGCCCGAGGGTCATGACGCTGAGCGCGCTGACCGGACGCAACGTGGAGCGCGTGATCACCGAGGCGATCGCCCTTGGGCGCAGGCGCCAGGAGCGGATACCGACCGCCGACCTCAACCGGTTCGTGGCCGAGGTCGTTGCCGAGCACCAGCCCCCGGCAAAGCGGGGCCAGCGACTGAAGCTCTTCTACCTGGCGCAGATCGAGACCGGGCCGCCGCGCTTTGCCCTCCAGGTAAACCACCGCAACCGCGTGACCCGTGACTACATGTACTTCTTCGAGAACCGGCTCCGCAAACGGTACGGGTTCGACGGCATCCCGCTGATAATCGACGTCAAGGAGCGCAGCGGGCGCCGCACTTATCCGGACCGCTAGGGGTGCAGCGGGGATTCCCGCCGGCCGTTAACGGACCGCTACGCTTCCGCGTCATATGAGCGCAGAGAACAGCTTCCTCTTCACCTCCGAATCGGTCACCGAGGGCCACCCCGACAAGGTCGCCGACCAGATCTCCGACGCAATTCTCGACGCGATCCTCGCCCAGGACTCCTTCGCCAAGGTCGCCTGCGAGACGCTGGTCAACAACAACCTCGTCGTGATCGCCGGGGAGACCTCGTTCGACGTCTCGAAGATCGACGTGGAGAAGATCGTCCGCGACAAGATCCGCGAGATCGGTTACGTCGGATTCGACCCGATGTTCGACGCCGACACGGTCGAGGTGCTCAACCGGCTCGAGGCACAGTCGGCGGATATCGCCCAGGGCGTCGACGAGGCCAAGGAGGCCCGCGAGGGCGACGAGGACCCGCTCGACAAGGCCGGCGCCGGCGACCAGGGGATGATGTTCGGGTACGCCACGAGCGAGACCGAGTCGCTGATGCCGCTTCCGGTGCACCTTGCCCATCGCCTGGCCGAGCGCCTTACCGAGGTCCGCAAGGACGGCACGCTCAGCTACCTGCGCCCCGACGGCAAGACCCAGGTGAGCGTGCGCTACGTGGACAACCGGCCGGTCGCCGTGGAGCGGGTTTTGATCTCCACCCAGCACGACGAGGAGGTCGAGCAGGGCCAGATCGCCGACGACCTCTGGGAGAAGGTCGTGGTCCCCGTCCTGGACGAGGAGGGCCTGGACTACGACGCCGGGCAGCTCCGCGCCGACCTGCTGGTCAACCCGACCGGGCGCTTCGTCATCGGGGGCCCCGTCGGTGACTGTGGGCTCACCGGCCGCAAGATCATCGTCGACACCTACGGCGGAATGGCCCGCCACGGCGGGGGCGCCTTCTCCGGAAAGGATCCGTCGAAGGTGGACCGGTCCGCCGCCTACGCCGCCCGCCACGTGGCCAAGAACATCGTCGCCGCCGGTCTCGCCGACCGCGCCGAGGTGCAGGTTGCCTACGCGATCGGCGTCGCCCACCCGGTCTCGGTGATGGTCGACACCTTCGGGACCGAGACGATCCCGATCGAGCGGATCGAGGAGCTCGTCGCGGAGAACTTCGACCTTCGCCCGGCGGCCTTCCGCGAGTACCTGAGCCTGCACAGCCCGATCTACTCCGGCACCGCCGCCTACGGTCACTTCGGCCGCAACGAGCGGGAGTTCACCTGGGAACGCACCGACCGGGCGGACGCGCTGCGCGAGGCTGCCGCCGCAGCCGCAAGCGCCTGACGTTCGCCGAGTCCGCGGGCGTAGCCGGCACCCCGCTCCCGCATCGACGGTTCCTGGGCTAGCCATCCCGGCCGGGCTCTAACTTCTGGCGGTGTCCGCGGTCGCCCAGGTCGAGCCGATTACCACGGCCCGGGTTCTCCGGGGTCCGTTCGACTACGAGCGGCCCGAGGGGGTGGGGGTCGGCTCGGTAATGGTGGTCCCGTTCGGCCGCCAGGAGCTGCTCGCCGTTGTCACCGCGCTCGCCGACGGCTCCGAGCACGACGTGCTGCCGCCACGGGAGGTGCTCGACGCCTCGCTCCCGACCGACCTGGTCGAGCTTGGCCCGTGGCTGGCCGCCGAGTACGGCTCGACCCCGGCCCGCGCCTTCTCGCTCATGCTGCCCCCGCGTGGGGTGCGGGAGAAGAAGGTCCTCCATGCCCGCCTGCTCCGCGAGCCTGAAGAGGGTGAGCGGCTCACCGGTCGCCAGCGCTCCCTCCTGGCCACCCTCCCGCGGGAAACCGGTGACGATCTCGCCGCCCTGAGGCGCCTCGAGGCCCGGGGCCTGGTGGCGATCGAGGCTCAGGGGAAGCGCCGCGAGCCGGAGCATCGCGACGTCGGCGCGCGCCAGGAGACAGGGGGGCCGTCGCTTACCCCGCGCCAGGAAGAGGCGCTGGCGCAGGTGGCCGGCGCCTCTCCGGGCGAGAGCCTGCTCCTGCACGGCGTCACCGGATCGGGCAAGACGGAGGTGTACCTGCAGGCCGCGGCCCGCACGCTGGAATCCGGCCGGGGCGTCCTGGTGCTGGTCCCGGAGATCGGCCTCACTCCCCAGATGGTCACCCGCTTCCGCGAGCGCTTCGGTGAGACGGTTGCCGTGCTGCACTCCGGCCTCGGGGCCGGCGAGCGCTACGACGAGTGGATGCGTGTCCGTACCGGCGAGGCGCGTATCTGCATCGGGCCGCGCTCCGCCGTCTTCGCGCCGATGGAGCAGATCGGCCTGATCGTCGTCGACGAGGAGCACGATTCCTCCTACAAGCACGAGGGCGATCCCCGCTACGACGCCCGCCACGTGGCTCACCGGCGCGCCGTCCAGCACGGGGCGGTGCTGGTGGCCGGAAGCGCCACTCCCAGGGCCGAGAGCTGGGAGTCGCTGCGCCGGCTTGAGCTGCCCGAGCGGGTCGACGGCTCGCCGCTCCCGCCGGTCGAGATCCTCGACCTCAAGGGAGTCAGGGGAGCCCTTCACCCGGTCGCCTACGAGGCCCTGGTCGACGCCCGCAAGTCGATCGTCCTCCTGAACCGCCGCGGCTGGTCCAACTACCTGACCTGCTCGAGCTGCGGCTTCGCCTGGGAGTGCCCCCACTGCGACGTGACCCTCGTGATGCACCGGGCCAGCGGGACCCTCTCCTGCCACCACTGCGGCCACCGGGAGCCGGTGCCCGAGAGCTGCCGCGAGTGCGGGTCGGCCTCGATCGCCCGCCACGGCACCGGCACCGAGCGCCTCGAGGAGGAGCTTCCGGGAGAGGTCTTCCGGCTCGACGGCGACGCGGGCGATCCCGGGGAGATCCTCGCCCGCTTCGAGCATGCCGACCGCGGCATCCTGCTCGGCACCCAGGTGGTCGCCAAGGGTCACGACTTTCCCGGTGTGGAGCTCGGTGTCGTGATCGACGCCGACCAGACCCTCCGCTTCCCGGACTTTCGCGCCGAGGAGCGCACCTTCGCGCTGGTCACCCAGCTCGCGGGGCGCACGGGACGCGGCCAGGCCAGGGGCCGGGTTCTCGTGCAGACGATGGTGCCCGAGGCCGAGTCGATCGTTCGCGCATCCCGCCATGACGCCCCCGGCTTCCTGGCCGGCGAGCTAGAGCGCCGCCGGGCGCTCTCCTACCCGCCCTTTTCCACGCTCATCCGCATCGTCTGCTCCTCGGAGAAGCCCGGGCTGGCGCAGGAAGCGGCGGCCGGGATACAGGGACGCATCCCGGGTTCGCTCGGGCCGGCCCCGCTCTTCCGGCTGCGCGGCCGTGAGCGCAGCCAGGTCGTGGTCAAGGCCCCAGAGCGCCGCCCGGCCGTGGCCGCGGTCGGGGTGGCGGTTGACGAGGTGGCGGCGAAGTGGAGCCGGAAGGGCGTCTCCTTTTCGGTCGACGTCGATCCGCAGTAGCCGCCGTCCTAGAATCGGCCCATGGCCCCGGAAGAGCTTGACGAGGAGGTCGAGGCTCCCGAATACGACGAGGAGCGCCTGGCGCGCCGCGCTGCGGCGTTGCGCCACGTGCGCCGGTTCGGTGACCCGGTCCTCAAGTCGCGGGCTGCCCCCGTCACCGAGTTCGACGACGAGCTTCGGGCCGCGCTCGACCGGATGGCCCACCTGATGGAGGAGGCGATCGGAGTCGGGCTGGCGGCCAACCAGGTAGGCGAGCTGCGCAGGATGCTGGTCTACCGGGTGGAGGAGGAGGGCGACTACCAGGCGCTGGTCAACCCGCAGATCGAGTGGTTCTCGGACGAGAAGGAGCCCGGCTTCGAGGGATGCCTGAGCCTTCCCGAGGTGAGCCTCGAGATCGAGCGCCCGGCCCGGATCCGCGTCCGTGCCCACGATCGGTTTGGCGAGGAGTGCCAGTTCGAGGCCGAGGGCCTTGAGGCGCGGGTCATCCAGCACGAGGTCGACCACCTCGACGGGGTCCTGATCCTCGACCGCGCCTCGAGGTCCGACCGCCGCGAGGCGATGAAGGCGCTCCGCGAGGCGCTGCGCGAGAGCTGAGCCCACGGTGGAGTTCGCCTACCTGGGCACCTCCGGCTTTGCCGCCGGCCTCCTGCGCCGGATCTGCGATGCCGGTTCAGCCCCCGGGCTGGTGGTCACCCGGCCCGACCGTCCGGCCGGGCGCGGGCGCAGGCTGACCGCACCTCCGGTCGCCGATGCGGCCGTGGAGATGGGGATCGACGTCTTCCAGCCCGAGGACGTGAACGATGCTGCCTCAGTCGAGCGGATCGCCGCGGGCAGCCCCGACCTGCTCGTCGTCTGCGCCTACGGGGCGCTGGTGGGCGAGGCGCTGCTGGAGCGCTACGAGATCCTCAACGTCCACCCGTCGCTGCTGCCGCGCTGGCGCGGGGCGGCGCCGATCGAGCGGGCGATCATGGCCGGCGACGGTGAGACCGGCGTCTCGATCATGCAGCTGACCGCCGGCCTGGACAGCGGCCCGGTCTGCCTGTCGGCCAGGGAACCCATCCATCCCGGGGACACCTGGGGGAGCCTCTCGGAGCGGCTCGAGGAGCTCGGGGCGCGGCTGCTGCTGGAAGCCATGGAGAGCAGGCCGCCGTTCGTCGAGCAGGACGAGGAGCTGGTCACCTGGGCCGAGAAGATCGCTGCCGGTGACCGGACGATCGACCCCTCCGCCCCGGCTGCCGCACAGGAGCGGCTGGTGCGCGCCCTGAGCCCTCACGTCGGCGCGCGGCTCGCGCTGCCCGACGGCAGCTTCCTCGGAGTCCTGGAGGCCCACCTCGAGGAGGGCCGGCTGGTCCCCGACCGTGTCCTGCCTCCCGGGGGAAGGGCGATGGGGTGGGACGAGTACCTCAGGGGCCACGAGGATCCCCTTGCCGGCTCCTGAGGCCGCGGATACGCCGGAGCGGCGGCGTATAGTCCGGGACGTGTCAGAGGTTTCGGTAGGGCTTGAGTGTCCGTCCTGTCATGAGCCCTGGCTGCGGCCGACCACTGTCCCTGGCCGTTATCGCTGCGTCTACTGCCTGCACCGCTACGAGCTGCGCTCGGTCTGCCCGGGCTGCGGCGAGCACCAGACCATCGTCCGCATGTCCAGCACGGCAACGACCGAGTGTTCCCACTGCGGAACCTCGATGCTGGTGGAGGTATGAGCGGCTTCCCGCAGGTGGCGCCGTCGGTCCTCTCGGCCGACTTCGGCGTGCTCCGTGAGCAGGTTGGCCTCGTCCAGGAGGCCGGGGCCACGGTGATCCACGTCGACATCATGGACGGCCACTTCGTGCCGCCGCTTTCGATGGGGCCGCCGGTATGCGAGGCGCTACGGGACATGGGGCTCCACCTCGAGGTCCACCTGATGGTCGAGCACCCCGAGACGACACAGATAGCCGCGTTCGCGCAGGCCGGTGCGGGGACGATCATCGTCCACGCCGAGGCGACGCCGGCAATCGACTACGCGCTGGGCCTCATCCGCGAGCACGGATGCCTGGCCGGGCTCGCCGTGAACCCCGCCACGCCGATCGACTTCTTCGAGCAGGTCGAGGTCGACCTTGCCCTCTGCATGACGGTCAACCCCGGCTGGGGCGGGCAGGGTTTCATCCCGGGCTCCAACGAGAAGATCGCCCGGATGCGCGAGCTGCTCCCGGAGGCGACGATCCTGGAGGTGGACGGCGGGATCGACGCCGAGACCGCAGGGCCTGCGGTGGCCGCCGGGGCCCAGCGGCTCGTGGCCGGAAGCGCGATCTTCGGGACGGACGACCCGGCAGGCGCCTACCGGGCAATCCTCGAGGCCGCCGAGGCGGCCTGACCGCTCAGGCCGCGTCCCGCCGGTAGAGCGCGTAGAGAAGGGCGCAGAGCAGCGCCGCACAGGCCGCGTAGCCGATCTCGGCGCGCAGCAGCACGTCGGAGACCGCCGGAACGAACATCCAGCCGACGAGGGCCAGCCCGGAGAAAAGCCAGGCGAAGGCCGCCTGCCGGGCCCGCTCGCGGGCGAGAGCGGCCTGGTTGAGGGTGCCGGCCATCAGGTGGAAGCCCATTCCCACCGCGACTATGGCCAGCCCGACCCGGCCGTAGGAGGTGTCGTCGCCGAAGACCAGGTTCATGAACTCCGGGCCGATTATCAGGAGCCCCACCGCGGCCAGGCCCGCGAAAACCGCGACTGCCTTCACCGTGACCGAGATCGCCGAGCCGAACTGGTCGTGGCCCTCGGTGGCCTTGAGGCCCGTGAGGTGAGGGAGCAGAGAGGTCTGGACCGACTGGAAGAGCTGTATCGGCGCCCGGGTGATCAGCAGCACGTTGAAGACCGCGCCGGCGACGGCGGCGTCGGCCACCGCGTCGGCGACCAGTACGCCCGAGTTGAGCAGGACCTGCTCGCCGAGCTGGATCCCGGCGACCGAGACGGCGAAGGCGGTGCCGGCCTCGACCGCTCCCGTGAGGTCGGGGAGGGGGGCGTCGCGGTCGAGCTTGGCGTGGCGCGCGATTGCCCACGGGATGACCAGCAGGGACAGGACCGGGGCGGCGAGGATCCCGGCGGCGATCGCCGTCTGGCCGGAAGTGATGCCGACCGCCACGGCCAGCGGAAAGCAGAAGCGGAAGGTCGACTCGAAGAGCATCAGCCCGCCGTAGAGCGCGAACCACTGGTGGCCTGCGAAGTAGCCGCGGGCGAAGTAGCTGGCCGCGTAAGCCAGCCCGGCGCCGGTGAAGATCCAGAAGAGAGCCGTTGAGCCGCCGAAGAGGTCGGTCAGTGGCCCGGAGAAGGCCAGGGCGCAGGCCAGGAAGGCGGCCGCGAAGCCGGCCTGGATCGCGACCGGCCGGCGGAGCGGGTGGCCGTGGTGGGCGCCCCGGGCGCGGCGGTCGGAGATGGTTCGCGAGAGGAGCTGCTCGACCGGCCGGTAGATGACCGAGATGACGATGAAGAGCAGCGCCCAGAGAAGGGTGATCGTTCCGTACTGGCTCGCCGAGAGCAGGTTCGAGGCCAGGGCGAAGTAGGCGAAGGTGAACAGGCCGGTGGAGGCGACACCGACGAAGAGGATGCGGGTGCCGCGCCCGTAGTCCTTCGTGGTCGGGCCGGCGCCTCCAGGCCGGCCGGCTCCTGGTTCAGCCATCGGTCCTCACCAGGGCCATCGTCCAGGGGAAGGGGCGCCGCACGGCGACCACCGTCCCGTACTGGCCCAGGAGCGAGACGAAAGAGCGGCTGGACCAGTGGTTCAGGTGGCCCGGGGTGTTGCCGAGCGACCTCCAGTAGGCGCCGCGCGCCATGTTCGTCGCCCGCCAGACCGGCTCCCGCGGAACCGACACCAGCAGCCAGCGGCTCGAGCATCGCGACATCTCGGCAAGAACCTGCCACGGGTCGCGCACGTGCTCCAGGACCTCGATCGCGCTGACCATCTCGAACGCCCCGTCCGCGAAGTCGAGGCGTTCGGCCTGCATAGTGCGGAACTCGAGGTTGCCCCCCGCCCGCCGCTCCCACTCCCGGCGCAGCTGCTGGTCCTCGAGGTCGACGCCGACCACCGGCCCCGGCTCCACCTGCGGGGCCCAGGCCTCGGTGATGATGCCCTCGCCGCAGCCGACGTCGAGTAGCGATGCGGGCGAAGCCTGGGCGAAGAGGGCGTCGAGATCGCGATGGAAGCCGGCCATCAGCCGGCGCACGACGGGGTTGCCGGAGCCGTACTTGTCGTACGTGTTGCCGGTCACGACCCCGCGGTCGTTGGTCGTCAGGCGGGCGCTCAAGCCTGCAGCGCTTCCCGCTCGGCGGTGGACTGGCGCTGCTCCTCCGTCGTCGGGGCCGAATGGGCGCCGGTGGTCGCCGGCTGTCCGGTCGCTCGCGCGCCCGGCTCGTAGTGCGAGGGCGGCACGTCAAGCTGGAGCTCGATCCGGCGCACGCGCTCGAAGATCCGCTGGCTCATGATCCGCTGGGCGTGCATCAGGTCGCCGATCACGCCCAGCGCCGCCATCACTACCGCGGCGTTGAAGAGGACCGCCCCGAATATCAGGGATTGGACGTGGCCGGCGCCGTCGCCCTGGACCCAGCTGACGAAGAAGCGCGTCCACGGGATCAGCGCGAGGAAAAAGAGGATCACCGCCAGGGTCATGAAGACCCGCATCGGCTCGTACTGGGCGTAGATCCGGAAGATCGAGATCGAGTTGCGCCGCACGTAGGACCACATCGACGGGAAGAGCCGCGATTCCCGCGTCTTCTCGTTGGTGCGGATCGGGACGTCGTCTACGGCGACGAGCAGCTTGCCGGCCTGGATGATCGTCTCGAGGGTGTAGGTGAAGCGCGAGACGACGGCCATCTGCAGCGCGGCCTCGCGGTTGTAGGCGCGGAAGCCGGAGGTCGTGTCGGGAACGTCGGTCTCGGAGGCCTGGCGCACCACCCAGGAGCCGAGCTTCTGGAGGCGCTTCTTGAGCGGGGAGAAGTGGGCGATGGTGTCGGTCTGGCGATCTCCGATGACCATGTCGGCGTTCCCGGCGAGAATCGGCGCCACCAGCAGGGGGATGTCTGCGCCGTTGTACTGGTTGTCGGCGTCGGTGTTGACGACGACGTCGGCGCCGAGTTTCAGCGAGGCGTCCAGGCCGGCCTGGAACCCGGCGGCCAGTCCCCGGTTGTTGGTCAGGCGGACGATGTGGTCGACTCCGCACTCGCGGGCAACTTCGACGGTGCGGTCGGTCGAGCCGTCGTCGATCACCAGCCACTCCACCTCGTCGAAGCCGGCCACCTCGCGCGGCAGGTCGGCAAGCGTCGCCGGGAGGGTCTCCTCCTCGTTAAGGCAGGGGATCTGGATGATCAGCTTCATGTGATTCGGGACCCTCTTGGGCGCCCAACGGGCCGGTATGCTGCTCCGGGCAGCGAGCCCGTTGGCCGCAGCCCAGACTTCAGTATGCCGCAGGGCTGCGCGGTGAGTGGGATACGCGGCCCAACTCCCGTGTCCTCAGCCACCGCACCCACAGAAAAGGCCCAACCCGCCGAACCGGGCGCCTGGTCGCCGGTGGCGATGGCCCTCCTCGGGCTGCTGGTCGTCCTGCTCGTCATCGGGACGATCGCCTTCCCCACCTACACGACCTTCGACTCCACCTACACGCTCCTCTGGGGCCGGGAGATCCTCGGCGGGGACCTCCCGACCTTCGATGCCTTCCGGGCCCCGACCCAGCACCCGCTCTGGCTTCTTGTCGGGGTGGTCTTCGCCCTCTTCGGCGACGCCGCCGACCGGCTGCTGGTGCTGGCCACCATCGTCTCCTACGTCTTCCTGATCGCCGGTGTCTACTCGCTCGGTCGGCGCTCCTTCACAATCGCCATCGGGATCATCGCCGCGACGCTGGTGGTGCTCCGCTACAACTACCTGCTGCTGGCCGTCCGGGCCTACCTGGACATCCCGTTCATGGCTCTGATCGTCTGGGCTGCCGCCTGGGAGGTCTCCCGGCCCCGGCGCGGGACGCCGGTGATGGTGCTGCTCTTCCTGGCCGGCCTGCTTCGGCCGGAGGCGTGGATCATCGCGGGCCTCTACTGGCTCTATCTCTTCCCGACGATGAGCTGGGCGCGGCGCTTCTGGATGGCCGTGCTGGTGGCCGGCGCGCCGCTGCTCTGGATCGCCACCGACTTCATCGTCACCGGGGACCCGCTCTTCTCCCAGACCCACACCAGCTCGGTCTCCGAGGAGGTCGGGCGCCAGGCCAGCCTCCTGACCGCGATGAAGCTCGGGGTCATCTACCTGCGGGACCTGGCCAGTGCCCCGATCGCCCTGCTCGGGCTGGCGGGGACGCTGCTGGCGATCTGGTTCACCCCGCGCCGCGCCGTGATCCCCCTGGCGGTGCTGGCGGCCGGCCTGGGGACCTTCTTCCTGATCAGCATCGGCGGCCTCTCGGTAATCCCGCGCTACATGATCCTCCCGGCGCTGATGCTCCTCTTCTTCGCCGGGGTCGCCCTCGGGGGCTTCTCGATGGCCGGCTCGGTCAACCTGCGGCGGGCGTGGATAGCCACCGCGGTCCTGGTCGTTGCGGTCTCGGCCTTCTTCACCCTGCAGCGCTCCAACTACTCGCCGGTTATCGCCGACCTCGAGTTCCGCGACGACGCCGAGCAGGCGCTGATCTCGCTCCTCAACGAACCCGGCGTGAAGGGCGCGGTCGACTGCGGCCCGATTCTCACCCCTAACCACCGGATGATGCCCGACGTGCGCTGGGAGCTCGACCTGGGCGCCGACCGCGTCGTCGCCCGCACCGACGTGGAGGAGGCGGCGAAGGTCAAGAGCGGCCTGGCGATCCTCGCCAACAATCGCTCGGTGCTGATCCGCCAGGGCCTCGACTACGACGACCCAAGTTCCGCCGACACCCTGAGGAGCCTGCCGCCACCTGGCTACCGCAAGGTCGCCTCCAACCGCTTCTTCTCGGCGTGGGCTCGCTGCCGGTAGCTGGAGCCGGCGGGCCGTATCCTCGAAGGCTATGCCGGCCCAGGTGAAGACCTCCGACGAGGAGCTGCTCGAGCGAGCTATCGAGCTCGGCCGGCGTGGCCTGGGAGCGGTCAGCCCCAACCCGCTCGTCGGCGCCGTGATCGCCCGGGACGGGCAGGTCCTCGGTGAGGGCTGGCACGACGAGCTCGGTGGCCTGCACGCCGAGCGGGCGGCGATCGCGGCCTGCGGGGACGAACTCCTGGAGGGCGCCACCCTCTACGTCTCGCTGGAGCCGTGCTGCCACGAAGGGCGCCAGCCTCCCTGCACCGACGCGATAGTCGAGTCCGGAATCGCCCGGGTGGTCGTCGCCAGCGACGACCCGACCGAAAAGGCCTCGGGCCGCGGCCTGGGCATCCTGCGCGACGAGGGGGTCGAGGTGGAGGTGGCGACCGGCGCCGTCGCCGCCCGCGCGAGGCTCGAGAACCAGGCCTTCCGCAAGCACGCCCGCACCGGGCGCCCGTGGGTGCTCTTCAAGTCGGCGACGAGCCTCGACGGCAAGGTCGCCACCCGCGACGGGGACTCGAAATGGATCTCGTGCGAGGAGAGTCGTGAGCTCTCCCACGGGTGGAGGGGAGAGGTCGACGCGGTGGCGGTTGGCATCGGCACCGCCCTGGCCGACGACCCACAGCTCACCGCTCGCGTCCAGGGGGTGCGCCGCCAGCCCCGGCCCGTCGTCTTCGACAGCACCGCGCGCCTTCCGCAGGAGAGCCGGCTCGTCGCCCAGGCCTCCGAAGTCGGCCTTGTCGTGGTCGTCTCCCGCGCGGCGCCCCGCGCGGCGGTCGAGTCGCTCCAGAGCGCCGGCGCCGAGGTGGTCACCGCCTCCGGCGAGAACGAGCCGGCCCGCGTGGCCGATGCGCTCACCCGCCTCGGGGAGCTCGAGGCCCCGATCACCTCGATGATGCTCGAGGGTGGCCCGCAGCTCGCCGGGGCGTTCCTCGACGCCGGCGAGATTGACGAGGCCCGGTTCTTCATCGCGCCGATGCTGCTCGGCGGCGCCAGCGCCCGCGACCCGCTCGAGGGAGTGGGGGCCGGGACGATCGCCGATGCGACGCGCGCCATAGCCGTCTCCCACGAGCAGGTCGGCGACGACATCCTCGTCCGCGCCCGCCTGAAGGAGTGGTGACCGTGTTCACCGGGCTGGTGGCCGACCTCGGCACCCTTGAAGCGGTTGAGACGAGCGACGAGGGAGCCAGCCTCTCGATCGGCTCTGCGCTGGCCCCCGAAGTGCAGGCCGGTGATTCGGTCTCGGTGAACGGGGTCTGCCTGACCGCAACCTCTGTCGAGGGCGGCCGCTTCGACGTCGAGGCGATGAACGAAACCCTCCGGCGGACGGCCCTGGGCTCCGCGCAGGCCGGCGACCCGGTGAACCTCGAGCTTGCCGTCCGTGCCGACTCCCGGCTCGGGGGCCACATCGTCCAGGGCCACGTCGACGGCGTGGGCACCGTCTCGGGCACCCGCGAGGAGGGGATCGCCCGCGTTGTGACGGTCGAGGCCGATCCCGGGCTCCTGCGCTACGTGGTCGAGAAGGGCTCGGTCGCCCTGGATGGCGTATCGCTTACCGTGGCCCGCGTGGACGAGGGCTCCTTCGACGTCTGGCTCATCCCCGAGACGCTGGAGAGGACCAACCTCTCGGCCGCGGCGCCGGGGAGGCCCGTAAACGTCGAGGTGGACATCGTGGCCAAGTACGTCGAAAAGCTTGTGGGGTCTGCCTCATGAGCGGCGAGGCCAAGGCCGGGGTCGAGTTCGCGACCGTCGAGGAGGCGATCGAGGAGATTGCAGCCGGCCGCATGGTGGTCGTCGTCGACGACGAGGACCGCGAGAACGAGGGCGACCTGGTGATGGCCGCCGAGTTCGTGACCCCCGAGGCGATCAACTTCATGGCCACGAACGCCCGCGGCTGGATCTGCCTCGCCCTTGCCCCGGAGAGGTGCGACGAGCTCGGGCTCGAGCTCATGGCGGCCAAGAACGAGACCCCGCACCAGACCCCGTTCACCGTCACGATCGAGGCCCGTGAGGGCGTGACCACCGGCATCAGCGCCGCCGACCGCGCCCACACCATTCGCGTAGCCGCCGATCCGGCCAACGGCCCGGAGGCGATCGTCAAGGGCGGCCACGTGAACCCGCTCAAGGCCAAGGCCGGCGGGGTTCTCGAGCGCACCGGGCATACCGAGGCCAGCGTCGACCTCGCCCGCCTGGCAGGGCTCACCCCGGCCGGCGTGATCTGCGAGATCATGAACGAGGACGGCTCTATGGCCCGCGTCGACGACCTCGTCGGCTACTGCGCCGAGCACGGGCTGAAGATGCTCACGATCGCCGACCTGATCGCCTATCGGCGCAACCACGAGCGCCTCGTCGAGCGGGTGGTCTCCACCTCCATGCCCACCGCGTTCGGCGACTTCACCGTCGTCGGCTACCGGTCGCTCGTCGATGACAAGCATCATGTCGCCCTCGTAAAGGGCGAGGTCGACGGCAAGGAGGACGTGCTGGTCCGTGTCCACTCGGAGTGCCTCACCGGGGACGTATTCCACTCGATGCGCTGCGACTGTGGCGAGCAGCTGGAGGCCGCCCTCGACCAGATCGAGTCCGAGGGGGAAGGGGTCCTGCTCTACCTCGCCCAGGAGGGCCGCGGGATCGGCCTCCTCAACAAGCTCCGCGCCTACAAGCTCCAGGAGGAGGGCCTCGACACCGTCGACGCCAACCTCGAGCTGGGGCTTCCGGCCGACCTGCGCGACTACGGGATCGGGGCCCAGATCCTCGTCGACCTGGGGCTCACTTCGATCCGCATCCTCACCAACAACCCGAAGAAGATCCACGGCCTCGAGGGGTACGGGCTCTCGGTCAGCGAACAGGTTCCGATCGAGCCCGCGGCCAACCGCCACAACGCGGGGTACCTGGACACCAAGCGCCGCCGGATGGGCCACACCCTCCACCACCAGGGAGCGAACTTCGACGAGGAGATGCTCCACTCCGAGCGGGAGCGGGATGCCGGGGAGGAAGGGCAGTGAGCGCCACTCCGGCGATCGTCGTTGCGACCTTCTACCGGGATCTCGCCGAGCGCCTGGTTTCCGGTGCCCGCGCCGGGTTCGCCGAGGCCGGCTGGGGGGAGCCTGAGGTTCACGAGGTTCCCGGGGCCTTCGAGCTGCCCCTCGCCGCCCGCTACTGCGCCGACAGCGGGCGCTTCGGCGGAATCGCCTGCCTGGGCGCGGTGATCCGGGGCGAGACCGACCATTACGAGTACGTCTGCTCCGAAGCGGCCTCCGGTATCCAGCGGGTCCAGCTCGACACCGGTGTTCCCTGCTCTTTCGGAGTGCTGACGGTCGACACGCTCGACCAGGCGCTCGAGCGGACCGGGGGCGACCGGCGCGACACCGGGCTCAACGCCGCCCTCGCCGTCGTCGCGCTGGCGCAGCTGCGCCAGAAGCTCTCCTGAGGGTCGACTCCGCCGGCCCCCGACGCTAGGCTTGCCGCCATGGACGGCCCCGCCCTGGCGCTGATCGTGACGGTGCTCACCCACCTGCTGGGCGCCGCCTTCCTGGTCGCGATGCTGGTGCGCATGGACGGCTCCGGGCCGGGCGACATCCGCCGTGGCTGGTGGGACGACGGCGGCCCCGAGGGCCCGTCCCCGGCCGGGCCCGAGGATGGGCCGGGGGGCCGCACGCTTCCGCTGCCCGACGCGGTACCCAGCGCCACCCGCCGTCGCAGCGCCGACGACCAGCAGCGCCTTCGCCCCCGTCCGGCACGGCGTCCCGAGCACCGCCCGGGCGAGCCGGAGCGCGTTCCCGGGCGAGTCGCCTGACCGCTACACTGCGCCGCCGTATGGCCAAGGTCTGCCACAGCTGCGGAAAGGGTCCCGCTTTCGGGAACAGCCGCAGCCACTCGATGGTCGCCACCCGGCGCCGGTTCAACCCGAACCTCCAGCGCGTGAGGATCCTCGTGGAGGGCTCGCCGCGGCGCGCCTGGGTCTGTACCCGCTGCCTGAAGGCAGACAAGGTCCAGAAGGCCGTTTAGGCTTGGCGGCCCGTGCCGCCAGCAGGAAACTCCAGCCTTGCCCGATTCCGGGCGACCCTCGCCGGCTCGCTGCAGCAGCTTGAGGAACGTCGCCAGGAGATCAACGACCTGAACGTCTTCCCGGTTGCCGACGGCGATACGGGCGACAACATGGTCCTCACGCTCCAGGCCTGCGTCGACGAGCTCGACCGCCTCGCATCCGACGCCGGCGGCCGTTCGCTCGACGACATCGGCCGCGACGAGATCGTCGACCTTGTAGCCCGCGCCGCCCTCCTGGGCGCCAGGGGCAACAGCGGGGTGATCCTCTCGCAGCTCATCCGCGGCGCCGCCGAGGCGCTCATCTCCCGTCCAGGCGTGCTGGTCGACCCGCTCCTGGTCGGCGAGGCCATGCAGCGGGCGTCGGAGCGTGCGTACACCTCGGTTCGCGAGCCGGCGGAGGGAACGATCCTCACGGTGATGAGGGATATGGCCACCGCGGCCGCCGAGGCGCTCCCGGGCCTGCCGCCCATGCCGGAGGGCGCGACCCCGGAGGAGCAGAACCTGCGGATCGCCGACATCCTCGAGATCTGCGTCCGGGCGGGAGAGGAGTCGGTCCGGCGGGGCCCCGAGCTCCTGCCGGTCCTGCAGGAGGCCGGAGTTGTCGATGCCGGCGGCTACGGCGTCGTGGTCCTCTTCGCCGGCTGTGTCACGGCGCTCAGGGGGGAGCGGGGCCTGGAGATCGAGCACTACACCGCCCCGGCCCGCGCCAGCCAGCCCGAGCACTCTTCGAGCACCTTCCGTTACTGCACCAACTTCGCGGTGACCGCCCAGCCCGGCGCCGAGCTGGAGGAGCCTTCGCTTTACGTGGGGCGCCTCGAGGAGATCGGCGACTCGGTCCTTGTCGTCGGGGACCACGTCACGCTGCGCGTCCACGTCCACACCGACGAGCCCGACGCTGCGGCGGCGCTCTTCGAGGGCGCCGGCACCGTGACGAGGACCGACATCGCCGACATGCACGAGCAGGTGGCCGACCGCGACCGCCGCCTCTCCGGCGCCGGGGACCCGCCCCCGGCCGAAGAGACCACTGCCTGCGGCGTGCTCGCCGTCGTCTCGGGTGACGGCATCGCCGACCTCTACCGCTCTCTCGGCGCGACGGTGCTCGACGGCGGCGAGACGATGAACCCCTCGACCTACGAGATCCTCGCCGGCATCCACACCGTCCCGGCCCGTGAGGTGGTGGTCCTGCCCAACAGCCCCAACGTGCGGATGGCGGCGCAGGCGGCGGCCGAGATGTCGGGCCGAGAGGTGCGGGTGGTCGAGTCGACCGAGCCCCAGGCCGGCCTCTCCGCGGTCCTGGCTTTCTCGCAGGATGCCCGGGCGGCGGCCAACGCCTCCGCGATGGCCTCGGCGCTCGAGGCGGTGCGGACCGGCAGCGTCGCTCCCGCGGCCCGGGATGACGCGGAGGGCCGGTTCAGCGTCGGCGAGGCGGTCGGCTACGTGGACGGGCGGCTGGTCTCCTGGGGAGAGCCGCGCGAGACGCTCGCGGAGGTGATTGCCCGGCTGTCGGAAGGGGCTGAGCTGCTGACCGTAATTTCGGCCTCCGACGCGCCACTGGACGATGGCGAAGTGGAGGGGCTCGTCTCCGGCGAAGTGGAGCTGGAGATGCGCCACGGCGGGCAGCCGAGCCGCTGGTGGCTCTTGTCCGCCGAGTAGACGAAAATCCGCCCGTGGAGCGCTCCCCGCTCGTCTTCGCCGATACCCGGGAGCTGTCGGCCGATGAGCTGGCGGCCTGGCCGCGGCTCGGGCCGCGTCCCTCGGCCCTGGCGGAGACGGTCGATTTCCCCGGCCGCAAGGCCCGGGAGGCCGCCGGCCACCTGGGCATAGAGACGGTTGGGGAGCTGCTGGAGCACCTGCCCAGGGACAACCGGGAGGCGCGCACGGTGGACGCCCTGGTACCGGGCGAGCCGGCGACGGTAGTCGTCGAGGTGCGCTCGATCTCCTCGCGCCCGGTCCGCCGACGCGGAATGAGGCCGCTGGTGGAGGCGGTCGTCGGCGACGACACCGGCGTCATGCAGGTGACCTTCTTCAACCAGCCCTGGCTGGCCAAGCGCTACCCGCCCGGCACCCGGCTCGTGCTCCACGGCTCCTACGAGTCGCGCAACCGCTTCCGGGTGAGCTCGCACGCTCCCACCTCCGAGGCGTTCGCCGACGACGGCGAGGTCGCCCACTACCCGGCGGCCGACGGCCTCTCCTCGACCCAGATACTCGCTCTCGTGCGGGAGCACCTCGGGGCGGCGCTCCATTCGCCGGAGCCCCTCCCGGGCCGGATGCGGGCCGAGCACATGCTCCCCGACCGGGCCGCCGCCCTGATCGCTGCCCACGGGGGAGAGGTGGCGGAGGCGCGGCGGCGGCTGGCCTTCGACGAGCTGCTGTTCATGCAGCTCGACCTCCTGCGCCGACGGGCCACCCGGGCCGAGCGGCTTCGCGCGCCCGTCCTCGACGGCGACGGCCCGCACCCGGGCCTGCTGGCCCGCTGGCTGGCCGACCAGCTCCCGTTCACGCCGACCGCCGGCCAGCAGGAGGCGATCGCACAGATCGTCTCCGACATGGAGGCCGGCCACCCGATGCAGCGGCTGCTGATGGGCGAAGTCGGCTCGGGGAAGACGGTCGTGGCGCTGGCCGCGATGCTCAGGGCCGTCGAGTCGGGCCACCAGGCGGCGCTGATGGCGCCGACCGAGACGCTCGCCGAGCAGCACTTCGCCACGATCCAGCGACTCGTGGCCGCCGAGCCGCTGTCGATAGCCCTGCTGACCGGCTCGACGCCGGCCTCCCGGCGCGCCGAGATCCTGGAGCGGCTCGAGAGCGGCGAGCTGGGGCTCGTGGTCGGCACCCACGCCCTGATCGAGGACGACGTGCGGTTCGCCCGGCTGGCCGTGGCCGTCGTCGACGAGCAGCACCGCTTCGGGGTCCGCCAGCGGATGGCGCTGGACGCCAAGGCATCCGGCGAGGGAGAAGGGATGGCCCCGCACGTCCTGCACATGACCGCCACCCCGATTCCGCGGACCCTCGCCCTGCTCGGCTACGGCGACCTCGACTTCACCGAGCTCCGCGAGCTGCCCGCGGGCCGGCAGCCGGTCGCCACCCACTGCGTGTCGGGAGAGCGTGAGCGCGAGCGGGCCTACGAGCGAATCCGCGAAGAGCTCGACGCCGGCCGCCAGGCGTTCATCGTCTGCCCGCTGGTCGAGGAGTCGGACGCCCTCCAGGCCCGCGCGGCCACGGCCGAGTACGAGCGGCTTCGCGAGGAGGAGTTCGGCGGGTACCGGGTTGCCCTGCTGCACGGGCAGATGTCGTCGGCGGACAAGGCGGAGGCGATGCGCTCCTTCGCCGAGGGGGAGGCCGACGTCCTGGTGGCGACGACGGTGATCGAGGTTGGCGTGGACGTGCCCAACGCGACCGTGATGCTGATCGAGAACGCAGAGCGCTTCGGCCTCTCCCAGCTGCACCAGCTGCGCGGCCGCGTCGGCCGCGGCGAGCACGCATCGCTCTGCATCTGTTTCGGCCCTGCCGGCTCAGAGCGCCTGGAGGCCTTCGCCGAGCATGCCGATGGGTTCCGCCTGGCCGAGATCGACCTCCAGCTGCGCGGTGAGGGGGAGCTCGCCGGGACCCGCCAGTCGGGGACCGCGGCCTTTCGCTTCGCTCGCTTCCCCGAGGACGCCGGGCTGCTGGAGCGCGCCCGCCACAGCGCGCGCGAGCTGCTCGCGGCGGACCCGGAGCTGGCCTCGCCCGAGGGAGCGGTGCTCGGCGACGCGCTGGCCGAGGGAGCCAGCCGCCTGCCGGCCGAGGCCATCCCCGCGTGATGCGGGTGATCGCCGGGCGATTCGGCGGCCGGAAGCTGCAGTCGCCGCCGCGCGGCACCCGCCCGACCGCCGACCGCGTTCGCGAGGCGCTCTTCTCGACGCTTGGGCCGGTGGATGGGCTCCGGGTCCTCGACCTGTTTGCCGGCTCCGGCGCGCTGTCGATCGAGGCGCTCTCGCGCGGGGCCGCCGGAGCCGTGCTGGTCGAGCGTGACCGGCGCGTGGCCCGCGTGGCCGAAGCCAACCTCGAAGCGATGGGCGCCGCAGGCGACGCGGAGGTCCTCTGCTCGCCGGCCGGCGCGGCTGCCGACCGGCTGGCGGGGGAGGGGCGCGAGTTCGACCTCGTCTTCCTGGATCCGCCCTACGCAGAGGCGCGTGAGCTCCTGGGCGGCCTTGCCCCGGCGCTGGGGGAGATAACGGCTCCCGGTGGCCGGATAGTGGTCGAAAGCGACCGGCGCGACGCTCCGGGCCTTGACCTCCCTATGGTTCACGAACGCCGTTACGGCGATACCACCATCCGGATTTTCTCCGCCCGTGAGTGAGAAGAAGCGCATAGCCGTCTGCCCCGGCACCTACGACCCGATCACCCTCGGCCACATCGACGTGATCACGCGCGTTGCGCGGATCTTCGACGAGGTGGTCGTGGCGGTGGTGAACCTCCCGGTGCGCAAGGGGTCGACCCTCTTCCCGGTGGAGGAGCGCCTGGCGTTCATCGAGGACGCCGCCGGAGGGCTGGGCAACGTGAGGGCTGTCCCGTTCGACACGCTCGTGGTCGACTTCGCCCGCGAGATCGGGGCGTCGACGATCGTCAAGGGCCTGCGGGCGATCTCCGACTTCGAGTACGAGTCCGAGATGGCCCAGCTCAACCGCCAGCAGGCCCCGGACATCGAAACCCTCTACATGATGGCCAGCCCGCAGTACAGTTTCCTCAGCTCCAGTGGGATCAAGGAACTGGCGATGTTCGGGGGAAATATCGACGAAATGGTCACCCCGAAGGTTTCCTTGCGCCTGAAGGAAGAACTGGCCCGATAGCGAAAGGCCGAATGTCATGGACGTTCTCGTACTGATCGACAAGCTCGACGACCTGGTTCACAACGCCAAGCCGGTGCCCCTCACCGACCAGGTTCGCGTGGACAAAGAGGAGATCTACGACATCCTCGACCAGATGCGCGCCACGATCCCCGAGGAGATCAAGCAGGCCCGCTGGATCGTCAAGGAGCGCCAGGAGATGCTCGCCGAGGCCAAGCGCGAGGCCGAGCGCATCATCAAGGAAGGCCGCGACCGCCAGGAGCAGCTGGTCTCCCAGGAGGAGGTCACCCGCCAGGCCGAGCGCGAGGCCGAGGACATCATCGGTGACGCCCAGGCCCGCGAGCGCGAGATCCGTCTCGGGGCAGAGGACTACGCCGACGAGATTCTCGGGACGCTTGAGGTCAACCTCTCGAAGTTCATCGGCGCCGTCCAGCGCGGCCGCGACCGGCTCGCCGGCCGCGACGAAGACGGCCGCGACGAAGAGCGCTAGTCCGCGTCGCCGGGAACCGTCAGCTCGGCGATTCGCTCGAGCTGGACGCGAACGGCGGCCGCCATCTCGTCGACGGCGCCGGCGCCGGAGTCGATCTGCGTCTTGGCGCTGGTCAGCGAGTTCTTGATCTTCTTGACCTGCTTTAGGAGCTCCAGCGCGCGGTCGGCGGCATCGGCGATCAGGGCGGCGTCGGCCTCGCCGCCGGTCTGGGCCATCAGGACGCGGGCCCGGGCCAGCGCGTAGGCGGTCTCGAGGGTGAGGGTCGACCCCTCCGCCGGGTCCCAGGTGACAACCATCTTGTCGCCCTGGATCTCTTCCAGGACGACGGTGCCGGCGGGCACCTTGCCCTCCGAGGGAACCACGAGGACGGCGAAGTCGGCGGCCCGCTGCTCTCGCGCCCGGTCGAGGGTCTCGATCATCTTGGGCCGGGAGAGGCGCGAGTCCTTGGCCTCGAAGGCGATCCGCGCCCGGGTCGGCCCGGACTGGGCGCCCACCTCGACGACGGCGTCACCGGTCTTGCCACCGCCCTCCGAGAGCTCACCGACTCCTTCGGCGTGGTCGCCACGGGCGTTGGCCAGTGCGGCGAGCGCGTCGACCACCTGCTCCTCGTAGCTTCGGCCCTTGGCCGTCCCCTTCTCGGCCTCGGCGGCCACCGCCTCCTCCTTCTCGGCCTCGGCGGCAAGGCCCTCCAGCTGGCTGCGCAGCTCGGTGATGGTCCGGTTCATCTCGACGAGCTGCTTGGCCTGTCCCTCTGCGTTCTGCTTGATCGCCTCGACGGCGGCCTTCTGGAACTGGCCGAGCGGGTTGCTCTCGTCGGTGGCGGTGAACTGCCGTGCCAGCGCCTCCTTGTGGCCGGCGAGCAGCTCCTTGACGAGGGCCTCGACGCGGTTCTGCACCGCGGCGCTTGACTCTTCGCCGAAGTGGCGCTCGAGCAGCTTCGGCACGAGGCCCGAGTCGGCACCGAAGGCGGCGTCGATCCGCTCGTTCAGCTCGGAGCTCACCGCCTGGGCCCGCTCGCCGAAGCTGGCCTCCAGGTCGCGGGCCTGGCGTTCGAACTCGGCCCGGACGTAGTCCGCTTCGGCGGTGGCCTGCTCCCGGGCCAGCACGCGGGCGCCTATCTCGATCATCTGGGAGACGAGTTCGTCAAGGCTCTCTCCAAGGGCCTGCCGTTCGCGGGCCAGGCCCACGGCGGTGGGGTCTTCGACGGCGAGCCCGTCTACGAGCAGCCGCTCATCCTCGAGTCGTGCGGCGCCCTCGTCGGTCAGTTTTGAGATCGAGATGTCCATGAACCCCTGGTCGCACCGTACGCCCGGGTTCTGACGGACTGCAGGCCGGCTGCCGCCCGGGCTACTCGCGCCACTTGATCGAGCAGCCGACCGGTTCGGTCTGCGCCGGTGACGGTTCCCGGCCGGCGAGGACGGCGTCCAGCGCCCCCCGCAGCCAGTCGGCCTGGAGCGAGGCGTCCTCCCAGTCGGCGTCGGGTGCGCCGCGATAGGCGAGCCGCCCGTCGCCGTCAAGGACGAAGAGGTCCGGCGTGGTCTTCGCGTCCCATTCGCGTGCCACCTCCTGGCTCTCGTCGTGGAGATAAGGCATCGGCCACTCGCCGGGCTCGGCGGAGACGCGCGCGGCCATCGCATCGCCGGAATCGTCCGGGTAGCGGACCGCGTCGTTGGAGTTGATGCAGAGGAAGGCGACCCCCCGGCCTGAGTATTCCTGCGCGACGGCGGCGATCCGCGGGTGCCAGGCCAGCGCGTAGGGGCAGTGGTTGCAGGTCCAGCAGACGACGGTCGCCGGGGCGCCGGTGGGAACCGAATGCTTGGCCCCGGAGGTGTCGGGGAGGGTGAACTGGGGGGCGGGCCCGCCGATCTCGATGCTCAACCTGGTTCTCCTTGCTGGTCGGTCGCGCGGGCCAGCGCCTCGCGCAGCTCTTCGGTGTCCGGCAGGGGCGATGCGCTGCCGTCGCGTCGACGGTACAGGCGGCAGGTCAGGGCTGCCGGACGGTCGCCGGGGTCGACGGCGTCGCGGCCGTCGACGAGGACGGTCGGCGACCCGATGAAGCCCAGTTCACGTGCCTCCGACTCGCTCTCCACCGCCCGCTCCACCAGGCTCTCGGGGTCAAGCCCAAGGTCGTCCATCACCTCGCGCAGCTGCGCGCGGGCCCGGTCGTGTGACGGGCAGCCGGACCACAGGAGCAGCTCGACCGACGGTGCCATGCCCCGGAAGGCTACGGGTCGGCGGGCTCTAACCTCCGCAGCGTGAGCGAGCCGGCCGGGAAGATCGACCTCGATGGCCTCGGCCTTTCCGTGGGGGAGGGCCGCCGCCTCGAGCCGGTCGTCGAGCTCGAGCCGCTCGAGTTCGGCGGCGAGCGCTACCGGCCGGAGCCGGAGCAGTGCCCGGTGAGGCTCGACGTCTCCCGCATCAACGGCGAGGGCTGGGCGATGCACCTGGCCTGCGTGGTGACCCTCGAAGGGCGCTGCATGCGATGCCTTGGGCCGGCGCGCCGGGAGCTGGCCATCGATTCGCGG
This sequence comes from Solirubrobacteraceae bacterium, assembly GCA_040398965.1. Lineage (GTDB taxonomy): Bacteria > Actinomycetota > Thermoleophilia > Solirubrobacterales > Solirubrobacteraceae > F1-60-MAGs163. Next base: position 29,196 of record JBBASZ010000004.1, on the reverse strand, counting down.
GAGGTCGACCAGCGGAGCGCGGAGGCGGGCGTCGATAGCCCCTACGTCGAGGACGGGGAGCTCGATATCGGCGCCTGGACCCGCGATGCCCTGGCCCTGGCCGTGCCGGCCCAGGTGCTCTGTCGCGAGGGCTGCCTCGGCCTCTGCCCGCGCTGCGGTGAGAACCTGAACGAGAATCCCGGCCACGAGCACCCCCCGGAGAAGGACCCGCGCTGGTCGAAGCTCGACGAGCTGCGGTTCGACTGACCCGCCGGCCCGGACCGCGTTCGCTACTGTCTCGGGCCGATGGCCGTCCCCAAGCAGCGACAGTCCCACGCCCGCACCTCCAAGCGGCGGGCGCAGCACAAGATCGATCCGCCCTCGGTCAGCAGCTGCCCGCAGTGCGGCGCGCCGCGCCGCGCTCACCGGGTCTGCCCGCAGTGCGGGACCTACGGCGGGCGCCCGGTCACCGGGCCCGCCGACAACGTCGCCTGAGCGATGCCCGTCACGGTCGCGGTCGACGCGAACGGGGCGGACCTCGGCCCGGCAGAGGTTGCTGCCGGCGCGGCGCTCGCTGCCGCCCAGGGGGTACGGGTAAGGCTCTACGGGCCGGCGTCCCAGGCCGGCGATCCCGCTCCGGGGGTCGAGCTCGTCGACGCCCCGCTCTCGGTGGCCAAGGACCCCGACCCGGCCCGGGCCGTCCGCGCCAACCCGGAGGCCTCGATCTCGCAGGCGGCCGCCGCGGTCTCGTCCGGCGAGGCCGACGCGCTGGTCGCCGGCGGCTCTACCGGGGCGGTCCTGGCGGCAGGGCTGTTCGAGATCAAGCGGGCCCGCGGCATCTACCGGCCGGCCCTCGCCATCCCCGTGCCGGTCCCCGACAACCCGGTGACCCTGCTCGACGTCGGCGCAAACGCCGAGGTCCGCAGCGAGCACCTGGTCCAGTTCGCCTACATGGGTGCCGCCTTTGCGACCTCGGTCCTGGGTGTCGAGCGTCCGCGGGTCGCGCTCCTCTCCAACGGGGAGGAGGCCGCGCGGGGCACCCCCGAAGTGGTCGCCGCTCACGGGCAGCTGGCGGCCTCTTCCGGACTGGAGTTCGTCGGCAACGTCGAGGGGACCGACCTGACCTCGGGGGTGGCGGACGTCGTGGTGACCGACGGATTCACCGGCAACATCGCGATCAAGCTGAGCGAGGGCGTCTCGGCCACGATGATCTCGGCTATCCGCTCCCGCGTCGAATCATCGCTGCGGTCAAAGCTGGGAGGGCTCCTGATCCGCCCGGCCCTGCGCGGGCTGCGCGACGAGCTCGACCCTGAGACCTCCGGCGGCGCCTACCTGCTGGGGCTGCGCAGCGTGGTCGTGGTGCCGCACGGGCGCTTCACCCGGCGCGGCTACGCCAACGCGATCCTTCTCGCTGCGCGGGCGGTGGAAGACGACATGGCCCAGCGCACCCACGCCGCCCTCGAGGCCGCCGGGGCGCTGAGGCGGCAAAGCCCGGCCTCCTAGGGCCGTCCGGGCGCCGAATTAGCGTCTGCGCGGCATGGATCGCGAAGAGGTACTCGTGCTCATTCGTGGGCACCTCGCCGACGAACTCGACGTCGACCCGTCGGCGGTCGGCGAGGAGACCCGCTTCAAGGAGGACCTTGAGGCCGATTCGCTCGACCTCTACACGCTGGTCCAGGAGTTCGAGGACTCCTACGGCGTCCGAATCTCCGACGAGGATGCGGCATCGATCCTCACCGTTGGCCAGGCCATCGACTTCGTACTCGCCCACACACCGCCGGAATCCTGAGCCCTGCAGCTTCTCACCGAACTCCTGGACCGCCTTCCGGAGGAGCTCCGTCGCCAGGCGTTTACCCACGCGTCGTGGAGCGACGCTCCCGGGGCCTCCTACGAGCGCCTCGCCTTCCTCGGGGACAGCGTCCTGGGGCTGGCGATCAGCGCGCACATCTACCCGTTGCTCGAGCAGGAGCGCTACGGCGCCGGGCAGCTGACACGGATCCGCGCGCAGACCGTCTCCGGCGCGGCATGCCGGCGGGTCGGGGACCGTCTCGGGATCCCGCAGATCCTTCGCGATGCCGCGCCGGCCGGCTCGCCGATAGCGGATGGCGAGATGAGCGAGCGGGTGATCGCCTCGGTTGTCGAGGCGGTAATCGGCGCCTGCTTCCTGAGCGAGGGGTACGAAACGACTGCCGCGGCCGTCGTCGAGGCCTTCCAGCCCGAGCTCGCCGAGGCGCTGGAACATCCGGTCGACTTCAAGTCGGCCCTGCAGGAGCGGTTGGCCGAGTCGGCGCGGACGGTCGAGTATTCGACCGTCGCCGAGCATGGTCCCCCGCACGACCTGACCTTCGAGGTGCAGGCCGCCGTCGACGGAGAGGTCGTCGGCCAGGGGACCGGCCGCACCCGCAAGGCAGCCGAGCAGCAGGCGGCGATGAAGGCGCTCGAGGGAATGGGCGGCGGGGGCTGAGATGCACCTGAAGTCGATCAGCCTCAAGGGCTTCAAGTCCTTCCCGGAGAAGACGGTGCTCGAGTTCGCTCCAGGTATCTCGGTGGTGGTGGGCCCGAACGGCTCGGGCAAGTCCAACGTAACCGACGCCGTTCTGTGGGCGATGGGCGAGCAGTCGCCGCTGGCGATCCGCGGCCAGCAGATGCAGGACGTCATCTTCGCCGGCGGCCACGGGGTGAAGGCGCGCTCGTCGGCCGAGGTCGAGCTCGTCTTCGACAATTCCGACGGGTCGATCGACATGCCGGTCGGCGAGGTTTCGATCCTGCGCCGGCTCGACCGCAACGGGGAGGGCGAGTACCGGCTCAACGGCGCCCGCTGCCGGCTGATCGACGTACTCGAAGTCCTCTCCGATACCGGGCTGGGCAAGGAGATGCACTCGGTCGTCTCGCAGGGCCGCGTCACCGAGATCGTCACCTCCAAGCCCAAGGATCGCCGGATGCTGCTCGAGGAAGCCGCCGGCCTGGGCAAGCACCGCAAGCGCCGTCGGCGCGCCCAGCTCAAGCTCGACCGCACCCAGGAGAACCTCGACCGCGCCCTTGACGTCGAGCGGGAGGCCCGCTCGCGGCTGAGGCCGCTCAAGCGCCAGGCCGAGGCCGCCGAGCTCCACGCCCGCCTGGACCGCCAGATCAATGAGCTCTCCTGGGAGATCACGCGCGACCAGGCCCTCGCCATCGCTCGCGAGCTCGACGAGTCCGAGAAGGTCGCCCGCCAGGCGCGGGATGGCCGGGACGTCTTCCAGGAGCAGCTGGCCGAGCTGGCCGCCCGTCGCGAGGCGGCCGAGAAGGCTCTCGCCGAGCGCAGCGAACGCCGCGAGGCAATCGCCCGCCGGGGCGAGGCCGCACGCACCTCTGCCGCCCAGGTCGAGCTCAGGCTCGAGAGGGCTCGTGACAGCGCCTCTGCCATCACCGCCCGCCTGGAGGCCAGGACCGAGCGGCTCGCCGCGCTGCGCGGCCAGGAGGCCGCCGACGGCCCCGACGAGGCCGGGGGGGAGCGGATTGCTTCGCTGGAAGCCGAGCTGAAGCGGCTGGAGGAAGAGAAGGCCGGGGAGCTCGAGCGCGAGCTCGCGGGGCTTGGCACCGAGCTCGAGGAGCTGCGCCGGCGCGAGGGTGCGCTGACCGCCCGGCTCAACCAGGCCGTCGTCGAATCCGGCGAGGCCCGCGAAGGCCTCGACGCCGCCCGGGCCTCGGCCCGCGAGGCCACGGAGGCGGCCGAGGTCGCCGCCCGCGAGAGCGCGAAGCTCGCCGGTGAGCTGGCCGCGCTCGACGAGTTCCTCTCCCGCCACGGCCAGGCTCCTTCCGGCTCCCGGACGCTGGCCGAGGGCATCGAGACCGAACCGGGCGCCGAGGCGGCGGTCGCCGCCGCCCTGGGAGGGCGGCTGGGCGCCGCCGTCGTCGACTCGCTGGGCGAAGGCCAGGAGCTCCTCTCCGGCCTCGGTGAGAGCGGAGGCAGCGCCGTCGTTGGGGGCGACGTCGCTTCCGGACAGGGCACTCCGCCGGCTCCCGGCGCCCGCCCGCTCGAGTCCCTGGTCGTCTCCAGCGGCGAGATGTCCGACCTGGCGCGCGCCCTCCTGGCCGGCAGCTGGCTGGTGGACGACATCGCCCAGGTGTCCCCGGGATTCAGTGGGATCGTCGTTACACGCCAGGGGCGTGCCTGGAATGCCTCCACCCGTGAGCTCTACCAGCCGCCCGAGGGCGGCGGTGCGCACGTGCTGGCCGAGCGCCGCCGCCGCGGTGAGCTCGCCGGGCGGGCGGGTGAGGCGTCCGCGGCCGCGCAGCGCGCCGAAGCCGCGCGCGCCGAGGTGGCGCAGCGCTCCGAGGAGGCACGCGGCCGCTACGAGGAACTCGAGGAGGGTCGCCTGGCCGCCGAACGCGAGCTTGACCAGGCCCGCGAGGCGGCCCGCAGGACCGAGTGGCTGATGAACGAGCGCCGCGAGGCCCCGGAACAGGGCCAGGCGGCCGTCCGCCGCGCCCAGCTCGAGGGCGAGCTGGCGGCCGAGCGGCGGGTGGCCGAGCGGGCCCAGGCCGACCGCGAGGAGCGGGCCGAGGCGATCCGCCAGCACGTTGCCGCCATCTCCCGCGATAACGCGCTGCTGCCCGCGGTGTCCCGGGTCCAGGAAGCCCTCACGACGACGCACCAGGCGATGCTCCACGTTGCCGCCGGACTTGCCGCCGAGCTGGAGGCCGACCGCGAGTCGGGCGGGACCGAAGCCGGGGAGCTCCGTGCCTGCGCGGCCGCCGAGGCCGATATCCAGGCGCGTCTTCGCGAGGGGGCCGAGGCCGTCACCGAGGCCGAGGTCCGTGCCCAGCAGTCGCGCGACCGCCACGAGGAGGTGGCCGCCGAGCTGGCGAGGCTCGCCGGCCTTCTCGGTCTCGATGCGACCCCGGCGGAGAAAGCCCTCACCGACGAGGAGCGCGAGGGGATCGAGCAGCGCCTGGCACGTGTTGAGCGCCGCAAGGAGCAGCTCGGACCGGTCAATCCCCTGGCCAAGGCCGAGTACGAGGAAGCGCTCGAGTACGTCGAGACGCTCGAGAGGCAGCGCACCGACCTCGAGGAGGCGATGCGGGAGCTGCGGTCGCTGATACGTGAGACCGACCGGCAGATCCGCGAGACGTTCGAGGAGACCTTCGAGGCGGCGGCAAAGAACTTCGAGGAGCTCGTCGAGCACTGCTTCCCGGGCGGCCGTGGGCGGCTGCGGCTGGTCCGCGAGGAGCGCGCGCCGAAGCCGGTTATCGGCGGCGACGATCCCGAGGCCCGCAGCGAGGCCGCCGAGGCGGCAGCCGACGAGGAGGCGGAGCGTGAGCTCGGCGAGCCCGAGGACGACCTTGGCGTCGAGATCGAGGTGACGCCGGCCGGGAAGGCGATGAAGAAGCTGACGCTCATGTCCGGCGGCGAGAAGTCGATGACGGCGATCGCCTTCCTCTTCGCCGTCTTCCTGGCCCGGCCGTGCCCCTTCTACATCCTCGACGAGGTTGAAGCCGCGCTCGACGACCTCAACATCGGCCGTTTCCTGGAGCTGCTGCGGGCCTACCGCGAGCGGGCCCAGTTCATCGTGGTCACCCACCAGCAGCGCACGATGGAGGCCGCCGACGCCCTCTACGGGGTGTCGATGGGTGGTGACGGGGTCTCCAAGGTCGTGAGCCGCCGGCTGCCGGCCGAGGAAGAGGCGCAGGCCGCCTAGCGGCGGGCGTCGCGGCCCTCCCGCTAACCTTTGGCGCCGAGCATTCCGAACCCCTGAGAGGAATAAGTGTCCGTACGACTGAGGCTCACCCGCGTGGGTGGCAAGAAGAACCCGATCTGGCGCATCGTCGTCGCCGATCAGCGCTCCCCGCGTGACGGGAGGTTCATCGAGGTCGTCGGCCACTACAACGCCCAGACCAGTCCGTCGTCGATCACTGTCGACGAGGAGCGCGTTCGCGAATGGCTGGACAAGGGCGCGCAGCCGACCGCCCAGGTGCGGCGGCTCCTGAGCACCCAGGGCATCAGCGCCTGACGACGTGCGAGAGCTTCTCGAGTACCTCGCGCGGGCCCTGGTCGAAGACCCGGCTCACGTCTCGGTCGAGGAGTTCGAAGAGGACGACGGCACGGTCGTCCTCGAACTCGCCGTTGGCGACGACGACTACGGCCGCGTCATCGGCCGCGGGGGGCGCACCGCTTCGGCGCTGCGCACCGTCGTCAAGGCGGCCGCGGTCCGGGCCGACCGGCGGGTCCTGGTCGACATCGTCGACTGACGTGGCCGTCGAGCGGGCGCAGTGGCTGCCCGCCGGCCGGATCGGCCGGCCCCACGGCCTCGACGGGAGCTTCCGGGTGACGCGTCCGCGTCCCGAGCTCCTGGTTCGGGGCATCACCCTCCGGATAGGGGACAGGGAGGCGGTCGTCGAACGCCGAGCCGGAACCGACGAGCGCCCGATCCTCAGGGTCTCGGGTATCTCCACCCCCGAGGAGGTGAAGGCCTCGCGCGGCGAGGACCTGCTTTGCAGCCGCACCGACGCGCCTGAACTGCCGGAAGGCAAGTGGTGGCCGGAGGACCTTGCCGGGCTGGCTGTCCGCGACGGCCAGGCCAAGGTTGGCCGCGTGCGCCGAATGGTCGCGCTTCCATCCTGTGAGGTCCTGGAGGTCGAGCGGGAAGGGGCGCCCGACCTGGTCGTCCCGATGGTCGTCGACGCGGTCAGGTCGATCGACGTGGACGCCGGCGAGGTCGACGTCGACCTGCGCTTCATGGGGGAGGATGGGAGCGATGGAGATTGATGTCGTAACCCTGTTCCCCGGCTGGTTCGACTGGTTTGCCGAGCAGCGCCACGTAGCCAACGCGATCGAGAACGGGAACAGCCTCCGCGCCCTCGACCTTCGCGAGCACACGCCGCTCAACGCCGGCCAGGTCGATGACACGCCATTCGGCGGGGGAGCGGGGATGGTCCTCCGGGTGGACGTCATGGACGCCGCCCTTCGCGGCTTCTACGGCGTCGATCCTGTCGAGCTGCCGCGCCAGCGGCGAGTGATCGCGTTGACCCCCGGTGGCCGCGTGCTCGACGAGCAGCTGGTTTCCGAACTGGCCGCCGAGCCGGCCCTGACGCTCCTCTGCGGCCGATACGAGGGTTTCGACGAGCGGATCGTCCAGCATTTCTGCAGCGACGCCGTATCGATCGGCCGCTACGTGATCGCGGGTGGCGAGCTGGCCGCGATGGTTGTCTGCGACGCAGTGATGCGGAAGCTGCCGGGGGCCCTCGGCCACGCCGACTCTGCCGAGGAGGAGTCGTTCAGCGCCGCCCTCGGCGGCGATCCCGAATACCCGCATTACACGCGCCCGGCCGAGTACCGCGGCTGGAACGTTCCGGAGGTCCTGCTCTCCGGTCACCACGAGGAGATCAGGCGCTGGAGGCGGGCCAGGAGCCGGGAGCGCGGGGCGGCCGCCGACGGGCCTCCGCTATCCTGATCGGCTCGCGAGCGTCGAGGGAACCGGCAGCACTGGCGGCCGGTGGCTCCCGCAGCGAGGCGACTTCCTTATGAGCACAGTCATCGACAAGCTTGAGCAGGCCCAGCTGCGCCGCGTGCCGGACTTCGGGCCGGGCGACCGGGTGAAGGTGCACTTCCAGGTCGTGGAGGGCAACCGCCGTCGCACCCAGGTCTTCGAGGGCGTGGTCATCAAGCGCCAGGGGGAGGGGGTCCGGGAGACCTTCACCGTCCGCAAGCAGTCCTTCGGGGTGGGCGTCGAGCGCACGTTCCCGCTCCACTCGCCGAAGATCGAGAAGATCGACGTCGCCTCCCGCGGCGAGGTCCGGCGGGCCAAGCTCTACTACCTGCGCGACCGCGTGGGCAAGGGCGCCCGCGTCCGCGAGAGCGAGTACTCGGGCCCGGAGGAGGCGATCGAGCCCGGTCTCGTAAATGCCCCCGAGCCGACGGCCGAAGCCGAGCCCACCGGGGGCGACGAGGCTCCGGTAGGTGACGATGTCGAGGCCCCGGGCGGCGACGAGGTCGCCGGCGAGCCCCAGGATGGCGAAGCAGGGGACGGCGATTCCGGCGACCAGCCGCCTGCCGATGCCGCCGAAGGGGCTGCCGAAGAGCCTTCGCAGGACCCCGAGGCCGACGCCGGCGGGGATGCCGCCGCAGAGGAGCCGCAGGCCGAGGAGCAGGCCGAGGAAGCTCCCGAGGCCGGTGCGGCCGAGGACGGCGGCACCAGCGAGGAGGCGCCGGGCGGCGACGCCGACGGCGACGCTTCGCCTGACGAAGAGGCGTGAGCCCGGCCTCAGGGGCCCGCAAGAAGAAGTCGACCGGCAGCTCGTTCCTCGAGCTGATCGTCATTGTCATTGTCGCGCTCGGCTTGGCGCTCCTGGTTCAGGCCTTTGTGGTCAAGCCTTACCGCATCCCCAGCGAGTCGATGGTTCCGACTCTCGAGGTTGGGCAGCGGGTGCTGGTCAACCGGGTCACCGGCCGGCTCGGCTCTCCGAGCGTTGGCGACATCACCGTCTTCAACCCGCCCAACGGCGCCGAGCGCCCACCGCTTGACCAGTGCGCCGTCAGCCCGCCACGCGGCTCCGCCTGCGACACGCCGACCTCTGTCCGCAGCGACGTCAACTTCATCAAGCGAATAGTCGGCGGCCCGGGCGACACGATCGCCGTCAGGAGGGGCCGGGTAATCCGCAACGGCAAGGTGGCCGACGAGCCCTTCATCAGCGACACCTGTGAGACCGGCGCCGGCGCCGCCTGCGACCTGCCTGTTCCCATCAAGGTTCCGCCCGGACACTGGTTCATGATGGGTGACAACCGTGGGCAGTCGGACGACAGCCGGTTCTGGGGACCGGTCCCCGAAGCGTGGATCATCGGACCGGCCTTCGCCACCTATTGGCCGCCGGACCGCATCGGGCTCTTCTAGGCGCTCGAAGAAGGGGCGTGGCGGCCAGGCCAGCGGGGCCCGGCTTATCGCGCACGATCGCGGCCTCGGGTATCGCCTCGTGGCCGGCGCCGACGAGGCGGGGCGCGGATCGCTGGCTGGACCGCTCGTGGCCGCTGCCGTTCTCCTGGACATCGAGCGTCTCGGCGTGGCCGAGACCCGCGCGCTGGAGAAGCTGAACGACTCCAAGCAGCACAGCGCCGGCGACCGCGAGGCGCTCTTCCCGGTGGTGATGGCCACTGCGACGAGGGTTGCGGTGATCTCGAGATCGGTCCGGTCGATAGACGAGCGGGGCCTCCACAAGACCAACATCGCCGCGCTGCGGGACGCCCTGGTCTCCGTGGCCCGCCCGGGCTGCCTCTGCCTGGCCGACGGCTTCGAGGTTCCCGACATCGGCTTCGACCAGCGGGCCGTGGTGCGGGGTGACGCCACCAGCGCCGCGATCGCCGCCGCATCGATCGTGGCCAAGGTAACCCGCGACCGCTACATGGTCCGGGCAGGCGAGCGGTTCCCGGGATGGGGCTTCGAGGACCACTTCGGCTACTCCACCGCTGCTCACCGTTCGGCGATCCAGGAGCAGGGTGTCTGCGAGCTGCACCGTATGTCGTTCCAGTCGACGGCGTACCAGCAGCTGGCTCTCTAGCCGGTTCGCGTCAGAAGGCGTCCTCGACGTGGTCGAGGCAGACCAGCCTCCCGCGTCCGTCGATCGTCACCCCGATCGCGTCGAACCGGACCTGCGGTCGGCGCGGCCGGCCTGTTGCCTCGCTCAGGAAGGCCGCCGCCAGCCTCCGCACGCGCCGCCGCTTGCGCTCGTCGAGGGAGTCCCAGGCCGCCCCGGGCCGCTCTGAGCGGCGGGTCTTTACCTCCACGAAGACCAGGCTCCGGGGGCTGTCGACGATCAGGTCGATCTCCCCGAACCGGGTCCGGTGGTTCCGGGCGACCAGCCGGTAGCCAAGGCGCTCCAGGTGCTCGAGCGCCAGTCGCTCTCCGGCGCGTCCGAGAACGTGGCGGGGGTCTGGTCTGGTCTCGGGCACGCCGCGAAGCTATGGCCGGCCGGGTGTCGTTACACCTGCCTGCCTGTCAACTATCTGCGCGGGAGCTGAGCCGGAAAGGCCTCCCCGGCCGTGACTGGTCCGGGGGAAGCGTTGATGGCGGAATCACTGCGCGGTGATGTAGCGCTCCGGGGCCGGCCTGTCACGTGACCGTCCGTAGCTTCTCCCGCCGTGGTAGCCAGGGCGGTCGCATTCGTCATAGATGGTGTTGAGGCCGTCCCGGTCTCGGTGGAGGCCGACCTCCGCCCGGGCCTTCCCTCGTTCTCGATCGTCGGCATGCCCGACCGCTCGGTCAGCGAGGCGCGGGAGCGGGTCCGGTCGGCGATCGCCAACTCGGGCTTCCAGTTCCCGCTGCGGCGGCTCGTCGTGAACCTTGCTCCAGCCGGCCTGCGCAAGGAGGGATCGGGGCTCGACCTGGCCATCGCGGCGGCCGTCCTTGCCGCTTCGGGCCAGGTACCGAACGAGTCCCTGCAAGGCACGGGACTCTTCGGGGAGCTCTCGCTGGACGGACGGCTGCGCCCCTGCCGGGGAACCCTCGCTGCTGCCGAGAGCGCCCGTGCAGGGGCCTTGGGGGCGCTGCTGACATCACCCCGCGCGGCGCTCGAGGCGTCGCTGGTTCCCGGGCTGCGCGTAGCCGCCCTTGGGACCCTGAGCAACCTCGCCGGGGTGCTGAGCGGCGACCACGTCGAGCCGGTCCCCGGGACGGTCGAGCCCCCGGCACGATCGGCGCTCGACCTGGCCGACGTCCGCGGGCATCCGCTGGCGGTGGAGGCGCTGGTCGTGGCCGCCGCCGGCGCGCACAACCTGCTGCTCGTCGGGCCGCCCGGGACCGGAAAGACGATGCTCGCCCGGCGTCTGCCCGGAATCCTTCCACCGCTGACAGCCACAGAGGCCCTGGAGGTGACGAGGATTCATGGCGTTGCCGGGATTGGTCCCACGGGGGCGCTCGCCCGCGAGCGGCCGTTCAGGGCTCCTCACCATTCGGTGTCGGCAGCCGGCCTGGTGGGGGGTGGCGCGGTGCCGACTCCCGGCGAGGCGACGCTGGCCCACCGGGGTGTCCTTTTCCTCGATGAGCTCTCGGAGTTCAATCGCGCGGCGCTGGAAGCTCTCAGGGTCCCCCTGGAAGAGGGCGAGCTGACCGTCACCAGGGGCCAGCGCAGCGTTCGGATGCCGGCGGGCTTCGCCCTCGTAGCTGCCACGAATCCGTGCCCGTGCGGGCGCGGGGGAGACGCCTGTCGCTGCACCGTTACCGACCTGGCCCGTCACGCCCGCCGTCTCTCCGGCCCGCTGGTCGACCGGATCGACCTTGTCGTAAGCGTCGATCGCCCGTCGTCGGCGGCGCTGGACGGCCCGCCGGCAACCTGTTCTGCCGACGAGGCCGTTCGCGTCGCCCGTGCGCGGGAAGCGCAGCTCGCCCGATCGGGCTGCCCGAACGCCCGTCTCCCGGCCGGGCATCTCGACGAGGTGCGCTGCTCGGCGGAGGGGCTCGAGCTCCTGCGTGGCGCCTATGACTCGGGCGCCCTGAGCGCCCGGGGGCGTGACCGGGCGCTGCGGGTGGCGAGGACGATCGCCGACCTGCGTGGCGCTCCGGGAGTCGGAGTGGAGGATGTGGCAGGTGCCCTTGCCTACAGGCACCAGGACGAGGAGCTGGCCCGGGCGTGAGTAATTGCTGCCCGCCGTGCGCGCGGCGAAGCTGGCTCGTCGGTCGCCTGGCTGGGCACATCGAGCATTCCCGGGGCGACCGGGCTGCCGTCCGCAGCCTCCTGGCCCTGTCGGACCGCCGCCTCCTTGCCGCCGTCGGCGGTTCCCTGCACGAGACGATCGCTTCGGAGCTTGAGCGGCTCGATGTCCGGGCCGAGCTCGAGCGCTGGCAGGTGGCGGGGGCGCTCAGCATCTGCCGTCACTCGCCCGGGTACCCCGGGCTCCTTCGGCGGCTGCCCGACCCGCCCGCGGCGATACACGTGCTTGGCGAGGCCAACCGGGTGGCCGGCCTCCTCGCCGCGCCGGCGGTCGCATTGGTCGGCGCGCGGCGCTGCTCGCCCGACGGGGCCGCGATGGCCCGCAGCCTCGGGCGCGGCTGCTCAGCGGCCGGGGTGACCGTGGTGAGCGGGATGGCACTCGGGGTGGACGCCGGCGCCCACGAAGGTGCGCTGGAGGCCGGCGGACGAACGCTCGCCGTGCTGGCGGGAGCTCCAGAGCGCGCCTATCCGGCGCGCTGGCGGAGCCTGCACCGCAGGATCGCCGACTGCGGGGCGGTGATCTCTGAGCTGCCCCCCGGTACGGCGTCGTACCGGTGGGGGTTTCCGGCCCGCAACCGGATCATCGCGGCGCTCTGCGGGCTCGCGGTCGTAGTTGAGGCCCGGGAGCGCTCCGGCTCCCTGATCACTGCGGAGATCGCCGCCGACCTGGGCGTGTCGGTAGGCGCGGTCCCCGGTGCTCCCGCTCGCCCGCTCGCCGAAGCACCCAACGCACTAATCCGCGACGGGGCCGTGCTGATTCGGGACAGCGAGGACGTGCTCGAGGAGCTGCTCGGGGTCCGTGCGTCGCAGCTCGCCCAGACGACCATCGAGCCCGAGCTGGCGGAGGTTGCGTCGCTCGTGGCTCGTGGCGCCGACACCCCGGAGCGGATCGCGGCGGCCGGGGGCGGCCCCGGCGGTCTGCTTGCGGCACTGACCCGGCTCGAGCTTCTCGGCGTCGTGGAACGCCGTGGCACCGGTCGCTACGTGCCTGGTCCGACGCGGTGGCGGGCCGCGCCGCGCTGATTGGCGTCGCGATCGGGGCAGTGCGATAATGGCCCGGTGCGCCTGCTGAGAATGAAGCCGGGTCACGGCGAGGTGCTTCTCGCCGAGGGCGACGTCGAGGTCGCCGGGGACCAGGAACTCCTCGTCGCCGAGTTCCGGCGTCAGATCGACGCCGGCATGTGGGCGGCTGTTCCTACCGGCTCCGGCGCGGCGCGGCGGGAGGCGATCATGGTCTCCAGCTTCGAGGAGGTACCGCGTGACGCCGAGCGCGTGATCTTCTTCCCGCGCGCCGCCGGGGGAAGCTGAGGCTCCGGAGTGGCTCTCGCTCTCTCGGCAACGCTGATCGTCATCGTCGCCCTCGTCTGGGAGGTCGGCTGGCCCGGAGTCTCGGAGTGGCTCGACCGCCGGCGGGCCGGGCGCGAGCGGATCCCCGCGCCCGACTACGACCCGGGGCGCGAGCAGCGCGCGGAGAACCGCGCCCGCCAGCTCCTGCGCTCCTGCGTGAGCGAGGAGGAGTGGGAGATGTACCGCGATCTCGGCTTTATCCGCGTCTGGGGCGACCTGCCGCAAGGGGCCGATGACCGCCCCGCAGCCGGCGGGGCCAGCTATGCCTACCTCGTCTACCCCCACCGGCCGCTGCTCGCCTACCTGCCGCAGACCCGGGAGCTTCTCGGCGAGTACTGCGTCGACTTTCCCGACGAGACCAGGCCCTACGGCAGCGACCGCCTCCCCGACTCCGATGACGTCCTCGCTCGCTGGATGGCGTTGACCGCCGACGAACGGCGCCTCCTTGCGAGCTCCAACCTCCATGTTGCCGGGCGCCAGGTGGACCCCCGCCGTGCGACCCGCGACCTGTGGCGGCTCGAGGAATGGGAACGGCGCAGGATGAAGCGGGCAGGCGGCGCCAGCCCCGCCGCCGATACGCTCCCGGCCCGATGACTTCAAGCCAGGCTCCGACCCCGAACCTCAAGCACAAGAGCGCGGTACTCACCGAAGGGCCTGAGCGCGCCGCCGCGCGCGCCTACCTCAAGGGGATCGGCTACGACGACGAGGCGCTCGCCAAGCCGATCATCGGCGTCGCCTCGACCTGGATCGAGACGATGCCCTGCAACTTCCACCTGCGGGCGCTCGCGGCCAAGGTCAAGGAAGGGATCCGTGCCGCAGGCGGAACCCCGATGGAGCTCAACACGATCGCCATCTCCGACGGCATCACCATGGGCACCCCCGGCATGAAGACCTCGCTGGTCTCGCGCGAGGTGATCGCCGACTCGATCGAACTCGTCGGCCGCGGCCACATGTTCGACGCGGTCGTTGCCCTCTCGGGCTGCGACAAGACGATCCCCGGCACGGTCATGGCCCTCGCCCGGCTCGACGTTCCCTCGGTGATGCTCTACGGCGGCTCGATCCCGCCTGGCCGCTTTCAGGGCCACGACGTCACCATCCAGGACGTCTTCGAGGCCGTCGGCGCCCATGCCGCCGGCAACATGAGCGACGAGGAGCTCCACGAGCTCGAGGGCGTGGCCAGTCCCGGCGCCGGCGCGTGCGGCGGCCAGTTCACCGCCAACACGATGGCCATGGCCTACGAGATCCTCGGGATCTCACCGATGGGTTCCTCGATGGTCCCCGCGCAGAACCCGACCAAGGCCGGCGTGGCCGAGGCCACCGGCGAGCTCGTGCTCGACGTTCTGCGCTCGGGGCTGAAGCCCAGCGACATCATCACGAAGGAATCCCTGGAGAACGCGATCGCCGGGGTGGCGATGAGCGGCGGCTCAACCAACGCCGTGCTCCACCTGCTAGCCCTCGCCCGCGAAAGCGGGATTGACCTGACTATCGACGACTTCGACCGCATCAGCGAGAAGACGCCGCTCCTGTGCGACCTCAAGCCGGGCGGCCGCTTCGTCGCTGTGGACCTCTTCGAGGCCGGCGGCGTGCCGCTCGTGGCCTCGCGCCTGCTGGAGGCGGGCCTGCTCCACGAGGATGCGCCCACCGTCACCGGCCGAACCGTCGGCCAGGAGGCCCGCGCAGCCGTCGAGCTCGAGGGCCAGGAGGTCGTGCGCCCTCTCTCTGACCCGATCAGCCCCTCCGGCGGTCTCGCGATCCTTCACGGCAACCTTGCCCCCGAGGGCTGCGTGGTGAAGCTGGTCGGCCACGAGCGCCGCCACCACGAGGGCCCGGCCCGCGTCTTCGAGGGCGAAGAGCTGGCGATGGAGGCCGTCACCGCCGGAGCGATCCAGGCCGGCGACGTGGTGATCATCCGCAACGAGGGCCCGGCCGGTGGCCCGGGAATGCGCGAGATGCTCGCCGTGACCGCGGCGATCAACGGCGCCGGGCTTGGTGAGGACGTCGCCCTGCTCACCGACGGGCGCTTCTCCGGCGCCACCCACGGCTTCATGGCCGGCCACGTGGCGCCCGAGGCCTACCGCGGCGGCCCGATCGCTGCGGTGCGCGACGGTGACCGGGTGACCATCGACGTGGCGAAGCGCCGCATCGACGTCGACCTCAGCGACGAAGAGATTGCCGAAAGGGTTGCCGCATACAGCGCGCCGCCCAACGTCGACCGCACCGGCGTGCTGGCCAAGTACGCCGCGCTGGTGGGCAGCGCCTCCGAGGGCGCCGTCACCCTGGTCGAAGGCTGACCCCCGCGCCCTAGGCTGGACCGGGTGCGGATCGGCATCGACATCGACTCGACCCTCCACCACTACTGGGACCACTTCTCGGAGGTC
This sequence comes from Solirubrobacteraceae bacterium, assembly GCA_040398965.1. Taxonomy (GTDB): domain Bacteria; phylum Actinomycetota; class Thermoleophilia; order Solirubrobacterales; family Solirubrobacteraceae; genus F1-60-MAGs163. The sequence goes on along the minus strand of JBBASZ010000004.1, from coordinate 13,813 downwards.
GTGCTCGAGCGCCACGGGATCCACCTGCCTTACGAGGACCAGGAGACCTGGCACATTGAGGGCCTGAGCCCCGACGAGGTAGCTGCGGTGATCGCCGCCACCCACTCCGACCCCCACGTCTCCGACGCCGTTCCCTACGAGGGGGCCGTCGAAGCCGTCAACCGGTGGGCCGATGCGGGCCACTTCATCCACATAACCAGCCATCGCTCCACCGACTCCCACGAGGCCACCACCGCCTGGCTGGACTCGATCGGCCTTCGCTACGACGAGCTCTACTGCTCGTACGACAAGATCGCCCGCTGCCGTGAAATCGGGGTCGAGCTGCTCGTCGACGACAGCCCGGTGAACATCGAGCGGGCGATAGGGGAGGGAATCACCGCGGCAACGATCCTCCATCCGTGGAACCGCGAGGTATGCGGGCGCCTTCCCGTGGTTGCGGCCGAGGACTGGCCGTCCCTGGACGAGGCGCTCTCTACGTACCTGGCCGCAGCATCCTGAGCGCCCTGCGCGGTTGAAAGGCGGGCCCCTGGCGGTCAGGTTGCAGACTTCGCGGGCGTCTCCGGGCGTCCGTATCCTTAAAGGTGGAGTTGAGCCTTCTTGCCGCGCAAGGTCCTGATACCGATACTCGCCGCCGTCGCCGTGATCGCGCTATTTGCCGGTGCCGCCTTCGCATGGGATCAGGCTTCCTCCAACAAGGTCGCGCCCGGGGTTGACGTCGCCGGTGTCGAGATCGGCGGCCTTACGCGTGACGAGGCGATCGCCAGGCTCAAGCGCGACTACCTGGGCGAGCTCCAGCAGCCGGTCGTCGCAAGCTACGACGGCAAGAGCTGGAAGCTGACTCCCGAGCAGGCAGATGTCTCGGTGAACGTCGACCAGAGCGTCGACGCGGCGCTGGACCGAAGCCGCCAGGAGAACTTCGTCGTGCGCGCCTACCGCTCGATCTCCGGCCAGCCGCTCGGAGCCTCGGTGTCGCCCAGCGTCAGCTACGACCGCGGCGAGGTCGGCGCCTTCGTCAACCGGGTCTCCAGGGAGCTCGACATTCCCGCCCAGGACGCCTCGCTGGACTTCGGCACCGGCAATCCCGAACCGGTCGCCTCCAAGGACGGCAAGGGCGTCAAGGAGACCCGCCTGCGCACCGAGGTGCGCGCCGCCCTGAGCACGCCGGGCGCCCCGCACGAGATCAAGGTCCGCACCAAGAAGGTCAGCCCGAAGGTCACCACCGAAGACCTGGCCAAGAAGTACCCGGCGCTGATAATGGTCAGCCGCGGCTCGTTCGAGCTGACGCTCTACAAGGACCTCAAGCCGGTCAAGAGCTATCCCGTAGCGATCGGCGCCGTCGGTTATGACACCCCTACCGGCCTTTACGCGATCCAGAGCAAGCAGGTCGACCCCGTGTGGAACGTGCCGAACAGCAAGTGGGCCGGCAAGCTCGCCGGCCGGTCGATCCCGCCCGGGCCCGACAACCCGCTCAAGGCGCGCTGGATGGGATTTGCCGGAGCGGCGGGCATCCACGGCACCTCCGACATCGGCTCCCTCGGCAGCGCCGCCTCCCACGGCTGTGTGCGGATGGCCGAAGGCGACGTGATTGACCTCTTCGATCGTGTCGAGGTCGGGACGCCGGTCTACATCGGCTGACCGGGGCTGCCCTCCCCGCGCGTTCCGAGGATCTCCCCGACGGGAATCTCCTCCCAGCCGCCCTCCAGCAAAGAGGCATGGTGATCGCCGTGGCGAAAGACCATCGTGCCAAGGAAAATCCCCCGCTCCTGGCGGCGGAGGACCGCGTACCACATCGTTGAGGCGTCGTCGGGGGCGCTGATCCGGTGCCAGGGCAGAGCGGGATCCTCGCCGGCGGGGACGAAGCCGGCCTCGACGAGGCCGTCTGCAGTAGCCACGCGGCCGGACTGAGTGTCGATGAAGAAAGCGCCCACCGAAGACGAGAATAAGCGGCCGGAGCTGACCGGGGCATGGCGGTCTGCGCTGGCGATGGTCGATGCCGACCTCGCCCGCAGGGGCTCGGCCGAGCCCACGCGCCGTGCTTACGCCGGCGACCTCGACGCATTCGCGCGCTGGGCGCAGGCGGCCGGCGTGGAGCCGGAGGAGGTGACCGCCCGCGACGTGCGCCTCTTCGTCGCCGAGTGCGGGGAGCGGGGCCTCGCGCCGTCGACGGTGGCCCGGAAGCTCGCCTCGCTGCGAGCCTGCTTCCGGACCCTGCTCGACCACGGCC
>JBBASZ010000004.1:7111-11489 GCA_040398965.1 Solirubrobacteraceae bacterium | reverse complement strand
CGCCTCCAGGCCGCCGACGTGCGCCGCCGCCTTCGACTCTGGGCCAGGGCGGCGTCCATACCGGGGCGTGTCCACCCGCACCAGCTGCGCCACTCGTTCGCCACCCACATGCTCGATGGCGGTGCCGACCTGCGGGCCATCCAGGAGCTGCTCGGTCACGAACAGCTCTCCAGCACCCAGATCTACACCCGCGTGGAGTCGGCGAGGCTGCGCCGCGCCTACGAACAGAGCCACCCGCGGGCCTGAGCCCGGGGCGCTAACTTCACCGCCGTGACGGCGGTTCAGATCAAGACCACGGGAAGCACCGTGAGCTGCGCCATCTGCGAGCGCAGGCTCCTTCCCGGCGAACGGAGCGACACCTTCCTGCACTCCGGCTCGCGGGAGGTCGTCTGCGAGCTCTGCGTGCCCCGCGCGGTGGAGATGGGCTGGATCCGGGAGGGCTCCGACGCCGCCCCGGCGCGCGGGCGGATCGGCTGGAGCCGCCGGGAGGGAAGTCGCTCGCTGGCCTCGCGCCTGCTCGGCCGGCGCCCGAAGGAGGAGCCGGAGCTGCTGGTGCCCGAGGAGGCTGAGCCGCTTCTCGAGCAGCCGCTGGCGGAGGATGCCGTAGACCCCTTCGAACCGGTTCACGCGCCGGAGCCGCCTGCGCAGCGGGCGTCAGAGTTCGCCCTGCCGCAGGCCCCCTCGCCCTACCGGGCCGACCGTGGCGTGCACGCGATCCCCACCAACGCCGACATGAAGGGCGTGCGCGCAATCGAGATCTTCAACGGGAGCATCCAGCCCCGGACGATCGCCGGCCTCTCGAAGACGCTCGGGGCACCGCTGGTGAGCGTCCTGCCGTCCGAGAGCGAGGGGAGCATCGTCAGCATCGTGATTGCCTGGGAGCTCTCGTGGTACCGGTACGAGATCGACCTCGCCAACGAGGCGGTCGGGCCGCGGCTTATCGCCCAGGGGCCAGAGCTCGCCGACCTGAGCGAGCAGGAGCGCCACCCGAACGCGATCTGCGACGAGAGCGGCCTGCTGCATACGGCGGTCCAGGCCCAGTGAGGGTCACCGTTCACGTCGACGGCGGCTCGCGCGGAAATCCGGGGCCGGCGGCGGCAGGTGCCGTGGTAACCGGTAACGATGGTGAGGTCCTTGACCGTGCCGGCGAGCTGATCGGCGAGGCCACCAACAACGTCGCCGAGTACCGCGGCCTGCTGCTGGGAATCGCCCGGGCTCGCGAGCTCGGTGCCACCGAGGTCGAAATCTTCAACGACTCGGAGCTGATCGCTCACCAGGTCAATGGCCGCTACAAGGTCAAGCACGCCGACATGAAGCCTCTCCACGCCGAGGCAACGGCGGCCCTCTCGGCCTTCGATTCCTGGTCGCTCACGCCGGTCCGCCGTGAGCAGAATGCCGAGGCCGACGCGATCGTCAACGAGACGCTCGACGCCGCCTGACCTCAGGCGACGGTCGTGAGCAGCGCCGCCAGCAGCGCCATCGCCGCCAGCGCGGAGACGACGCCGCCGGTGGCCATCCGGCCGCGGCCCTCGCCGTAGGCCTCGGGAAGCAGGTCGGCTGCGACAAGCGCGAGCATCGCGCCGGCGGCGAACCCCAGCGACCAGGGCAGCAGGGCGTTGATCTCCTCCACCAGCACGAAGGCAAGTACGGCACCGATCGGCTGGGGCACGCTCGTACCGACCGCCGCCCAGAACTGACGCGCCTTCGAGTAGCCCGCCTGGGCCATGGGGATCGCGGTCGCGGTTCCTTCCGGCACGTTCTGGAGCGAGATCGCGATGAATACGAAGACGCCGATCCCCGCCACCGACGAGGCCCAGGCCGAGCCAAGGGCGAAGCCCTCGGGAAGGCTGTGCACGAAGAGGACGGCAAATACGAGGACCGACCGCGTGATGTGGCGGCCGACCTCCGGATCGTCGCTGGGCGCGCGCTCCTCGAGCCGGTGCTGGGCCAGGAAGAGGAAACCTGCGCCCAGGACGAGCCCTACGAGCAGGGGAACGAAGTTGGCCTCCCGGACCGGTTCGACCAGCAGGCCGATCGACGCTGCGGTCATCACCCCGGCGGTGATGCCGAGCAGGAAGGGCTCGTAGCGACGCACGCGCTCGGGCCCGATCCAGCTGACGGGCAGGGCGCCGAACCCGGTGGCCAGCGCCGTAAAGGTCGCCAGCAGGAATACCTCGAGTACGTCCACGGTCGCCTCAGGCTATGGCCCGGCCCGGAGGCGTGCCGGCGCGCACGGGGCGGCAAGTCCCGGGCGGCTCGCCGCCCGGGCTACCTCCCGTTGCGCTCGCGGTGGCTGCATCCCGGCCAGCAGCAGGGGCGGCGCATGCCCTCCTCGAGTTCCTCCTGGGTGCGCCGGATGCGCTTCTCGCGGGTCTCCTCCCGTTTGGCGTCCTCGACCCAGCAGATGAACTCGTTGCGAGCCAGGGGGGTGATGTCCTTCCATGCCGCGAGCGCCGTCCCGTTGGCCACGAGGGCCGCTCGCATGTCGCGTGGGAGGCGGTGAACGGTGCCGCCGGGAACTCGCGTGCCGGCCATCAGCTCAGGGTAAGGGACGCGAGGGGAAGGAAAAGCGGCTGAAGGGACTCGAACCCTCGACCTTCTGCATGGCAAGCAGACGCTCTAGCCAACTGAGCTACAGCCGCACTGCGATGGAACTTTACCGCCTAGCCGGCGAAGTGACGGGAGGCCGGCTTTACCTTGAGCGAGCCGATCACGCCGATCCGGATCCCCAGCCAGGGGTAGACGTGGTCGTAGAACTGGTTGTCCTGCGGCTGCAGGCCGATCGCCGAGGGCCACAGCTGGTAGTCGGTCGAATTGGAGACCCCGCCGTGGAGGCGCCGCCAGGTCCGGATGCCGGTGATCCCGAAGGGCGGGGGCGTGAGCGTGTCGGTCCACTCGACGGCGTTGCCGCCCTGGTCGAGGGTGCCCCAGGGGGAGCGGACCAGGGCCTGCCCGACGCTGCTGAGGCCGGCCTTGTAGACCTCCGCGTAGGCCTTGGGTGAAAGCCCCAACGGGTTTTGGGTCGTGCAGGTGCTCGGGGAGGTCTGCGCCGCCTTCGGGCACCAGGCCGGGTAGTTCCCGTTCTCGTCGACGATCGACGCGATCGGCGCCCCGGTGGCGTTGGTCACGTCGCCGGTGTCGTAGTTGAGCTGCGTTGTAAGGGGCTGGACCGCGGTTGAGGCGTCGTAGCCCGGGGCGTTGGCGAAGGTTCCCGGATTGGTGGGAAACTTCCAGTAGGACTTGGTCGACGGGTCGTAGTAGGCGGCCTTGACCCACTCGTTCTGGCTGGGAACGACGAAGCCGCTCTTGCGGCGGCGCTGGGTGTTGTCGTCGTTGAGGTTGTACATCCCCGTCTGTGTCTTGGGCGACAGCTTCACCTTGTAGGTGGTAACCGAGTAGGTGCTGGTAGTCCCGCTCTGCTTTTCGATGAGCGTGCCGTTGTAGAGCGAGTTGGCAAAGCGCGCCGCCGAGAAGAAGTTGGCGAAGCCGTAGGGCTTGTTTGCCCATTCGGGCGACCCAACCGCATAGTGACGCCCGTCGGATGCCTTCTTCGTGTGGCGAAGCTGCCCGTACTGCGGCCACGCCTTCGAACTCTGGGTCTGCTCGTAGAGCCGGTGCCGGTTGGTGCCCTTGGGGTCGACCGTGTTCAGGAAGGTGACCCACTGCCCAACGGTCACCTCGAGCTGGCCGATCTCGTAGTTGTAATCGACCGACCCGATCGCCTGGCAGGGCGGCTTGGTGCCGGCAGGAACTTCGCTGCATGAGCCATATGCGGCGTCGGTGAAGGGAACGACTGCGATGGCGGCATTGCCGGGCGCACCGACCGAGACGGTGGAAACGGAGACGGTTCCCCGGTAGGCGGCGTGGCCGGTGGCGGCGAGCGGGCCGAGGGCGGCGAGCGCGACGACGATCAGCGGGAGACTCCTGCGTTTATTGAGCATGTGCTCAATTTACAGGGCCAGGCGGCCGAGTACGCCGGTCAGCGGCCAAGGCCGGCGGCGCTCTCGGTGAAGCGACGCCGGCGCTCCCGCTCGGCGGCCCTCCCGGCATCACCCAACGTCGGCCTCACCGCATCACCGGTCTTCACCAGATCCCCGATCGCCTCGACCGATTCGAGAGCGCCGGCGCCCACCGCGGACAGGGCGGCTGCGCCGATGGCGGTGGAGTCGGCCTCGAGCGGCTCGACCGGCCGGCCGATCGCGTCGGCCTGGAGCTGGGCGAGAAGCGGCTCCCGGGTCAGGCCACCGTCCACGCGAAGCGAGGCGACCGGCTGGGAGGCCTCGATCGCCTCGACGATGTCGGCCACCCGCCAGGCGATGCCCTCGAGGGCTGCCCTCGCGATCTCGCCGCGCGAGGACTGCCCGGTGAGCCCCGCGAT
>JBBASZ010000004.1:0-7011 GCA_040398965.1 Solirubrobacteraceae bacterium | reverse complement strand
CGAGGGCTGCCCTCGCGATCTCGCCGCGCGAGGACTGCCCGGTGAGCCCCGCGATTACTGCACGGGCCTCCGGACGCCACCAGGGAGCGCCGAGGCCGGCCAGCGCGGGGAGGACCATCACGCCGCCGCTATCCGGCGTCTCTCGCGCAAGCTGGCCGAGTTGCTCGGGGCTCTCAGCGAGCCGGAGCTCCCCGCAGAGCCACTCGAGCATTGCCCCGGCCGAGAAGACCCCGCCGTCCAGGGCGAAGGTGTCTTCCCCGCCGATCCGCCAGGCGACGGTCGGAAGCAGCCCGCTGCCGGGTTGGGGCGGCTCGTTGCCGGTGACCGCGAGCACGAAGACGCCGGTCCCGTAGGTGGCCTTCACGGGCCCGGGGGTCACGCAGCCCGAGCCGGCCAGGGCGGCCTGCTGGTCGACGCAGCGTGCCGTGAGGGGCAGCGCCTGCGGCCAGCGGGGGTGGCTGAGCTCGCCGAGCTCGCCCACCGTGTCCCCAACGGCGGGCAGGACCTCCTCCGGTACCGAGAAGAGCTCCAGCAGCCCGCGGTTCCAGCCGGGATCGCCCGGGGCGGCCAGGAGCGTGCGGGAGGCAGTCGAGGCGTCGGTGGAGAACCCGGCGCCGAGGCGGTCGGAGAGGAACGAGTCGACCGTGCCGATCCGCAGGTCGCCGTCGGCCCGCGCCTGCGCGACCGCCTCCCCGTTTTCCAGCAGCCAGGCGATCTTCCCGGCCGAGAAGTAAGGGTCGCATGGAAGGCCCGAGATCTCCGTCGCGCGTGCGCGGCCCTCGTCGCCGAGGCGTTCGAGAACCTCCTCGGCGCGCTTGTCCTGCCAGACGATGATCGGGGTCAGCGGCTCGCCGGTCGAGGCGCGCCAGGCGAGGACCGACTCGCCCTCGTGGTCCAGGCCACAAGAGCGGACCGGCGCGCGGGCGCCTTCAAGCAGTTCGGCTACGGCATCGACGACAGCGTCCAGGACCTCGGCGGGGTCCTTCTCGACCCATCCGGGCCGGGGGTGCGTGACCGTGGTTACCCGTCGCGTCTCCGCAACCGGGTTGAGGGCCCCGTCTACGAGCATCGCCTTGACCTGCGTAGTGCCCTGGTCGACGGCGAGGAAGAGCGGCTCGCTCACAGCGATATCCCGCCTTCGAAGTCGGCGGTCCGCCTCCACCACGGCGACCTGGGCACCGGTCCGGGCACCGGTCCGGCCTTGACCGGCGACGGGTCGCCGAGCGCAATGCCCATGGCCGCGACCAGATCGCAGACGTACTCGCCTATCCCTGCCGATGCGCTCAGCCCGGTCGAGCGGATCGCGCCGACGTCGACCAGGCCCGGCACCTCCGGCGACTCGCCGATCACGTAGTTGCAGTCCCGGCCCGCGGGGCGCAGCCCGGCATAGCGGAAGACGGCATCGGCGCCGGCGAGCGGGGAGGAGCGACTTGCCAGCCTCGAACGGACAAGCTCCTCTCCCTCGTCGCTGACGGTCCAGTCGCCCGGGTCCTCCTGGTCGACGGCGGTCGGCCCGGCGCCGACGTGCCCGTCGAGGGTGGGGAATACCAGCACTCCCTTGGTCCCCGGCTCCGGCACCGGGAGCTGGATCCGGCGAACCGGCTCGGCGGGCTGCTCGAAGACGAGAAACTCGCCCTTGCGCGGGTAGACGCCAAAACGGTCGCCCGAGATCCCGCCGCCGAAGAGCCCCGCGCAGTTGATCGCGACTTCGGCCTGCAGCGGACCGGCCGGGGTGTCGACCTCGACGCCGCCTGCGTTGGAGCGAACCTCGCCGGCCGGCGAGTCCAGGAGGATCGCCGCCCCCGCTCCGCTCGCCGCAGAGGCCCAGGCGTAGGTGCAGGCCACCGGGTCGGTCACGTGCTCGCCCGGCACCTCAAGCGTTCCTCCGGTGCCGCGCGAGACCTCGACCCCGTTCTCCCGGGCGTTGGCCTCAAGCGCGTCGACGGCGGCCAGCTGCTCTTCTCCTTCGGGGGTCAGGACGGCGCCGCAGTCGATGCCCGGGACGCCGAGCGCTTCCAGCAGTTCACCACGGATCGCCGCCGACCGGAGGATCAGGTCGGTTTCCAGCTCGCCGGGCGTGCTGTCGAACCCGGTGTGCAGGATGCCCGAACTGGTGCCGCTCGCCTGCAGGGCAAGGGCGGGCAGCCGCTCGAGGAGGGTGACCCGCGCGCCGCGCCGCGCGAGCTGCATGGCGACCGCCGTCCCGACGACCCCGCCGCCGATAACGACTGCCCGTGGCGCGCTCCAGGCCATAAAGGCGACGACCGGAATCGAACCGGTGTAAACGGCTTTGCAGGCCGCTGCGTAACCACTCCGCCACGTCGCCGCGTGGTCGGGGGAGCGTAGCCGAGGGTCGTCCCGTCCGGCCCCCTGCGGCTTGGTAATCTGACCTCTCCCAGGGCGATTAGCTCAGCTGGGAGAGCGCCGCCTCGACAAGGCGGAGGTCACTGGTTCGAGCCCAGTATCGCCCACTCTCTTCTCCTCCCGATGCGACACTCGGGCGATGGGCGTCCTTCGCGACAGGCGCGTTCGACGGCTGTTCCTCGCCGTAGGCGGCGAGTACGGCGCCGAGGCGCTGCTGGTCGTCCTCCTAACTCTGACCGCCCTGGACGGTGGCCCCGGCGGCGTGACTGCGGTACTGGTCGCCCAGGGCGTTCCCCGGGCTGCCCTCCTGCCCTTCGGCGGAATGGTCAGCGACCGCTTCGGTGCGGCGAGGGTCGCTCCGCTCACGGCGTTGGTGCGGGCCGCGATCCTGACCGGCCTGGCCCTGGCGGTGATCGTCTCCGGCGGAATATCGATCCTCGCGCTCGCGCTGGCCGGGGCGGTCCTCGGGGTTGTCGACGCCGTCTCCTACCCGGCCTCGATGGCGCTCGTACCGGCGGTTGCTCCCAGGGACACTCTGGCCCAGGTCAACACCGGGATCTCCGGGATCGAGAGTGTCGGCGACCTTGTGGGCCCGGTGGCCGCCGCCGGCCTATACGCGGCCATAGGGTCCGGCGGCGCTCTCGCCGTGGTCGCCGCGCTGGCGCTCCTCTCGGCGGCGGGCTTCCTCCTGGTCCTGAGGTCGGGAGTTCCGCATGAAGAGCCGTCCGAAATATCGCCGCGGGCCTTTCTCGACGGGATCCGCTTCGCCTGGCGCGACGACGAGATACGCCGGCCGCTGGTCGGCCTGGCCGCGGCCGGCCTGCTCCTGGTCGGGCCGGTGATGGTCGGGGGCGCGGTGATGGCCGAGGAGCGGTTCGGGGATCGCGCATTGCTCGGCTACGTGCTCGGCGGCTTCGGTGTCGGCTCGCTGGCAGGGCTCGCCCTCGCTCCCCGCCTTGCGGCCCGCTATTCACCGGCCGTTCCCTCGATTGCCGGGATCGCCCTGGGCCTGGGCCTCGTCGGGATCTCCTTTGCGCCCGGGGTTGCCTGGGCAGCTGCGGCGGCAGCGGTTATGGGCCTGGTCGTCGGCGCCAGCTGGGTCGCCTTCGTGACCTGGATCCAGGAGCGGACACCAGGGGCGATGCGGGGGCGGATGATGTCGATCGTCGCCTTCGCGTTCCTTGCTCTTGACCCGCTCTCCTATGCGGTCGCCGGGGTCCTGCTTCCCCTCGGGTTCCAGGCGGCGATGCTCATCCCCGGAGCTCTCCTGGCCCTGGTCGCCGTTGCTTCCTGGCCCCGGCGCTCCCGAGTCCGGCCCGCCTGACCGCTCAGGCCTGCAGCGCCTGGCGCAGCACGCCGCCCATCTCCACCGTCGCCGCGCGGGCGGCGCGGCCGGTGCCCATCATGTTGATGAAGCCGTGGATCAGGTCGGGGTGGCGTCGCAGGGTCACCGGCACGCCCGCCTCGCTAAGGCGCCCGGCGTAGGCCTCGCCCTCGTCGCGAAGCGGATCGAAGCCGGCGGTCACCACGTGCGCCGGAGGCAGCCCTTCCAGCGAAGGGGCCAGCAGGGGGGAGACGAGCGGGTCGGTGTGGTCGACGCCAGGCGGCAGGTAGTGAGAGCCGTACCAGTCCATCTGTTGCTCGGTCAGAAAGAACCCGTCCTTGAAGAGGTGATAGGAGCGGCTCTTCTCCGACATGTTGGCCACCGGGTAGATCAGCAGCTGGAAGGCCGGCTGCGGGCCGCCGCTGTCGCGGGCCTGGAGGCAGGTGACGGCCGAAAGGGCGCCTCCTGCGCTGTCGCCGCCGACGGCGATCCGGGCCGGGTCGGCGCCGAGCTCGCCGGCTCGGGCGACGATGTCGTTAAATGCGGCCAGGCAGTCCGCAGGAGCCGCTGGGAAGGGATCCTCGGGAGCGAGCCGGTACTCGACCGAGACGACCCGCACACCGCCGTGGACGGCCAGCGTCCGGCAGGGAGCGTCGTGGGTCATGAACCCCCCGATCACGAATCCGCCGCCGTGGAAGAAGACCAGCATCGGCCCGTTCTCGTCATCGGCACGCTCGTGCGGGACGTAAAGCCGCGCCCGCAGCGGACCCTCGGCGCCGGCGACCTCGAAGTCCCGGGTCCAGGCAACCTCGTCGGGCACCCCGGCGACCATCGAGGCGGTCCCGTCGGCAAACGCCCGCGCCGCTTCGGGCGTGGCCTGCGCCGGGTCGGCCTGGTTGAGGGCCAGCATCCGCAGGAAGAGCTGGATCTCCGGCGCCAGCACCTGGCCGTCGACCATCACCGGCTCGCGGCCCGAGAGCATCACCTGGGTGCGGGGGGAGAGGCGCATCGCCGCCCGGAAGGCCGGCCCCTGGGCCGCCGCCATCAGGTCCTCGGCAAAGCTCACTGCACGCCGACCCGGTCGATGAACTCGATCACCGCATTGTTGAAGTCGACCGGGCGCTCGAGCATCGGCACGTGGCCGGTGTCGTCGAAGACGACCATCTCGCCGCCCTCGATCGCCTCGGCGTACTGGTGGGCGTCGCCGAGGGGCACGAGGATGTCTTCGGCGCCCTGGAGGATCAGCGTCGGGCAGGAGATCTCACCGATCCGGTCGCGGAAGTCGTAGGCGATGATCGCGTCGAAGGAGTCCTGGAAGCCCGGCGCACCGACCGACAGCAGCTGCTCGGCGAGCACGTCGCGAGAGATCAGGGTCGGGTAGCGGGCCACGAACCCCATCGCCAGGGCGATCAGCCCCGGGCGCTTGAGCAGCCGCGACATGTCGGGCGGAGGGTTCTTCTGGCCGCGGCTGAGCACCCCCCGGGCGAAGCGTTCGCCGATCGGGTTGTTCGCGATCGTGGCCGAGCTGATGCCGGCAGCGTCCACGAGTACGAGGTCGTCGACGCGCTCGGGGTGGCGGATCGCGGTCTCTGCCGCCGTGAAGCCGCCCATCGAGTTGCCCACCAGCGAGACGCGGCCCAGGTCGAGTGCCTCGCAGAAGTGGTCGACGATCCGGGCGAAGAAGGTGATGGAGATCGGCTCGTCGGGCATCGGCGTGCGGCCGAATCCCGGCAGGTCAAGCGCTATCGCGCGGTGGCTCTCGGCAAAGCGCGGCAGGTTCTCAAGCCAGTTCTGCCAGCAGCCCCCGAGGCCGTGGATGAAGACGACGGGGATTCCCTCGCCGATGTCCACGTAGTTGACCGGGATCCCGTCCACCTCGACCTGATGGGTGTGCGCCGGCCAGTCGACATCCCGCCAGTCGGGCGTGTCCGAGCGGCCGTAGCCCTCGTCGGCGCGGCCGGCCGCCCGGTGGCTGAGCGGGCGGGCCGTCGACGGCCAGACGGTCCGCAGGGGGCCGCGGCGGTATGGGGGCTTGGAGGAGGTCTCCGCCATGCGCAGGGGACGCTACCGGAGCAGCTCCCCGCAGCCGTCAACGAAGTGTGCAGTTCCACGCGCGTCCTGACCGGCCAAACCCTTGAGGGCGGGACGGTTCCGTAGCATCGAAGCGGTGAAGGTCAGGCTTCCCGACGGAAACGAGCTCGAGCTGCCCGAGGGGGCCAGCGGTGCCGACGCGGCCGCGGCGATCGGCCCGGGCCTGGCAAGGGCCGCGCTCGCGGTGCGCCACGACGGGGAACTGCGCGACCTCACGGCCCCACTGCCCGACGGCGTCGCCCTGGAGATCCTCACCGACTCGGCCGGCGACGAGGCGCTGGAGCTGATCCGCCACGACGCCGCCCACGTCCTGGCCGAGGCGGTCACCGAGCTCTACCCCGGCGTGAAGGTCTCGATCGGCCCCGCGATCGAGAGCGGCTTCTACTACGACTTCGAGTTCCCCGAGGGCGTCACGATTACCGAGGAGGACCTTCCCGCCATCCAGGAGCGGATGGAGGAGCACATCAAGGCCGGGGAGGGCTTCGAGCGCCGCGATGTGACGACCGACGAGGCGCTTGAGATCTTCCGCGGCGAGGGGCAGGACTACAAGGTGGAGCTGATCGAGGACCTCGTCCGCGACGAGGGTGTCGAGACCGTCTCGCTCTACAGCAATGGGGAGTTCACCGACCTTTGCCGCGGCCCACACGGCCCCGGCACTGACAGGATCGGCGCCGTCCACCTCCAGTCGGTCGCCGGCGCCTACTGGCGGGGCGACTCGGACCGCACCATGCTCACCCGTATTTACGGGACGGCGTTCTTCGACCGCAAGGCGCTGGAAGCCGAGCTCGAGAGGCTCGAGCAGGCCCGTGCCCGCGACCACCGCCGGCTCGGCAAGGAGCTCGGCCTGTTCGAATTCTCCGAGGTCTCCCCGGGCTCGGCCTTCTGGCTGCCCAGGGGCACCGCGCTCTGGAACCAGCTTGTTGCCCTCTCCCGCGAGATGGGTGAGCCGCGCGGCTACCAGGAGGTCAAGACCCCGCAGCTCTACGACGCCGAGCTGTGGAAGACCTCCGGCCACTGGGAGAAGTACCGGGAGAACATGTTCACCACCTCCACCGAGGAGCGTGAGTTCGGCCTCAAGCCGATGAACTGCCCTGGCCACGCCCACCTGTTCTCCAGCCGGCGCTGGAGCCATCGAGAGCTCCCCGTCCGCTACTCCGAGCCCGGGCTCCTTCACCGAAACGAACTGAGCGGCACCCTTCACGGGCTGCTGCGCGTGCGCCACTTCGCCCAGG
>JBBASZ010000003.1:90863-111178 GCA_040398965.1 Solirubrobacteraceae bacterium | reverse complement strand
CCGGCACCGGGGACCGCAGTCCTCTCGGCCACGGTGGTCAAGGACTCGACCTGGAACGGCGGCTTCTGCCGCAGCTTCAAGGTCGCCAACTCGGGCAGCGCGGCCTCGCGCAGCTGGAAGCTCGTCTTCACGCTGCCCTCGACGGTGAAGGTCACCGAGAGCTGGAGCGGATCGATGACCCGCAGCGGCAACACGGTCACCGTCCTGGCCCCGTCCTGGGCCGGCGCGGTATCCCCGAACGGCAGCGTCACCGCCTTTGGCTTCTGTGCCAGCGGCAGCGGCGAGCCCTCGGCCGTGAGCGTTACCGAGGTGGCACCGACCGGCGCCACCTCGGCCGCTCGCAGCTCGCAGTCACGGGCCAGGGCAATCGCCAGGGCGCGTGCCGAGCAGGCCAGGGAGATGAAGCAGGCCAGGCGCCAGTCCCTCAGGAAGCAGCGCCCAGGGCGCTAACCGACCCGGCCGCCCCGCACCCGCGGGGCGGCCGCAGGTGCGGGTCTCGGATACGATCCCGCGATCATGGTCCGCCGCCCAGCCGCCCTCGCCCTCACGACCGCAGCGCTCCTCGGCCTCACCGCGCCGACAGCCCTTGCCGAGGGGTTCTACCCGAGCTGGACCAAGACCCCCGAGAGCTCGACAGCCCAGCAGTACGAGGGAACCGTCGACTTCAACCTGCGGCTCTTCCCGAACGCCACCTGGACCTCGGTCAAGAGCGTCGACGACAACAAGAGCGTCCGTCTCTACAAGAGTGCCCCCGACTGCGACGCCTCCGGCACCAGCTGCGAGTGGATGACCCGCGAGACGCCGTACGGGTCGGTTTTCGGGGCCAGCGGCCCCTCCGAGGCGATCCGCTTCCTCTCCCAGCGCGCCGACAAGGGCACGGTGATCACCACCACCTACACCTTCAGCCGGCCCGCCCCGGCCCGTGCGCTCGGAATAGCCCTCGGTGATGCCGACGTCGATTCCGTGGAGGTCGTTGCGAGGGACGCGTCCGGCAGCGTAATCCCGCTCGCGGGCCTCGTCCCCGGGGCGTTCAACTTCTGCGAGGTGACCAGCGACAAGCCGGACGACTGCGGGGATGCCCCGTACGACACACCGGTGTGGAGCGAGACGGCCACGGGAGGCCTGCTGAGCGGCACCGGCGACGAGTCGACCGGCCCGCTCGGATGGCTGCGCCCGACCACAGGGGTCAAGACGCTGACCCTCACCTTCCGCCCGAACGCAGTGGGTTCAGGCACTCCCTCTTACCGCACCTGGTTCACGGCCCTGGGCTTCCGGGTGACCGGCCAGGTGACGACCACGTCGGGACGGGAAGTTGAGGACGCGCTGGTCTCGCTCTACGGCCCCGACGGGGAGCTGCTGGACACGGTTCGAACCAACTCCAATGGCGGCTACGACTTCCCCAACTTCGCCGCCGGGCCCGGCTACGAGGCCAGGATCTCGCCGCCCGAGGGTTACTACCCGGCGTCCCCGACCGAGGAGGGCGCCGACCTCTCAACCCGCGACCAGGTGATCGACTTCAAGCTGACCACGCGTCCCGGCCCTGCCCCGAAGCCCGACCCGGACCCCGAGCCGATCCCGGGGCCGGCGGGAACGATCACGCTCAACTACCAGGACGTGAACCGCGAGAACGCCTTCACGAACCTCGACGTTCCGTCGGCCGGCACCACGAAGCAAACCGTCTACCGGAAGGTCGGGCGACGCTACGTGCGCATTTGCACGACGAGCCGCCCGAGCAGCGAAGCAGAG
Source organism: Solirubrobacteraceae bacterium (assembly GCA_040398965.1). Taxonomy (GTDB): domain Bacteria; phylum Actinomycetota; class Thermoleophilia; order Solirubrobacterales; family Solirubrobacteraceae; genus F1-60-MAGs163. Next base: position 109,432 of record JBBASZ010000003.1, on the reverse strand, counting down.
ACGGACATCCTGGTCTCCTGCAGGCTGCCGGCCTCCGCGCGCCGCGCGCTGCGGTGCCGTGACCAGCGCTTCCGCGTGCAGGTCGACTTCAGCCTCGCCACCGGCGAGACGACAACCGAGCGGCGCACCTACGTGGTGGCCGGCGGCCGCTGCAAGCGCCCCAGCTACACCGGCTGACCCGGGCGCCGCTTGGCAGGGCCGTAAGGGAGGCCGTGCCCCGCCTCCGCGAAACAATGGCGGCCCCCTGACTCTTCGGCCCGCTTCGGGAAAGCCGCAGCCGGCTTCGGGAGCAACCCTCAGGCAGGGGCCGTCGCGCCGTCGTAACTTGGCCGAAGCCTGCGACGCCGGTTCCGGAAGACCAGGCATCGCAGCAAAGGGTTGTCGGCCGCAGGGTTCTCCCCCGGCGCGGCCGCCCCGGGTGGGCCCGTTCGGCGCCGGAAGCCACGGCGTAACGGGACCCGCCCGGCCCACCCTGCGCGGCGGCTCCGGCGGCTCCGGCGAAGTCTTACGCGACCCGGACCGGCAGCGTCTTGATCTGGTTGACGAAGCCGGACTGGACCCAGCCGACCGGGCCGGCCAGTTCCAGGTCGGGGTAACGCTTGAGCGTTTCCTCGATTAGCAGGCGCAGCTCCAGCCGGGCCAGCGCAGCGCCCAGGCAGAAGTGCCGGCCCCCGGCCCCGAAGGCCTGGTGCTGGGGGTTGCGCTCGACGTCGAACCGATTCGGGTCCTCGTAGACGTCCTCATCGCGATTGGAGGCGACGTACCAGAGCGCTACCCGGTCGCCCTCCTCGATGGTGCGACCGCCGATCTCCACGTCACGCGTCGCCGTGCGGCGGAAGTGGGCGAAGGCGGGAAACATCCGAAGCGACTCCTCCACCGCCGACGGAACCAGGGACGGGTCGTCGATCAGCTTCCGGCGCTCCTCCGGGTGCTCGATCAGAGCGTGCATCGCCGAGCAGTAGGTCGCCTTTGTCGAGTCGTTGCCGGCAGCCATCAGCAGGAAGAAGCCCATGATGATCTCGTGTTCCTCGAGCCCCTCCCCCTCGACCTCGGCGTTGATGAGGAGGCTGGTGAGGTCGTCGGTCGGGTTCTCGCGACGGTCGGCGATCATCGCCTGGACGCGCTGGAAGACCTCAGGCACGTCGCGGGCCATAACCGTCTCCACGCCCTCGGGATTGATGTCCGGGTCGCTCGAGGCGAGGATCCCGTTCATCAGGTCGGCCCAGAGCTTGTCGTCCTCCTCCGGGATACCCATGAAGCGGCAGATGACCCGCGAGACAACCGGCTGGGCGACCTCTTCGACGAGGTCGAACTCGGTGCGGTCGCCCAGGCGGTCGAGAACGCTGACGACGATCTCCCGGATCTCTTCCTCGTGCTCGGAGATCCGCTTCGGCGTGAAGCCTTTCTGGAAGAGCGCCTTTATCCGGTCGTGGCGCGGTGGGTCCATCGCGATGAACATTCCCGACTGGATCTCCGGGGGAAGGACCGAGTCGACGAGGATCACGCCGCCCGTCTCGGACGAAAAAGCCTCCCAGTTGAGCGATGCCTCGCGGATGTGCTCGGCCTTCATCAGCGACCAGAACCCGCCCTCTTCGGGGAAGTCCTCCATTCGGTCGGTCCACTGGACGGGGCAATTGCGCCGCGTCTCGGCGAACTCCGCATGAGGCGGCCCCTGGGCCCATGCCGCGCCCCCGCGGCCCATCTCGGCGTCGCCTTCTATCTTCGGATTGGCCGGCACACCCAGAGCTTACGCCCCTACTGACCGTTCGGTCAGGAGGCGGTGCCGGTGGCGGCGGTGCGGCCCTTCCCCGGCAGGCGCTTGCTCTCCTTGCGCTCGTCGCTGATGGTCACCACGTCCCAGACCAGCCCGAGCCGGGCACAGAGGGAGATGACCGCGGCGGTCACGTCCAGCTGGCCCCGGTCGAGCCCGTGCCGGGCCGAGGTGGGGAAGGCGTGGTGATTGTTGTGCCAGCCCTCCCCCAGGGCAAGGAGGGCAACCGGCAGAAAGTTGGTGGAGTGGTCGCGCGTGTCGTAGGACTGCCGGCCAAAGGTGTGGCCCAGCGAGTTGACGGCGAAGGTGGACTGGTTCAGCGCGCCGACCCTCACGACCCCCGCCCAAAGCAGGCAGCTGAGGCCCGCGCCCAGGGTGCCGGCCACGGCAAAGCCGACGCCGAACGGGATCAGGAGCCCCAGCACGGCCCACAGGAGGAAGGTGCGGGAGATGAAGACGAGGTCCGGGTCGGCCAGAAGGTCGGGCGCATAGCGCTCGTGGGCGCCACGCTGGTCGTGCATGAAGAGCCAGCCCATGTGGGCGTGCCAGAGGCCCTTGATGCTTCCGATGAAACCCTCGCCGTGGTCGACGTGGGGTGAGTGAGGATCGCCGGGCTTGTCCGAATGGGCGTGGTGGCGGCGATGGTCGGAGACCCAGGAGATCAGCGGTCCCTCGACCGCCATCGAGCCGAGTATGGCCAGGGTGATCTTGAGGGTGCGGCCGCACTTGAAGGAGCGGTGGGTGAAGAGCCGGTGGAACCCCATCGTCACGCCCAGGCAGGTCAGCACGTAGCCGACGATGAACATCCCGAGGTTCAGGAAGTTGAGCGACTTCCCCCAGGCCTGGATACCGAACACGATGGCCAGGAGAAACGGGAGGCCGACCACGAAGCCGGTGATGATCCTGTCCCGGGTCTCGTGCTCGCAGGGCTGGATCTCAGGATGGCGCGACATGGGCTTACCCACCCTCCCGTGGCTCTCTTGGAGCTCAGGCGAGCGTCTGGGCAGACACTAGTAGAAACCGGTAGGCGGCTGGGCGCCAACGGTGGACCCGGGGCTGCCGTTCCGGCGCTGTTTCAAGGGCCGAAAATAGTGGAGACGGCGGGAATCGAACCCGCGTCCGCGACCGCGTAAGAGGTGATATCTACGAGCGTAGCCGGCGGTCTAATCTCGCTCTGCGCTCGCCTCGCCGGCGGGGTTGCGCGGAGCCAGCCTCTCTAAAAATTTCCCTGGATCGGCGGAGGCGGTCCTCCCCAGGTAAGTCACCTGATGATCCGGATTCCCCGCCCGGTGACGAAACGGGGGCCAGACCTCACAGTCCTAGCTGTGCGCTAGGCGGCGAGGGCGTACTCGTGAGAGTCCGCACATATGGTTTTCCCGGGGTTTAACGAGGCCACCGGGAACCTCGGCTCGCAACCACCCCCACGAACCGACCGCGTCGAAGCCTGTCGTCCCCTGGGGGCACTGCTATGTCCACCCAGTGTAACCCGGGCGCTTGGGAGGTCGCGGGCAAGCGTAGGATCCTGACGTGAGCGAAGCCCCGCCCCGAAGCGCCCGCTCTTCGGTCGACCGCCGCCTGCTCCGCTCGGTCCGGGCCGCCAGGCTCCCCTTCGCCATAGCCATAGCCCTGGGGGTCCTCACCGCGGTACTCGTGGTCGCCCAGGCCTCGCTGTTGGGACGTGTCATCGCCGGTGCCTTCCCCGGCGGTGACGATCTCGCCGATTCCGAACCGCTTCTCTGGCTCCTGGCCGGTGTGGTCGTCCTCCGTGCCCTGTGCGCAGGAGGCTTCGAGGCCTCCGGGCGGATCGGTGCCGGGCGGGTGATGAGCGAGCTGCGCAGCCGCATCACCTCGCACCTCCTGCACGCCAGGCCCACGGGGCTGCGCGACCAGCGCAGCGGGGAGCTCGTCTCCACGGCGGTGCAGGGGGTTGACGCACTGGAGGTCTACTTCGCGCGCTACCTGCCCCAGCTGGTGCTCGCCGTGCTCGTCCCGGTGGTGATCCTCGCCTGGATCTTCCCGCGCGACTTTGCGGCCGGGATGATCCTTCTCGTCACGCTGCCGGTGATTGTCGTCTTCATGGTGCTGATCGGGCTCGGGGCACGGGCCGCCACCGACCGGCGCTGGCGCACCCTCTCGCTGCTCAGCGCCCACTTCCTGGACGTGGTTCGCGGCCTGGAGACGCTGCGCGCCAACGACCGTGCGCAGGCCCAGGTCGAGACGCTCGCCCGGGCCGGCGACGAGTATCGCCGCGAGACCATGGCGACCCTGCGGATCGCCTTCCTCTCCTCGCTCGTCCTCGAACTGGCCGCGATGCTCGGGACGGCCCTCGTAGCCGCGACGATCGCCATCCAGCTGATCGGCGGCAACCTCGCCTTCTCCGCCGGCCTGGCGGTGCTGATCCTTGCGCCTGAGCTCTACCTCCCGATCCGCATGGTCGGGCAGCAGTTCCACGCCAGCGCCGACGGCCTGGCCGCGGCCGAGCGCTGCTTCGAGGTCCTCGACACGCCGGCGACGGTGTCCGTCCCCGAGGCGCCGGCGCCCGCGCCCGACCCCTCCCGCAGCGCCCTGGTCCTGGACGGGGTCGCCTTCTCCTACCCCGAGCGGGACGTGCCTGTACTGGAGGACCTGAGCCTGCGGCTCGAGCCCGGGGAACACGTTGCGCTCGTGGGGCCCAGCGGGGTCGGCAAGAGCACCGTCGCCGCCGTCCTGCTGAGGCTCCTGGAGCCGGCGGCAGGAAGGATCACCTGCGGGGGCACCGACCTGGCCGACGTCGACCCTGAGGCATGGCGGCGCCGCGTGTCCTGGGTGCCACAGCGCACGACCCTCTTCAGCGGCACTATCGCCGAGAACGTCTCCTTCGCCGACCGCTCGGCCCCGCGGGAGAAGGTCGAGGCAGCCTGCCTGGCCTCCGGCCTTGACCGCGTCGCCGCGGCGCTGCCCGCGGGCCTCGACACCCAGGTCGGCGAAGCCGGACGCCGCCTGTCGGCCGGCGAGGCGCAGCGGGTCGCACTGGCCCGCGCATTCCTGCGCGATGCCCCACTGCTGATCCTCGACGAGCCCACCGCCCACCTGGACGCGAACGCCTCATCGGAGGTCGGCGAGGCGATCGAGCGGCTCGCCGCCGGGCGCACCACGCTGATGATCGTCCACCGCCCCGCCCTGGCCCGCGGGGCCGACCGCGTGGTCGAGCTCGGAGGGCGCGCGTGAGCACGGTTCCGTCGACATCCCGTCGCGAGTGGCAGGCGCTGATGCGAGCGGCGGCGATGGTCGGGCCCCGGCGCGGGAGGCTGGCGCTTTCGATAATCCTCGGGGCCGGGTCCATCCTTGCCGCAGCGGCCCTCCTGGCCGTGGCGGGAGTGCTGATCAGCAAGGCCTCGCTGAAGCCGCCGATCCTCACGCTGACCGTATTCACCGTTGCGGTGCGGGGACTGGCGATGGCCCGGGCCCTCCTCCGTTACTTCGAGCGCCTGGCCTCCCACGACCTCGCCTTCCGCGTCCTTTCCGAGCTGCGCGTGAAGTTCTTCGAGCGGCTCGTGCCCCTGGTTCCCGAGGGGATCGGGCGGATGCGCAGCGGGGACGTACTCAGCCGCTTCACCGGAGAGGTGGACACGCTCCAGGACCTCTACCTGAGGGCCCTCGGACCCCCGATGATCGCGCTGGTCGTGGTGGCGGTGATCGGAGTGGCGGTGGCCATCGTCCTGCCGGCCGGCGCGCTGGTCCTGGTCGTGGCGCTGGTGGTGGCCGGGACGGCGATCCCGGCACTGGCACTTGCCCTGACACGACGGTCGGGGCGCCGCCAGGCGCCGGCGCGCGCCGCGCTGACCGCCGAGCTGGTCGACGTGATCCAGGGGGCGCCGGAGCTCGCCGTCTACGGCCGCCAGGCGCAGTGGCTGGAGCGTGTCCAGGCCGCCGACAGCCGCCTGATGGCCACCCAGCGCCGAGACGCTCTCGCCTCGGCCGTGAGCGCCGTGCTCTCGGTGCTCGTCTCGGGCGCGGCGCTCGTGGGGGTCACCGCCGTGGGCGTGGACGCGGTAGCGAGCGGGCGACTGGACGGGATCCTGCTCGCCGCTGCCGTATTCCTGACCATGGGCGCGTTCGAGGCAGTGGGCGGCCTCCCCGACGCAGCCCAGAAGATCGCCGCCTGCGCCACCGCCGCCTCGCGCCTGGAGGAGGTCACCGACGAGCCTGCCCCGGTGACGGGGCCCACCGACCCGCGGAGCCTGGCCGGCGGCGGGCCTCTCGTGGCCGATGGGGTGGGGTTCCGCTACCCGGGGTCGGACGAGGTCGCCCTGCGGGACGTGAGCCTCGAGCTGAGACCGGGAAGCCGCGTGGCCCTGGTCGGCGCCAGCGGCTCGGGCAAGACCACCCTCGCCCGGCTCCTGGTCCGTTTCGCCGACCCGGATTCCGGCACGATCAGCCTCGGCGCCACAGGGCTGCGCGAGGCGGCCCAGGACGACGTCCGCCATCGCGTGCGGCTCGTCGGCCAGGACGCCTACCTGTTTACGGCCACGATCGCCGCCAACGTCCGCCTCGCGCGGCCGGCCTGCAGCGACGCCGAGATCGTCGAGGCGCTCACGCGCGCCGGCCTCGGGCCGTGGCTGGCAAGCCTGCCGGAAGGGCTCGAGACGCAGGTCGGCGAGGAGGGCGCGGCGGTCTCCGGAGGCCAGCGGGGCCGGATCGCGATGGCGCGCGGGTTCATAAGCGACAGCGACCACCTGGTCCTCGACGAGCCCACCGCCCAGCTTGATCCGGCAGGCGCCCGCGGGCTGCTTGCCGGGCTGGCGGCAGATCGCTCAGATGGCCGCGGAATGCTGGTCATCACCCACACCGTCGAGGGCCTGGAGGGGTTCGACGAGATCCTCGTCATGGACGCCGGCCGGATCGTCGAGCGCGGGCGCTGGGAGGAGCTCGTGGCGGCGGGCGGGGCCTTTGCGACGATCGCCGCCGCCGGCTAGGCGCTCGCCCGGTTCCGGGCGCGACCCCGGACATAAGTCGACGCAGCCCCCGAGCCGCTGCGGGTCCCCCAGCTCCTTCACTTTCCCTGTTGCCAGGTTCCGTTCCGGTTGGGGAGGCGCGGCCTTGCAACCCTGGCCGTCGCTCTTTGCAGCTCGGTTGCTGCGTCTGAAGATCAACCTACGCACCACCCCACGGGCCGTCAATACCCCCACCGGCAACGACCCCGCAAACACCGGGAAAAGGAATGGCTCAGCGGTACTCGAGGTAGATGCTCCGGGCCCAGGACCCACCTGCCGTATCCCGGAGCCGGGCCGAGAGCTCCTGCAGCTGCTGCGGAAACGGCGGCAGGCCGGCGGGCATCTCCTCCGCGCAGACCACGGGGGCCAGCAGCGATGCGGCGGTCAGGTCGGCGACCGAGAAGCGGTCGCCTACGAGGAACCCCGATTCCCCCACCTCTCTGCCAATGAAGGCGATCTCGGCCTCGAGCTCGGCCAGCGGGCCATCGTCCCCGGGGCCGGGAACCCGGAAGCGCTTACGCATCCCTCGGGCCAGCGCGGGAAATAGAATCGACACCGCACGCCTGCGGGCCGGGGGACCGCCGATCGAGAGCATCTCTATTGCTACCGGCGGGTCGGCCAGCACGCCCTGGTAGCCGACCTGCCTGACCGTCCTCCCGATCCCCATGTCGAACCGCTCCTCGAGCTCCAGCGCCCTGGCCCGCCCGGCCGGGTCGGACGGGTAGAGCGGCGGGTCTGGGGCGATCTCTTCCAGCGCGGCAATGATCTCGGTGGAGTCGGGGTAGACCCGGTCTCCGAGAGTCATCACCGGAAAGGTGTCCCGTCGGCCGAGCCGCATGGCCACGAGCGCGTGGGCCGGCGGCATGACGGCTCGCCGTACGTGCGGGACGCGCTTGTAGTCGAATGCCCACCGGACCTTCTCGTTGTAGTGGGACATCGCCAGGTGCCACAGCACCGGCCGCCCCTCCGTCACCGTCGCCATGGCGCCAGCGTACGGGCCCGGACATAAGTCGACGCAGCCCCCGAGCCGCTGCGGGTCCCCCAGCTCCTTCACTTTCCCTGTTGCCAGGTTCCGTTCCGGTTGGGGAGGCGCGGCCTTGCAACCCTGGCCGTCGCTCTTTGCAGCTCGGTTGCTGCGTCTGAAGATCAACCTACGCACCACCCCACGGGCCGTCAATACCCCCACCGGCAACGACCCCGCAAACACCGGGAAACCGAGCGCCTGATCACTGCAGCCGGCCCGCCGCCGGGGAGCAATATGCTCGCCTGATGGCAGCTACCGACGTAACCGAGGTCACCTGGCAGCTGGAGGACCTCCTCTCCGGCAACGGCCCCGAAGAGTGCGGGAAGCTGCTCGCCGAGGCCGACCGCCGCGCGGAGCAGCTCGCCTCCCAGTATGCGGGCAAGGTCGCCGGACTCGACGGCCCCGGCCTGGCCCTGCTCGTCGCCGAGCTGGCGGAGATCGCCGACCTGGTGGGCCGGGCCGGCAATTTTGCCCACCTGCGTTTCGCCGCCGACACCGAGGACCCGGCCAACGGCGCGCTGGTGGCCGAGGTCCAGGAAAAGGCGACGGCGATCGAGACCCGGCTGGTCTTCTTCGACCTCGAGTGGGCGGCGCTCGGCGACGCCCGGGCCGAGGAGCTGCTCGAGGCCGACGGGCTGGAGCATGCCCGCCACTACCTGCGCAACATCAGGCGCTACCGGCCGCACCTGCTCAGCGAGCCCGAGGAGAAGCTGATGGCCGAGAAGGCGGTCTCCGGGCGCGACGCCTGGACCCGGCTCTTCGAGGAGCAGGCGAGCGCGATCCGGGTGGAGCTGCCCGGCAGCGACGAGCCGGTCGCGCTCGACCAGGCCCTCAGCCTCCTTCACTCCCCCGACCGCGAGGTGCGCCGCGGCGCCGCCGCGGCGGTCACCGAGGCCCTGCGCCCAGGGCTCCGCACCCGTGCCTACATCTTCAACACCCTCATGCAGGACAAGGCGACCAACGACCGCCTGCGCGATTACCCGACCTGGATCTCCAGCCGCAACCTCGCCAACGAGGCCAGCGACGAGTCGGTCGCCGCGCTGGTCGAAGCGGTTCAGGAGGCCTACGAGCTGCCGCGGCGCTGGTATCGCCTCAAGGCACAGCTGCTCGGGCTCGACCGGATAGCCGACTACGACCGTGCCGCCTCGGTGATCGACGACCAGGAGGAGATCGGCTGGGACGAGGGCCGCGAGGTAGTCCTGGACGCCTTCAACGACTTCTCGCCCGAGATGGGCTCCCTGGCCGGCCGCTTCTTCGACGAGCGCTGGATCGACGCCCCGGCCCGGCCCGGCAAGCGCGGCGGAGCCTTCTGCGCCTACACGGTTCCGAGCGTCCACCCCTACGTGATGCTCAACTGGACCTCCACGCGCAGGGACGTCATGACCCTGGCGCACGAGCTCGGCCACGGCCTCCACGCCGCCCTTGCCATCCCGCGCGGGATCTTCGAGCAGCACACCCCGCTGACCGTCTGCGAGACGGCCTCGGTCTTCGGTGAAACGCTCGTGGTCGAGCGGCTGCTCGAGCAGGCCTCCACCCCGGAGTCCCGGCTGGGGATCCTGGCCGAGAACATCGAGGACTCGATCGCCACCGTCTTTCGCCAGACGGCGATGAACCGCTTCGAGGACGCCGTCCACACCCACCGCCGCAGCGAGGGGGAGCTCTCGGTCGACGACTTCTCCGGCCACTGGGCACGCACCCAGGAGGAGCTGCTCGGCGATGCAGTGGAGATCACCGACGACTACCGGATCTGGTGGAGCTACATCCCCCACTTCATCGGCAGTCCGGGCTACGTCTATGCCTACGCCTACGGTCAGCTGCTCGCCCTCTCGGTCTACGGCCGCTACCGGGAGGAGGGCGAGTCCTTCGTCCCCTCCTACATCGAGATGCTGGCCGCCGGCGGGTCGCGCAGCCCTGAGGAGCTCGCGGAGATTGCCGGCCTGGACCTGACCGACCCGGGATTCTGGAAGGCCGGCCTGAATCTCGTCGAAGAGCAGCTGACCGCCGCCGAGGCTGCCGCCGCGGAGATCCTGGAAGCGCGGCAGTGACCGGCGCCTGGGACGGGGTCTCCCTTGAGGGCCGCAGCGCGCTGGTTACCGGCGCCGGCGCGCCCGACGGGATCGGCTTTGCCACCGCCCGCCTGCTGGCCGCGCGGGGTGCCCGGGTCGCCCTCGCCTCCACTACGGACCGGATCGAGGAGCGAGCGGCGCAGATCACCGGGGACGGGGGCGAGGCGGTCGGCCTGGTCGCCGACCTGCGCGACGAGGACCAGGCCCAGGCGCTCGTTGCCGAGGCAGCAGCCGCCTTCGGGCCGGCGGCGATCCTCGTCAACAACGCCGGAATGGTCCAGGTAGGCGAAGAGGTGCCGGAGCCGGCCTTTCTGGAGATGACTCCGGGGCAGTGGCAGGAGGAGATAGACCGCAGCCTCGGGATCACGGCTCGCATGTGCCGCCTGGTCGCCCCGGCGGTAGCGGCCGCCGGGCACGGGCGCATCGTCAACGTCAGCTCGGTCACCGGCCCCTTCGCCTCCTTCCCGGGCGCGTCGGCCTACGCGGCGGCCAAGGCCGGCGTCGACGGGCTGACGCGCGCCCTTGCGCTCGAGCTCGGGCCTTCGGGAGTGACGGTCAACAGCGTCGCCCCCGGCTGGATCCAGACCGGTTCGCTAACCGAGCGCGAAGTGGTACCGGGCAGCTACACCCCTGCCGGGCGCTGCGGCACGCCGGAAGAGATTGCCGAGACGATCGCCTTCCTCTGCGGCGACGGCGCCGCCTACCTGTCGGGGCAGTCGATCGTCGTCGACGGCGGCAACATCATTCAGGAGATGAAGGGGCCCTAGCGGCCCGCGTCGCGCAGCTCGCGGTCGATGTCGCGCCGCGTCTCCCGGGCCTTGATCGCCTGGCGCTTGTCGAAGCGGTCACGCCCCTTGGCCAGGGCAATCTCGACCTTCGCGTTGGGCCCCTTGAAGTAGATCCGCGTCGGGACGATCGTCAGCCCCTTTTCGCGCGAGCTTGCCGCCAGCCGGTCGATCTCGCGCCGGTGGGCCAGGAGGCGGCGCGGGCGCTCGGGCTCGTGGTTGTTCATCGCCGCCGGCGGGTAGGGCGGGATGTGGCAGTTGTGCAGCCAGAGCTCGCCGTCCTCGACCATCGCGTAGGAGTCCTTCATCTGGACCGTCCCCTCGCGCATGGCCTTGACCTCGGTGCCGAGCAGCTCGATGCCGCACTCGAGCTTGTCGAGCAGGTCGTAGTCGAAGCGCGCCTTGCGGTTGGTGGCGATGTCGCCCGGGGCGGCCTTCTTCTTGCCCTTCTTGGCCATGGCAGGCGAGCCTAGCGGCGGTTTTCGGGCTCGACCGGGAGCAGGTCGACGCGGCCGCGCGCGGTGTCGACCCGCTCCACGATGACCTCGACCGGGTCGCCGAGCCGGATCGCGCCGCCGCTGCGGGTGCCGACCAGGATCGTTCCCTGCTCGTTGAGCTCCCACCAGTCGCCGCGAATCTTGCGGACCGGCATGAACCCCTCGAAGGCGCCGTCGTCGAAGGCGACGAAGGCTCCGGCACCGATCACGCCGGTCACCTCGCCCTCGAAGGGGGTGTCGACTCCACGCTCGTGCCAGACGCGCTCCAGCAGGAAGGCCCTGGCGATCGCGTCGGCGTCGCGCTCGACCACCATCGCCTCGCGCTCGCGCTCGCTGCACCAGGTGGCGTCCTCCTCGAGCGCGGCCGCGTCCGGGGCCTTCTCCCCGGCGCCGATCGCGCTGAGCAGCGCGCGGTGGGTGAGGAGGTCGGGATAACGGCGGATCGGCGAGGTGAAGTGGCAGTAGTACTCGAGGCCGAGGCCGGCGTGGCCGAGGTTGTCGGGGGAGTAGCGGGCCTGCTGCAGGGCTCGAAGGATGCGGTAGGTGAGGCCGGTCCGGCCGTGCCCGGTGCGCTTGACGTGCTGATCGAGAAGCAGCGAGGCCTGGGCGACGATCTCGGCCGCCTCGGTGCGCGAGATGCGCTTGGGGGCCGGCGGCGTGGCCACGTCGAGCGAGGCGAGCTGGTCGAGCAGCGCCTCGACCGCCTCTCCCTCCGGCTTCTCGTGGACGCGGTAGATCGTCGGTATCCCCTTCTCGGCGCAGAGCCGGGCCACCGCCTCGTTGGCCGAGATCATCATGTGCTCGATAAGGAGGTGGGACTCGGTCTGCACCGACGCGGTGGCGTCGGTCACGTGGCCCTTGCGGCTGAAGGCGAACTCGGGCTCGCTGGTCTCGATCGCCAGCGCCCCGGCTCCCTCCCGGCGCCTGGCCTCGAGGCTGTCCGCCAGGGCGCGGCAGAGACCCAGCGGAGTGGCCCACGGCTCCTGCGCCTCGCGCTCGCCCTCGAAGACCTCGTCGACCTCCTCGTAGGTGAGGCGCATATCCGAACGGATCAGCGTCCTGGCGAATGTCGCCTTGACCATCTCCACGCCGCGGAACTCCATCTCCGCGGTGACGGCGAGGCGGTCCTCACCGGGTACGAGCGAGCAGGCCCCGTTGGAGAGCTGCTCGGGGAGCATCGGCTCGACCATTCCGGGGACGTAGACGCTGGTGGCCCGGCGGTAGGCCTCCCGGTCGACCGGGTCGCCGGGACGGACGTAGGCGCTGACGTCGGCGATGTGGACCCAGACGCGCACGTGGCCGCTCTCCATCCGCTCGGCGGAGATGGCGTCGTCGAAGTCGCGCGCGGTCGAGGGATCGATGGTGAAGGTGGGAAGGTCGCGCAGGTCCTTGCGCGTGGGGTCGTCGAAGGGCGACGCGACGGCGCGGTCGGCGGCCTCCTCGACCTTCTTCGGGAAGTGGAGCCGCAGCCCCCGGTCGAGCATCAGGGCCTCGATCACGTCGCGGGCGTTGTCGGGGCTGCCCAGCTCGCGCAGGACCTTCGCCCGGGTCCGGCGTCCCTTCGCCCGCTGGGCCACAAGCGCCAGGCGCCCGGGCCGGGCCTTTCCGCCGCGATCGAGGGAGACCGCCGGCCCCCGGCGGAAGAACGGGTAGGCCTGCAGGAACCGGCCCTTGGACTCGGCGAGGGCGACGAACGGCTCGCCCGGGCCGGGCTCTTCCCCGGGGCGGCTCAACGGTCCACGCAGGCCAGGCGGCCGGTCGCGGCGTCGAGCTGGACGTCACGCCGCGCGCCCCGCGGGGCCGCCACCACGATGTCCGGCTTGAGCCCGGTGCCGCGCTTGACGCCCCGGCCGCCGAGGTTGCGGCCCTTGGGCGTGAAGTACTGGCCGGAGGTGATGTCGAGGGCACCGCCGTTGGAGAGCTCGATCACCTGCTGGAAGACGCCCTTGCCGAACGTCTGCTCACCCAGCAGCTTCGCCCGCCCACGGTCCTGGAGCGCGCCGGCGACGATCTCCGAGGCCGAGGCCGAGCCGCGGTTGACGAGCACGATGACCGGGTCGTCCTCCGGCACCACCGGACGGCCGGTCGCGTTGAGGGTGCGCTCGGGAACGTTGCGCCCGCGCGTGGTGACGACAGGGCCGTCCGGGAGAAAGGCGCTGGCCACCAGCTGAGCCTCGTCCACCAGGCCGCCGCCGTTGCCGCGCAGGTCGAAGACCCATGCCTGCGCCCCCCGCTTCTCGAGCCGCTTGATCGCCGCGTAGACCTCGGCATGGGCCCCGGAGCTGAACTGCGACAGGGCCACGACACCGACCTTCTCCCCGCACCTCTCGACCAGCTTCGAGGCAACGACCGGCACCTTGATCTCGTCGCGCTCCACGCGCACCCGGCGCTCTTCGCCGTCGCCGTCAACCGAGAGCACGACAGTCGTGCCCTTCGGCCCCTTGATCAGCGAGGTCGCCTTATCCGAGCTGAGCCCCTTAAGCGAGCGGCCGTCGGCCGCGACGATCACGTCACCACTGCTCAGCCCCGCCTCGCGAGCGGGAGATCCCTTGTAGACGTTCACGATCTTGAGCCCCTGCTTGACCGGGACGATGCTCACCCCGATACCCGAGAAGCGGCTGTTCTGGCTCTCCTGGAAGCGACGATATTCGGCCGGCGTGAAGTAGCTGGAGAAGCGGTCATTCAGGCCGTCGACCAACCCGCCGATGGCGAGGTCGGCAAGCTTCCCGGGCGGCAGCTCCCTGTAGTAGTCCTCGCCGACCCGGTCGATCGCCTCCTGGACGAAGACCTCCTGTTCGCTGCCGACCAGCGACTCTCGCAGGCCGGACGGCACGAGGCTCGGGTAGTTACCACCGATCCAGACCCCGACGAGGAGGAGCCCGACGCCCACCACGACGGCCACCACGACGGCAAGCACGGTGGCAAGCAGGGCGAGCAGGGTGTTGCGGGCGGCGTGGCTCTTCATCAGCTGGGACGGGCGGGTGCCCGACCAGAGAGGGTACGGCGCGCGGCCGCGGCTCAGGTCAGACCTGGAGGAAACGCCGCAGCGAGATCGCCGAACCGACGGCGCTCACCGCGATACCGGCCACGAGGAGGATCCCCAGCAGCAACCCGACCGGGAGGGTTTCCGGCGCGGCAAGGAGGGCGAAGTCGCTGACGAGCGGGTCGACGAGCGCGATCTTCATCACCGCCAGCAGGCAGACGGCAAGGACCGCTCCCAGTGCACCCAGGATCACGGCCTCGAGAACGAACGGCCACCGGATGAAGCCGTCGGTGGCGCCGACCAGCTTCATGATCTGGACCTCGCGACGGCGGGAGAAAACCGAGAGCCGGATCGTGTTGGAGATCAGCAGGATCGAGGCGATGATCAGCAGTGCGGCCAGTAGCCCCATCATCACCTTCACCACGCGCGTGGCCGTGAGGATCTTCTCGGTGTTCGACTTGGAGGAGCCGACCGACTCGATCGACGGGTCGACCGTGGTGACGCCACCGCCCGGGGTCGAGGGCTGGAGCGCCGAGACGAGGGCCAGCGAGGCACCGGGGTTCTCCGGAGTGATACGGAAGGTGTCGGGCAGCGGGTTGGAACCGAGCAGGTCGTAGGCCTCGGGGTTCTTGCGCCGCTCCTCGGCGTAGGCCTGCTCCTTGCTCACGAACTGGACCGACTTGACGTTCGGGGTGGCGGCGATCAGGCCGCGGACACGGACGATGTCCTCCTGGCTGGCGTCGGTCTTCATGTAGACGTTCACCAGCACCCGGCCGCGCACGTCGTTGGCGGCGCCGGTGGTCGCCTGGACGATCGGGATGAATACGCCGAGCACGAGCAGGGTGACCAGGACCGAGGCCAGCGCGGCAAAGCTCGGCACCGCGTTGCGGCGGATTGAGGTCATCGCCTCCCTGAAGAAGAACCCGAAGCTCATCGCCTAGTCCCTGAAGGCCTCGTCGAACTCGTCGGCCGGGTCACGGTCTTCCTTGTCCGCGCGCCGGGGCTCCGGTGCCGGCTCGCGCAGCAGCGCGCCGAACTCGGCGGTCGTCATGTCGGTCGGCGCGTAGGTGCCGGCCAGCTCGTCGCGGACGATCCGGCCTTCGTACAGCTCGATCACGCGGCGGCGCATGCGGTCGACCATCGTCGAGTCGTGGGTAGCGACCAGCACCGTCGTCCCGGTGCGGTTGATCCGGTAGAGCAGCTGCATGATCCCGATCGAGGTCTCGGGATCGAGGTTCCCGGTCGGCTCGTCGGCCAGCAGGAGCGGCGGGGCGTTGACGAAGGCGCGGGCGATCGAGACGCGCTGCTGCTCGCCGCCGGAGAGCTGGTCCGGGTAGTTGTGGAGCTTGGTGGAGAGGCCGGTGAGGCGCAGGATGTCCGGCACCTTCTCCCGGATCTCCTTGCGGTGGCTGCCGGTCACCTGGAGGGCGTAGGCGACGTTCTCGTAGACGGTCCGGTCGGGGAGCAGCTTGAAGTCCTGGAAGACCACGCCAATGTTGCGCCGGTAGAAGGGGAGCTGCTTGTGGGTCAGCTCGCCGATGTCGCGCCCGGCGACGAGGATGCTCCCCGAGTCGGGCTCGAGCTCCTTGATCATCAGTCGCATCAGCGTCGACTTGCCCGAGCCGGTCGGGCCGACCATGAAGACGAATTCCCCGCGGCGGATGGAGAAGGTGGCGTCGCGGACGCCGGCCTTGCTGACGTCGTAGGTCTTGGTGACCTTGCGGCACTCGATGGCGTTGGCGGGATCGCCGGGCCGGCCGTCGGGCAGGACCCTGGAGGCGTCCTTTACCGCCGCTTCGTGCTCGCGCCGCTGCTGGTCTTTTTCGGTCGTGGCCATGCCTTCGGCCTTCTCTTTGCCGCCGGGCCCGCCATCCCTGCCCCGTGAAGGCGGTGCACGACCGTTTGCACGGGCGCGATACCGTTGCCGCATGGCCGAAATCTCCACCTCTATGGCGAGCAACGGGCTTCCTGTCCACCGCATCGGCATACCCGGCACCCGGGCCACCACGATCCTGGTGGCCTTCGACGCCGGGGCGCGTGCCGAGCGGGCCGAGGAGAACGGAATGGCCCACTTCCTCGAGCACCTGGTCTTCAAGGGCGGCAAGATCTACGACGACTACCGCAAGGTCAACGAGACGGCCGAGCGGATGGGCGGGTCGCTGAACGCCTACACCAGCCACGACCTGGTCGCCTTCCACATCACCGTCCGCGCCGAGTCGGCGATGCCGGCGATCGACCTGCTGACCGACTTCGTCGGGCGCCCGAAGATCGACCCGGACGAGCTCGACCGCGAGCGCGGGGTGGTCATCCAGGAGATCCAGCGCTACAAGGACCAGCCCGCGTCGGTGGCCGGCGAGCTGATCGACGTTGCCGGGTTCGGCGACCACCCGCTCGGGCGGCCGGTGCTCGGCCCCGAAGAGCATCTCGAGAGCTTCACGCGCGACCAGGTAGTCGCCTTCCGGGAGCGTCGCTGGTCGGGGCGGACCGGCGGGGCCTTCATCGTCGGCAACCTCGAGCACCTCGAGGCCAACGGCGCGGTCAACGAGGCCTTCGCCCGCTTCCCCGACCTTCCCGAGCCCGAGCCTTTCGAGAAGGTCACCGGGTTCGCGCCCGAGATCCTGGTGGAGGAGCGCGACAGCAACCAGTCGCACCTGCGGATGCTCTACCGGCCGAAGGTCGATGTCACCGACCCGGCCCAGCGGGCCGCCCTGGGGATCTACGCCACGCTTCTCGGGGGCTCGATGGGCTCGAGGCTCTTCGACGAGATCCGCGAACAGCGCGGGCTGGCCTACTCGGTCTTCGCCCTCAACCACTTCTCGGCCGACCACGGCCTGCTTCTGCTCGGGGCGGGCCTGGAGTCGGCCAAGACCGACGAGGCCTACCGGCGGATGATGGAGATCGTCGGCGAGCTGGCGACCGACGGCCCGACCGAGGAGGAGGTCGAGCGCGCCAGGGCCTACGCCGGCGGGCGGAGGGTGCTGACCTTCGAGGACACCAACGCGGTTGCCTCGTTCGCGGCCGGCCGCGCCATCGTCCACGGCGAAGGGTTCGACCCCGACGATGCGATCGCCCTGATCGACGCCGTCACGTACGACGACGTGGCCGAGGTGGCAAAGCTCGTTGATCCCGAGGAGCTGGCGGTGGCCTGTGTCGGCCCCCACAAGGTCTCGGAATTCGCCTGATTTGCGCTGATTAGTCCCGATTTGCCCTGAATCAAGGGAAAATCGAGGGAAAGACCGAAGCCCGCGTCACATTTCGGGTTTACACTGGTCTTGGCTTCGGAAGTCTTATGACTCCGCACATTTCAACCACCCTTCTGCGCACGCAGAGCGATGAGCGCCTTGTCCGCCTGGCAGCGGGAGGACACGAGCGGGCATTCGAGGCGATCGTCGAGCGCTACCGCCGACCCCTCACCCGCTTCGCGCAGCGCTTCGTGGGCGAGGCCAGGGCCGAGGAGGTCGTCCAGACCGCCTTCCTCAACGCCTGGAACTCGCTCAACTCCGGCACCGAGGTCCGCGACCTCAAGCCCTGGCTCTACCGGATCGTCAATAACGGCGCGATCAACGCCCTCCAGCGCGCCGAGTACAGCGACGCCCCGCTGATCGAGGCCAGCGACTTCCGGATGGGGCCGGAGGCCGCCTACGAGCAGAGCGAGGAGCTCCGGCTAACCGTCGAGAACATCGGCGGCCTGCCCGAGCGCCAGCGCGAAGCGCTGCTGGCCGTGGCCGTCGACGGACGCGCGCACGCCGACGTTGCCCAGGAGCTCGGCGTCAGCGACGCCGGGGTCCGCCAGCTGGTGCGACGCGCCCGGGTCCAGCTCCGTGCCGCCGCCACCGCGATCACCCCCATTCCGCTGGCGATCTGGCTGGCCGACGGAGCCTTTGCCGGCGGCGGCGCCGCGGCCGGGGGCGCAGCGGCAGCAGGCGGCGCGACGGCAGGCAGCACCGCCGCCGGCACAACCGCCGCCGGCGGCGCGGCCCTCGGCGGGGCGCTGAAGACCGGAGCGGTGGTGGCCAGCGTGGCCGCCGTCGCCGCCGGCGGTTCCGAGGTCGTCGAGAAGGTCGAGAAGAGGAACTCCGACTCCCCGCCCCCGGTCACGATGGCCTCGGCCGCACCCGGCGAGCGGACCCTGATCCCCGGCGCCGACCCCGCCATGGCCGCGATGCCGGTGCAGGGCCAGGCCCGGGTCCGGGTCGTGGAGGGGCCGGACGGCCGTAAGCGGATAGTCGCCGTCGACGGGCCGGGGACGGATTCCATGCCCGCGCCCCAGCAGCCTTCCTTCGGTGACGAGCCGCCGCGACAGGTGGCCGGCGTCTTCAATCCCTCGATGCCGGTGACGTCTCCGGGCCGTGGAGGCCGCGGTGGCTCAGGAGAGCCGTCGGGCCCGCGGCAGGTCGCAGGTACGCCGACTCTTCCGGGGGGCGGCCCTGGCTCCACCGGCGAGACGAGGCCCGGGAGGGACGACTCGGG
>JBBASZ010000003.1:58967-90763 GCA_040398965.1 Solirubrobacteraceae bacterium | reverse complement strand
CGGGGGGCGGCCCTGGCTCCACCGGCGAGACGAGGCCCGGGAGGGACGACTCGGGATCGAGCGACGGACGCGGTGACGGGGCCAAGGCTCCCTCGGCCCCCGAAAAGCCCGGCAGCGACAGGCCGGACCGCCCCACGACAACCCGTCCGGACCGGCCGTCCACGACCCCCACGGCTCCTGGCGGCGGGCCCGAAAGGCCAGGAACCTCCCCGGCAGCACCCGGCAAGCCTGACAAGCCTGACAAGCCTGAGAAGCCCGACAAGCCTGAGAAGCCCGACAAGCCTGACAAGCCTGACAAGCCCGACAAGGCTGAGAGGCCCGGCGACTCGGGCGGCAGCGGCAAGCCCGCTGGTGACGACGACTCGGGCGCCTCACGGCCCTCCCCGGCCCCCGGCAAGGGCAAGGGGAAGGACAAGGGCGGCGACTGAGCCGCCCCGGCCCGCCCCTCAGGCGGTAATCGAGACCATCCGCTCGATCGGCAGCCGCGCCCGCTCGGCCAGGTCGTCCGGAACCTTGACCTCTCCGGTCATGTCCCGCAGGGAGTCGCGCAGCTTCTCCAGGGTGATCATCTTCATGTAGCGGCAGCTGGCCTCGGCGTTGGCGGGGATGAAGGTGACGTCCGGCGCCGCCTGGCTGAGCGGGTAGAGCATGCCCGTCTCGGTGGCGACGATCACCTCACGCCCCTTCTGCTCCTCCTCGGCCATCTCGGCGTACTTCATCATTCCGCCGGTCGAGAGCATCTGGACGTTTTCGGCATCGACGTCGCCGGAAGCCACGTATTCCATGACCGAGGTAACGCACCCGCACTCGGGGTGGATCAGGAACTCGGCCCCGGGATGCTCGGCACGGACCTCGGTGATGTCCGACGGGCGGATGCCGGCGTGGACGTGGCACTCGCCGTCCCAGATCCGCATGTTCGCGTGGCCGGTGGTCTTCTGGACGTAGGCGCCCAGGAACATGTCGGGGCCGAAGAGGATCTCGACGTCGGGGCCGCGCTCGGCGATCACGTGCTCCACGACCGCCCTGGCGTTTGAGGAGGTGCAGCAGTAGTCGGTCAGCGCCTTGATCGCCGCGGTCGTATTGACGTACATGACGGTGATCGCTCCCGGATGGCGCGACTGCCACTCGCCAAGCTGCTCCGGGGTGATCGAGTCGGCCAGCGAGCAGCCGGCGTCGTGGTCGGGCAGCAGGACGGTCTTCTCCGGAGCGAGGATCGAAGCGGTCTCGGCCATGAAGTGGACCCCGCAGAAGGCGATCACCGGCTGCTTGACCTTCGAAGCCTGCTGGGAGAGGGCGAGCGAATCGCCAACGAAGTCGGCTACGTCCTGGACCTCGGGCACCTGGTAGTTGTGAGCGAGAATCACCGCCTCGCGCTCGGCGGCGAGCTCCCGCACCTCGGCCTTCATCGCCTCCAGGGCCTCGGGATCGGCAGGGGCCTGACCGGCCATCGGCAGCGGCTGCGCGCTCACGGCGCGAGCTCCATGATGAGCGAGAGGTCGAGTGCCGGGGCCGAGTGGGTCATCGCGCCTACCGAGACGAATTGTACGCCGGTCTGGGCGACGGCCCTGACCGTCTCCAGGTTGACCCCGCCGCTGGCCTCCAGCTGGGCGCGGCCGTCGACCCTCGCGACGATCCCCTGAAGCTCGTCCACACCCATGTTGTCGAGCATGATCCGCTCCGCCCCGGCGGCGAGCGCCTCGTCCACCTCGGCGGCGCTGCGGCACTCGATCTCGGTCGGTACTCCCGGGAAGAGTTCGCGCGCGGCCTCCAGCGCCGGGCCGATACCGCCGGCCATGGCGACGTGGTTCTCCTTGATCAGGACCTCGTCCCAGAGCCCGGCCCGGTGGTTGCCGGCCCCGCCGGTCCTGACCGCGGCCTTCTCGAGCAGGCGCAGCCCCGGCGTGGTCTTCCGGGTGTCGATCACCTGGGCGCCGGTTCCCTCGACGGCCCGGGCGAAGCGGGCGGCCAGGGTGGCGACCCCGCTCAGCCGCCCCAGCAGGTTGAGCGCGGTTCGCTCCGCACCGAGAAGCGCCCTGGCGGAGCCCTCGACCCGCATCGCCGGGCCCGCCTCGCGCCACTGCCCCTCCTCCGCAAGCGGTTCGACCAGCGCCCCGGGGTCAAGGCTGGTGAAGGCCAGCTGCGCCGCATCAAACCCGAACAGGACGCCGGGCTCCTTCTGGGTGATCGTGCCGGCAGCCCGGGCGCCCTCCGGCACCGTGGCGAGGCTCGTCAGGTCCCCCTCCCCCACGTCCTCGGCCAGGGCCCGGGCGACCACCTCCTCCATCTCGGCGCGAGTGGCGGCGTCCATCGTCATCCCTCCCGAAGGACGTAGATCGTCCCGAAGCCCGGATCGCTGGCGCCGTGCAGACGTCCGCCGGCATCAAGTGTCGCCTTTAGGTAGTCGACGATCTCCGCGGTTATCCGCTCGCCGGGCAGGAGCGCCGGGATGCCCGGCGGGTAGCCGGCGATCGACTCACAGGAGATCCTCCCGACGGCATCGTCCACGGCAACCTGCCCGGAGTCTCCAAGAAAGGCTTCGCGTGGCGTGACCGCCTGCTCGGGCGTACCCTCGGGCGCCCGGATCGGGGGGGTCTGCTGCCCCGGCCGGCGGATCGCGGCCACGGTGTCCTCGATGTCGCCGGCCAGCCGCAGCATCGACTCCTCGCTCTGGGCGAGGCCGATCACGAAGACGACGGTCGACTGGGTGGCCAGCTCGACCTGGACGTCATACGAGCGGCGCAGGGCGTCGGCCAGCTCGTAGCCCGTGCAGCCGGTGCCTCGCACGTCGAGCACGAGCCGCAGCGGGTCGAAGGCCGCAGCTCCCGGGATTCCCTCCGTTGTCCCGTCGATCACCTCGATCCCGTCGATGGCGGCGATCTTCTCCCGGGCCACGCGCCCGGCCTGGAGCGTTTCGTGAAGCAGCTGCTCGCCGTGTACGGCCAACTGGCGCCGCGCCGCGTCGAGCGACATCTGGAGGATCGCGCTCGGGCTGGTCGAGCGTGTGATCCGCACGCAGCGGGCGATCTGGCCCTCGGTGATGTATTCGCTCTCCCCCAGGTGAAGCATCGCGCTCTGGGTCAGCGAGCCCGCCAGCTTGTGGGTGCTGGTCAGGACCGCGTCGGCGCCAAGGTCGAGCGCGCACTCGGGGAGCTCGGGGTGGAAGCCGAAGTGCGCGCCCCACGACTGGTCGACAACCAGCGGCACCCCGGCGGCGTGCGCCACCTCGGCGCAGCCGGCCACGTCGGCGCTGACCCCGTAGTAGGTGGGCGAGACGATGAACGCGGCCCTCGCCCCGGGGGTCGCTTCGAGCGCCTCGGCCAGGCTCTCGGGAGTGACGCCATGCGCCATGCCCCGCTCGGCGTCGTACTCGGGGGCCACGAAGGTCGGGACGCCGCCGCTAAGCACCAGGCCGTCGACGATCGAGGCGTGGGAGTTGCGCTGGGCCACCACCGGTGCTCCCAGCGGCGCCAGGGCCAGCGCAAGGACGTGGTTGCCCTGAGTGGCGCCGTTGGTCAGGAACCAGGTTCGCTTCGCCCCGTAGGCCTCGGCGGCGAGCCGCTCGGCCTCCTCGAACGGCGTCGGGCTCGGGCCTCGGTCGACCCCGTACATGTCGGTGGGCACGTCGAGGAGCAGCGCGTCCTCGCCGAGCGCATTGAAGAGGCCCGGGTCGGCTCCGGGGCCTCCCTTGTGGCCCGGCACCGAGAAGCGGGCCGGGCCGCGGAAGCCGAAGCCGACCACCGCGTCCAGGTAGGGCGCGGTCGGCTGCTCGGCGTCGGGGCGGGCGTCGCTCAACCCGCAGCTCCCGCCGAACGCAGCAGCTCCGCCCGCACGAACTCGTCGAGGTCGCCGCCGAGAACCCGCTGGACATCCCCGACCTCGACCTCGGTCCGGTGATCCTTGACCATCGAGTACGGGTGCATCACGTACGAGCGGATCTGGGAGCCGAAGTTGACGTCCTGAGCCTCGCCCTTCTCCTTGGCGATCTCCTCGGCCCTCAGGCGCTCCTCGCGCTCGAGCAGCTTGGCGCTGAGCATCTTCATCGCCGTGTCCTTGTTGGCGCTCTGCGAGCGCTCGTTCTGGCACTGGACGACGATGCCGGTCGGCTTGTGGGTGATGCGCACGGCCGAGTCGGTCTTGTTGACGTGCTGGCCGCCGGCCCCCGAGGCGCGGTAGGTGTCGATCTGGAGGTCGTCGTCCTCGATCTCGATGTCGCCGACCGCGTCGACCACGGGCGCAATCTCGACGCCGGCGAAAGAGGTCTGGCGGCGGTTGGCCGAATCGAACGGCGAGAGCCGGACGAGGCGGTGGACGCCGCGCTCGGCGCAGAAGAGGCCGTACGCGTGGTCGCCGGCGGCCCTGAACGTGGCCGACTTGATCCCGGCCTCTTCTCCCGCGCTGGCCTCCAGCAGCTCGACCTCGAAGCCGCGTGCCTCGGCCCAGCGCATCATCATCCGAAGGACCATCTCGGCCCAGTCCTGGGCGTCGGTGCCGCCGGCGCCGGCATTGATGGTGACCAGGGCGTCGCCGGCGTCGTAGGGGCCGCTGAAGAGTCGCTCCTCCTCGAAGGCGGCCAGGCGGCTCTCCACGCTCTCGATCTGCCCGGAGATCTCGGCGGCGATCGACTCGTCCTCCTCGGCCAGCTCGAGCATCGCCTCGAGGTCGCCGGCGTCGCGGTCGAGCTCCTGCCAGCGGTCCAGGCGCCGCGAGAGCCGGGAGTGCTCGGCGCTCACCTGGGCGGCGGCGGCCTGGTCGTCCCAGAAGCCCTGGGCGCCCATCTGGCCCTCGAGCTCGGCCACCTGCCTGGCGAGCCCCTCGGGGTCGAGGAAGGAGGCAACCTCGCCGCGCCGCTCCTCGATCGATGCGACCCGCTGGGCGGCGCTCTCTGTTCCTGTCTCGGAGGCCATCCCCGGCGACGCTAGCACCGCGCCGGGAGGGGCGCAGCCGGGCCGGAGGTCAGGCCCTCAGGCGCCGTGGCACTTCTTGTACTTCTTGCCCGAGCCGCACCAGCAGGGGTCGTTGCGGCCAATCTGCTCCTCGTCGTCGAGGCGGCGCTGCTCGACCGGGGCCGGCTCCTCGAAGGCCACCTCTTCCTCGGCGTAGGCCACGCCGGCGGGCGCGCCACCGGCCGCCGCCTCGGCCAGCGCACCAGGCCCACCGCCCGACGAGTAGCTCACCGGCCCGGGAACGAGCGGAACGGTCGGGGCACCCAGGAGCGACGGGTCCTCTTCGACCTCGACCTCGACGTCCACGTGGTAGACCATCCGCGCGAAGTCCGACCAGATCGAGTTCATCAGGTCGGTGAAGAGGGTGAAGGCCTCGTTCTTGTAGGCGACGATCGGCTCGATCTGCGCGAACCCGCGGAGGTGGATCCCCTCGCGCAGGTAGTCCATGTCGTAGAGGTGCTCCTTCCAGCGCTGGTCGATGGTCTGGAGCAGCAGGTACCGCTCGAGGGCCCGCATCAGCTCGTCTCCAAGCTCCTGCTCGCGGGCGTCGTAGAGGGCCATCGCCTCGTCGATCAGGTCCTGGGTGAGGCTTTCGCGGTCGGGGTTGACGGCCTGGATGTCCCTGGTGTTGAGCCCGGGGTTGATCGAGCCGACCGGCATGATGTCGGTGAGCCCGACGAAGAGCCCCTCGAGGTCCCAGTCCTCGACGTAATCGCCCAGGGTGAACTCTTCGACCATCCGCTCCACCACGCCGGTGATCTCCTCGCGGGCCTGCTCGCCCAGGTCGGCGCCCTCGAGCACCTCGTCCCGGTAGGCGTAGACCACGCGGCGCTGCTCGTTCATCACGTCGTCGTACTCGAGCACCCGCTTGCGGATCAGGAAGTTTTGCTCCTCCACCTTCCGCTGGGCCTTCTCGATCTGCTTGCTGAGCATGCCGGCCTCGATCGGCTCCTCGTTGCCCTCCTCGTCGGTGGCCCCGAGCCGGTCGAGGATCTTGTAGATGCGGTCGCCGGCGAAGAGGCGAACGAGGTCGTCCTCGGCGCTGAGGAAGAACCGGGACTCGCCGGGGTCGCCCTGGCGACCCGAGCGGCCACGCAGCTGGTTGTCGATCCGGCGCGACTCGTGTCGCTCAGTGCCGACGATGAAGAGGCCGCCGGCCTCGACCACCTTCTCGCGGTCGGCCGCGACCTGCTCCTCCTTCTCGGCGAGGACCTCCTGGTAGCGGGCGTCGAATTCGGGATCGTCACTCTTGATACCGCGCGCCGCCATCTCGTCGCGGGCCAGGTGCTCGGGGCTGCCGCCGAGCTTGATGTCGACCCCGCGGCCGGCCATGTTGGTGGCGATCGTGACCGAGCCGGGGCGGCCGGCCTCGGCGATCGTCTCGCCCTCGCGCTCGGCGAACTCCGGCTTGGCGTTCAGGACGGTGTGCGGAACCCCGCGCTGGGCGAGCATCGAGCCGAGCAGCTCGGAGACCTCGACCGAGATCGTCCCCACCAGGACCGGCTGGCCGGCCTCGTGGCGCGCGCTGATCTCGCGGACCACGGCGTTCCACTTTCCGTCCCTGGTCTTGAAGACCTGGTCGTTGCAGTCCTCACGGACCATCGGGCGGTTGGTCGGGATCTGGACGACCCCCAGCTCGTAGATCTTCATGAACTCGGTCGCCTCGGTGAGGGCGGTACCGGTCATGCCCGAGAGCTTGTCGTAGAGGCGGAAGTAGTTCTGGAGGGTGATCGTGGCGAGCGTCTGGTTCTCCTCCTGTACGCGCACCCCCTCCTTGGCCTCGACCGCCTGGTGCAGGCCCTCCGACCAGCGGCGCCCTTCGAGGATGCGGCCGGTGAACTCGTCGATGATGTTCACCTGGCCGTCGACGACGGCGTAGTCGACGTCGCGCTTGTAGAGCGACTCGGCCTTCAGCGCCTGGATCAGGTGGTTGACCAGGGCGCCGTTCTCGGCTCGGTAGAGGTGCTCGATCCCGAGGAACTTCTCGGCCTTGGCGACCCCCTGCTCGGTGACGGCGACGGTCTTGTGCTTCTCGTCGAACTCGTAGTCGAAGTCGGCGACGAAGTCCTTCTTGGCCCGCGGGTCCATCCCCTCGGGGGCCTTGCCGGGAACCATCTGCGGTGCGAGCTTGGCGAAGCGCGCGTAGAGGTCGCCTGCGGCCTCCGGGGCGCCGGAGATGATCAGCGGAGTACGGGCCTCGTCGATGAGAATGTTGTCGACCTCGTCGACGATCGCGAAGTTGTGCATGGCCACCGGGCGTCCGTCCTCGCCGATCCGGCCTCCGTGCTGGACCTTCTCTTCAAGCGACTGGGCCATGTTGTCGCGCAGGTAGTCGAAGCCGAACTCGGAGTTGGTGCCGTAGGTGATGTCGGCGGCGTAGGCGGCGATCTTCTCCTCCGGCGGCTGCATGTTTTGCAGGACGCCCCAGCTGAAGCCCAGGCCGTCGTAGATCGGGCTCATCCACTCGGCGTCGCGGCGAGCCAGGTAGTCGTTGACGGTGACCACGTGGACGCCCTTGCCGGCCAGCGCGTTGAGGCAGACGGCGAGCGTGCCCGTGAGGGTCTTGCCCTCGCCGGTCTTCATCTCGGCGATGTCGCCGCCGTGGAGGACCATGCCCCCGATCAGCTGGACGTCGAAGTGGCGCATCCCCATGTACCGGCGGCCGGCCTCGCGCACCAGCGCGAAGCACTCGGGGAGCACGTCATCGAGCGACTCGCCCTGCTCGCGGACGCGCTCGCGCAGCGAGTCCATCCGGCCCCGGAGCTCCTCGTCGGAGAGCCCGGTCAGCTCCTCCTCGTAGGAGGAGATCTCCGCGACCCTCTTCTCGTGCTGGCGAAACTGCTTCCCTTCGCCGATATTCAGGGCTTTTTCGAGCAGTCCCATTCGGCCCGATTGTAGCCGCGCGCCGTGGCCCGCGAGCCTGTCAGAGGCCGCCCGGGAGGGTGCGGATCGACTCTGCCCCGGCCCGGCGGCGGGCGATCGACCGGTCGCGCCGGCGACGCAACTGGCGCACGATCTCGTCTGAGACGCGCCCGAGCGCGGCGCCCATGTCGTGGGCGTGGGCCTTGGCGTTGATCGTCCCGCCCTTCACCCTCAGGTTTGCCTCCGCGATCTGCCCCTCGGCGATCCTGGGGTTGTGCTCCTCGGCGAGCACGACCTCGCAGTGCACGTCGTCGGGCACCTGCCTTGCCACCCTCGCGAAGCGCTGCCCGACCATCCGGCGCAGCCTCCCGTCGATCTCGATGTTGGTCCCGGTCAGCTCGATCTTCATGGGAATCCTTTCGTCGACGTCTTTTGCCGACCCTAGACCGGCCCACCGGCTCCGACAAGGTCAGAGAACACGGCAGTAAGCGACGAAAACCACGGAGCCTGCTCCACCGGCCCGGAGGGCCCTCGCGCAGGCGCAGGCAGTGGCGCCGGTGGTCAAGACGTCGTCCACGAGGACGCAGGCCCGCGGCGCCGGGCCGCAAGCCCGCACGGAGATGCCGCGCCCCTGCAGGCGCTCAGTGCGGCCCAGCCCCCGCTGGCCACCGCGGCTCGCGCGATCCCGCGCCAGGGGCCTGGCCACCGGCAGCCGGGTCAGCTCCGAGAGGGCACGGGCGAGTGCGTCGGCAGGGTCGTAACCCCGTTGCCGGAGCCGGCCGCCGTCGGCCGGGACCGGAACCAGGCGGGCCTCGGGCGGGAAGGCCCTGGGCGGCAGCGCGTCGCAGGCCTGGCGCGCCATCCCCGGCGCCACCCCGGGCGCCCCGGAGAACTTCAGGGCGTGGACGAGGTCACGAGCCACTCCCTCGTAGGAGAGCGGCGCCCAGGCCCGGTCAAGCGGCCGGGAGCGGGGATCCGGGCGAGCGGCGGCCAGCTTCAGCGCCGGCACCTGCGGGTCGAGCCAGGGCAGCAGGCGCTCACAGGAGGGGCACAGCGGACTTCGCACGGGGGCCCGGCCCCGGCATGACCAGCAGAGCGGGGGGACCAGGGCGGCGCCCAGGATCTCCAGGAACTCGTGCGGCGAAGGAGCCACCGGCCGATCCTGGCGCGCAGGAAGCGGCACGGGAGCCCGTATTTGCGACGATTGGGTGGCGTGACCGAAGCAAGCCTGCCGGCCTTCCTCGCATCAGCCTCCCCGGATCTCGGCTGGACGGTCGACCCCGGGCCGATCCTGATGGTCCTGGTCCTCTGCGGGCTCTACCTGCCCCGCTGGTGGAAGGTCCGTCGCGAGATCGGGCCGGCAAAGGCGCCGGTCCTGCGGCTGGTCTCGTTCCTGCTCGGCATCGCCTTCCTGGTCCTTGCGCTCCTCTCCCCCATCGACAACCTGGCGGCGCAGTCGTTCACCTTCCACATGGCCCAGCACATCCTGCTGCTGGACCTTGCCCCGATCTGCCTGATCGCCTCGCTCAACAAGGTGATACTCCGCCCGGCCACGCGCCGTCTGCAGGCCCTGGAGCGGGCTCTCGGCCCGCTGATGCACCCGGCGGTGGCGGTGGTGCTCTACATCGTGATGATGTGGGCCTGGCACGTCCCCGGCGCCTACGACGCCGCCCTCGAGTCGGACATCGTCCACATCCTCGAGCACCTCTGCTTCCTGGGCGTCGGGCTTCTCTACTGGTGGCAGCTGCTCTCGCCGATCCGCCCGCGGCTGGGAGACGGGGTGATGGCGCCGCTGATCTACATGGCCTCGACCAAGCTCGGCGTCGGGATCCTCGGGATCGCGCTCACCTTCGCCCCGGACCCCCTCTACCGCCCCTACGAGGTCCGCGAGCAGATCTTCGGCTTCACCGCGGCGAGCGACCAGCAGCTCGGCGGCGAGCTGATGGCCCTGGAGCAGACGATCGTGATGGGGGTGGCGCTGGCCTTCCTGATCTTCCGGGCCCTGGAGCGCAGCGAGCGCGAGCAGCGCCGCCGCGAGGCGCTCGAGGACCGGGCCGCAGCCGGCGAGGGCTAGCCGGCCAGCCGCGTGCCGGCGGCCACGACCATCCGCTCGCCGGGCGGGGAGTCGAGGGCGACCTCCCCGACTACCTCGACCTCGCCCTTGAAGAGGACATCACCCGAGACCTCCAGCCGGCGGCACTCCCTGAGCGACGGGGCCCCGGCGGGAAAGTGCTCCTCGAAGTCGTCGATGAGGCGGAAGTGCGACGGATCCAGCTCGACCACCGGGGGCCCAAGCGCCGGGTCGCCGTCAAGGGCCAGCCGGCCGTCCTCCTCGAGCCGGTAGGCGTCGGAGCGCAGCACGAGCAGGTCGTCGGTGGTCTTGACCGGCATGAACCGGCTCCTTGGCACCAGCAGGGCCCGCGCTCCGGGAATCGCGGAGAGGGCTGCGCCAACTGCAGTCTCGAGCTGAATGACCGCGGGCGAGGAAGGGTCGGAGGGGTCGACCGTCTTTCGGTTGACGATCAGCGGCAGGTCGATCACGCCGTCGTCGCCGAGCGCCGCGGCGAGCGCCTCGAGGTCGAACCAGATGCTGTTGGTGTTGAAGAAGCGGTGGCGCTCGATGTCGGCGAACGCCTCGCGGTCCTCATCCGGGGTCTGGGCTATCTCCCGCAGCACCAGGCTGCCGTCCGGGCGCCGCGCGATATGGCCGCCCTTGCGGTCGGCCTCGGTGCGCCGCGCCACCTCCATGGCGAAGGGCACCTTCTCGCGGGCCATCCAGGCGAGGATCGCCGGGTCGACGACGGCGCCAAGGTTGTCGGCGTTGGAGACGAAGGCGTAGCGGAAGCCCTCCTCGCGCAGGCGAGCGAGGAGGCCCGAGCCGACCAGGGCCGGGTAGAGGTCGCCGTGGCCCGGCGGGGACCACTCGAGCTCGGGGTCGGCCGGCCACGAGACCGGCGCCAGGCTCCCGTCATCGAGGAGCTTGGGCACCCGCCCCTGCAGGAAGTCGGCCGGCAGTCCGGCCGACAGGCCGCCCAGGCGCTCCAGCAGCTCGACCGACGGCCCGGCGGTGCGAAAGCTGTCGAGGAGGACCAGCGGCAGGCGCGGTCCTCCGGCCCGCTCGCGCTGGCTCGCAACCTGGCGCGCGGTTATCTCGAGGAAGCTGAGGCCGTCCTTGACTTCGAGCAGCGACTTGGGCCCGCTCATCCCCATGCTCGTGCCCAGGCCGCCGTTCAGCTTGATCACGACGGTGGTATCGAGCAGCTCCCGCTCGCCGGCGCCGGCCGGCTCGAGCGCGGCGTACTCCTCCACCGAGTCCACCGGCTCGATCGAGCCTTCGGGAATCAGGCCGCTGTCCCCCGAGGAGACCATCCCCATTGCCCGCTCGAAGCTGGCCACGGTCGCCGGGGCGGCGCCGTCCTCCCGGAGGCGGGTGAGGGCAGCCTCTGTCGCTTCCGCGCTCACGTCAGCAATCGTCGCACAGCGCGGCCGGCCTCAGCCGTCGTGGGGCGCGGGCAGCCAGGCGCGCAGGTACTCGGCCTGGCCCTCGGTGAGGGAGTCGATCTCCACGCCCAGCGAGTCGAGCTTGAGGCGGGCGACCTCGCGGTCGAGCTCCCCGGGGACAGGGTGGACGCCCGGCTCCAGGCGCTCCTCCGCGGAGAGCCGCTCCAGCGCCAGCGCCTGGAGGGCGAAGGAGAGGTCCATCACCGCCGCCGGATGGCCGTCGGCGGCGGCGAGGTTGACGACACGCCCGTGGGCGAGGAGGTTGAGCCGGCGCCCGTCGACCAGGTACTCCTCCACCAGCGGGCGCACCTCCCGCCGGGAGGCGGACGCCTCCTCGAGCGCAGCCAGGTCGACCTCGACGTCGAAGTGGCCCGCGTTGGCGATGATCGCGCCGTCCTTCATGGCCTCGAAGTGGGCTTCACCAAGGACGTCGCGGCCGCCGGTGACGGTGATGAAGATGTCGCCGCGCGCGGCGGCCTCCAGGGCGGGCATCACCTCGAAGCCCTCCATCCGGGCCTCCAGCGCCCGCATCGGGTCGACCTCGCAGACGATGACGTTCGCTCCCTGGCCCTTGGCCCGCAGCGCGATCCCCTTGCCGGTCCAGCCGTAGCCGAGCACGACGACCACCGACCCGGAGAGCAGGACGTTGGTGGCCCGGACGATCCCGTCCAGCGCCGACTGGCCGGTCCCGTACCGGTCGTTGAAGGCCCGCTCGGTCCGTGACTCGTTGGCGGCGATGACCGGGACCTTCAGCGTTCCCTCGGCCTCCAGGCGCCTCAGGCGCACCAGGCCGGTGGTCGTCTCCTCCGTCGCGCCGACCAGCTCGTCGGCTGCCCCTTCGGCTTCGTTGAGGGCGCCGACCAGGTCGGCTCCGTCGTCGATGGCCAGCTGGGGGCCGAAGGCCACCAGGGCGGCAACGTGTTCGGCGTAGCGGTCGAGCGTCTCACCGTGGACGGCGTGAACCTCAACCCCGTCCTCCTCCACCAGCGCCGCCGCAACGTCGTCCTGCGTGGAGAGGGGGTTGGCCGCCGCCAGCGCCACCTCGGCGCCCCCGGCGGCGAGGACCCGCACCAGGTTCGCCGTCTCGGCGGTCACGTGGAGGCAGACCGAAACCCGCCTTCCCTCCAGCGGCCGCTCCTGCGCAAAGCGCCCGGAGACCCGGGCCAGCACCGGCATCTGCCCCGCCGCCCACTCGACCCTCGCGAGCCCGGAGGCCGCGAGGGTCAGGTCGGCAACGTCGTGCGCGGGCAGGATCCCGTCCTAGTAGCGGTAGGTATCCGGCTTGTACGGACCCTCGACCGGCACGCCGATGTAGGCGGCCTGCTCGGGGGACAGCTCGGTCAGCTTCACCCCGAGGGCGTCGAGGTGGAGCCGGGCGACCTTCTCGTCGAGCTTCTTGGGCAGGACGTAGACCTCGCGGCCGTAATCGGAGTTCTTCGTGAAGAGCTCGATCTGGGCGATCACCTGGTTGGTGAACGAGGCCGACATCACGAACGACGGGTGGCCGGTCGCGTTACCGAGGTTGAGCAGCCTGCCCTCGGAGAGGACGATCACCGAGTGGCCGTCCGGGAACTGCCACTCGTCGACCTGCGGCTTGATGTTGATCCGCTCGATCCCGTCGAAGTCGGTCAGGCCGGCGATATCGATCTCGTTGTCGAAGTGGCCGATGTTCCCGACGATGGCCTGGTGCTTCATGCGGGCCATCTGCTCGGCGCCGATGATGTCCTTGTTGCCGGTCGTCGTGATGAACACGTCGGCGGTCGCCAGCTCGTCCTCGAGCGTCGAGACCTGGTAGCCCTGCATCGCGGCCTGGAGGGCGCAGATCGGGTCGATCTCGGTGACGATCACCCGGGCACCCTGGGCGCGGAGCGATTCGGCCGAGCCCTTGCCCACGTCGCCGAAGCCGCAGACCACGGCCGTCTTGCCGGCGAGCATGACGTCGGTCGCGCGGTTGATCCCGTCGACCAGCGAGTGGCGGCAGCCGTAGAGGTTGTCGAACTTCGACTTGGTCACCGAGTCGTTGACGTTGATCGCGGGGAAGAGCAGGTCGCCGTTCTCGGCCATCTGGGTCAGGCGCAGGACACCGGTGGTGGTCTCCTCGGTGACGCCCTGGATCCCCGCGGCCATCTTGGTGTAGCGGTCGGGGTGCTCGGCGACCGAGCTCTGCAGGAGCGCCAGGAAGACCTGGAACTCCTCGGACTCGGCGTCGTCCGGGTTGGGGACGGCGCCGGCCTTCTCGAATTCGACGCCCTTGTGGATCAGCATCGTGGCGTCGCCGCCGTCGTCGAGGATCATGTTGGGGCCACCGTCGGGCCAGTTGACGGCCTGCTCGGTGCACCACCAGTACTCCTCGAGCGTCTCGCCCTTCCAGGCGAAGACCGGCACGCCGCGGGGCTCCTCGGGAGTGCCCTCGGGGCCAACCACTACCGCCGCGGCGGCGTGGTCCTGGGTCGAGAAGATGTTGCAGCTCGCCCAGCGGACCTCGGCGCCGAGCGCGACGAGCGTCTCGATCAGCACGGCGGTCTGGACGGTCATGTGCAGGGAGCCGGTGATCCGGGCGCCCTTGAGCGGCTGGGCGGCGGCGAACTCCTCGCGGGTCTTCATCAGCCCGGGCATCTCGTGCTCGGCCAGGCGGATCTCATTGCGGCCAAACTCGGCGAGGCCGAGGTCGGCGACCTTGTAGTCGGTGGGGGAAAGAACGGCGGTGGTGGTCATCAGGCAGTGGTCTCCATCTTCGGGTTTGTGTTTACGGCTTCGAGGATCCGGGCATGCTTTTCCTGCTCCCAGCGCAGCCAGTCCTCGGCGGTGACGGTCTCCGGGCGCCTCGGCTCGGCTTCGAGCCAGGCGTCGACGTCCTCCTGCATCGCGCCGTCCTGGCGCAGCCGCAGGGAGAACGCGACGTCACCGAGGCCGAGATCGTGCTCGGCCAGCAGCTCGCGGAGGGTCCGCAGCCGCTGAAGCTCCCCCGGCCCGTACATGCGGTAGCCGGAGTCCGAGCGGGCGGGCTCGATAAGCCCGATCCGCTCGATGTAGCGGAGCATCCGCGGCGTCCAGCCGGTCGTCTCCGCCGCCTCATGGATGGTGAGGGCGTCCATATGGCCCAAACCTTACCAAAGGTGTGTCAAGGTTCCCGCCGGATGACGGCCGAGAGCCTTTATTCCGGGGCGCTGAGCCTCTCCTTGAGCTCCGAGATCGCGCCGATGTCCAGGGGGTCGACGCCGTTGAGCACCGCCAGGTAGACGGAGACCAGGTCCCCGAGCAGCACGAGCGAGAAGAGCCTTTCGACCGCGTTCGCCCCCTGGGTCGGGATCAGGTGGGTGCCGCTCGCGCCGCCGGCGATCAGCTCCCGGGTCAGCTCGATCCGCCGGGAGATCCGGGGGGTGTCGTCGCTGTCGTAGAGGAAGATCGCGCTGAACGGGCCGTACTGCGGGGAGCGCGCCCAGCCGAGTATCTCGTTGTGGTCGAGCTCGGGCAGCGCCGAAGCGAAGGCGGGCTGCTTGGCGTTCTCGTTGACCTGGGTCTTCCAGCGCCCGGCGATCGGGGCGGTGAGCCCGGATCCGGCGATAACCGGAACGGTTCCGGCGAGCGCGCGGGCGAGCATCTTGGCCTCCGAGTCGTCGGGCGACTCCGGTCCCCAGGCCCCGGCAAGCTTCTCGAGCCCTTCGGCGGCGACATCTATCTCCGCCGTCATCCGCGGCCCGGCCCCGCAGGCGGCTGCGGTCTCCAGCGCGGCGACGGTCATGTAGGCGACGGCGGCGCGCGGCTGGAGACCCCCGGCCACCGGGATCACCGGTACCCCGTCGGCCCGGGCAGCCTCGGCGAGCGTCCCGCCCGAGGTGACCACCACGCGCGGCGCGCCGATAATCCCCGCCGCCTCGTAACAGGCAAGGGTCTCTTCGGTCTCCCCCGAGTAGCTGGCCAGGAGCACGGTCGTATCTGCGGTCGTCCACGGGGGGAGCATGTACTCCGACGAGCTGAGCACCGGGCGCGAGGCCTCGTCGCCGAGGATCGCCCGCGCCAGGCGCCCGCCGATTCCGGAGCCGCCCATGCCGGCTACGACCAGGCCGCCGGGACTGTCGGTCTCGGGCAGCTCGGCCGACTCGGCCTTGAAGAGCGCGTCGCGGAGCTGCTCGGGCAGCGCGAGCACGTCGAAGACCTGGCCGCTCGGGTCGGCCGCGGCCACCGCTTCGGCGTCAAGGCTGGCTGTGGGCTCGCTCTCGGGCATCTCTCCTGCCCGGGAGTCTGACGGACCGGCTCAGAAAGCGACGGCCCGGTCGCCGAGCGCGGCTCCCGGAAATAGGCGGACCCCGTGGCGCAGGCGGTTTTCCGCCCCCACGCGGGCGCGCGGACCCACCACCGACATTTCGGTCACTTCGCTGCCGGCGCCGACCTGCGCCTCCGGTGCGAGGATCGCGTCCTCCAGCAGGGCGCCTTCGCCGACCCGGGCGTCGTCGAGCACGACCGACCGCACCACCCGGGCGCCGGGGCCCACCTGCGCGCCGGGGCCGATCACCGAGCCGGGACCGACGGTTGCCCCCGGGGCGATCACCGCTCCCTCCCCCACCATTGCCGGCCCAACGAGTTCGCCGTCGACCTGCGCCCCCGGCGCCACGGAGAGCCCCTCGGCGTCCAGGGCCTGCGCCACCGAGGTCCGGGCCCCGCCGGAGAGGATGTCCCCCGTTGCCTGGAGGTAGCGCCCGGGCGTGCCGATGTCGAGCCAGTAGGCCTCGCGGTCGGCGATGCCGAAAAGCCCCTCTCCGACCAGCCGGGGCCAGACCTCCCGCTCGATCGACACGTTGCGCCCCGGCTCGATCAGGTCGAGGACGCTGCGCTCGAGCACGTAGGCGCCGGCGCTGATCAGGTCGGTGTCGATCTCCTCGGGCTCGGGCTTCTCCAGGAAGCCCGCCACCGAGAGGTCGTCGGCCACCCGAACCAGCCCGTAGGCCGAGGGGTCCTCGACCGGCGCAAGGCCGAGGGTCGCGACGGCCCCGAGCTCCTCGTGGAGCTCCATCTGGCGGCGCAGGTCGAGGTCGGTCAGCACGTCCCCGTTGCACATGACGAAGCGTTCGCCCAGCCCGCCGGGGAGCGATTCGTCGGCGAAGCGCAGCGCGCCGCCGGTGCCCATCGGCTCGGGCTCGGCCACGTAGGTGACGGCGAGGCCGTAACGGCTGCCGTCGCCCAGCTCCTCCTCCATCCGGTCGGGGAGGAAGCCACAGGCCATTACCGCCTCGGTGACACCGGCGCCGGCCAGCCATTCGAACATGTAGGCCATCAGAGGCTGCCCGACGAGCGGGACGACCGGCTTGGGGACCTCGGAGGTGAGGGGTCGCAGGCGGGTTCCTTCCCCGCCGACGAGGATCACCGCCCGCATCGGTTCAGGCGCGCCCGACGCCCTCGTAGACCAGCCCGGCCCCGCGCACCGCCTCGGGGTCGAGGGCGTTGCGCCCGTCGATCACCACGGTGCCGGCCATCGCCGAAGCCAGCGCGCCCGGGTCGGTTCCGACGATCTCGTCCCACTCGGTTACCAACACGACAGCGTCGGCGTCCCGGGCGGCGTCGAGGGCGTTGGGGGCAAACTCGACGCCGGGCATCAGCGGGCGCGCGGCCTCCTCGGCGATCGGGTCGTAGGCGGTGACGGTGGCCCCGGCGGCCTGCAGGCGGGCGGCGAGGACGAGCGAGGACGCCTCGCGCATGTCGTCGGTGTCGGGCTTGAAGGCAAGGCCGAGCAGGGCGATCCGCTTGCCGACCAGGGATCCAAGGTGCTTCTCCAGCTTTCCGATGACCCGCCTCTTCTGGAGCTCGTTGACCTCGATCACCGCGCCGAGCAGCTGGAAGTGGTAACCGCTGTTGCCGGCCAGCTGCTTGAGCGCAGAGACGTCCTTCGGGAAGCAGGAGCCGCCGAAGCCGATGCCGGGGCGCAGGAACTTAGGCCCGATCCGGTCGTCGAGTCCCATCCCCTTCGCAACCTCGAGAACGTCGGCGCCGGTCTCCTCGCAAACGTTGGCGATCTCGTTGATGAAGGAGATCTTGGTGGCCAGGAAGGCATTGGCCGCCAGCTTGACCATCTCGGCGCTGGCCACGTCGGTGCGAACGAGCTCGCCCTGGCCCTGGCCGCCGTAGCCGGCGCCGAGGAGCGGGCGGTAGAGCTCCTCGACCGCGTCGCCGGCCCAGTCGCCGCGGTCACCGATCACCACGCGGTCCGGATTCAGGAAGTCGGCAAGGGCCGTCCCCTCCTTGAGGAACTCGGGGCAGGAGACGTAGCTGAAGCCCTCCTTGCCCTGCTCGGCGAAGATCCGCTCGATCGCCTCGCCGGTTCCGACGGGGACGGTCGACTTCATCACCAGGGCGTGGCGGTCGGAGGGCGGCATCGCCTCGACCACCGCGTGGACGGCGCCGAGGTCGGCATCGCCGGAATAGGTCGGCGGGGTTCCGACGGCTACGAACAGCAGGCGTGCGTGCTCGAGCGCGTCGGCGAGGTCGGTCGAAAAGTTGAGGCGCTCGCGATTGCGCTCAAGGGCCTCCGCCAGGCCCGGCTCGTGGATCGGGACCTCGCCTCGCTTCAGGGCCTCGATCTTGGCGGCATCGATGTCGATGCACCAGACGTCGCTGCCCAGCTCGGCGAAGCCGACCGCCGTGCACAGGCCTACGTAACCGGTGCCGATTACGCCGATCGGCTCACGCTCAGGGGTGCTCATAAGGACCGGCGAAGCGTAGCGCCAGCCGGCGCGTTCGGCGGGCCTCAGCTGCCGAGCCGCTTGAGCGACTTGGCGATGGCCAGCATCTGCTGGTTGGTGAGCGTGCGCGAGAGCGTGTTGGAGACCCAGTAGCTGCCGTTGGGCGTCCGTAGGGCCACGAGCGAGAGCCGCTTGCCGTCGTAGTGGAGCTCGAACTTCCGGCCCCCGAGCGTCGTCGTCTCGCTGGGGCTGTCGAGGATCGGGGGCGTCTTCCAGGCGGTGCCCTGCACGCCGTAATACTGCCCCGCCTCGCCGGTCGAGAGGACCATCCGGTAGGACTCGAAGCGGCTCTTGTTGCGGGTCACGAGGTCGTAGGCGCGGGTGGCGGGGTAGTCGGGCTCGCCCGAGGAGAAGCCGCCGCTGGCCAGGCGCACGCCCGGGTAGTAGACCGGCAGCTGGATCTTGCTCGCCGCGCGGATCGCCTGCTGCTCGGCCTCGGCGCGGTCGCCGACGATGCCCGGTGGCAGCGCCGTCGAGGTCTTCTTCCTCTGCTTCTTGCGCGCCTTCTTCGCCTTGCCGCTCTTGTCGCCGGTCTGCTTGGCGCCGGCCGAGGGCTCGGCGTTCTCGAACTCGTCGATCGCCTTGGCCAGCGCCGCCGGCGAGACCTGGAGGTCGCTGGTGCCCGGGACGTCGGTGGCCGGGAAGCGGACCTCGCTGACCGGGTTCTTGGAGGAGAGGAAGGCGAGCTTGAGCAGCTGGAGGATCTCGTCGTTGGAGCGGATATCGGTGCGCGTGTAGCGGGCGAAGATCTTCACCAGCTCCTTGCGGTCGCCGAGGAGCGAGGAGATCGCGAACTGGCCCTTGGCCTGGCGCAGGAAGTCCTGCTGGCGGGCGGCGCGGACGAAGTCGGAGTCGGTGTGGCGGTAGCGGACGAAATCGAGGGACGTCTGGCCGCACATCTTCTGGTAGCCGGGCTTGATGTCGATCTCGGCGTACTGCTGGCTGGGCGGCAGCCCCTCGTTGGAGTGGTAGTAGCGGTGATCGACGTCGACGTAGACGCAGCCCAGCCGGTTGACGGCACGGCTAAAGCCGCCGAAGTTGATCTCGACGATGTGGTTGATCGGGATCCCCAGCAGCTCACGGACGGTCTTGAGGGTCAGCTTCGGCCCGCCAATCGCGAATGCGGCATTGATCTTGTCCTGGCCGTAGCCGGGGATCTGGACCCGCAGGTCGCGCGGGATCGACATGACCGCCGTCGCCCCGGCGTCGGGGTCCAGGTGAGCGAGCATCAGCGTGTCCGAGCGCCCGGCGTTCTTCTGCTTGCGCTCGACGAAACGGCGGTCGGAGCCGATCATCAGGATCGTCTGCGGGCCGCCGCCGTCCACCTCGTCGAGGTCGTTTTCGACCCCGGGGATCGACTGGCCCTCCTCCTGGACGATGTCGACCAGCTGGTTGACCTCGAGCAGCCCTGCGGAGGCGACGGTGGTCGCGGTCAGGAGGGCAATCAGGACGCCGGCCAGCGCCGTCTTGGCGAGCAGGCCGCGTCCCGGCCGGGGCTGGCTTTCGGGATCCTCGGTCACGGGCGGAAAAGGCTCTGTTTCAGGGTATAGAGCCGACCCGCCGGAGCCGCCGGTTGCGCCGCGGTCAGGAGGCCAGGCCGCCGTCTATGGCCCTCAGGGTCCCGGCCGGGCGCGCCGGCACTCCCGCCGCGAGGGCGCCGAAGGCCACCAGGGCCTGGCGGTAGCGGGCCAGCGAGGAGATCGAGACCCACTCCTCGGGGCCATGGTGGCCGCCGCCGACGGGGCCGAACTCGACCGCCGGGATCCCCGCCTCCAGGAAGGAGTGGGCGTCGGAGGCACCGTCGCGGCCGACCGAGAGGCTGTCGCTGTCGCCGGTTGCGCCGGCGGCCTCGCGCAGCGCCAGCACGTAACCGTTGTCGCGGTCGACGATCGCCGGCGCGCGGTGGAAGCTCTTGACCACCTCGAGGTCCGGAAGTGATCCGACCTGCTCGAGGATCAGCTCCGGGTCCTGGCCGGGCAGGTAGCGGATATCCACGTCGATCAGGCAGCGGTCCGGGACCTTGTTGAAGGCGTCTCCGCCGGCGATCCGCGAGAGATTGATCGAGGGCCGGTCGAAGAGGTCAGAGGACTGGCGGCTGAAGGGGAGGGTCTCGATGCGGCGGAAGGTGTCGTGAGCCTTCAGCACCGCGTTGTCGCCCAGCCACGGCGTGGAGCCGTGGGCAGCCGTACCCCGGACCTCCGCCTGGATGGCCAGCACGCCCTTGGACTGGACCCCTACGTGGAGGTCGGTCGGCTCGCCGGTGATCGCGAAGCTCGCGTCGATCCCCTCGCGGATCAGGGCGTCGGTGGAGCGGTCGTCGACGTCCTCGGACTCCTCGTCGGGGACGCAGATGAACAGGACGCGCACCTCGTCCTGGGCGGCCAGCTCGCCTACCGCGCAGAGCATCGCCGCCAGCGCCCCCTTCATGTCGAATGCCCCGCGGCCGATCAGGCGGTCGCCGTCGACCCGCGGAACGAACTGCTCGTCGAACCCGGGAACCACGTCGAGGTGCCCGTGGAAGACGACGGCGGGGCCATCCACCGGGCCGACCTCGGCGACCAGCACGGGCAGCCCGCCGTGCTCGCGTGCCTCGACGCGGACGCCCGAGGTCTCCAGCCAGCCGCGAACGTACTCGGCGGCGACCCTGAGCCCCTCCGGGCGGGAGGTGTCATAGGCGATGAGCCTTTCGGCGAGCTCGCGTTCGTCCATCACCCTCAGGATATGGTGAGGCCCATGAGTTCACGGATCGTCCTCTTCGGCGCAACCGGCTACACCGGTGAGCTGACCGCCCGCGCAATGGTCGCGCGCGGCCTCGAGCCGGTCCTGGCCGCTCGCAGCCGCGCCCGGGTGGAGACGCTGGCCAAGGAGCTCGGCGGCCTGGAGGCGCGCGTTGCCGACGTCGCTGCTCCCGCGAGCCTCGACACGCTCCTGCACGAGGGCGATGTCCTGGTGACGACCGTGGGGCCGTTCATGCGCTGGGGCAGCCCCGCCCTCGACGCCGCCATCCGCCGGCGCGCGCACTACCTGGACTCCACCGGCGAAGGCCCCTTCATCCGCGACGTCTTCGAGAAGGCCGGCAAGCGCGCGGCGCCGGTCGGCGTAGCCCTGCTGACCGCGATGGGTTACGACTTCGTGCCCGGCAACCTCGCCGGCGCACTGGCTCTGGAGAAGGCCGGCCCGAACGCTCGCCGCGTGGAGGTCGGCTACTTCTGGCAGGGAGCCGGCGGGGCGGGCGGCATGAGCGGGGGCACCCGGGCCAGCGCCGCCGGCGTCCTCTTCGACAGCTCGTTCGCCTGGAAGAACGGCAAGATCGCCCGGGAACGCGGAGCCAAGAGCGTGCGCTCCTTCGACGTCGACGGGAAGGAGATCCCCGCGATCTCCATCGGGGGCACGGAGCACTACGCCCTACCCGCCCTGGACCCACAGCTGGAGGAGGTTGGTGTCTACCTGGGCTGGTTCGGGCCGATGACCCGCCCCCTGCAGGTGGTGGCCGCCGGCAACGCCGCGATCACGAAGGTCCCCGGGGTGCGCCAGGCGCTCACCGCGGCCATGGGAAAGATGGTCAAGGGCTCTACCGGTGGCCCCGACGAGGCCGCGCGCGCGAAGACCCGCTCGGTGATCGTCGCCACCGCCTACGACGCGAACGACGTCCGGCTTGCCTCGGTCCAGCTCTCGGGTCCCAACGGCTACGACCTCACCGCCGCCTTCCTGGCCTGGGGCGCCGAGCGCGCCGCCGCCGGCGAGCTGCACGGCAAGGGAGCGATGGGCCCCGTCGAGGCGTTCGGCCTCGAAGAGCTCAAGGCCGCCGCCGCCGAGTACGGCTTGGTCGAGAGCTAGACGCTCTCGGCGCCGGCCACTTCAAGAAAGGCCTGGGCACGACGCCTGTCGCGCAGGCTGCGGCGCAGCGCCTCGCTGTGGGGCTCTGCCGCCTCGACCGCGGCGTCGGCCTCCTCGAGCTCGGTGTTCAGCCTGGCCACGTCGAGCTCCTCCGGCGTGATGGCCTCCTCGACCAGGACGAGGGCGTGGTTGTCGGCAACCTGGATGTAGCCCTCGCCCTGGGCGTAGCGGACGGTCTCGTTCTCGCTGACGTGAAGCTTGAGCTCGGTCGGGGCGAGCATCCCCAGGAGCGGCGTGTGGTTGGCCAGGATGCCGATAGAGCCGACCTCGGTGCGGGTCGAGAGCATCTCGACCTCGCCCTCGAAGACGGGCCCCTCCGGGGTGAGCACCTCCACCTTGAAGGGTGTCCTGGCCACCGGCCCCTACTCCCCCTTGTTGGCGTCGGCCACGACCTGGTCGATCGAGCCCTTGAGCAGGAAGGCCGACTCGGGCACGTCGTCGTGGTCGCCGTCGATCAGCTCCTTGAAGGAACGGACCGTCTCGGAGATCGGGACGTACTCGCCCGGCGTGCCGGTGAACTGCTCGGCCACGTGGAAGGGCTGCGAGAGGAAGCGCTCCACCTTGCGGGCCCGCTGGACGATGATCTTGTCGTCCTCGGAGAGCTCGTCGATACCGAGGATGGCGATGATGTCCTGGAGCTCCTTGTAGCGCTGGAGAATCTCCTTGACGCGGGTTGCCACCGCGTAGTGCTCCTCGCCGACGACGTCGGCCTTGAGGATGGTCGAGGTGGAGTCGAGCGGGTCGACGGCCGGGTAGATGCCCTTCTCGGCGATGCCGCGCGAGAGCACGGTGGTCGCGTTGAGGTGGGCGAAGACCGATGCCGGCGCCGGGTCGGTGAGGTCGTCGGCCGGGACGTAGATCGCCTGGACCGAGGTGACCGAGCCCTCTCGGGTCGAGGTGATCCGCTCCTGCAGCTGGCCCATCTCCGACTCGAGCGTCGGCTGGTAGCCGACCTGCGAGGGCATGCGGCCCAGGAGCGCCGATACCTCGGAGCCGGCCTGGACGAAGCGGAAGATGTTGTCGATGAAGAGGAGCACGTCCTGGCCCTGCTCACGGAAGTACTCGGCCATGGTCAGGCCGGTGAGGGCGACGCGCATGCGCGAGCCGGGAGGCTCGTTCATCTGGCCGAAGACGAGCATCGTCTTGTCGATGACTCCCGACTCCTTCATCTCGAGCCAGAGGTCGTTGCCCTCGCGCGAGCGCTCACCAACGCCGCAGAACGCCGACAGGCCGCCGTGCTCCTTGGCGAGGTTGTGGATCAGCTCCTGAATGAGGACCGTCTTGCCCACGCCGGCGCCGCCGAAGAGGCCGACCTTGCCTCCCTTGGCGTAGGGGGCGAGGAGGTCGATGACCTTGATGCCGGTCTCGAACATCTCCGTGGTCGGGGTGAGGTCCTCGACGGTCGGGGCGCTGCGGTGGATTGCCCAGCGGGGGACGTCGGCGGGGATCGGCGGCCCGCCGTCGATCGTGTCGCCGAGCAGGTCGAAGATCCGGCCGAGAGTCTGCTCGCCGACGGGAACGGCAATCGGCCCGCCGGTGTCCACGGCCGCGACGCCGCGGGCCAGTCCGTCGGTCGAGTCCATCGCCACCGCGCGGACGCGGTCGTCGCCGAGCTGCTGCTGGACCTCGCAGACGAGAGTGCCGTCACCGAGGGGGACCTCAAGGGCGTTGTTGATCTCAGGGAGCTCCCCGGGGAAGGCCGCCTCGATGACGACTCCCTTGATCTCCTCGATCGTTCCGGTGTTGCCTTTGCCGTTTTCCATGTCTTCCTTTTCTCGGTTATCAGCTGAGCGACTCGGCGCCCGCGACGACTTCCATGATCTCCTGGGTTATCTCCGCCTGGCGGGCGCGGTTCATCTCGAGGGTCAGGTCCTCGATCACCTCGCCGGCGTTGTCCGAAGCGCTCTGCATAGCCGTCATCCGCGCCCCGTGCTCGGAGGCGGTCGACTCGAGCAGGGCCCGGAAGAGCGAAATCTCGACGTAATCGGGGATCAGGCGCTGGAGGATCACCGCCGGGTCGGGCTCGTAATCGACCAGCGCGTGGTGGAGGACATCCTCGTCGGCGACCTCGGCCATCGCCTCGTCGATCGTCGCCTTCTGGAGCGGGAGCAGGACCTCCTCGCGGACCTCCTGCACCAGGGGCGATACGTAACCGTTGTAGAAGACCTCGACCAGGTCGACCTCCCCGTCGACGTAGGCGGCCATCAGGTCCTCGGCGATCCTGCGGGCGTCGGCGTAGGCCGGGCGATCGGTGAAGCCGGTGTAGGAGCCCGAGAGCTCGAGCTTGCGGAAGACGAGCGAGGAGACACCGCGACGGCCCACCCCGTAGAAGTGCACGCTCTTGCCCTGGGCCTCGTAATCCTCAGCGGCGCGGAGGCCGGCACGGATGATCTGCGAGTTGAAGGCGCCGGCCAGGCCGCGGTCGCCGGTGACCAGCAGGATCGCGACGGTGCGCTCCTGCTCGTGCTCCTTGAGGATCGGGTTTCCGGCCACCTCTCCCCCGGCCGCCTCTGCGGCCTGGCGGGTCATGCGGCGTATCGCCCCGGCGTAGGGACGCAGGTGGGCGAT
This sequence comes from Solirubrobacteraceae bacterium, assembly GCA_040398965.1. GTDB lineage: Bacteria > Actinomycetota > Thermoleophilia > Solirubrobacterales > Solirubrobacteraceae > F1-60-MAGs163. The sequence goes on along the minus strand of JBBASZ010000003.1, from coordinate 66,258 downwards.
GCGCTGCTCGGCGCGGCGCAGGCGCGCGGCGGCGACCATCTGCATGGCGCTGGTGATCTTTCGGATGTTCTTCACCGAGTCGATCCGCTGCTTTACGTCGCGCTGCGACATGGCTGGTGGAGCGCGCGGCCGCTCAGGCGGTCGCGGCAGCCTCCTCTTCCTCGGCCTGGTTGGCGGCGGCGGCGTCTTCCTCGCCGGCCGCCTCGGCCAGCCCCTCGTCCATGCGGCTGGTCTCCCCGACGCCGGTGCCGGCCAGCGGCTGGCCCTCCTCGTCGAGGTCGTAACCGAAGTCGTCGGCGAAGCCCTTCACGGCCTTGTCCAGCGCGGCCTGGGTCTCGTCCGACCAGTCGCCCTCGGCGATCTTGGCCAGGGTCGGCGCAGCCTCGGCCTTGACCCGCTGCGTCAGCCCGTCGAGGAACTCCGGCACGCGGTCGACCAGGATCCGGTCCAGCGCCCCGGAGGTGGCGGCGTAGATCTGGGCGACCTGGATCTCGACGGGAAGTGGATCACGCTCAGGCTGGTTGAGGGTCGCCACCAGGCGCTCACCTCGGGCCAGCGTGCGCTGGGTGTCGGCGTCCAGGTCGGAGCCGAACTGGGCGAAGGCCTCGAGGTCACGGAACTGGGAGAGCTCGATCTTCAGGCGGCCGGCGATCTTCTTCATCGGCGAGATCTGTGCGTTGCCTCCCACCCGGGAGACCGAGATGCCGACGTTGATGGCCGGACGGACGCCCGAGTAGAAGAGCTTGGGCTCCAGGAAGATCTGGCCGTCGGTGATCGAGATCACGTTGGTCGGGATGTAGGCCGAGACGTCGCCGGCCTGGGTCTCGATGACCGGCAGCGCGGTCAGCGACCCGCCACCGAGCTCGTCGTTCATCTTGGCCGACCGCTCCAGCAGGCGGCTGTGCAGGTAGAAGACGTCGCCCGGGTAGGCCTCACGGCCCGGCGGGCGGCGCAGGAGCAGGGACATCTGCCGGTAGGCGAAGGCGTGCTTGGTGAGGTCGTCGTAGACGGCGACAGCGTGCTTCCCGTTGTAGAGGAAGTACTCGGCCATCGCGGTGCCCGCGTAGGGCGCCATGTACTTGATCGGCGCCGACTCGTCGGCCGGGGCGGCGACGATGATCGTCCTCTCCAGCGCGCCGTTCTCGGCGAGCGTCTCGGCGAGCTGGACGACGGTCGCCATCCGCTGGCCAATGGCGACGTAGACGAAGACGAGGTCGCTGTCCTTGTTGTTGATGATCGCGTCGAGCGCGATCGAGGTCTTCCCGGTCTGGCGGTCGCCGATGATCAGCTCGCGCTGGCCGCGGCCGATCGGGATCATCGAGTCGATCGCCTTGAGGCCGGTCTGCATCGGCTCGGTGACCGGCTGGCGCTGGACCACGCCGGGCGCCTTGAACTCGGCCAGGCGGGTCTCGTCGGTGACGATGGCGCCCTTGCCGTCGAGTGGGTTGCCGAGCGGGTCGACGATCCGGCCCAGCAGCGCGTCGCCGACCGGCACCTCGAGCAGCTTGCCGGTGCGCTTGACGGTGTCGCCCTCGACGATCTTCTCCCAGGGGCCGAAGAGCACGGCGCCGACGTTGTCGGCCTCGAGGTTGAGGGCCAGCCCGGTGACGCCGTGCGGCAGCTCGAGCATCTCAAGCGACTGGCAGTTCTCGAGCCCGTAGATGCGGGCGATTCCGTCGCCGATGGAGAGGACGGTGCCGACCTCGGTCAGCTCTGCGCTCCCGGCGTCGAGCCCCTCGATGCGGGACTTCAGGATGCTGGTGATCTCATCGGGCTTGATCTGCATTTTCTCTCTGACTCCTTGGGATTTGCCCGCGATCAGGCGCGGGCGACCTCGGTGCGAAGGTTTTCAAGACGGTTTCGAATGGATGCGTCGAGGATCGAGTTGCCGACGCGGAGCACGACACCGCCGACGATCGACGGGTCGACCTCCTCGGTCAGCTCCACGCGCGAGCCGGTCTGCTCGCTGATCTGCTTGACCAGGCGGGAGATGACCGCCGGGTCGAGGGCCACGGCGCTGGTGACGGTGACGGCGAGCAGGTCCTCGGCCTGGTCGCAGAGCCGGTCGTACTCGCGGCGGATGCGGGCGATCAGCGGAAGCCGCTCGTTCTCCACCAGGAGCATCAGGAAGCGCTCGACCGACGGGTCGACCCCCGAGAGGGCCGCCTGCAGCCCGCGCTTCTTCTCCTCGGAGGAGAAGTAGGGCGAGAAGCAGAACAGGCGCAGGTCCTGGTTGGCCTCCAGGGCGTCGGCGAGCTCGCCCAGCTGCTCGCGCACGACTTCGACGTTGTCCTGCTCGGAGGCAACGTCGAAGAGCGAGCGGGCGTAGACCTGGGCGATCTCTTCCATGGCCTAGCCCCGCTTCTCCCCTGCCAGCGAGGTGAAGTCCAGCTCGGAGAGCGCCTCGTCCACGAGGCGCTGCTGGTCGGCGTCGGAGAGGACCCGGCCGGTCACCTTCTCGGTGGCCAGCACGGTCAGGTCGGCGACCTCGCCGCGGATCTCCTCGATCGCCCGGCGCGTCTCGGCCTCGATGTCGCGCCGGGTCTGCTCGAGCAGCTCCGCACGCTTCTCCTTGGCCTCCTCGGAGGACTCCCTCTCGTACGCCTCGGCGTTCTTGCGCGCACGGGCGACGATCTCGTCGGCCTGGACGCGCGCCTCCTTGAGGCGCTCCCGGTACTCGGCGAGCAGCTTCTCGGACTCGGCCCGCGACTGCTCGGCCTGCTCGATCGACTCCTCGATCATCGCCACGCGCTTGTCCAGCGCGTTGCGGATCGCCGGGAAGGCGAACTTGTTCAGGACGATGAGCGTCACCCCGAAGGCGAGCAGCGTCCAGATCATCAGCCCGACGTTCGGGCTGACGAGGAAGTTGCTGCTCTCCTCCTCGGCCGCGGCGGCGGCCAGTGGCGTGAGTCCGGCGACCATCGGCTTAGCCCAGGAAGAAGGCGATCAGGCCGAAGATGAAGGCGTAGAAGACGATCGCCTCGGTGAGGGCGAAGCCCAGCCACTGGATCGAGGTGATCTCATCCTTCATCTCGGGCTGACGGGTGACCGACTCGATCACCTTTCCGAAGATGTATCCGACTCCGATGCCCGGGCCGATGGTGCCGAGACCGGCGCCGATGCCCAGGGCGATCGCCTTCATGCCTTTGCGGCCGTACTCCTGAGCCACTTCGGCGGTGACGCCCGACTGGGCCAGTTCGGTGATCAGTGTTAGGTCCACGGTGTTCGTGCTCCTTAGTGTTCTTCGGCGACGGCGCCGCCGAGGTAGATCGCTGACAGGGTCGTGAAGATAAAGGCTTGGAGGGTGGCGACGAGTCCCACCTCGAAGATGTAGAAGGCGACGGCCAGCACGCCCGTTACGAGGCCGAGGACCACCGAGCCGAGGATCGCGAGGTTGAGCAGGACCACGAGCCCGCCGCCCATGAAGAGGATCAGGAGGTGGCCGGCGAGGATGTTGGCGAAGAGCCTGACCGAGAGCGAGATGATCCGGACGAACTGGGAGATCACCTCGATGAAGAAGATCGGCACGGCAGCGGCGCCGCTGACGCCGGCGGGCACCCAGCCCTTCACGTAGGAGACCGGGCCCTTGGCCCGCACTCCCTCGATGTGGTAGCTGATGACGACCACCAGGGTCAGCGCGAGCGGCACCGAGATGTTTGCCGTCGCGGCGTAGAGGGCGAGCGACGGAACCTCGATCCCGAAGATCGTGACCATGTGCTCGGTGTTGGTCGGCAGCGGCAGGTAGCCGATCATGTTCGAGAACCAGAGGAAGAGGAAGAGCGCGGCCATGAACGGGAACCAGCGCCGGATCATCTCCTGGGGGACGTTCCCCCTGGTGATGCTGTCGACGAGGCCGTAGTAGACCTCGACGATCGCCTGGACGCGGTTGGGCTTCATCTGCATCCGCCGGGCGACCCAGATGAGGGTCACGCAGGCGAGCACGGAGGCGGCCAGGACGTAGAAGACCGCCTTGTTGATCGACATGTCGATCCCGAAGATCTCGATCGAGATCCACGGCGTCAGCTTGAACTCGTTCTGGGGCTTGAAGCTCTCGTTGATGTTGAGCGCAAAGGCCGACGAGGGGGCGGCCAGCGCAAGCGCGATCGCCGTGGCGGGGGCGAGCAGGCGGGCGCGCATCAGGCCGTACCGCCGCTCTCGGCGCGGTCGAATGGCCGCATTACGAGGGTGAAGGAGAAGTTCACGGTGAAGACGAGAAGGAAGAGGACCGCCGCGGCAAGGCCGGCATCGTTCTCGATCATCCCCGTGCCGAAGATGATCATCGCGACCAGCCAGCCGCGACCGATCATCGAGCCGGTGACGATCCCCGCCACCTGGCGCGGCTCGTCGCTGGCCTCGGCCCTGCGGTTGGTCCAGGTGGCGATCGCCTTCTGGAGGCCCCAGGCCAAAGCCCCGGCGGCCCATCCGAGGAGAGGCCAGCCGGCGAGGATGAAGACCGGCAGCGCGACGGCGAGGACGATCAGGTCGATATGGCGGAAGACCGGCACGCGGGGGCGGACGTTAGCGCATGAGGGGACTTTGTGACGGCTTAGTGACAGTTCGTATCCGTCGTCACTAACGGGGTTTTTCGGGGGGTGGCGACCGGAGCGGCGGAGAGTCGCTCAGGCGGCCCGCAGGGGGCGCACCGAAGCCACGATCCGGCCGGTCATCAGCTCGCCCACCCGCTCGTAGACGTCGCGGTTGACGGCCATGCCGCAGTGGCTGCTGGCCACCTCGACGTGGCGCGCCTGCGGGTCGAGGCAGGCCCGCCAGTGGATCACCCCGTCCGAGCGCGAGTAGAGGGAGGCGAAGCCAACGCGGGTGGGGAGCCGGTCGTCCATGTCGGTCCAGAATCCGGTGCAGCACCCGACCGGCTCGAGTCCGAACCGGTAGGCGTTCCAGCTCTGCTCGCAGTCCCCGGCGATCAGCCGCCTGGCGCCCAGGCGCTGGGCCCGCTGGACGTTGCGGATCTGGAAGCGCACGAGACCGTGGACGTCCTCCATGCTCGCGACGAGCGGCGAGCCCATGGCGATTACGCGGTCGACCCTGTCCGGGTTGCGCACGGCCAGCACGCGGCCGAACATCCCTCCCCGGCTGTGGCCGATGACGGTCACCGGCCGGTCGTAGCGATCGCTGAGGTCGACCAGGCGCTCCTCGAGGTCGACGATCGCCTGCTCCGAGCAGCCGATGTTCGAGCGGATTCCCGATCCGTGGGTCCGGTAGCCGATCCGGCGCAGCCACCGGCTCATCATCCAGAGGCTCTCGTCGCCGGCGAGGAACCCCGGGACAAGCATCACCGGCTGGCCGTCACCCCGCTCGACTCCGCGGCCACGCCAGGTGGGGCTGGCCAGGAGTGTGGCGGCCTCGGCCCCCATCCTTCCCTCCCGCCAGATCTCGGGACCTCCTCCGAACACGCCGGCGAACCGTAAACCTCCGGCAGGACAGCGCGCGGCACGCCCGGAAAAGCCCTGCAAACGGGCGTGGCGTCGCTGGCGGGCTATTCGGCGAGGACGGTGTCGGCCGGGTCGTAGGGCGGCGAGCAGCAGCAGAAGAGCACCAGCTCTTCCTCGCCGGTGTTCCAGAGCTTGTGGTCGGTTCCGGGCGGGATCAGGAAGCAGTCCCCGGGCCCGACTTCGACCTCCTCCCCGCCGATGAGCAGCCGCCCGCGCCCGGCGGTGAACCAGTACACCTCCTCGGCGACCACATGGTGATGGTGGATCGTCGAGCCACCCACCGGCACCCGCGCCTCGGCGAAGCTCTGGTTGGCCGAGGGAAGGCTCACCCGGCCCACCAGCTCCCTGATCGTGGAGCCGTCGTCGGTGATGAACGGGCTGGCCGAGTCGAGTCGGGAATGGTGGGGCATCGCCGGGAAAATAGCTTCCGGCGGGCCCGCCGGCGACTGTTAGCCTCGGCGCTATGGCCACCACCCAGCGCAGCGGGGGCGCACCGACGGCCCGGCGACAGGCGGTCGAGGCCGCGCTGCTGGAGGCCACCGAGTCGCTGCTCGAGGAGGGCTTCACCTTCTCGGAACTGGGCGTCGAGCGGATCGCCAGCCGGGCCGGCATCTCCCGCACCGCCTTCTACTTCTACTTCGCGGACAAGCGCGAGCTGCTGATCCGGCTGACCGAGGACGTAAACGCCCTCATCCTCGAGCAGGCCAACCTGTGGTGGGAGAGCGAGGGCGAGCCGGCCCAGAGGGTCCGGCAGGCCCTGTCGAGCTCGCTCGCCATCCACCGCGAGCACGCGATGCTCCTGCGGGCCGTCGCCGAGGCGGCGAGCTACGACGAGGAGGTCGCCGACCACCAGCGCCGGCTGGTCTCGCGCATCGCCGAGGTGACCGAACGCCACGTGATCGAGGAGAACGCCGCCGGCCGGACGCGCTGCGCCGACCCGCGCGCCACCGCCCTGGCCCTCACCTGGATGACCGACAGCGCCTTCCTGCAGCTCGAGGCGGGACCCGGCGGACCGGCAGAGCAGGAGCTGATCGACGCGCTGGCGGCGATCTGGGCCCGCTCGATCTACCTGAGCGACTGAGGCGGAAGGCCCGGGGCGCCGGTCAGGCGGTCGCCGGTGCGCCCAGGTGCTCGTAGAGCGGAAAACGGGCGGCGATCGCCTGCGTGCGCTCTGCCAGCTCGGGGCGGGATGACTCGAAGTCCCCGGCGAGTGCCTCGGCGATGATCGCGCCGACCTCGCTGAATTCCTCGGCACCCAGCCCGCGCGTGGCCAGCGCCGACGTTCCGATACGCAGCCCGCTGGTGACCATCGGCGGCCGCGGATCGAACGGCACGGCGTTGCGGTTGACGGTGATGCCTATCTCGTCGAGACGGTCCTCGGCGGCCTGGCCGTCGAGCTCGGACTCGCGAAGGTCGACGAGGGCGAGGTGAACGTCGGTTCCGCCGGTCAGGACGTCGACCCCGGCCTCGCGCGCCGCGTCGGTGGTGAGCGCGGCGGCAACGGCCCGCGCACCCTCGATCGTTCGCTCCTGGCGCTCACGGAAGCCCTCAGTGGCGGCGATCCCGAGGGCCACCGCCTTGGCGGCGATCACGTGCATCAGCGGGCCTCCCTGCTGGCCCGGGAAGACGCCGGAGTTGATCGCCTTGGCGTGCTCCTCGCGGCAGAGGATGATCCCCGACCGCGGGCCGCCGAGCGTCTTGTGGACGGTGCTGGTGACCACGTCGGCGTAAGGGACCGGGCTCGGGTGGAGCCCGGCGGCGACCAGGCCGGCGAAGTGCGCCATGTCGACGAGGAGGTAGGCGCCGACCTCGTCGGCGATCTCGCGGAAGCGGGCGAAGTC
>JBBASZ010000003.1:31967-58867 GCA_040398965.1 Solirubrobacteraceae bacterium | reverse complement strand
AGCACGCTCCCCTGGCACTCGAGGATCGCCTCGGGGACGAAGTTCTCGGAGGCGATCATCTCGAGCGTGCGCTGCTGGCGGTCCAGCTCAAGGCGAAGCACGTCGGCTATCTGCGGGTCGACCTCGCTGAGCGGCGCGCCCAGGAACTCTGCTGCGGAGGAGTATTCGGCCATGGGCCGATGATGTTATCCGCGCCGGACAGCGCCCCGGTCAGGAAAGGCGGCTGGCGACCTCTTCCTCGGTGAGTGCGCCCTCCCGAAGCACCGACCAGGCGCCTTCGAACTCGTAGGTGCGGAGGTCGACGACGGTGGACGGCACCCCGGGAAGCTCCCCTGCATCGATCACCAGGTCGACCTCCTCGCACAGCCGCGCCGGTACATCGTCGATACGGGCCGCCTCCGGCCCGCCGCTGAGGTTGGCGCTGGTCTGCAGGAGCGGCCAGCGCATCGCCTCGAGCGCGGCGGTGGCCGGGCCGAGCTCCGGGACGCGAAGGCCAAGGGTGTCGATCTGCTGCCCGCAGGCGAGCGGATAGCGCGCGGCGGGGTTGGGCAGGAGCGCCAGCACCGGCCCGGGAAGGAGCGCGGAAAGCGCACCATGGGTCCGCGGGCCGATCTCCGGCAGCGACTCCAGCGCCCGGTCGAGCGAGAAGAACATCACCGCGCAGGGCTGGTCGGGGTCTCGCCCCTTCATCATGCAAAGGCGCCGGTGGGCCTCGCGGTGGCCCGGGTCGCAGGCGACCCCGTAGACGGTGTCCGACGGGAAGACGGCGACGCCGCCGACCGCCATGCAGCGCTCCAGCACGGTGACCTGCCCGGGCTCGACCACGGCGCTCATCGCGTCGCCGCCACCACGCGGCCGATGCCGGCAAGGTCGTCGAGGATGGCGGCCTCGCCGAAGCCGGCGGCAACGGCCATCGCCGCCACCCCGTCGGCCTGGCCCTCCCCCACCTCGACGGCCAGGAGGGCCGCTTCGGTGGCGGCCGCGGCGGGCAGCAGGCGCCGGATCACCGCCAGCCCGTCCGGGCCGGCGAAGAGCGCCCCGTCGGGCTCGTGGGAGAGCTCCCTCGGCAGCTGTGCGCGGTCGCCCTCGGCCACGTAAGGCGGGTTGGCGAGGATCGCGTCCCATCCGGCACCGAGGCCGTCGAGCAGGTCGGCCTGCTCTATGCGCACGTCGAGGCCCAGGCGGTCGCGGTTTGCGGCCGCCACCGCGATGGCCTCCGCGCTTATGTCGCTGGCCGTCACTTCCAGGTCCGGGCGCTCCTGCTTGAGGGCCAGCGCCACCGCGCCGCTTCCCGTCCCGACGTCGAGCACGCGCGAGCCGGCGGGAAGCCCCAGGGCGGCCTCCACCAGCAGCTCGGTCTCCGGCCGCGGGACCAGCACCCGGCGGTCGACCTCCAGCTCGATCCACCGAAAGCCCCTGCGGCCCAGCAGGTAGGCGACCGGCTCCCCGTCCCGCGAGCGGCGAGTCACCAGGTCACGGAAGAGGCGTGCCTGCCCCGGCTCCAGCTCCCGCTCCGGGCCGGTGACCAGCGCTTCGCGGCTCACCCCGACGGCCGCGGAGAGCAGCAGCTCGGCATCGAGCCGCGGGCTCGCGCTGCCCGAGGCGCCTATCGCCACCACCGCGCTGTCGAGCGCTTCGGCGACGCTCGCGCCGCGCATCAGGTGGCTCCGGCCTGTGCGGCCAGGAGCCGGCTCTTCTCGTCGGCCTGCAGGGCCGCGGTGAAGTCGTCCAGCCCGCCGTCGAGGACGCCGTCGAGGTCGTGGACGGTGAGCTTGATCCGGTGGTCGGTCACGCGCCGGTCCGGGTAGTTGTAGGTCCGGATCTTCTCCGAGCGCTCGCCGGTACCGACCTGGGCTCGCCGGTCGGCCGCGATCTCGGCGTTCTGCTCGGCGATCGCCTGCTCGTAGAGGCGGGCGCGCAGCACGCGCATCGCCTTCTCGCGGTTCTGGAGCTGGCTCTTCTCATCCTGCATCGAGACGACCAGGCCGCTCGGCCTGTGGGTGATCCGGACCGCCGAGTCGGTGGTGTTGACCGACTGCCCGCCCGGGCCCGACGAGCGGAATACGTCGACCTGGAGGTCGTTCGGGTCGACCTGGATGTCGACCTCTTCGGCCTCGGGCAGGACCGCGACCGTCGCCGTGCTGGTGTGGATGCGCCCCTGGGACTCGGTGACCGGCACCCGCTGGACCCGGTGGGTACCGCCCTCGAACTTGAAGACGGAGTAGGCCCCGTCGCCCTTGATGGCGAAGGTGTACTTGCCCTCTGAGGCTTCGAGGCCCTCGGCCTGGAAGCCGCGGCGCTCGGCGTAGCGCATCAGCATCCGCTGGAGGTCGCCGGCCCAGATCCCGGCCTCCTCTCCCCCCGTCCCGCCCTGAATCTCGACGATCACGTTCTTGGCGTCGTTCGGGTCGCCCTCGACCATTGCCAGGCGGAGCTCCTCCTCCAGCTCGGAGATCCGTGACTCCGACTGGGAGAGCATCTCGCGCACCTCTTCGTCGTCGCCTCCCTCGGCGATCAGCTCACGGGCGCCGGCGGCATCGTCGCTCGCCCGGCGCCAGTGCGCGGCCAGCGCGGCCGCCTCCTCGAGGCGCCGGTACTCGCGCCCAACCTGGGCGTAGCGCTCGCGGTCGGCGATCACCTCGGGGTCGGTGATCTCCTGCGAGAGCTCCGAGAAGCGGGTCTCGATCCGTTCGACGAGGGCCTCGATCATCAGGCCGGGAGGGTACCGGGGAGCGTAGGCCCGGAAGGAGGGCTAGGCGGCGATCTCGACGCCGACGAGATTCTCGTCGAGGGGCCCGTCGGTCTCGAGGGCGAGAGCGGCCTCCATGGCGGCGATCGCCACCGCGAGCTGGCTGAGGTCAGGATTCCTGGTGGTCAGGAGCTGGAGCTTGAGCCCGGGCCACATCAGGGCCTGGACGACGCGGTTTGTCCGATGGCGCCCGAAGAACTTGATGATCTCGAACGAGATTCCCGCGATCAGCGGCACGCCGACGATCCGGCTGACGACCAGCGCCCACCAGGGCAGCAGCCCGAGCGGCGAGAAGACGAAGATCGCGACGATCATGACGATCAGCAGGAAGCTCGTCCCGCAGCGCGGGTGGAGGCGGGAGAAGCGCTGGGCGTTCTCGGGGGTGAGCGGCAGCCCGGCCTCGTAACAGGAGATCGTCTTGTGCTCGGCACCGTGGTACTCGAAGACCCGCCGCAGGTCGCGCAGGCGCGAGAGGAGCAGCAGGTAGCCGAGGAAGATCGCCGTCCGGAGGATCCCCTCCACGAGCCAGAAGAGGACCGCCGAGCCGAGCTGGTCCTTGATCAGGTTGGTGAGGGTCACCGGGATGATGAAGAAGAGGCCGATGGCCAGGGCGAGGGAGAAGACGATTGTCAGCCCCCATGCGAAGCCGGAGATCGGCTCCTCGTGCTGCGGGGTCTGGGCGTTGGCGGAGATGCCCAGGGCCTTGAAGCCGATGACCAGAGACTCGCCGAGGGCCACCACGCCTCGGATGATCGGCAGCCGCAGCACCCGGTGACGGGAGAGGACCGAGACGGTCTTGGTCGACTCGACGTCGATCGGCCCGCGCGGCGGGTCGTTCAGGTCGGCTCGCTCCCCCTTCTCGTCGAGCTGGTCGGGCGCCGGGAGGCGGCAGGCGACGGCCCAGCCGCCGACCCCGCGCATCATCACGCCCTCGAGCACCGCCTGGCCCCCGATCGGGGCATCGGCCGTCGCCGCCCACTCGGCGGGCTCGGCGTCGAGCGCGGGTGCCGGCGGCGCCTGCGCCCCCTCGGCCATGGCCCGGTTCAGGACTTCGCCGACGAGCGCTTGGCGGCGCGGCGGCGGAAGCGCTCCACGCGTCCACCGGTGTCGACCAGCTTCTGCCGGCCGGTGTAGAACGGGTGGCAGTTGGAGCAGATCTCCACGTGGAGTTCGGGGAGGGTCGAGCGCGTCACGAACTCGTTGCCGCAGGTGCAGCGGACCGTGGACTCGACGTAATCGGGGTGGATCTCGGACTTCATACCGGCCGCCGAGTCTAGCTGGAGGCCGGGCAACGCAGCTCGGCGCTGTTGTTGGCCTCACTGCGCTCGACGATCGACTCGCCCGAATCGACGGTCACCTTCACCGTCGACCCTGGCTCGCAGGAGAGCTCGCGGAATACCAGCGGGCGGGCACGGCCGGCACCCAGGCCGGAGACCTTCTGGGAGAGCAGCTGGCGCCCGCCGGAGCTGAGCCGCACCTCGAAGGGGCCGGCCTGCCGCCCGAGGTTGCGCACGACCACCACGACGTCGCCCGAGGCGGCCCGGGCGACAACGCCCAGGTCGGGACGCGGGTCGGGCTGCACGCAGCTGCGCGATGCCCGGACAACCTTGCGCATGACCTTCCCGGAGGCGGCCAGCCAACGGAAGCTGACCGTCGCCCGGTAGGCACTGCCCAGGCGCAGGGAGTTGACCTGCTTGGTGACCTTCAGCCCTCCGGCGCCGGGGGCAGCCGAGTCCCAGGTCCCGAAGGTCGGCACCCCGGAGACCGGCTTCCAGATCCCGCCGATGTCGGGCCGGCTGAGGAGCTCGAAACGCATCTGGAGCCGGCTCGACCGGGCCAGGGCGGGCATGGTGGCGCTGAAGACCGCCGAGCGGCCGGCCTCGCCGGACGTCGAGCAGCTCTCGAGCGAGGCGCCGAGCCCGACGCTGGCCGCCGAGTCGGCCGGGGCCGGGGCAGCGCCGGCCGGGACGGCAACGGCTGCCGCGGCGAATACCGCCGCAAGGGCGCTCAAGGGCAAGGAGAAGCGGGCCATCAGCCTTTACTAACACGGCCGTCCCGCAAACGTTGCGGTAGGGCCTGCGGGAAGCTCAGGTGACCTGGTAGAGCGGGCCGTCGCCGCCCTCGGGCGTGGTGAGCCGGCCGCCCTTGGCCGTGATCGCGCCGCACTGGACGCAGTTGGTGTAGTTGACGGTCACGTCGACGTTGCCCTCTTCGGGCGCATCCTCCGGGATCTCGTAGACCCCGGCCGGGCACATCCACTTCCAGGTCTCGGCCACAACGCGGGGGACGCTGGTCTGGACACGGATGTGGTTGGGGGCGTCGTCACGGGTCTGGTTGCCGGTGATGTAGACGCTCGAGAGCTTGTCGAAGGTGTACTTGCCGTCGGGCTGGACGTAACGCTTGTCGGTGTTGCCGATGAACATCGGCTGGGCGTCGTTTCGGTGAAGCGACCAGCGTCCGCCGGGGAACCGGCCCTTGGAGGCGATCATCAGGTTGACGATCGGCCCTCCCTGAAGGAAGCCCTTGGCGAACGGCTGGCGGACGTTGCGCACCTCGTAGAGGTCGCGGCCGATGACCGAGTCCTCGACCGCGTCCTCGTAGGCCTCCAGGGCCTCGCCACGGGCGAGCGACGCGTAGATGGCTTCCGCCGCGAGGATGCCCGACTGGATCGCGTAGTGGACTCCCTTGAGGGCGGCCGTGTTGACCATGCCGGCCGAGTCGCCGACGATGACCGCGCCGGGCATCGAAAGCTTGGGCATCGCCCAGTAGCCGCCGGCCGGGAGCGCCTTGGCGCCCCATGCGACGCGCTCGCCGCCGTCCAGGATCTTCCTGACCAGCGGGTGCGTCTTGAAGGTCTGGAGCAGGTCGTGGGCCGAGGTGGTCGCATCGGCGTAGTCGAGGTCGACCACGAAGCCGATCGAGACCAGGTCGTCTCCGGTCTTCTCGTCCTTCATCGGGTAGATCCAGGAGCCGCCGATCTGGTGGTACTTGGAGGAGAGGTGAAGCGGCCACCCGCCGAGGGTGTGGATGACGCGGTCGAGCGGCTTGGGGACCTTCCAGACCTCCTTGACGCCGAGCTCCCACACCATCGGCTCGCGCCCCTCGGCGAGGTCGAACTCGCGGATCGCCGCGCCGGTCAGGCTGCCCCAGCAGCCCTCGGCCAGGACGGTGGCCTGGGCGGTCACGTCGGCACCCGGCTCGAAGTTGGACATCTCGCCGCCGTCCTTGTCGCGCCCCTTGTCGCCCGAGCGCACGCCGCGAACGACGCCGTCTTCGACGAGCAGCTCGGTGGCGGAGGTCTCGGTGAGGATGTAGGCGCCGTTCTCCTCGGCCTTCTCCTGCATAAAGCGGCACATCTCGGAGACCGAGATGACCTCGTTGCCGTGGTTCTTCTGCGGCGGGGGCGGCGGGATCCTGACCTTGGTCTTCGAGCTCGGGAGCAGGTAGACCGACTCCTTCTTGACCTCGCCGTAGGCGAAGCCGGCCTCGCGCCATTCCTCGCGCGTCATCTCGGGGAAGAGCTCCTCGAGCGGGCCGGGACGCATCACGGCTCCGGAGAGGTTGTGTCCCCCGCAGCTCTTGGCCTTCTCGATCACCGCGACCGGGACCTCGCCGAGGCGCTCCAGCGTCTCGGGGTCGTCGGCCAGCAGCTGCAGCAGCCGGTTGGCGCAGGCAAGACCGGCGGTGCCGCCGCCGACGATTGCCACGCCGACGTCGATCCGCTCGTCCTCGTGGTCGAGCTCACGCTTGATGAACTCGCCCGGGGAATCGACCGGGGGCGGGTATGCCCCCGGAACCACCTTGCCGTTGCTGCCGGCCATCGCTCAGCCGCCCTTCTTGGCCTTAACCGCCTCGGTCAGCTTCGGCATGATCTTGTTGAGATCGCCGACGATGCCGAGGTCGCTGAACTCGAAGATCGGGGCGTTGGCGTCCTTGTTGATCGCCACGATCGTCTCCGAGCTCTGCATGCCGACCTTGTGCTGGATCGCGCCGGAGATGCCGGCCGCCAGGTAGAGCTTCGGCGCGACCGTCTTGCCGGTCTGGCCGATCTGCCCGGCGTACGGGAACCATCCGGCGTCGACGACCGCGCGGGTCGCGGCGACGGCCGAGTTGCCCCCGAAGGCACCGGCGAGGTCTTCGCAGAGCTGGAAGCCCTCTTCGCCGCCCAGGCCGCGGCCGCCGGCGATAAGGACGTCGGCGCCCTCGATGTCGACCTCCGCGCCGCGCTGCTCGCCTCGGGTGACCATCGTCGCCTGCGAGCTGAACGGCGAGTACTCGACGCTGAGGTCCTCGACCGCGGCGCTTCCGCCGGACTCGTTGATCTCGAACGCGTTGAGGCGGCCGATGATGATTCCGAGGCCGCTGCGGAAGGAGATTTCGGAGATCGCGGAGTCACCGAGAATCGGGCGCTCGGCGACGAGCTTGCCGCCCTCGGCGCGGACCGCGGTGACCTCCATCGCCACGCCGGCGTCGAGGCGCGCGGCCAGCCCGGCCCCGATCTCGAATCCGAGAAGGCCGCCCCCGAAGAGGGCGTAGCCGTAGTCGCCGGCCCCGATGGCGGCAGCCATCGCGTCGACGACCGGCTGGGCGAGACCCTCGGGCCCCTCGACGCGCAGGACCTTGGTGGCCCCGTAGCTGCCGAGCGAGCTGCAGAGGTCGTCGCTGACGCCTTCGCCGACGACGATCGCGTGAGCCTCGCCACCGATCTCGGAGGCGAGCTTGGCGGCCTCGGAGACGGCTCCGAGGGAGTTCTTGTTGAAAGCGCCCTCGTACTGGAGGGCATAAACCAGGATGTTGGCCATACTCAGATCAGCTTCCTCTCGTCAAGCCACGCGACGATCTGCTCGACCGTCTCGTTGGTGTCCTCGTCTTCGATGATCTTGCCCGGCTCCTTCTTGGGCGGTTCCTTGGAGCCGGTCCACTGGGCGGCGGAGTTGTCTCCCCCGACCTTCGACGCGTCGATTCCGACGTCGCCGGCCGCAACCTTCTCGAGCGGCTTCTTCTTTGCCCCCATGATCGCCTTGAGAGACGGGTAGCGGGGCTCGTTGATCGCGTCGCCGACCGAAATAACGGCGGGCAGGGCGACCTCGACGGTGTCGTAGCCGTATTCGGCCTGGCGCTCGGCGCGAAGCTTGTCCCCGCCTTCGACGTCGATCTTGATCACCTGGGTCAGCGAAGGCATCCCCAGGTGGTCGGCGACGACGGCGCCGATCGTGTAGCACTCGCCGTCATCGGACTGCTGGCCGAGCAGGACCAGGTCGGGCTTCTCGCGCTCGAGAACCTGGGCCAGCGCGTAGCCGGT
The DNA here is from genome assembly GCA_040398965.1 of Solirubrobacteraceae bacterium. GTDB lineage: Bacteria > Actinomycetota > Thermoleophilia > Solirubrobacterales > Solirubrobacteraceae > F1-60-MAGs163. The sequence continues at coordinate 50,816 of JBBASZ010000003.1, read as the reverse complement.
GGCGGCCACGTCGGAGCCGGCAAGGGCATCGTCGCTCAGGTGGATCGAGCGGTCGGCCCCGAGCGAGACGGCCTTGTGGAGGGCGCGCTCGGCAGAGTCGGGGCCCATCGACACGGCCACGACCTCCTCGACCGGCAACGCGCCGCTCTCCTTGAGCTGCATCGCCGCCTCGATGGCGTGGGTGTCGTAGGGGTTGAGGTTCTTCTCACCGCTCCGGTCCATGCGGCCCGTGGACGGGTCGATTCGCTTCTGGACGGCGGCGTCGGGGACTTCCTTGACGAGAACGCAGATCTTCACTTCGGATTCTCCTGTTTCGGACGTTGTTGGCAGTTTATCGGGGCTGTTGACTGACTAGTCAGTCGGGTCCTGCGGTTTCGGCTTCGGGACGAGAATCCCGCAGATCTAGCGCGGTTCCCTCTCCTGTACGGAGCCGGAGATGAAGTCGATGATCGCCTGGGTGGGAGTGCCCGGCGTGAAGACCTCGGCGACCCCCAGCTCCTTGAGCTCCGGGATGTCGTCGGCGGGGATCGTGCCGCCCACGGTGACCAGCACGTCGTCGATCCCCTGCTCGCGCAGCAGGTCGACGACCCGGGGCACGAGCGTCATGTGCGCGCCGGAGAGGATCGAGAGGCCAACGGCGTCGGCGTCCTCCTGGACGACGGTCTCAACGATCTGTTCCGGGGTCTGGTGCAGCCCGGTGTAGATGACCTCCATGCCGGCATCGCGCAGCGCGCGGGCGATGATCTTCGCGCCACGGTCGTGGCCGTCGAGGCCCGGCTTGGCCACGACTACGCGGATCTTCTGTGTTGCGGGAGCGTTCATGGGGCGACGGTCAGCGGACCGGAGGGTACCCCCTCCAGCCTGTAGCCGCCGCGCGGGGTCAGCGGACCCGGACGGCCAGCTTCTGGCCGGAATGGATCGTGCAGATGAGGGTCACGGAGTTCGACACGCGAACCGCGCCGCTTCCCGAGCGCCGGTTGGAGATCAGCACCCTGCGGCCGAGGGCAACGTTGTGGACGCCCCGGCCGCGCCAGACGAACCTCAGCGTCGTCCCGCGGCTCACCGTGATGGCGCGCGGGGAGAAGAAGTTGTCCTTCACCTCGATCGTCCGCGTTGCCGCGGCGCCGGCCACCGGGCCGGAAATGGCCATCGAGGAGGCCGGTACGGCGGCGACGGCGGTCGCTGCGAGGGCTGTGGCAAAGGCGATCTTCAGGCGCATCGTCCAACGATCATAACCGCCCGCGAGCGTTCGGGCGCCGGTTGGCCGGATTCGGCCGCGGTGAATCTCCGCCGGGAAGGCGTGGCTAGAAGACCGGCTGCTCGGTGAAGCCGCCGAAGACCTCCTGGAGCGACTCGATGACCTCGCCCTCGCTGGCCCAGGCGCGGGCGCAGGTGACCAGGTGGGGCATCAGGTTCTCGTCCTCGCGGGCTGCGGCCTGGCGCAGCGCGGCCAGCGAGGCCTCGACCTCGGCGCCGTCGCGCCGGGCCCGGACGCCGGCAAGGCGGTCGACCTGCTCGCGCTCGACCTCGAGGCCGATCTTGAGGATCGGGGTCTCGCCGTCGTCGCCGTCGGTGAAGTCGTTGACCCCGACGACGACCCGGCGGCCGGAATCGATCTCCTGCTGGAGCTCGTAGCTGGCGTCGGCGATCTCGCGCTGGGGGTAGTTCTGCTTGACCGCCTCGACCATGCCGCCGAGTTCGTCGATGCGGCGGAAGTAGTCGTAGGCCTGGCGCTCCATCTCGTCGGTGAGCGCCTCCACGAAGTAGGAGCCCCCGAGCGGGTCGATGGTGTTGGTGACGCCGGTCTCGAAGGCGATGATCTGCTGGGTGCGCAGCGCGACGCGCACCGCCTCCTCGGTCGGCAGCGCCAGCGCCTCGTCGTAGCTGTTGGTGTGGAGCGACTGGGTTCCGCCGAGGACGCCGGCGAGAGCCTCGATCGCGGTGCGGGTGATGTTGTTCAGCGGCTGCTGGGCGGTGAGCGAGACGCCGGCGGTCTGCGTGTGGAAGCGCATCAGCCAGCTCTTCGGGTCCTTGGCGCCGAAGGTCTCCCGCAGCTCGCGGGCCCAGATCCGGCGGGCGGCCCGGTACTTGGCGATCTCCTCGAAGAAGTCGATCTGCGCGTTGAAGAAGAACGACAGCCGCGGCGCGAACGAGTCTACGTCGAGGCCGCGCTCGACCGCCTGCTCGACGTAGGTCAGTCCGTCCTTGAGCGTGAAGGCCAGCTCCTGGGCGGCCGTGGCCCCCGCCTCGCGGATGTGGTAGCCGCTGATCGAGACCGGGTGCCAGCGCGGCATCTCCTTCGAGCACCACTCGATCATGTCCCCCATCACCCGCATTGCCGGGTCGATCGGGAAGCACCACTCCTTCTGCGCGATGTACTCCTTGAGGATGTCGGCCTGGATCGTTCCCGCCAGGCGGTCGGCCGGGACGCCCTGGCGCTCGGCGGCCACGACGTAGAAGGCGAGCATCACGGCGGCCGGCGCGTTGATGGTCATCGATACCGAGACCTCGCCCAGGTCGATCCCCTGGAAGAGCGTCTCCATGTCGTCGAGGGTGTCGACGGCAACGCCCTCGCGGCCTACCTCGCCCAGCGAGAGTGGGCTGTCCGAGTCGTGACCCATCAGCGACGGCATGTCAAACGCGGTCGAAAGGCCGGTCTGGCCGTGGTCGAGCAGGTAGCGGAAGCGGCGGTTGGTCTCCTCGGCGCTCCCGAACCCGGCGAACTGGCGCATCGTCCACAGCCGCCCCCGGTACATCGACGGGTAGACCCCGCGCGTGAACGGATAGAGGCCGGGAACCCCGACCTGGCCGGGATCCGGAAGGTCGGCTTCCGTATACAGCGGCTCGACCGGGACGCCGGAGAGCGTCGTGAAGGAGACGTCCCGCTCCGGGGTCGCCTCGAACAGCTCGCGCCACTCGTCGTCGAGCGCCCGCGGGTCCTGGGGGCTGATCGCCATGGTCAGAGAATACGTCGCCGCCGGGCGGGCGCCTAGCGCGGCCGCCAGCCAACCCGGCGCCGCGGCGAGGCCGGCGGCACGGCACCGCGGCGGGAGACCACGGTACGCCCCGCCGTTCCGACCAGGCCCATGAGCGCCAGCGCCCCGAAGGCCATCAGCTTTCGCCCGAGCTGCTCGAACCGCAGGACCTCCCACCCCTCCTCCTCGGCGACCCTCTCCAGCTCGCGGTCGGGGTTCACCGCCACCGGGTGCCCGACGAGGCGGAGCATCGGCAGGTCGGACTCGGAGTCCGAGTAGGCCCACGAGGCGGAGAGGTCGATCCCCTCCCGGGCGGCGAGCTTGCGGATCCGCTCGGCCTTGCCCTCGCGGTAAGTGAAGATGTCGGCGTCACGGCCGGTGAAGCGGCCATCGACCACCTCGGATACCTGCCCGATGCCGCCGTCGAACCCGAGGATCTCGCTGAGGATGTCGGCCAGGGCCTGGGACGAGGCGGTCGCGATATAGACCTTGCGGCCCGCGTCCTGGTGGGCGTACGCCAGCTTGAGCATCTGCGGGTAGAGGCGCGGGAGGACCCCGGCGAGTACCTCGGGCATCATCCGGGCCAGGTCGACCTGCCTGCGACCGGCAACCATCGCCGAGATCTCGGCGCGCATCTTTTCGGTGCCCTCGTCGGTCGAGCCGCGAAGGCGGAACTCGATGTTCTGCAAGATGATCCGGGCCATCCGCCGGCGGCTGATCACGCCGGCGTCCATCGCCGCACGGGCCCAGTAGAAGCCGGACGAGCCGGCGACCAGCGTCCGGTCGAGGTCGAAGAACGCTGCTGCGGTGGGCGTGCCGTCGCCCTCTTCCACCTAGGCCCCGTTCACGCGGACGATGATGGCGTCGCCCTGGCCTCCGCCGGAGCAGATCGCCGCGCAGCCCAGTCCGCCTCCGCGACGGCGCAGCTCGTGGACCAGGGCGCCGATGATTCGGGCGCCCGAGGCGCCGATCGGGTGGCCCATGGCCACCGCGCCGCCGTTGACGTTGACGCGCTCCTCGTCGATGCCCAGAGCGTTGATCGAGTTGAGCGCAACCGACGCAAACGCCTCGTTGATCTCCCAGAGGTCGATATCCCCGGGCTGCAGGCCGGCCTTGTCGAGCGCCTTCATCGCGGCGCTGGCGGGAGTGGTTGCCAGGTAGGCGTACTCGCCGGCGCTCTGGGCGTGGGCGACGATCTCGGCCAGCGGCTCGTGGCCGGCAGACTTCGCCCAATCGTCGGAGGCAAGGACCAGCGCCCCGGCCCCGTCGTTGACGCCCGGGGAGTTGCCGGCGGTATGGCTGCCCTCCTTCGAGACCAGGCCCGGAAGCTTGGCGAGCGTCTCCAGCGAGGTATCGGGCCTCGGCGCCTCATCGACCTCGACGACCGTGTCGCCCTTGCGGCCCTTCACGGTTACGGCGACGATCTCCTCGGGCAGCCGGCCGTCCTCGGTGGCCTCGATCGCGCGCTGGTGGGAGCGCAGCGCCCAGCGGTCCAGGTCGGGGCGCGAGATCTCCAGCTCGTCGCCGACCTCGGTGGCCTCGTCGAACATCTGGCGGCCGGAGAACGGGTTGGTCAGCCCGTCGCTGACCATCGAGTCGAGCGCCTTGGTCTCCCCCATCCGGAAGCCGAAGCGGGCCCCGGGAAGCAGGTAGGGCGCATTCGACATCGACTCCATGCCACCGGCCACCCCTACCTCGGCGTCGCCGGCCCGGATCGCCTGGTCGAGAAGGACGGCGGCACGGACGCCGGAGGCGCAGACCTTGTTGATCGTCTCCGAGGAGACCTCCTTGGGAATACCGGCCTCGATCTGGGCCTGGCGGGAGGGAATCTGGCCCTGCCCGGCCTGGAGGACGGTTCCCATGATCACGTGGTCGACCTGGTCCGGAGCGACGCCGGCGCGGTCGAGCGCCTCGGAGATGGCGATGCCGCCGAGCTCCACGGCCGAAAGCGGGGCAAGGGCGCCCCCCATCTTGCCGATCGGCGTGCGGGCGGAGGAGAGGATCACGGTCTTGGGCATTCGGTGGCTCCGGGGTTGAAGTCTGCTGGGCGGCTGATGCTAAACGGACGGCCGCGGCGGCGGCGGGCGATCCCCGCGACCGGCGGCAGACCATAGGCTGTCGGCCATGGATTTCGCCCTTTCCGACGATCACCGCCTCCTGCGCCAGACCGTTCGCGAGTTCGCAGATACCGAGATCGCGCCGATAGCCGAGGAGATCGACCGCGACCGGCGGTTCCCGTACGAGGTGATCGCCCGCATGGGCGAGCTGGGCTGGATGGGGATCCCCTTCCCCGAGGAGTACGGCGGCGCCGGCGGCGATACGCTCGCCTACGCCATCGCCTGCGAGGAGCTCGGGCGCGTCGACGGCTCGATCGCGGTGACCATGGCGGCCCACAGCTCGCTCGGCGTAGGGCTCATCGACCAGTTCGGGACCGAGGAGCAGAAGCGTGAGCTGATGCCCGACCTCTGCTCCGGCCGCAAGCTGGGGGCCTTCGGCCTCACCGAGCCCGAAGCCGGCTCGGATGCCGGCGCGACGCGGACCACCGCCGTGCTTGACGACGGCGAGTGGGTGATCAACGGGGCCAAGCAGTTCATCACCAACGCCGGTACCGACATCTCCGGCCACGTGACGATCACCGCCGTGACCGGCGAAGGCAACGGGCGCCCGGAAATCTCGAACATCATCGTCCCGTACGGCACTCCCGGGTACGAGCAAGGCGAGCCGTACCGCAAGGTCGGATGGCATGCCTCCGACACGCGCCCGCTCACCTTCACCGACTGCCGCGTGCCCGAAGCCAACCTCCTCGGCGAGCGTGGCACCGGGCTCAAGCAGTGCCTGGCCGGCCTGGATGCCGGGCGGATCGGGGTGGCCGCGATGGCCGTCGGCCTCGCCCAGGGCGCATTCGAGCAGGCCCTCGCCTACGCCAACGAGCGGATCGCCTTCGGCCAGCCGATCGGCCGCTTCCAGCTGATCCAGGGCAAGCTCGCCGATATGTCGACCGAGATCGAGGCAGCCCGGCTGATGGTCTGGAAGGCGGCCAGCGAGAAGGACAACGGCCAGCCGGTGGGGATGAGCGCCTCGCAGGCCAAGCTGATGGCGGGAAGGCTCGCGGTGCGGGTATCCGAGGAGGCGGTTCAGATCCACGGCGGCTACGGGTGGATCGACGAGTACCCGGTGAGCCGGCTCTACCGCGACTCCAAGATCCTGACCATCGGCGAGGGAACCGACGAGGTCCAGCAGATGGTCATCGCCCGGGCGCTCGGGCTCTGAGCGGGAGGGCGATGGCCGACGAGGCCCGGGCCGCACCGGTACCCGAGCTCGATCCCCGCAGGCTGCAGCGGGCAGGGAGGCGGTCCTCGCTCGCCGGCCCGGCACTGGTCTTCTTCCTCTGCCTGGCCTTCTACCTGGCCGGGGCCGGGCTGCCGGCCGGCGACCTGAGCGAGCTGCGAAGTGACGAGGCGCACGTGCTGCTCAGCGCTGAATCGCTCGTCGCCGACGGCGACCTGGACCTCACCAACAACTATGCCTCCCGCGACTGGCTCCTCTTCGACGGACCGGTCCTCTCGCCCAGGGCGGACGTAATCGAGGGGCGCCTGCTCGAGCCGCAGGGCATCGGCTTCCCCGCCCTGATCGCCCCGGCCTACGCGCTCGGCGGAGTTCGCGGGGTGGAGGTGTTCCTGGCGATCATCGCCGCTCTGGGGATGGCCGCGGCGGTCTCGATCGCCCGCAGGCTCGCGCCCGACCCGTGGGCGACCGGTGCCGTCCTGGCGGTGGGCCTGAGCCCGCCGGCGGTGATTGCCGCCACGACCATCTCTCCCGCGGCCACGATCGGCGCCCTGCTGGCGGGCGCCGCGGCGCTCGCCCTGCGCTGCCGGGAGTCGGTGACCCGGGCAGCGCCGCTGGGCGCCGGCCTGCTGCTGGCGCTGGTTCCCTGGGCAGGGCCGATCGGGCTGCTGCCCGCCGCCGTAATAGTGGCCGCCCTCTTTCGCTGGCTCAGGCGCCGACGCCGGGGCTGGGCCGGGCTCGTCGCGCTCGAGCTGGTTCTCGTCTCGCTCGTCTTCTACGTCACCGTCAACGGCAGGCTCTTCGGGGGCGTCACCCCCCTGGCCGCCTCCAACGAGCCGGGCGCCCCGTTCGGCGCCGAGACCGCCGCCGACTACGCGGCCCGGCTGCCTCGGCTGCTGGGCCTCTGGCTGGCGCCCGAGGTGGGCATCCTGCTCTTCGCCCCGGTCCTGGTGCTCGCCTTCGTCTCCCTCTGGCTGCTCTGGCACTCGCGCCGCGAGCGGCTGGCCCGCGCACTGCCCGAGGCGATCGACATCGAGGTGGCCACCGGCTTCCTGGCCCTCATCTGCGCCGCGGCGGTCTTCACGGCACTGCTCCTCGTGCCCTGGTTCGCCGAGCGCGCCCCGGGCGAAGCGCTCGCCACCGTCCTGCCGGTCGCCGGCGCGCTCTGCGCCTGGGGCATGCGGCGCCTGCCTGCCCTCGGCATCGCCCTCTCGGCCGTCGGCCTGGCGCTCACCCTCTGGCTCCTCGTCGCCGGTCACGTCGCCGCAGACGCCGGCCTCTCACCCCCCGCCGGCCCCCTGCCCTGGTCGATCCTCGGCGCCTGAGCGGCAGGTCAGTCCGAGCGCTCTTCGAGCACCCGGGTGGCGGCGCTGGCGGGATCGAGGCGACGCTCGACGACCTCGGCGAGGAGCGCTTCGAACTCCTCGTCTGTCTCCAGCCGGGACTCGAGTTCGCGGCGCAGGCGGTTGGCGCAGATCGAGATGACCTCGCTGCGCAGGTTGCGGCGCCGGCGCTCGGAGAGCATTCCCTCGGCCTCGATGTAGGCGCGGTGGGCGTCGAGCTCGGCGGCGAGCTCGGGGACTCCCTCGCCGCGGGCGGCTTCGGTGCGCACTATCGGGATCTGGCGCCCGTCGGCGGGGGCGAGGGACAGGACGCCGCGGATCTCGCGCACCATCGTCTCGGTGAGCGGGTGGTCGGCCTTGTTGACAACGATGATGTCGGGGATCTCCATCACCCCGGCCTTGAGTGCCTGGATCGAATCCCCGGAACCGGGCATCAGTACCAGGACGACGGTGTCGGCGTGGTCGATGATGTCGACCTCGGCCTGGCCGACCCCGACCGTCTCCAGGAAGATGTCCTGGCGCCCGGCGGCGTCCATCAGCAGCGCCGCCTGGAGGGTCGCCTCCGAGAGGCCGCCAAGCGCGCCGCGGTTGGCCATCGAACGGATGAAGACCTCCTTGTCCAGGAAGTGCTCGGTGAGGCGGATGCGGTCGCCCAGCAGGGCCCCCTGGGTGAACGGCGACGACGGGTCTATCGAGAGCACGCCGACGCTCCGACCCTGCTCGCGGCGCAGCTTCGTGAGCGCGCTTATCAGGGTCGACTTCCCCGCTCCGGGCGCCCCGGTAATGCCTACGATCGAGGCCTGGCCGGTCTTCGGGTAGACCTCGCGGACGAGCTCCCAGCCGCGCGGGTCGTCGGACTCGACGAGAGTGATCGCCCTTGCAAGTGCCCTGCGGTCACCGGCCACCAGGCGCTCCGCGAGGCTGTCGGTGGTGCTCGGGCTCACTTCCGGCGAGACTAGCGGCCGGCCCGGTGGACGCAGGCGCCCGGGGCTAGGCTTTTCCCGCAATGTCCACGGCCGCCCCCGAGCAGCCCGCGCAGGCTCCCCCGGACGACGGCCTGCGCCCGCCCCCTCCCCCGCTCCACGGCGGCCCCGCCGCGCTGCTCGCCTTCGCGCGCCGCAACGGGATGCTCACCCCCAAGTACCTGAGGCTCGCCATTCGCTGGGCCTGGCTCAAGCTTCGCTGGGGCCGGCGCCTGCAGACCGACGGCCTCTGCTTCGTCGGGCCCGGGGTGACCTTCGAGATCGGCCGGGGCGCCGTCCTGCGGCTCGGCCGCTGGTCGTGGATCGGGCACGGCTGCAAGCTCCGGGTCCACGAGGGCGAGGTGGAGATCGGGGCCAAGAGCGTCCTGGGCCAGGAGTGCACGATCTCCGCCTTCCAGCACGTCTCCATCGGGCGGGAGTGCATCCTCGCCGACCGGGTGATGCTGATCGACTTCGACCACGGCGTCGTCGATGTCGACCGGCCGATCCGCGAGCAGGGCATCTACAAGCGGGACGTCCGGGTGGGCAGCAACTGCTGGATCGGCTACGGGGCCTGCATCCTGCGCGGCGTGACCGTCGGCGACAACGCGATCGTCGGCACCAGCGCCGTCGTCACCCGCGAAGTCCCGGAGAACGCCGTCGTGGCGGGAATCCCCGCGCGGGTGCTTCGCATGCGCGAGGCCCCGCAGTCGATGCGCTTCGGCTAGGCGCCGGAGCGCGCGGCGATCGTTTCGCCGTAGAGCCGGCTGGTCTGGCGGGCCACGTCGGCCCAGTCAAAGGAGAGGACGTGCTCTGAGGCTTCTGCGATCAGCCGCTCGCGCAGCTCGTCGTCGGTAAGCATCCGCTCGATCATCACTCCCAGGTGCTCGGGGTCGCCGCCGTTGAAGCGCAGCCCGACCTTCTCGCCGGCCGGCACGACCTCGCGCAGGCCGCCGGTGTCGGCGACGATGCACGGGCAGCCGCTGGCCATCGCCTCGAGCGCGACGAGGCCAAAGGGCTCGTAGAGGCTCGGCACCACGCACAGGTCGGCGATCCGGTAGAGCGAGTGCAGCACGTCGTCGCCGATCCAGCCCATGAACGTGCCGTGCTCCAGCAGGCCGAGCTGCTCGGCCTGCTCCTTGAGCTCCTCTTCGTGGGTGCCCGAGCCCGCGACCAGGAAGCGGACGCCTCCGACCCTCTCGATGATCGGCGGCAGCGCCTCGAGCGCGAGCTGGAAACCCTTCTCGTAGACCAGCCTTCCCACCAGGAGCACGAGCTGCTCGTCGGGGGCGGCGAACTCGGCTCGCAGCTGCTCGAGGTCGTCGACCGGTTGGAGGTCGAGCGGGTCGATCCCGTTCGGGATGACCGTCACCCGGGACTCGTCGAGCTCGAAGATGTCGGCGACGTGGCCGCGCATGTAGTGCGAGCAGGTGATCACGCGGTCGGCGCGGCCGGTGATCCACCTCTCGACCCCGTTGATCCAGCTCTGGGGATGCTCCTCCACCCAGCCCTGGTGGCGGCCGTACTCGGTGGCGTGGATCGTCATCACCAGCGGCCGGTGGAAACGGTTGGCCAGGTGGTCACAGGCGGCGGCGACGAGCCAGTCGTGGCCGTGGACGAGGTCGAAGTCGTAGCGGTCGCCGAGCTCGACACCGGCGGCCAGCATGTCGGCGTTCATGTGCTCGATCCAGGTGACGAACTCCGCCAGGTCCCGGGGACGGGCCGGCTCGCGGACGCGGTGGACGAAGACGCCCTCCTGGACGGTCTCCTCGTCCATCGACTCGTCACCGCGCGTCAGGACGTGAACCTCGGTGCCCTGGGCGACCAGGTTCTCGGCCAGCTTGCAGACGTGGCGGGCCAGGCCGCCTTCGACGACCGGCGGGTATTCCCAGGAGAGGATGAGGACGCGGTTCATGGCTCGAGAATCGGCGCCAGTGAAAGGTCCGGCGCAAGGTTGCCGATCGCCTGCTCCTGCGAGGGTACCGGCCCGAGCTCCTCACGGAGGGCGCCGAGGTGCGCCTCCAGGCGCTCGCGCGGGTACGGGCCGGCGAGGTCACCCTCAACCATGAAGGCCCAGTCGCTCGACTGCACGGCCAGCAGCTCGCGGACGGCACGCTCGCTCACGCCGGGGCCGGCAGCGAGGAGGTCGAGCTCGGCGGCCCGCTGGGCAAATGCGATGTCGGCAACGGCCGGGCCCGACCAGGTGGCCAGGCGCCCGCCGGTACCCCAGCTGGTTGCCTCGCGCAGGCCGACGGGCCACGGCTCCGCCTCCACGTCGGCGAGCGCATCGTCGAGGTGCACCAGATCGACACCCTGCTCCTCCATCTCCCCGGCCAGCGCTGCCAGGAAGCCCACGCCCTCGTGCCACCAGAGCCCGAAGAGTTCGGTGTCGAAGGCCAGCGTGCAGAGCCCTCCGCCCCGGATCCGGGCCGCAACCCGGGCGGCGAAGTCGGCGGCGTCGGCGCGGGCCTGGGCATCGGCGCGGGCGGGGTCGTAGACCGAGCCGTCGTTGGCCCACGGGCGGTGGTCTCGGGCGGTGCGCCGGTGGCTGTCCCGGTAGGCACCACCGGACGGGTACCCCTCACGCCCCCAGACGAGGTCGATCAGCTCCCGGTCGATCGGGGCCAGCAGCGGCCCCTCGTCGCTGCGAAGCACCTGCAGGTGGCGCGGATCGCCGGCGGGGATGAAGGCGGTCAGCTCGACGCAGGAGGCGTGGATTCCCGCCTCCTCGGTCATACGTCCCAACCGGGGCTCCCACGCGCACTCGGGGAGCCAGAAGCCGCCGCGCCAGCGGTCGCCGAACCGGCGGCGGTGGCCGGCGATCCCGGTCCGCAGCTGGAGCCGGATACCGGCGTCGGTGGCCAGCAGCGGCAGGATCGCGTGCGTGGCGCTGCTGGTCCAGGCGACGTAGGGCGCCAGGCGCCCGAGTACGTCTCCCCCGCATGCCTCCAGGGCGGTCAGGGACTCCTCGTACTGAAGCGCCGCCCGCTCCATCTCGGCGGCGAGCTGCGGCTCGCCGGCCTCCGCGAAGGCCTCAACGTCGAGCCGGTGGGAGGCGGGGCGCACCTCGCGCAGGAAGGCGGCGCAGCGCTCCATGGCCCCGGGCGCCTCCAGCTGGTCGGCGCAGACCGGGGTGAGCGAGAGGGTCAGCGGTGCACCGGCGTCGAGCAGGTCGGCGAGCGGCAGGTAGCTGGTCGCCACCGCCTCCCAGAGCCACTCCTCACCGAACGGCCAGGTCCCGAAGCCCTCCACGTAGGGCATGTGGGTGTGCAGCACGAGCGCCGCGCGACCGGGCGAGCTCATCTCAGGGCCGCAGGACGGCGAGGAAGTCGAGGGCCCGGTCCAGGGAGGCGGGGTCCTCCCGTCCGGGCACGAGCCTGAAGTCGCGCTCGGAGATCGCCGGCACGAAGCGGCTGTAGAAGGCGTCGGTGATGCCCAGGCGCGAGTGGACCGAGTCCCAGCCCAGCCGCTCGATCGCCGCCTGGTGGGCGGCGAGCTTGCGGGCGTGGTGCAGGCCGTAGAGCTCAACGTGCGGGAAGTGGGCCTCGCAGAGATCGCGGAACTCGGAGGCGCGGTACTCGTGAACATGCCAGGGGTTGCCGGAGCGCTCGGCCCCCTCGGGAGCGAGCGTCAGCACGTTGGGGGTCGAGACGTAGACGGCCGGCCGGTTCGAGCCGCTCACCAGCTCGCGGCAGCGGTCGAGGATCGCGCCGGCATCCTGGACGTGCTCGATCGTCTGGAGGAAGACGACGGCGTCGCACGGTTCGTCGAAGCTCTCGATCAGCTCGCGCGCGAACCTGACCCGGCCCCCGCCGTAGCGGGCGCTGGCGTGCTCGTAGGCCTCGGGGTTGGCGTCGACGCCGACGACCGACTCCGCGGTGCGGGCGAGCACGGCGCTGCCGTACCCCTCGCCGCAGGCGAGGTCGACCACGCGCAGGCCGCCGACCCGCAGCGCGATCCACTCGTAGACGACGAGGTGGCGCCGGTACCAGTAATTCTCGTCGGGAACGTCGGGGAGCGTGCGCTCGCCGGTCAGCTCCAGGGGGGGCACGCCCTCCGGCTGGTCCTGCTGGAAGATGCGCGGAGCCTGGGCGTCGGTGCGCTCCGGTGCCGGAGAGCTCACGCCGCCACCGTGGCGCCGCGCGCCCCAAGGCCGGCCCCGCTCACGACCCTCTCCACGCGCACGCGCCCCCCGCGGCGCGGGACCAGGGTGATCGCGCGCCGCGAGATCCGCTCGGGGCCGCCGGCCGGGGCCAGGTCAACCGCCCGCAGCACGCCCCGCAGGACCGCGCGCATCTCGAACTGGGCGAACGAGGCGCCGATGCAGCGCCGCATGCCGCCGCCGAAGGGGATCCACGTGTAGGTGCCCGGAGGGCTCTCGAGAAACCGTTCAGGGCGGAACCCCAACGGGTCGGGGTAGATGTCCTCGCGAAGGTGGACGAGCAGGATCGACGGCGCCACGCGCGAACCCGCCGGCAGCCGGAAGCGGCCCTGGCCGACGGTCACCGGCTCGGTGATTACGCGCACGACCATCGGGATCACCGGGCGCAGGCGAAGGGTCTCCTGGATCACGGCCTCGGTGTACCGGTCCCCGTCGCCGTCGCGCACCTCGGCCACGAGCCTCTCCATCACCTCAGGCTCGTGGACCAGCCGCTCGAAGGCCCATGAGAGCGTCGAGGCGGTGGTCTCGTGGCCGGCGAGAAGGAGGGTCATGAGCTCGTCGCGCAGTTCGGCGTCGCTCATCGGCTCGCCGTCCTCGTCGCGGGCCAGCAGCAGCATTGAGAGGATGTCCTCGCGCTCCTCGAGCGCCGGGTCCTCGCGGTGCTCGGCGATGATCCGGAAGAGCTCCCGGTCGACCGGCCCAAGCGCCGCCTCCCGGCTGGAGACGACACGGTCCGAGTCGACCCCGAAGAAGAGTCCCGCCAGGAGGCGCCCCGGGTCGGTGGTGAGCGCGAGCATCCGCACGAGCAGCTCGCGCAGCCGCTCCATCTCCGCGCCCGAGTCGACCCCGAAGACCGCCCGCATGATCACCTCGAGGGTGATCGCCTGCATCCGTTCGATCAGGGGCATCGTCTCCCCCTCCCGCCAGGTCGAGACTTCGCGCTCGACGGCCTCCTCCATGATCTCCCCGTAGCGGCGCATACGGTCGCCGTGGAAGGGAGGGAGCAGCAGGCGCCGCTCGCGCAGATGCCGTCCCTCGTCGAGCAGCAGGACCGAGTTGGAACCGACGATCGGCTCCAGGACGACATTGGCCTCGCCGGCGTGCATCACCTCGGCCGAGCCGGTGAAGACGGTCCTCACGTCCTCGGGATCGGAAAGGACGACCAGCGGGAAGCCGGTTATGAAGTCGAAGGTGAAGACGTCGCCGAACCGCTCGCGCTGGCGGAGCATGAACTCCTGCGGACGGGAGAGCCACTGGAGGGCCTGCGCGTACTGGGGCTGGCGCGGCCCGGGCGGAAGCTCGGCCAGCTCGGGGGCATCGAGGCTCACGGCCCGATTGTCGCACCTTCGCCCCCGCGCCCGGAAGGCCCTGACGCTACGGTGACGCGGCAAGATGAGCGCCCCGACCAACCCCGAAGCGATCCGCGACGTCAACACGCGCTACCACGACTGCGCCGCCGCCCACTACGACGCCAAGTGGGGAATCGACTGGGGCGGGATCGGGCGCGACCAGGTTCTCGGGAAGGTGGAGAAAGCCCTCGGCGGCCCGATCCCGCGCTTCGCCCGGTCTCTGGAGATCGGTGCCGGCACCGGATACTTCTCGCTCCACATGCACATGGCCGGGATCGTCGGCCAGGCCACCTGCACCGACATCTCGCCGGGGATGATCGAGGTCCTGGAGTCCAACGCCTCGATGCTCGAGCTCGACGTCGAGACGAGGGTCTGCGACGCCGAAGAGCTCCCCTTCGAGGACGGGAGCTTCGACCTGGTCTTCGGCCACGCCGTCCTTCACCACATCCCCGACCTCGACCGGGCCTTCGCCGAGTTCCACCGGGTCCTGGCCCCGGGTGGGACGATCGTCTTCGCCGGCGAGCCCTCCCGCTACGGGGACCGGATCGCCCAGGTGCCCAAGGTGGCCGCCACCGCGGTCGCTCCCGCGTGGCGGGCAGCGATCGGGGCCGATGCGGCGCCCGAAGGGCACGCCGACGGCGGCGAGGAGAACCACGAGCTCGAGCAGCACGTGGACGTCCACGCCTTCCTGCCCGCCGACCTCGAGCGCGCCGCCGAGGGAGCCGGGTTCGAGGAGGTCAGGGTGACCGGCGAGGAGCTGCTGGCCAACTGGTTCGGCTGGACCAACCGCGCGCTCGAGCACACTGCGGTCAGCGAAGAGATCCCCGACCTCTGGCGCCAGTACGCCTTCCGCGGTTACCTCGCCCTGCAGAAGGTCGACCGCGGGCTGCTGGAGGGACGGCTGCCGGCGACGATCTTCTACAACCTGCTGCTCAGCGCCCGCCGCCTGGGCTAAAGGCCCGAGAGCTCCTCCCGGGCGAGCGAGGCCCGGTCGGCGATCGCCGCCTGCTCGGCGGGGTCGAAGCGGTTCCAGCTGCGGACCGCCATCGCCATGCGGTGGTTGGAGGCGAAGCGCTCCTCGTTGCGGCCGATGAAATCCCAGTAGAGCGCGCTAAGCGGGCAGCCGTCCTCCCCGGTCCTCTTCTTCGGCGAGTAGCGGCAGTCGGCGCAGAACGATCCGCCGCTCATCTTGTGGACGTAGTTGCCCCCGGCGGCGTAGGGCTTGGTCATCATCGTGCCGCCGTCGGCGTAGAGCGCCATGCCGGCCGCGTTGGGAGCCATCACCCACTCGGCACCGTCGACGAAGGAACGCTCGAACCAGTTCACGACCGCCCACGGCTCAATCCCGGCGAGCATCGCGATATTGCCGAGGACCATCAGCCGCTCTATGTGGTTGGCGTAACCGTGGCGGCGGACCCCGTCGACGACGCTGTCCAGGCAGGTCCAGCCCGCCGGCTCGCCCCAGTAGGCGGCCGGCAGCGGGGCGGTGGCATCGAGCGCGTTGTCGGTCCGCCAGTCGCCGGCCCGAAGCCAGTACATCCCCCAGACGTACTCGCGCCAGCCGATCACCTGCCGGATGAAGCCCTCGGCCGCCTCGATCGGGACCGCGCCGGCCTCGAAGGCCTCCTGGGCGGCCCGGGCAACCTCGAGCGGGCCGATCAGCCCGAGGTTGAGGGGAACGCTCAACAGCGAGTGGAAGAGGAACGGGTCGCCGGGGACCATCGCGTCCTGCCAGGCGCCGAACTCCGGCAGGCGGTTCGAGACGAAGTCGGCGAGCGCCTCACGTGCCTCCGCCGGCGTGACGGCGAAGAGGCGCGGACCGCCCTCGCCCCAGAGATCCAGCTCCCAGGAGTCCAGGTCTTCGCGGACCCCTCGGTCGATCTCGTCCTCCCCGGGCCGCCAGGGCGCTGGAGCGTCGACTCCCGCCTTGGGCGGCTTGCGGTTCTCGGCGTCGAAGTTCCAGCGGCCGCCCACGGGCTCGCCGTCACCGTCGACGAGGATCCCGTAGCGGCGTCGCTGCTCGCGGTAGAAGGGCTCCATGGTGATCGCCTTGCGCCCCCTCGCCCACTCGGCGAACTCCTCCGGGGAGGTGAGGAACTGGTCCGAGGGCACGAACCCGACCCCGAGCTCGGCCAGCTCCCGCCGGGCCGAGGCGCGGTTCGGTTCGGCGCAGACAATCTCGCCGTCGACGCCCGCGAGCGCTTCGGCAAACGACCCCGCTCCCCGGACCTCCTCCACCTCCATCCCCCGCTCCCGGAGTTCGCCGGCATGGTGGCGCATCGCGCTGAGGACGACCTGCGCCCTGGCGCGGTGCAGCGGCGCGCGCCCGAGGACGGCGAGCGACTCGACCATCACCACGCGCCCGGCGCCGTCCAGCGCCGGGTTGTCGGCCATCAGCTGGTCGCCGAGGACGAGGGCGACGTGGGCCACTGCGCTCAGTCCCTGGGCGGGGAGACGGCCCGGTAGCGGTCCATGGTGACCCTCCGCTCGACAGCGTGGTCCACGATCGGGGCCGGGTAGTCGGTGCCGATCACGCAGCCGGCCTCCTCCTGCTCCTCGGGGGTCATCTTCCACGGCTCGGTGAGCCGCTTCTCGGGAACCTCCGCCAGCTCGGGCACCCAGCGCCGGATGTACTCGCCGCCGGGATCGAAGCGCTCCTGCTGGAGCATCGGGTTGAAGATGCGCCGGAAGTAGGGCGCGGGGTCAACCCCGGTCGAGGCGATCCACTGCCAGTTGCCGTTGTTCTGCGCCGGCTCGGCGTCGAGCAGCATCCGCTCGAACCAGAGCTCGCCCTCGCGCCAGTCGAGGTGGAGGTCCTTGGTCAGGAATGAGCCGACGACCATTCGCGCGCGGTTGTGCATCCAGCCGGTCGCGTTCAGCTGCCGCATGCCGGCGTCGACCAGCGGGTAGCCGGTGTTTCCGGCCTGCCAGGCCTCGAGCAGCCCGGCATCGGTGTCCCATTCGAGGTCGCGGAAGCGCGGCTGGTACTCGAGCTCGATGTTGTCGGGGAACATCAGCAGCACGTGGGCGTAGAAGTCGCGCCACGCAAGCTGGCGGACGAAGGCGTGCGCTCCCTTTCCTCCCCGGTCCATCGCGCGCTGCTCCACCTCGCGGGGGGATATGCAGCCCCACCGGATCCAGGCCGAGAGGCCGCTCGTGCCTCCCGTCAGGTCGTCGTGGCGGCGCTCGTAGGCGTCGATCGGGCCGTCGATCCAGTCATCCAGGGCCGCCCGGGCCGCAGTCTCGCCCGGCACGCACCAGGGCTCGGGCAGCTCGTCGGCGAGCGACGGGCCCCCGGGCAGTTCGCCGGCCTCGATCCCGTCGGGAACCTTCACCGCCCCGGGCGCGGGAAGCACGGGGCGCCGCTCGAGATCGCGCTGGATCTTCCAGAACGGCGTAAAGACCATCACCGGCTTGCCCTTCTTCGTGCGCGGTACCGAGACGTCGGCGCAGTAGTTGCCCGGGCACGGGACCGCCTCTACGCCGGCGCCGGCGAGGGCATCGGTCACGGCGCGGTCCCTCGCGAGGGCGAAGGGAGATACGTCACTGGTCCAGTGGACGGCCTGCGCCCCGGCCTCGCCGGCCAGCTCGACCAGCACCTCCTCCGGGCGGCCGCGGCGGACGAAGAGACGGCCGCCAAGCTCCCGCAGGCGCTCGTCGAGGACGCGCAGGGACTCGAGCATGAACGCGGTCCGGGGGCCGCTGGCAAACCGGCCGTCGAGCAGGCGCTCGTCGAGGATGAAGACCGGGATCACGCGGTCGTACCGCTCGCAGGCGGAGTGGAGTGCCGGGTGGTCACAGGTGCGCAGGTCGCGCCGGAACCAGACGATCGCCGTCGAGCCCATCAGGTGACCATACGGGGGGATCCTAGGATGGGTCCAATGGCCGGCGAGCGCGTGACCGACTTCCCCATCTTCCCGCTCGGGATCGTCGCGCTGCCCGAGGAGCTGGTTCCGCTCCACATCTTCGAGCCGCGTTACCGGACGATGATCAACCTCTGCCTCGAGACCGACAGCCAGTTCGGCATCGTCTGGACCGACGACGACGGGGCCCACGCCACCGGCTGCGCGATGGAGGTGAGCGAGGTCGTCGAGAGGATGGACGACGGGCGCCTCAACATCATCACCAGGGGGATGCGGCCCTTCCGCGTCGTTGAGGAGCGCCACGACCTGCCGTTCCCTGCCGCGACCGTCGAGTTCCTGGAGGACGAGGCCGAGGCCCCGGACGAGGAGGCCGGCCGCGCTGCGCGGGCGGCCTACGCGGAGCTCGTCGAGGAGGCAACCGACCGCGAGCTCGACGACGAGAGCCTTGATGCGATGGATTCGTGGGCGATGGCGGCCACGGTCGACTTCGGCCTCGAGGCCAAGCAGGGACTGCTCGACCTCAGGTCCGAGAACGCCCGGCTCTCCCTGGTGGCGAGGCTGATGCGCGCCGCGGTAAAGCGGATCGAGTTCGTGGAGCGCGCCCAGGTGCGGGCGCTCTCCAACGGCCGCGTGCGCTTCGGCTAGCGGAGCCGCTCAGCGGGCAAGGCCGCAGGCCTCCTTGGCCAGCCGGCGCGTGAGGCGGGCCAGCCGGTAGAAGGCCTCCGGCTGGCCCTTCGAGTTGTCGCTGAAGGCGACGACCCCGGCCTCCGACCGCACCCGGTAGCGGAAGATCGACCCGGGCTGGGGCGGCAGCTCGACGCCCCGGGCCGCGGGCCCCGGCTCCTCCTCCTCGCCGTTGAGCTCGGTGGCGATCTCCCGGGCCTCGATCAGCTGGGCGCTGGTGATCGGC
>JBBASZ010000003.1:0-31867 GCA_040398965.1 Solirubrobacteraceae bacterium | reverse complement strand
CCGCTGGCCGGGTCGCGCTCGACCAGCTGGGCGCCGCCGAAGAAGAGGTTCTCGGCCCTGAACCGGACGATCTCGAGGTCGTCTCGCCCGACTCCGTCGAGGTCGATGCCCGGCTCTGCGTAGAGGACGCCGCCCTCGACGTGAAGCCGTGGGGCGTAGACCGCCGGCCCGGAGTCCATCCCCCGTGCGAGGGCGTTGACCACCACCTGGAGGATGGCCGAGCGGATCCGGTTCGAGCCGGCGCTGCCGACCGCCAGCCTCACCCCGCCCTCCGGGGTCGTGACAACCGTCGGCGCCATCATCGAAGGCATGCGCAGGCCCGCGGGCGCGGTGAAGAAACCCGAGGGGCTGAGGTCCTCCTCGCCCATGATGTTGTTGAGGTGGATCCCGGTCCCGGGAACGACCAGGCCTGAGCCCTCGCCGTTGGTGCAGGTCACCGAGCAGGCCAGCCCGCCGGCGTCGACCACGCTCACGTGCGTGGTGGAGCCGAGGTTGGCGGCGAGAAACCTCTCCATGAAGCCCGGCTCGGCCAGCTCGGCGGTGAACTGCGGCGTGCGCAGCTCCTGGACGGTCTCCATCACCTCGACGAGCCGCGCCGCGGAGGGCTCGCCGTCGCCGTCGGCCTCCAGGAGCTCGAAGGCCAGGGCCAGGAGGATCCCGCCGGCCGACGGCGGCGGGTTGGTCAGCACCTCGAGGCCCCGGTATCCGGCGCGGGCGGGGCGGCGGTCGACCGCCTCGTAGGCCTCGAGGTCGGCGGCACCGAGAAGGCCGCCGCCCTCCTGGACGCATTCGACGATCGCCTCGGCGATGTCCCCGCGGTAGAACGGCCCGGAGCCGTCCTGGCCGAGCCTCTCGATCGTCCCGGCCAGTTCCTCGCTGCGGAACGGCTCGCCGGCCTTCAGCGGCACGCCGTCGCGGGTGAACTCGGCGACCGCCCCCGGCGTGGAGGCGAGCATCCCGACGAGGATCTCGAAGACATACGCCTGCTCGTAGTTGAGGGGAACGCCCTCCCGGGCCAGCGCCGCCGCCGGCGCGGCCAGGTCGGCCAGCGGGGCGGTCCCCCAGGTGGCACAGGCGCGGTCGAGGCCGGCCGGCGCACCGGGAACGCCGACCGAGGATGCCCCGCAGTTGAACAGCTGCACCGCATCGCCGAACGAGACCTCGAAGGGCTGGAGCGGCTCGTGCCCGGAGGTGTCGCCCCCCAGGCCGGGCGCGGCTACGAAGAAGTCGAGCAGCACCGGCTCAAGCCCGGGCCCCGCGACCATCATGTAGCCGCCGGCGCCCGGGCCGGTCAGCAGCGGCTCGCAGACCCATGAGGCGAGAACGGAAGCCACGGCCGCGTCGACGGCATTGCCGCCCTGGCCGAGAACGTCGGCGCCCACCTGTGCGCTCCTCGGGTCGCCGGCCGCGACCATGCCGTTCGGGGCGGTCATCGACCGCAATCTAGAGCCGGCGGGCGTGAGGAGGGGTCAGCCCCGGGGGACGAACTCGGGAACGTCGAGCGTGTCCACGCCGGTTCCCGTCTTGAGGGTGTTGCGCCCACCCTCGCGGCGCCGCTCCACCCGCGGCTCGCCGGCCGGCTCCTCGAGGCTTCGGCGGGAGCTTGGGCGACGGGTCTCCCCGTAACGGGTCGCAACGACGGTGACCCACACCTGGTCGTCGAGGTTCTCGTCGACCATCGCGCCGAAGATGATCGTCGCGTCGGGATGGGCTGCCTCGGCGACCGCCTTGGCCGCCTCGTTGATCTCCCAGAGCGAGAGGTCCTCGCCGCCGGTGATCGAGAGCAAGATCGAGCGGGCCCCGTCGATGCTCGTCTCCAGGAGCGGGGAGGCGGCGGCCTGCTCGGCGGCCTCGATCGCCCGCTGCTCGCCGGTGCCCATGCCGATTCCCAGCAGGGCGGTCCCGGCGTCGGACATGATCGTCCGCACGTCGGCAAAGTCGAGGTTGATGATCCCCGGAAGGGTGACCAGGTCGGAGATCCCCTGGACGCCCTGGCGAAGGACGTCGTCGGCCACGCGGAAGGCCTCGACCATCGAGGTCCGCTGGTCGAGCACCTCGAGCAGCCGGTTGTTGGGAACAACGATCAGCGTGTCGACCTCGGCGGCCAGGGAATCGATGCCCAGCGACGCGGTCGAGGCGCGACGCGTGCCCTCGAACCCAAACGGGCGGGTGACGATGCCGACGGTCAGGGCACCGACCTCCCGGGCGATCCGGGCGACGATCGGCGCCGCGCCGGTCCCCGTCCCGCCGCCGGCGCCGGCGGCCACGAAGACCATGTCGGCTCCCTTGAGCAGGTGCTTGATGCGGTCGTAGTCCTCCATCGCGGCGGCGCGGCCGACCTCGGGGTCGGCGCCGGCGCCCAGGCCGCGGGTGATCTCCTCACCGATGTGGACGGTCACGTCGGCCTCGCTCTGCTGGAGCGACTGGACGTCGGTGTTGACGGCGATGAACTCGACGCCGGCGATCCCGGCCTCGATCATGCGGTCGACGGCGTTGACGCCGGCTCCGCCAACGCCCACGACCTTCAGCGTTGGCCCGCCGGCCGGCGGGGCGGCGGTGCGGTTAGGCGCGGGCGCGGGCGCGGGCGGGGTGACCGGGGGCTTGGCCTCCTCCTCGCCCGGGGCCTGGGCGGGCGTCTCGCCGCCGGAAGCCTGGGAAGCCGCCTCCGAAGCGGGAGCAGAGGCGGGGCCACCTTCCCCGGACTTTTCGGCAGGCGGGTTTTCGGAGCTGAATGCGCTGCGCAGGCGATCCTGGGGCGAACGGCCGGCGGGCGTCTCCGGCTGCTCGGGCGAGGCGGGTGCCTTCTCCTCGCCGGGGATCTCCTCGTCTTCGCGGCCGGTCGTGCGGCGGAAGAGCTCGGAGAGCGGGCCCTCCCTCATGCTGGCCCGGTTGCGCTTATTTTTCGCCATGCGAGAGAACCTCCTGGGCCAGCTGGCGGTAAGCCTCGGCCGCCGGGCCGTTGGGCTCGTACTTGAGGACCGACATGCCCTGCACCGGCGCTTCGGCGAAGCGGATCGTCTTGCGGATCCGGGACGCGAAGACCCTGTCCCCGAAGTTCTCCTCGAGGATCTCGATCGCCTCCTTGGCGTGGATCGTGCGGGTATCCATGATCGTCGGCAGGATGCCCTCGATCTCGATGTCGGGATTGAGGTTCTCGCGGATCATCTCGAGCGTGTTCTGGAGCTGGATCAGCCCCCTCATCGAGAGATACTCGCACTGGACGGGGACGATCACCTTGTTGGAGGCGGTGAGCGCGTTGATGGTGAGCAGCCCCAGGCTGGGCGGCGTGTCGATACAGACGAAATCGTAATCATCGGCGACCTCGGCGAGGGCCTTCTGGAGAGAGCGCTCGCGGCCGATCTTGGTCGACATCGCGATCTCGGCGCCGGCCAGGTCGATCGAGGCGGGTGCGATGTCGATCTCGCGACTGACGATCACGTCGCGGATCGGCATGTCGTGCACGAGGACGTCGTAGATCGACTTGTCGAGCGTGTCGGGGTCGATGCCCTGGGACATCGTGAGGTTGCCCTGGGGGTCCAGGTCGACGCAGAGGACCCGGTGCCCCTTCTCGGCAAAGGCGACGGCGAGGTTGAGGGTCGTCGTCGTCTTGGCGACGCCGCCCTTCTGGTTGGCAAGTGCAATTACCTTCGGCTTCTTGGACACGAGGCGCTCCGCTCGTAGGGGTCGGTGATTGGTCCCGTACCCGGCCTTGTTTCGCAGCCGGGACGGGTTTTCCTTCCCGGCCGGACCCGGATTTCCCGGCCACGGCGCGTAACCTGCCCCGCGATGGGCGCCGACGAACACCATCAGGGCCTGCTGGACCGGGAACTGGTGGTCGTGACCGGTAAGGGCGGGTGCGGCAAGTCGACGGTCGCGGCGGCGCTCGCGGTGGCGGCGGCGGCCCGCGGGGTCGAGGTGATCGTCGCCGAGGTGGACGCCCGCGGCGACGTCGCCCGCGCCCTGGGCGCAGGCGGCACGCCTGAGCCCTCGGTCGAGGTCGAGCTGGCCCCGCGGCTGCACCACGTCTCGATCGACCCGGACAGCGCACTGCGCCACTACCTCGCCGACCAGCTGCCCTCCCGCGCCCTGGCGGAGACCCTGCTCTCGAGCCGGGTCTTTCCCTACTTCGTGGCCGCGACGCCGGGGATGAGGGAGCTGCTTACCATCGGCGCCGTCTGGGACCTGACCCGGGAGGAGTCGCGCCGGACCGGCGAGCGCCTCTACGACCTGGTGATCCTCGACGCGCCGGCGACCGGACACGGACTGGCGATGATGGAAGCCCCCTCCACCTTCAAGCGCGCGGCCCAGGCCGGCCGGATCGCCGGCCAGGCCGGCCAGATCGAGGCCCTCCTGGAGGATCCGTCGCGCACCGCGGTGGTCGCCGCCGCACGCCCGGAGGACCTCCCGGTCAACGAGACGATCGACCTGGCCCGCGAACTCGACGAACGCCTCTCGGTGCCTCTCGCCGCCGTGGTCGTCGACCGGGTTCACGGCGACCCGCTCACCCCGGAGGAGAGCCGGCGCGTGGCCGCAGCCGGCGTCGACCCGGCGGCAACCGGCGCGGCGCTGGCCGTTCACCGGCGTGCCGTGGCCGAGCACGGCGAGATCGGGCGCCTGCGTGGGGCCCTCGACTGCCCGGTGGCGACCCTGCCCGAGATCCCCAGCGTCGACCTCGGGCCCGGCGAGATCGCAGGGCTCGCCGGGCGCCTGGAGGCACTCCTGTGAGCGGCTCGCTCCCGGGGCGGCTCGAGAACCGCTCGGTGGTGATCTGCGCCGGCTCGGGCGGCGTCGGCAAGACCACCTGCTCGGCGGCGATCGCCATGGGGCTGGCGGCCCGCGGCAAGCGGGTGGCGGTGATCACGATCGACCCGGCGCGGCGCCTGGCCGACGCCCTGGGGCTCGACGAGCTCGGCAACGAGCCCTCGCTGGTCGACCCGGCTCGCTTTGCCGGCGACGGGATCGAGATCGAGGGCGAGGGCGAGCTGTGGGCGATGACCCTCGACGCCAAGCGAACCTTCGACGAGCTGATCGAGAGCCTCGCGCCGGATGCCGAGACGCGGGACGAGATCCTCGGCAACCGGATCTACCAGCAGCTCTCCGGCGCGGTGGCCGGCTCACAGGAGTTCACCGCGGTCGCCAAGCTCTACGAACTCGACCGCTCCGGCCGGTTCGACGTGCTCGTGCTCGACACGCCCCCGTCACGCAACGCCCTGGACTTCCTGGACGCTCCCGAGCGCCTGACCGGGTTCTTCGAGGGAAGGGCCCTGAAGTTCTTCCTGGCCCCGACCGGGCTGGCCGCCAAGGCCTGGGGCCGGGGAACCGGGGCGGTCTTCGGGGTGATGAAGAAGGTCACCGGGGTCGACCTGCTCGAAGACCTGTCGGTCTTCTTCCGTGCGCTGGGCGGCCTGATCGACGGTTTCAGGGAGCGCGCCGAGGGCGTCGCCCGCCTGCTGGAGGACGACGGAACCACCTTCCTGGTCATCACCTCCCCGGAGCGAGAGCCGGCCGAGGAGGCGGTCTTCTTCCGGCGCAAGCTGCGCGAGGCGGGCATGCCGTTCGGCGGCCTGATCGTCAACCGGGTCCACACCGTCGGTGACGACGGGCCTGCCCCCGACCCCGAAGAGGTCGCGGCCGACCTTGGTCCCGAGCTGGGCCCCGAGCTGGCGGCCAAGGTTGCCCGGGCCTACGGCGAGGCGCTGGCCCTGGCCGAACGCGACGAGGCGTCGATCGCCCGCCTTCGCCGCGAGACCGGCGAGCGCCACCCGATTGTCGTCCCCGAGCTAGACGGCGACGTCCACGACGTAGCCGGGCTGGTGGCCGTCCACCGCTGGCTCTTCGCCGGCTCCTAGTAGCTGGAGCCGAAGGCCTCGAAGCTCCCGGTCGACTCCTCCGGGAAGCCGGTGCCGTCCTCGACCAGGCGGCGCGCGTCCTCGGCGTCCTGGAGCAGGATCGAGTCGGCCAGGCCGACCAGGTCGTCCCCGAGGTGGCCGCAGCAGCGGTCGCGAAGCAGCGAGCGCAGGTGGCTGGACAGCTCGGCGACGCGCGCCTCGAGCTGGGCGTCGTCGGGCTCGCCGTCGATAACCGCGTGCTCGAGGGCGGCGGCGTGGGCGATTCGCGCGGTCATCGCGGCGCGCTCGTCGGGCTCGGCGCAGAGCGCGGCAAGCCGTCCGGCCATCCGGCCCGATGCCGGGCCCTCCGGCTCGAGCAGGGCGCGGAGCGCGAGCAGGAGGTCGGTCAGCTCTTCGCCGGCAAGCAGGCGCTCGGAGGCCATGTCGAAGCGCCGCAGCGCCCAGGCCATCGCCCCCTCCTGGGGCGCGCGGCGCGCCACGAGGCTGAGGAAGGCACGCAGCTCGTCCTCCTGGGCGGACTCGATCAGGAGAGAGGAGCTGGCGTGGTCCTGCGCCCCACCCAGGGCCAGTGGCTGCCAGGGAGCCACCCCCACCCGGGTCCAGGCCAGGGAGCCGAAGGCAAAGCGCCCGTCGTCGTACAGGCGCAACCCGGTGAGCAGGCGACGGAGGGCGGTGCGGGTGCGGTGGATCGCGCCGGCGTCGCCGGGAACCGGGTCGAAGGCGGCGACCACCAGCGTCTGCGGCGAGCCGTCGAGCCGCGACCAGCGGGCCGCGTCGGGGGCCTCGGCGAAGTCGTCGCCCCGGACCAGCGTGAGCCCGTCGCCGAGGGCGACCTCCGGCGAGGCGATCTCCAGGCCGTAAAGGACGGCGACGGTCGTCTGCTCGGCCCGCTCCTCGTCGAGCGTCTGCTCGAGCTCGAGCCAGGCGCGGTCAAAGAGCCGCTCGTCGAAGACGAAGTCGATCGACTCGGCAAAGACCCGGGCGAGGAAGCAGTGGAGAGCCGCCTCGGTGCCGTCGCGGTCGGCCTCCGGCGCGGCTCCCTGAGCCTCCAGGTAGTCGGTGACTCCCCCGGTTGCGGCCAGCGCGTGGGCGGCGGGCAGGTACGTGGGGAGCTGGGAGAGGACGGAGCCGTGCGCGTCGATGAAGTCGGAGGTGAGCGGCCGATAGCAGTAGAGAGGGGATACCCCGCGGCCGGACTCGACCACCTCGAAAGGGAGGTCGTCGCCGCCGGCGTCGCTGGCCAGCTGCCAGGCCGCCTCGCGCGTGAAGGCGTGGAGTGCCGATCGGAGCTGCCGCAGTGCCATCGTCCGAACCCCCTTCGCCACCGGTCCCCGGCTTCCTGCCGGGCTCCCGGGCCGCGCCGCCGGCTTCCTGCGAATGGTTCCCATCACCACCTGCTTGGCGCCTGGCGTTCCGGTGGCGTACCGTCCCGGACATGAGCCAAGCAGGCCACGTCCACGACTCCCACGACCACGTCCACGGCCCCGGCTGCGGCCACACGCAGGTCGTGCACGACGGGCACATCGACTTCCTTCACGACGGCCACCTGCACCACCCCCACGGCGACCACGTCGACGAGCACGAGCTGCCGGTGGACGAACTCCACCCGGACCGCTGCGATGCCGCCCATGAGTGCGGCGAGCACGTCCATGGCGAAGGCTGCGGCCACGACGCCGTGCCCCACGGGGACCACGTGGACTACCTCGTCGACGGGCGCCTGCACCACCCCCACGAGGGCCACTGCGACGACCACGGCCCGCTCCAGACCGCCTGAGCCGGCCGCCGCTAGCCTCAGGCGCGATGGGCGCAACCGACCGACAGGAAGAGTCCTGGGCTGCGCTGGCGACCGCCGGCCTGAGCCGCGCCGGCTACCGCCATGGCGGCGCGCGGGCTGCCGTGATCGGGCTGCTCGACGCCCAGAGCTGCACGATGACCGCCTACGAGATCGAGGCCGCCCTGCGCGACAGCGGCCGCAGTGTCGGCCGGGCGAGCGTCTACCGGATCCTCGACGAGCTGGAGGAGGTCGGGGCGGTGACCAGGGTCGAGCTTGGGCGTGGACAGGCCGGTTACGAGCCCGCCCGGCCCGAGCACCATCACCACCACATCGTCTGCGAGTCGTGCGGGAAGGTCCAGCCCTTCGACGACGCCGCCCTCGAGGAAGCGATCGGGAAGATCTCGGCCGACGGAGGCTTCGAGATCACCGGCCACGAGATCATCCTGCGCGGCCGCTGTCGCGACTGCCGCTGAGGCTCAGGCCTGCGCCGCCCGCAGCCGCGCCAGCGGCATGCGCACGACGAGGGCGAGCAGGAACGCTCCGCAGAGCGCCGCAGTGACCGCCGCCCCGCCGGCCACGTCGGCGTGGAAGGAGAGGTAGAGGCCGCAGGCCGAGGCGGCCAAAGCAACGCCGACGGCCGTGGCCATCATCGGGACGATCCTCGGCGTGAGCAGCCGGGCCGTCGCCGCCGGGCCGACCAGCATCGCCACGACGAGCAGGTTCCCGAGCGCCTGGACGGCCACGAGGGTGGCCAGAGCCAGCATCAGCGCCAGGGCGACCTCGAATCCTCCCGGCCGCCGGCCGAGGGCGCCGGCGCCGGCCCGGTCGAAGAAGACGGCCAGGAAGCTCGGGTGCAGTACCCAGAGGGCAACACCGATGACCAGGGCTGCCGCGGCGGTGATCGCGACCTCCTCCCAGCCGACGGCGAGCAGGTCGCCGAAGAGAAGTCCGTTAAGCCCAGCCGGAACCTCGGGAGCAAGCCCAAGGAGCACGCCCAGCCCGAAGAGGCCCGTGATGACAACGGCCACGCCCACGTCGGAGTCCAGCCGCGGAACGCGCCCGACGAGGGCGATCAGAGTCGCCCCGACCAGGAGCCCTGCCGCGCCTCCGGCGACCAGGGGCAGGCCCAGCAGCGCCGCCGCGACCAGCCCGGGAAGCATCGAGTGGGCCAGCGACTCTGCTCCGTAAGAGATGCCGGCAAAGACGATCCAGCAGCCGAGCGTTCCCGAAACCAGGCCGAGCAGTGCAAGCTCGACGAAGGCACGAACCACGAACGGCTCCCGAAGCGGATCGACAACCCAGTCGATCATCGTCGCCCCTCGCCGTGATCGTGGTGGTGGGGCGGCAGGATCGCCTTCTCGCCGGCGAGCGTGACGATCGCCCCGCCGTAGGTGCGTTCGATGACCTCCGGCGTGAGGACCTGCCCGGGCTCGCCGAACGCGATCTGCACCCGGTTGCAGCAGAGCACGAAGTCCCAGCCGCGCGCCTGCTCGATGTCGTGGGTGGCCATGAGGAGGCCCCTCCCCTCGGCAGCGAGCTCATCGAAGAGGGCGGTGAGCAGCTCGGCGCTGGGAACGTCGGTACCTGAGAAGGGCTCGTCGAGCAGGAGCAACGGGGAATCCTGGACGAGCGCGCGGGCCACAAGGACCCGCTGGCGCTGGCCGCCGGAGAGCTCGCCGAAGGTGCGGTCGGCAAGTTCGGCCAGGCCCACCCGGGCCAGCGCCCGGTGGGCCCGCGCGCGGTCCTCCCGGCCGGGCCGGCGCCACCACGGAAGCCGGGGAAGAGCTCCCATCAGCGCGACGTCGAGCGCGCTGACCGGGTAGTCGAGCCGGGAGCGCTCGGTCTGCGGCACCAGCGCCGGCGGCACGGCCGCCACCGACAGCTCTCCGGAGGAGGGAGCCAGTTCGCCGGTGAGGACCCGGAAGAGCGTCGACTTGCCGCCACCGTTGGGACCGAGCAGGGCGACCCTCTGGCCGGCCTCGATGGCAAAGGTGAAGCCGCTGATCGCCGGGACGCTCTCCCCCGGATAGGTGGCGGCCAGGCGGTCGGCCTCGGCGAGGAGCCCGTCGCTCACGAGGTGATTGAGCACCTGACCGTACCCCCGCTCGTCCCTGCCGCAACCGCTTCGGCATTGGCCGCCGCGGCGCCGAGGACGCTCCCTTCCGGGCCGCCGGACGGGCCGAGCGTGTCGCCGTAGAGCGTGTACCGGGAGGAGGCTCCGGTGTCCCCGGCAATCTGCTCGGCGAGGGCCGGGTTGAGTGAGCTCTCGGGAAACACGGCCTTCACCTTCTCCTCGCGGATCGTCTTCTCCAGCTCCGCGACCTCTCCGGCCGAAGCCTGGCCCTGAGTCGAGGTCGACGGGAAGACGGCTCCCACCGACCTCACTCCGTAGCGCTCGGTGAAGTACACGAAGGCGTCGTGGTCGGTGACGATCACCCGGTCCTTCTCCGGGACCTTGTCGAGGCAGGCGCGAATCTCCGCGTCGACCTTCCTGACCCTTGCCCTGTAGCCGTCGGCGTTCGCCTCGATCTGCTTCCGGGCCGCAGGGTCGGCGGCGATCAGCGCCTTCTCGATGCGGGTTGTCGCCGCCTCGAGGTTCTCGGCGTCGTGCCACCAGTGAGGGTCGACACCGGAGTCGCCGTGGGAGTCCCCCTCCTCGCCGGAAGCGGCCTTCTCGTCAGAGTGCCCCTCCTCGCCGTGGGAGTGCCCGTCCTCACCGGAAGCGTGCGTGACGGGCAGGTCTCTGCCCAGGTCGACCACCGTGGCCTTCGAGCCCGATTCCTCGACCAGCTTCCCGGCCCACTCGTCCAGTCCCAGCCCGCTGGCGAAGACGACCTTCGCGTCGGCCACCTCGGCGACGTCGGCCGGCCGGGGCTCGTAGTCGTGAGCCTCGGAGTTGGGCTTGAGGATCTGGTTTACCGTCACCGAGTCTCCACCGACCTGCCGGACCAGGTCGCCCACCTGGGTCGTCGTGGCGCTGACCACCACCCGGTCATCGCTGGCGCCGTCGCCACCCTGGCCACAACCGGCCAGTGCCAGTACCAGGGCCAGTACGCCCGCAACCCCGAGCGGCGCGCGCGGCCCGATGCGGGTGCCCAGCCAGCGGGCGGCCACCACGAGGGCGAAGACCGCGCCGGCCAGTGCGGCAATCGCAGCGCCCGGGGGAACGTTCAACTGGTACGCGAGGGTCATTCCGATCACTCCTTCTGCCGCCGCAAGGGCAACGGTCGCCAGCTGCCAGGAAGGCAGCCGATCGGTAAACAGGCGAGCGGTCGCGGCGGGTACCACGAGGATCGCTCCGGTCATCAGCGCCCCAACGGCGCCGAGCGCGGCGACGACGGCCACGGCAACGAGGACGATCAGCGCCGCGTCATAGCCCCGGCCGAAGGACGCCGGCCGGCCGGTGAAGCCGTTGCCCAGCCAGCGGCCGCCGATCATCAGGCCGACCACCGCGGCGCCGGCCAGCGCACCGGCCGCCATGGCCAGCTCGGGCGGGCCGATGGCCAGGAGGCTGCCGAAGAGGAGGCGGTCGATGCTGCCCTGGGAGCCGAAGACGTCACTGGCCAGGATCACTCCCAAGGCCAGCGCCCCGGCGAGCACCAGTGCGGTGGCGCTGTCGGTGCCGACCGATCGCCGCCCGGCCAGCAGCCCGAGGCCGGCGGCGGCGAGCAGCGAGGCGCCGAGGGCCCCGAGAAGCGGGGAGAAGGCCAGGCCGTCGGCCAGGACCAGGCCCGGCACGGTGGCGGTGCCGGCGGCGTGGGCGAAGAAGGAGAGTCCGCGGAGCACTATCCAGGTGCCCAGGAGGCCCGAGAGGCCGGCCAGCAGCAGCACCTCGACGATTCCCCTCTGGAAGAAGGGCAGGGTCCACGCCTCGAGCACGGGCCGAGAGTAGCAGTAATGAGACCTATTCTTATTACTGCGCCGGGCGATTCCATTCCTCCACCCCGGCGCCGGCACGCAGGCCGGCAGGAACCCCCGGGCGGCAGGGCCGCGAACGGTCGCGGCGAAAGGGACCTTGATGGAAGCCGTCACCGCAGACGCGCAGCCGGAGCGCCGCTTCGCCAGCCTGCGCGCGCTCATGCGCGCCCCGGCCGGGCGGCTGCTCGCCGCGATCGCAGCGCTCCTGCTGGTCGGGACCGTCGTGGCAACCGTTGCCCTATGGCCGGAGAAGGACACGGCCGAGGCGACCGAAGCCTTCGGCGGGCGTACCGTCGCTGCCGAGGTAGTGAGAAGCACCACCGTCCCCTGCGGGCCGACCGACCAGCTCTGCCGCCGGGTCGTGGCCACCGTCAACGAGGGCCCCGAGCGCGGGCGCCAGGTGACACTGGACCTCGGCCCCGTCGAGGCCACCCAGGACCCCGGACCCGGGTCGGGCATCCGGGTCATCCGCAACCCCGACGCCACCGGCGCAGGCGGGCCGGCCACCTACGGATTCGTCGACTCGGACCGCCGGGTGCCCCTGGCGATCCTCGTAGTGGCCTTCGCAGCCCTCGGCATACTCGTCGCCCGGCGCCAGGGCTTCCTCGCGGTTATCGGCCTCCTGGTGAGCGTGGTGATCATCACCACCTTCCTCGTGCCGGCGATGCTCGCCGGTGAACCGCCGGTCCTGGTCTCCGTGGTCGCCTCGATGCTGGTCATGTTCGTGACCCTCGGGCTGACCTACGGGATCAGCGCCCAAAGCCTGTCGGCGGCCACGGCGATTTCCGCCTGCCTGCTGCTGGCGACCCTCCTCGGGACACTGGCCCTCACCTGGACCGGCCTCGACGGCGCCGGCGGTGAGTACTTCCAGCTCCTGAGCCAGGCCAACGTCGAGGGCGTATCGCTGCGGGGGATCATCCTCGCGGGGATGGTCATCGGCGCACTCGGCGTGCTGACGGACACCGCGGTCACGCAGGCCTCGGCCGTTATGGCCCTGCGACGGGCCAACCCGTCACTCGGGGTCCGCGGCCTCTTCCGCGAGGGATTCACTGTCGGTCGCGACCACCTGGCGGCGACGATCCACACGCTCGTCATGGCTTACGTGGGAACCCTGCTCCCGCTTCTGCTGGTCCTCGAGGCGGCCGACGTGGGCGCGACCGACGCCCTCAACGGCCAGCTGCTGGCCGAGCCGCTGGTGGCCACGATCATCGGCTCGATGGCCCTGATGGCCAGCGTCCCCCTCACCACCTTCCTCACCGCCGTCCTCGCCGTCCGCGTACCGCCGGCGGCGATCCCCGAAGCCCACGCGCACGCGCACTGAGGCGCAGCCGCCACGGGGCTGCCACAATCGGGCGATGTGCGTTCAGTGCATGGCGGGGGCGATGGCCGCGGGTGCGGCCGTCACCGGCAGCCGGGTGATGATCGTCACCCGCTTCCGGCAGGCAATGACACCGTCCCGCAAGCGCGTCCTGGACATCTCGGTCGCGGCGGTTGGTGTGTTCGCCGCAGCGGTCCTCCTCGGCGGCGCCTGAGGTCAGGCCGGGGGCGCTGCCGGCGAAGGCGCCGGCATCGCCTGAATGGCGATCGGCTTCAGCGAAGTGGTCCTGGAGCCGCGGGTGGCCCTGACCGTGATGCGGTGGCTCCCGGACCGGGCCAGCTTCACCGGGACGGAGTAGCGCGGCCGTGCCTGCGCAGTGCGCAGCGCCACGCGCACCCAGCGGGTGGCAGCGCGCCGCTCGACCAGCACTTCGACCGGCCCGTTGGGCCTGGCTTCGCCGGAGACCTGGACGGTTCCGCCCGCCATTACCTGGCTTGAGGCGGCCGAGGCCGTGAGCTTCGGCTTGACCTCGATGGCGATCGGGGGCGACTCCACGCCGGCGGCCCTCGCCCTGAGCACGACGCTGGAGCGAACGATCACGCGGTGGCTCCAGCTGCCGTCGGAGTCGGCGGTCACCTTGGCCACGCCCTTCCAGCGGCCGCTGGCCAGCTGCACCTCGAGCGTGACCTTCTCGCCGGAACGCGCCGTCTTGTCCCCGTTGGTGACCGCGCCGCGAAGCCGGCCGGCCTTGCCCCACTCGACGGCGCCGGGCCCGACCAGGGTCACGTAGGCCTCCGGGGGCGTCAGCTCGCCCTGTTGGGCCGCAAGCCTGCGGATGGCCGGCAGCTGCGCGTAGAGGAGGTTGCCCGGGCAGTCGGTGCTGCAGCCGTCGCGGTGGCCGCTGATCCTCTGGAAGGTGACGCTCCGGCCCTTCGGCCAGCGGTTCTCCGAACCGCCCGCGGAGACGATCTCGACCGTGCCGGAGGCCGGCACCCCATGAAGGGCGAGCTTCCACCCGAGCAGGGCGCCCACCGCCTCGACGGCGGCCCTGGGGGCCGAGCTGCCGGTGAACGAACCGAGGATCGCCACGCCGGTCGAGACGCTGTTCCAGCCCCCGGCCTGCGCGCCGATCACCGGCATCGTTATTCCGCCGGCCCGCCCTTCGAAGATCCGGCCGAAGCGGTCGACGAGGAAGTTGTAGCCGACGTCGTTCCAGCCGCGGCCGTCGCGGTGGTACCGGGCGATGCCCAGGACGATCGACGCCGACTGGGAGGCCGAGTAGTTGTTGACGCCTTCGGTGTGATGGACGAAGGCCATCACCACGCGGCCGAAGGAGGGCCTTGTCCGCGGCGGGACGCTCCCCCCGCCCCACGCCGAGCGCATCACGATCTCGGGCTGGGACTGCGAGACCTTCACCGGGCGTGCGGCTGCCGCCCTGGCTCCAGCGGAGCGGGGGACCTCGACGAACTGGAGGCGCAGGTTGCCCCCAACCGGCCCGCCGGCCCGGAGCTGAACCTCGTCGCAGCGACCCGTCCATACCGGCTCGGAGGCCAGCGGGCGCCCGCCGCCGTCGGGGCCGTGGTCGACGCTTTCGCGCATCGGGGCCCAAGGAGTCCAGGTCCCGCCCTCGCGGCGGGCCCGGACCTCGACCGCCGGATGGCGGCCCGGGTCGAGCAGGCCGACGAGCGAGAACGACCGCCCGGGAGAGACAGGACGGCTCGTGCCGGCGGGGCCGAATGCGCCACCGGGAACCCGGAGGGTGAATGCCTCGGTCCCGTCGGCAGCCAGCGCGTCACCAGGCGAGGCCAGGGGCCGCAACATGAGGGTCGCGGCGGAGGCGGCGCCCAGCGCGATAGCTCCCCGGCGCGTCAGCGGGCGTGCGGTCGGAAAGCTCTCTTCGCTCTTCTCGTTCATCGCAACAGTGGGAATGCTGCCAGCAACCTTCGCCCCGGGGCGCAGGTTTGCCTTCCCCGCGCTACGCGGCGCGAGGCGTCAGGCCGGTACTGCGGCCGGCGCGCCGTCGGCCAGCCAGCGCTCACCGAAGCAGCGCATCTCCTCGACCAGCGGGAGCAGGTCGCGGCCCTTGTCGGTCAGCGCATACTCGACCCGCGGCGGCAGCTCGGGGTACTGGCGCCGCTCGACGATCCCTTCCTTCTCGAGGTCGCGAAGGCGCAGCGAGAGCGTCCTCGGGCTGATCCCCTCCAGCGAGCGCTCCAGCTCACAGAAGCGGGCGCAGCCGCCCTCGAGGTCGCGGATGATCAGCACCGTCCACTTGGTGCAGACGATGTTCGCGGTGCGGCAGACGGGGCAGTCGTCGTTGGCTGACACCACTCCACTTTACCAAGTGAAGTGAAGGCCCCTGCAAGGCCTGGTCAGGCCGGCATCACCGGCCGGCCCTCCGAGGGCTGCACCAGGAGCCATCCCTCACCGCTGAAGGCCATCTGGATCGACTCGCCGGAGGAGCGGCCGATCAGGGCCTTGGCGCTCATCTCCGTCTTCAGCGACGCGGTCACCCCGGCCGACCAGGTGATCGCCGCCTGCGCGTCGGCGAAGGTCGGCGCCGAGCCGACGTCCAGCATCACCGGGGGCCCATCGGAGAGCACGGCCACGTAGCCCGTGCCGGTCAGCGAGGTGTTGAACAGGCCTCCGGCCATCATTCCCGCGGCGCCTCCGGCCATCATCGTGATGTCCCAGTCGATGTCGGAGTCGAAGGCCAGGAGGCTGGGGCCGTTGACGGTGATCGTCTCCCCCTCGAGATAGAGCAGGTGGATCTCCTGGGCGGTATCGGCCAGGAAGACCTCGCCGGTACCGGACATCTTCATCAGCGTCGTGCCCTCGCCGGTAGCAGCCTTCTTGATCATCCGGCCCAGGCCGCCGGACCCCGCGTGCTCGAAGCTGACCTCGCCCTGGTAGGCGACCATCGAGCCGCGCTTGGCCTGGATCTCGCCCTCGGAGAGCCTCACCTTGAGGAGCTTGGAGTTCTGGAGGACGAAGTCGTCGGTCGACGTCGTCTCGGTGTACTGCTGGAGGTTGGTGCGCATCGGGACTCCCCTGATCGGTTGCGAAGCCCGATCATCGATGACCGTGCCCGCCGCGGTCAAGGGGCCGGCTACTCGTCGTTAACCGGGAAACTGCGGCTCAGGCTACGTCGCGAAGCTTCTGCGCCTCGGCGAGCGACTGGAGCTTCTTGAGCGACTGGTTCTCGATCTGGCGGATCCGCTCGCGGGTGACGTTGAAGGTGCGGCCGACCTCGTCGAGCGTGCGCGGATGCTCCCCGCCGAGCCCGTAGCGAAGCTCGAGGACCCGGCGCTCGCGGTAGGAGAGGTTCTCGAGGGCCTCCCGCAGGGCCTCCTTGGTGAGGACCTCGGCGGCCCGCTCGTAGGGAGACTCGGCGCGCTCGTCGGCGATGAACTGGCCGAACTCCGACTCCTCCTCGTCGCCGACCGGCTTCTCCAGCGAGACCGGCGACTGGGCCGAGCGCTTGATCGAGTCGACCTCCTCCGGGTCGATGCCGGTGACCTCGGCGATCTCGTCCGGCGTTGGCTCGCGGCCGAGCTCGGTGACCAGCTTGCGCTCGGCGCGGCCGATCTTGTTGAGCTTCTCGACCACGTGGACGGGAATGCGGATCGTGCGGGCCTTGTCGGCCAGGGCACGGGCGATCGCCTGGCGGATCCACCAGGTCGCGTAGGTGGAGAACTTGAAGCCCTTGCGGTAGTCGAACTTCTCGGCGGCACGCACGAGGCCGAGGGTGCCCTCCTGGATCAGGTCGAGGAAGGGGAGTCCCTGGTTTCGGTAGTTCTTGGCGATCGAGACCACGAGGCGCAGGTTCGACTCGACCATCTTCTGCTTGGCGTCGAGGTCACCGCGCTCGATCCGCTTGGCCAGGTCGACCTCCTCCTGGGCGGTGAGCAGCCTGACCTTCCCGATGTCCTTGAGGAAGAGCTGCAGCGAGTCGGTGGTCATGTCCGGCCGCAGGTCGATCGAAGCCTTCTTGCGACGGGTGCGCTTGTCGGGAGCGCGCTCGGCCGCGGCCGGGGGTGCGGCCGGGTCCTCCTCGATCAGCTCGATCTCCTGGCCCTCGATCCACTTGGCCAGCTCTTCGCGATCGGAGTCGTCGATGTCGAGCTCCGCGGTGGCGCTTGCCAGGTCGGCCTGGGAGAGGACGCCGGTCTGGGTCCCCCGCGCCACCAGAGTCTTGATCTCTTCAAGTTCCTGAAGCTCGCTGACTGACATGGGTTCGGTTTGTAACTCCCTCGTCAGGGCCGCCATCGGGCCCGGACAGATCGTCTTGACATCGATCCCGGGGAGTGCGGCGCCGGCTTGCGGGCAGCTCCTCCTCGAGCAGCGCCACCAGAGTACCGCCGCCGGAGCGAGATCGCTCCAACTTTTTCGGAACCGGGGCTGGGCCGGGTCGGCGCCGCATCACGGCTCCGCCGGCAGGACACTGTTCGGCCCCGGGCGATGGTTACGGCCCCGGGAAGGAAAATCCCCGGCACTCGCGCCGGTGGTGGCAGAATGGCCCCATGGCTCCGCCGGAACAGCCCAGCGAAGGGGATGAGAACGACGTCCTCTCCAACCTTCCACGCAGCCGGCGCCAGCGCCCCTCGGCGCGCCGCGAGCAGGCCCGGGCAGCCCGGGACGCGAACGGGGCCACGCCGAACGGCGAAGGCTCATCGAGCGGCAAGTCCGGCACATCCTCCGGAGCCGCCGCGAAGAAGCCCGCCGCGACCAGGAAGCCTGCCGCCCCCGCTCCCGCGCCGGGCGGCCATGGCGAGCGCGAGCGCCCTCGCAAGCGTGTTCCGGCCGCCGGATACGCGACCGTCCGCGAGCCGGGTTCCTACGGCAATGCCGACCCCGACGAACTGCTGAAGAGCTTCGTCCGCGGCATCCTGCGCCGGCTTCCGGGCTGATCGGCAATCATTAGTCCCGAGGGACCACTATTCGACTCCGCACGCCCCTGGCGCTGACAGCCATCCTCCTTGCCGTTCCAACCGCATCGTTCGCGGCAGGCGGCACCATGGCCGAGGACTCCCTGCTCGTGGCCAAGCCGGGACTGGTGCGCGAGAAGCTGGCCCTGACCGGGATCGCCGGCGGCGAGAGCCTCCGGCCGAGGGTGGAGATCCAGATCGCCCAGTCAGACGGCTCGTGGGCGACGGTTGCCCGGGCACGGGCGAGCCGCAGCGGCTCGTTTCGCACTGCCTGGAGGCCCGCAGCCTCCGGCCGCTTCACCCTCCGCGCGGTAACCGAGGGCGCCCCCGCCTCGTCGACGGCCACCACCACGGTGAGCGTCATGCGGCGCACGGTGGCCACCTGGTACGACCAGGCCGGCTCGACTACCGCCTGCGGTGTGGACCTCGAGAAGGACACCCTTGGCGTTGCGCACAAGAGCCTGCCCTGCGGCACCGTGCTCGAGTTCTCCTTCCGCGGCCGGTCGGTCACCGCGCCGGTGATCGACCGCGGCCCGTTCGTAAAGGGGGTCAGCTACGACCTCACGATCGCAGCGGCCCGGAAGATCCGCTTCGTCTCGACCGGCCGCGGAACGGTCGGCGTCCTGCCGGCGGGCACCCCGCTGTCGGCGCCGGCGCCCTCCCCGGGCGTGGCCGCCGGCCACCGGCGCTGAGCCTGCCGTGGGCGGGGAGCCGATCGACGTCGCCCAGGCCCGCAGGCTCGTCCTCGAGGCCTGCCGGCCCCTGCCCGGCGAAGAGGTGCCGGTCGACCAGGCGCTGGGACGCACCCTCGCCGCCGACGTCGTGGCGGCCGCAAACGTGCCGGGCACCGACACCAGCGCAATGGACGGGATCGCCGCGCTCCCATCCCCCGCCGGGTCCGAACTGCGGATCGTCGACGAGGCCAGGGCCGGCCACCCGGCCGGCCGCCTGCCCGCCAAGGGGGAGGCGATCCGGATCTCCACCGGGGCGGTCGTGCCCGAAGGGCCGTTCGGGGTGCTGCAGCTCGAGCTGCTGGAGGACCGTGGCGAGACGGTCGTGACCGCCGAAGGGCTCAGCGAGGGGCGCAACGTCAGGCGCGCCGGCGAGGACCTGGGGGCCGGGCAGGTAGCGCTGGAAGCCGGGCGCCTGCTGGACCCTGCCGCGCTCGGGGTCGCGGTGGCCGCCGGGAAGGCAGGGCTCGAATGCGCGAGCCGGCCCGCCGTGGCCATCGTCGCCACCGGCGACGAGCTCCGGCCTCCCGGCGAGCCGCTCGAGCCCGGCCAGCTGCACGACTCGAACCTCGCGACGCTCTCCGCCCTGGCGGTCAGCGACGGGGCACGGCTGGTGGGCGCCGGCAAGGCCGGCGACACGCTGGAGGCCACCGAGGCGGCCCTGGCCGGCGCGCTCGAGGGCGCCGACCTGCTGGTCTGCTCGGGAGGGGTCTCGGTTGGCCCGCACGACCACGTCAAGGAGGCACTGGATCGTCTCGGTGCGGAGGAGCTCTTCTGGCGGGTGGCCCTGAAGCCGGGAAAGCCCACCTGGTTCGGCACCCGCGGCGGGACCCTTGTCTTCGGGCTGCCCGGTAACCCGGTATCGGCGATGGTCACCTGGATCCTCTTCGTCCGGCCGGCGATCGACGCGATGCTCGGGCGTACCGGGAGAGAGCCCGGCCGGGTCCGGCTCGGGGAGGCGCTCCCGCGCAACCCGGCCCGGGACGAATGCGTGCGAATCCGCCTCCGGGACGGCCTGGCCTACCCGACCGGGCCGCAGGGCTCCCACGTACTCAGCTCGATGGCCCTGGCCGACGGCCTGGCCGTGGTTCCCCGCGGGGAGGGCGAGCTGGAGCCTGGCGCCGAGGTAGAGGTGGTGCCGGTTGCGGCTCAGGCCGCTTCCATGTAGGCGACGAGCCGGTTGGTCAACGCCGTCAGCGACGGCGCCGGCTCCTCTATCGCCAGCGGGCGGCCGGCCAGCACGGCGTCGAGCTCTGCGCCAAGCTCGGGGTCCGACCGGCCGGCCAGGGCGGCTCCCGCCTCGGCGGCTCGCCTGGTGGCTACCGGGTCGACGGTCCAGATTGCCTCGAAGCGGCGGTCGAGGTCGGGATCCTCGTCGGGCTCGGTTACCCCCGGCTGCTCCCAGGCCAGCAGGCAGGCGGCGTAACCGGGCGCGTCGACGACCACCGCCCACTCGTTGCCCAGCGCGTCCTCCGGCGCGACCGGAATCTCGATGGGGCCGCCCTCGGGCCGGCGTTCGGTGGGAAAGTCGGCGAACACCACCGCGGCGTCCGAGCGGGCCGCGAGCTCCCGGTAGCGCGGCTCGACCGCCCGGTAGAAGCCCTCATGCTGGAAGGCGCCCACCAGCACCGGAGCGGCGGCCTGAGCAAGGGCCTCGTGCTCGATGGCCCGGCTGATGGCCATCAGCGTCGACTTGCGCAGTACCTGGGGCTTGACGTCCGGAAGCGAGGAGACCGCGGCGTAGATCGACGGGCGGTCGGTGCCGTTCCCGCGCATTACCGCCCGCTCGATGGCGGCAGGAACGGAGAGGCCCCGGTGGCGGTAGGCCTGGA
This sequence comes from Solirubrobacteraceae bacterium, assembly GCA_040398965.1. Taxonomy (GTDB): domain Bacteria; phylum Actinomycetota; class Thermoleophilia; order Solirubrobacterales; family Solirubrobacteraceae; genus F1-60-MAGs163. The sequence continues at coordinate 11,517 of JBBASZ010000003.1, read as the reverse complement.
CGCGGCGCAGCGCCTCTACGTCCTCGCTGCTGTAGAGCCGGTACCCGGACGGTGTTCTCTCCGGCTTCGGAAAGCCGTGGCGCTGCTCCCACATGCGGATCGTGCCGGCCGCAATGCCGGTCTGGTCGGCGACGTCCTTGATCTGGAGGTTGTTCGAGGTCATTCGTGGCAGGGAGGGGGAGGTGTCGTCCTCCCCCGACGTGGTTGTTACGGTCGAGTGGCGGTCCCGGCTCACCATTTGGGCGCCCGGCCCGTATCCCCCTCCAGATGAACGATTCGACGCTTCCCCGCATCCTCCTCACCGGCGCCACCGGGGCGATCGGCGGCCTCCTGCTCGACAGGCTGCTCGAAGAGGGCTTCCCCGTCCGGTCGATGGTCCGCTCCCCCCAGGCTGCCGACCTCCCCGCAGGCACGGAGGTCGTCCAGGGCGACGTGCTCAGCGGCGACGGCCTCAAGGAGGCCACCGCGGGTATGGAGGTCGCCTACTACCTGATCCACTCGATGGGCAGGTCGCCCGGCGACTTCGAGGCCAACGACCGGCTCGGCGCCGCCAACTTCGCCAACGCGGCCCGCGATGCCGGGATCAGGCGGATCATCTACCTCGGCGGCCTGAAGGCAGAGGGGAAGGGCTCGGCCCACCTGCGCAGCCGCGAGGAGGTCGCCGAGATCCTCAGCACCGGCGCCCCCGAGTTCGTGCACGCCCGGGCCGCCATGGTGGTGGGAGCCGACAGCGCCTCCTTCACGATGCTCCGGCAGCTGGTTCACCGCCTGCCGGTGATGATCGGGCCGAAGTGGATCGACACCCGTTCCCAGCCGGTGGCCGTCACCGACGTGGTCGACGCGCTCGCCACGCTGGCCACCTACCCGGACCCGCCGGAGGATGTCGAACTCGGCGGGGCCGACATCCTCAGCTACCGGGACATGATGAACCTCTTCGCCGACGTGGACGGACGACGGCGGCCGCTGATCATTCCCGTTCCCGTCATCTCCCCCCGCCTCTCCTCGTACTGGGTCCGGTTCGTTACCTCGGTCGACCCGGCACTGGCGCGCCCACTGATCGACGGCCTGAAGGAGGAGCTCGTCGTCCGCACGCCGCCCCCGGCCGGCATCAACGACGACCCCGAGAGCTTCGGGGAGGCGGTGGCCGACGCGCTCGCCGGGACGCGCGCCCGGGAGGCGGCGTGAACGTAATCGTCAGGGACGTGCTGGTCGTGGCCGGCCTGCTCGCCGCGCTCTGGCTGGCGATGGTCGTGGCTACACGGATCCTTCGCCGCCCGCGGAAGATCGGCAATTCATTCGTCGGCGAGCTCCACGACGACACGGGAATCTCCCAGGACGGCTCCGTCCTCTCCATCCAGTCGGCCGAGGTAGACATGGAGGCATCCGAGCTGGACGCGATCTGGACTCCCGAGCACCTCGAGCGGCTCGCCCGCACCTACTGGCGGTTCCTGAGCCGCTGCACCCTCGGCCTGATCCGCGTCGTCTACGACGAGGACCACCGGTTCGTGGTCCTGGGGGCCAAGCCTCTGACCCTCCTCACCTTCCACGAGCCCGAATACCTGATGGACGCCGAGCGCGGCGTCGTCCGCTGGCGTATCGAGCGGGGGATCCTGGTCGCCAGCCGCGGCACCGACGCCGACGGCTACCTGGAGATCGACGTCGAACGGTCGGGGTCGCCGAGGCCCGGTCGCGCCGACCTCAGCGTCGAGGTGACGGTCGCCAACTACTACCCGAGGATCGCCGCCGCCTTTACCCGCTGGGCCTACGCGGCGACCCAGTCGCGGATCCACGTGCTGGTGACCTACGGCTTCCTCAAGTCCCTGGCCAGGCTGGACCTCGCTCCGTCCCGCGTGGGCCGCTTTGCCAGCATCGGGGAGCTCCCCGACCCCGAAGGACCTGGCCCGGGAGAGCGCCGGCAGGGCCGCGCCCCGGCCACCCCTCAGCCGTAACGGGCGCCGGCGATGCCGCGCAGCTTGGCGCGGTTGTGGCGGGCGCCTACCCGGCGGACCGTCCCGGAGCGTGAGCGCATCACGATCGACTCGGTCGAGGCGACGCCGGCACCCTCGTAGCGGACGCCCTGGAGCACGTCGCCGTCCGTTACCCCGGTAGCCGAGAAGAAGCAGTCCTCACCGGCAACCAGGTCGTCCTGGGTGAGCTGGCGCTCGAGGTCGTAGCCGGCGTCGATCGCCGCCTGGCGCTCCCCCTCGTTGCGCGGCCACAACCGGCCGACGAGCCCGCCGCCGATCGCCTTGATCGCCGCGGCCGAAATCACTCCCTCCGGCGTGCCGCCCACGCCCCAGAGCAGGTCGACCGGCGAGCGCTCGCTTACGGCCAGCAGCGCTGCGCTAACGTCGCCGTCGCTGATCAGGCGGACGCGGGCGCCTGCGTCGCGGATCGCCTCGATCCCCTCCTCGTGACGGTCGCGGTCGAGGACGACGACGGTGACGTCGCCGATCTCGGTCCCCTTACGCTCGGCCACCATCGCGCAGAGCTCGCCGATCGGCGTGTCGAGGTCGAGCAGGTCGGCGACCCCCTCGTCGCCGGCCAGCTTCTCCATGTAGACGCAGGGCCCGGGGTCGAACATCGTTCCGCGCGGCGAGACGGCGATCACCGCAAGGGCGCTGGGCATGCCGCGCGCGGTCAGGGTGGTGCCCTCGAGAGGGTCGACGGCGATGTCGACCTTCGGCTCGGAGCCGTCGCCGACCTCTTCGCCGTTGAAGAGCATCGGGGCCTCGTCCTTCTCCCCTTCGCCGATCACCACGACGCCGTCCATCGGGACGGTCTCGAGCACTCCCCGCATCGCGTCGACCGCGGCCTGGTCGGCGGCCTCCTTGTCACCGCGGCCCACCAGCCGGGCAGCGGCCAGGGCAGCCGCCTCGGTTACGCGGACCAGCTCGAGGGCGAGGTTACGGTCGGGAGCTTGGCTCATCGGCGGCGCGAGCCTATCGCCGTTGCACCCCAGATGGCGGCCGATGCGCCTGCAGGCGGTAGCTTTCCGCCGATGGAACCGCTCGTTCACGACGGCACCATGGCCGGGAGCGCCTTCCCGCCGATCGCCGACTACGCGTTCCTCTCGGACTGCGAGTCGACCTGCCTGATCGCACCCAGCGGCCGGGTGGAATGGATGTGCCTGCCCCGCGTGGACGGCCCTTCGATCTTCGGCGCGATGCTCGACCGCGACGCCGGCGGCTTCCGGATCTCCCCGGCCGACCAGCGGGTCCCCACCGGGCAGCGCTACGTGCCGGGCACGATGATCCTCGAGACCACCTGGGGCACGCGCACGGGCTGGGTGGTCTGCCAGGACGCCCTCCTGATCGGGCCCTGGCATCACGAGACCGAGCGCTCCCACACCCACCGGCGATCCCCCACCGACAACGATGCCGACCACGTCCTGCTGCGGACGATGCGCTGCATCAACGGACAGGTCGAGATGCACGTCGAGTGCGAACCGAAGCTCGACTACGGCGCCACGCCGGTCACCTGGGAGTACGGCGACGACGGATACGGCGTGGGGGTTGCCACCGCCGAGGGCAACGACCTCGAGCTGCGCCTGACCACCGACCTGCGCCTGGGCTTCGAGAGCGGCCGTGCCCGCGCCCGCACCACGCTGCGCGAGGGCGACACCGCCTTCGTCGCCCTCAGCTGGTCCGAGCACCCGGCCCCGGCCAGCTACGACGAGGCCTACCGGCGCCTCACCTACACCGCCGACTTCTGGCACGACTGGCTGGCCCACGGCACCTTCCCCGACCACCCGTGGCGCGTCTACCTCCAGCGCAGCGCGCTGACGCTCAAGGGACTCACCTACGCGCCGACCGGGGCGATGTGCGCGGCGGCAACTACCTCGCTCCCGGAAACCCCTGGCGGCGAGCGCAACTGGGATTACCGTTACTCGTGGATCCGGGACTCGACCTTCATGCTCTGGGGCCTCTACTCGCTCGGCTTCGCCCAGGAGGCCGGGGACTACTACTACTTCATCGAGGACGTGGCCGGCGGCGAGCGGGACCTGCAGGTCCTCTACGGGATCGGCGGGGAGACCGAGATCGAGGAGTCGACCCTCGACCACCTCGAGGGCTACGAGGAGTCCAAGCCGGTGAGGATCGGCAACGGCGCCTACAACCAGAAGCAGCACGACGTCTGGGGCTCTCTCCTTGATTCGGTCTACATCCACACCAAGAACCGTGACCAGCTGCCCGAGTCGGCCTGGCCGATCCTCGTCCGCCAGGTCGAGCAGGCGATCGAGCACTGGAGGGAGCCCGACCGTGGCATCTGGGAGGTCCGCGGCGAGCCCCAGCACTTCGTCTCCTCGAAGGTCTTCTGCTGGGTGGCCTGCGACCGCGGTGCCCGCCTGGCGCGGCTGCGCAACGACCAGGAACGGGCCGAGCGCTGGGAAGCGGTGGCCGACGAGATCAAGGCCGACGTGATGGCCAACGGGATCGACCCGGAGACCGGGCGTTTCCGCCAGCACTACGGCACCAACGAGCTCGATGCGGCCCTGCTCCTGATTCCGCTCGTGCGCTTCCTGCCCGCCGACGACCCTCACGTGATGGCGACGGTCCTGGGGATCGCCGAGGACCTCACCGAGGACGGGTTCGTCCTGCGCTACCGGACCGACACCACCGACGACGGCCTCTCCGGCAAGGAGGGCTCGTTCGCGATCTGCTCCTTCTGGCTGGTCTCGGCTCTCGTGGACATCGGTTACCTGGAGTACGCCCGGACGCTCTGCGAGAAGCTTCTCTCCTTCTCCAGCCCGCTCCAGCTCTACGCCGAGGAGATCGACGCCGCCACCGGCCGCCACCTGGGGAACTTCCCGCAGGCGTTCACCCACCTGGCACTGATCAACGCGGTTATGAAGCTGATCGCCGCCGAGGAGGCTTACGCCTCCGGGCACGAAGAGCTCGACGCGACCCGCCCGGCGCTGGCCCCTGTGCCCAACGGCAACGGAATGCCGGGGCCGGGCGCGTGAGCGCCCCCTCGGTCACCGCGCAGGCCGACGCCGAAGCGGCGGCCCACTACTGCGCCGCCCAGCTGGCCGAAGCGATCCGGGCGGCGATCACCGAGCGGGGCGCCGCCCACGTGGCCCTCTCGGGCGGCAACACCCCGGTACGCACCTACGAGCTCCTGGGCGGCCTGGTGGGCAGCGGCGAGAACGTTCACCTGTGGCTGGCCGACGAGCGCTGCGTGGCGCTCGACGACCCGGAGTCCAACGCGAAGCTGGTCGCGGAGACCGTCAACCTGCCCGCCGCGACCCTCCACACCGTCGATGGAACGCTGGGGCCCGAAGAGGCGGCGAGCGCCTATGCCATGGAGCTGGGCGACGTCGTGATCGACGTCGCCCTTCTCGGCCTCGGACCCGACGGCCACACCGCCTCCCTCTTCCCGGGCCACGCGACGCTCGAACAGCACTCGTCACGCGTGCTGCCGGTCAGCGACTCCCCCAAGCCCCCGCCCGAACGGGTGACCATGTCGCTCGACACCCTGGGAGCGGCGCGTTCGCTCCTGCTCCTCGTAACCGGGGAGGACAAGGTCGACGCCCTGGCCCGGACCCTCGGCGAGCCGAGCCTCGACGCACCGGCCTCGCTGCTTCCGCGCGAGCGCCTCGAGGTTGTTGCCGACCGAGCCGCCCTCGGCGAGGGCGGCTGAGCCCGGAGGCACGGGTGACCTCCGCGGGACTCGAGAGGCCGGCGCAGGACGAGCTCCTCGATGAGCTCGCCGCAACCCGGGAGCGGACGCTCCGGTTCGCCGCCTCGATCGACAACTTCGACCTCGAGCGCCAGATCGACCCCCTGCTCAGCCCGCTGGCCTGGGACCTCGCCCACATCGCCGCATACGAGGACCTCTGGCTCGTCCAGGAGCACGCCGGCCGGTCGGCCCTCCTCCCCGACCTGTCAACGACCTACGACGCAATTGCCACGCCGCGGGCGATCCGCGGCCAGATCGAAAGCCTCGACGCCCCGGGCGCCCTGGAGTACCTGGCAGCGGTGCGCGAGCGGACGCTCGAGGCCGCGGCCGCCGAGGGGGTCGACCGCGACCTCTTCGAGATGGTGATCCGCCACGAGCAGCAGCACATGGAGACCATGTGCCAGGCGGTCCTCCTCGCGGGACTCGATGGCTTCGACCCTCCCTACCGGCGCGCGGCGCCTCCCGCGCCCGGGACGGCAAGCGGCCTGGACTTCGTCTCCGTGGATGGCGGGAGCTTCACGCTGGGCTGCGAAGGCGACGGCTTCGCCTTCGACAACGAGCGCCCGGCCCACGAGGTTGAGGTCGACGGCTTCCTGCTCGGGCGGGTTCCCGTGACCACGCGCGACTGGCTGGCCTTCGTCGATGAGGGCGGCTACGCCGAGTCCCGGCACTGGAGCGACGAGGGCTGGGAGTGGGTCTCCGAAACCGGTGCCAGGGCGCCCCTCTACTGGAACGTCGATGCCGGGACCGAGCGCACCGCCTGCGGCGAGCGGCCGCTGGACCCGTCCCGGCCGGTCGCCCACGTCAGCTGGTTCGAGGCACAGGCCTTCGCCCGCTCACGCGAGGCACGGCTGCCCACCGAGGCCGAATGGGAACGCGCCGCCACGTGGGGCGGCGGTTCGGCGGCCCCGGCCGGGGAGGCATGGACCGGGCAGGACGGCTTCGACACCGCGCCGGCGGGCTGCTTCCCGGATGGAGCCGGCGACTGCGGCGCCCTCGACCTCATCGGAAACCTCTGGGAGTGGACGTCGACCGAATTCGACGGCTACCCGGGTTTCGCGCCCCACCCCTACCCGGAGTATTCGCAGGTCTTCTTCGGCGAGGGCTACCGCGTGCTGCGCGGCGGGTCGTGGGCCACCTCGGCGCGGGTGGCGACGCCCACGTTCCGCAACTGGGACCTCCCCCAGCGCCGGCAGATCTTCTCCGGCGTGCGGCTGGCGAGGGACGCCTCGTGAGCACTGCGAAGCCTGCCCGCGAGCCGCGGATCGTCTCGCTGCTCGGCGAAGGCGACGAGCGAACCCTGGGTTCCGACGTGCGGGAGGGGCTCTCGGGGCCGGTCAAGGAGATCCCGCCCAAGCACTTCTACGACACGGCCGGCGCCGAGCTGTTCGACCGGATCTGCGAGCTGCCCGAGTACTACCCGACGCGCGCCGAGCGGGCGATCCTTGAGGAACACTCCGGCCGGATCGTCGCGGCGACGGCGGTCGGGGAGCTGGTCGAGCTTGGTTCGGGGACCGCGGAGAAGACCATGGTCCTGCTCCAGGCCGGCACCACGTCCGGGTCGCTCGAGCGGTTCGTGCCGGTCGATGTGACCGAGCAGATGGTCCGCGACTGCGCCGCCCGCTGCGCCCAGGAGCTGCCGGGCCTGGACGTGGAAGGGGTCGTCGGCGACTTCGGCCGCCACCTGGACGAGATCCCGGCTCCGCGTGAGGGTCTTCCCCGGGTCGTTGCCCTGCTGGGAGGCACGATCGGCAACTTCCGCCCCGCCGCGCGCCGGGAGCTGCTGGCTTCGATCGCCGGCCTGCTGCGCCCCGGGACCGACTTCCTGCTGCTGGGCACCGACCTGGTCAAGGATCCCGGGAGGCTCGTGGCCGCCTACGACGACCAGGCGGGCGTGACCGCGGAGTTCAACCGCAACGTCCTGCGGGTGATCAACCGCGAGCTGGGCGCCGACTTCGACGTCGAGGCCTTCGACCACGTGGCCCTCTGGGACGAGGAGGAGGAGTGGATCGAGATGCGGCTGCGAGCCTCACGGCCGATGGCCGTCCGGATCGGGGAGCTCGGGATGGAGGTGGCCCTCGAGGAAGGCGAGGAGATCCGGACCGAGATCAGCGCGAAGTTCACGCCGCAGCGGCTGGACGAAGACCTCGCCGCCGCCGGGCTCGAGGCGACCCGGGTCTTCGAGGACCCGGACCGCCTCTTCGCCCTTTCGCTTGCGCGGCTCGGCGGCTAGGAGACCCGCTCGATGATCATCGCCTCGCCCTGCCCCTGGGCGACGCACATCGTCTCGATGCCGTAGCGCCCGTCGAGGGTCTCGAGGTCGTTGATCAGGGTGGCCATCATCCGGACCCCGGTCATCCCGAACGGGTGGCCGAGCGCGATCGCGCCGCCGTGCGGATTGAGCTTCTCCATGTCGATGCCGACCTCGTCGGCGATAGGCAGGACCTGGGCGGCGAAGGCCTCGTTGAGCTCGACCACGTCGATCTCCTCGATGGTCAGGCCGGCACGGTCGAGAGCCTTCTTGATCGCGCCGATCGGGGCGACGCCCATGTACTCGGGCTCGTTGCCCCAGGTGGCGGCGGTGACGATCTTCGCGCGCGGCTTGATGCCGAGCTCGGCCGCCTTGTCGGCGCTCATGATCAGCGCCGCGGCGGCGCCGTCGTTGAGCGGGCAGGCGTTACCGGCGGTGACCGTTCCGCCCTCGCGGAAGGCCGGCTCGAGCGTCGCCAGCTTCTCGACCGAGGAGCTGGCCCGCGGGCCGTCGTCCCTGGTCACCACGGTGCCGTCCTCGAGCGTGACCGGGACGATCTCACGGTCGAAGAAGCCGCTCTCCTGGGCGGCCACCGCGCGCTCCTGCGAGCGCTGGGCGAACTCGTCCTGGGCCTCGCGGCTGACGCCGTACTTCTCGGCGACGTTCTCGGCGGTAATGCCCATCGCGATGTAGGCGTCCGGCTGGCCCGGCTCCTTGCCCTGGAGCTTCTCGTTCTGGTCCTCCGGGTGGCCGGCCTCCTGGGCGGCGTTGTAGCGGGAGACGAACTCCACGCCGGCGGCGATGTAGGCGTCGCCCTGACCGGCGACGATGTCGTTGGCCGCCTGGCGGATCGCCTCCAGGCCCGAGGCGCAGTAGCGCGAGACGGTCGAGCCGGCGGTCTCGTCGCCGAGCTTCTCGCTCAGCAGGACGGCGATGCGGCCGATGTTGTTGGCCTGTAGCCCCTGCGGAAGGCCGCAGCCGCAGATGACCTCCTCGATGATCGAGGGGTCGACCTGGGGATTGCGCTCCAGGAGCTGGTCGATCACGAATGCGGTTGTCTCGTCGGGACGCAGCGTGGCCAGCGAGCCCTTGAAGGCGCGCCCTACCGGGGTCCGGACGATGTCGACGATCACTGCTTCGGGCATTTCTGTTCCTCTCTGTTGTGGGCCCGGCGGTCGCACACCACGGGCGTTGATCCCCGGCGGTCGCACACCACGGGGCCTTTGTGCCGGTCGTATGTACCGGCGGGCTGGACGATACCCCACCGGCCGACCGGCGCCCACGCCGCTGGCGTAGGATCGGCCTCCGGCAAGCGAATTGAAGGGGAAGCGATGAAGATCGAAGGCAGCGGCGCACTGGTATCGGGAGGGGCTTCGGGCCTGGGAGAGGCGACCGTTCGCCGGCTCCACGAGGCCGGGGCGAAGGTCGTAATCGCCGACGTCAACCCCGAGAAGGGCGAGCCGCTCGCCGAGGAGCTCGGCATCCCCTTCGTGCAGTGCGACGTGCGGGAGGAGGACCAGGTCCAGGCCGCCGTCGACAAGGCCGCCGAGGCCGATGGCGGGCTGCGGATCGCCGTCTCCTGCGCCGGCACCGGCATCCCGGTGAAGGTCGCTTCCAGCAAGGGCCCCCACCCGCTCGACGCCTTCAAGGTGATCATCGACATCAACCTGGTCGGCACCTTCAACGTGATGCGCCTCTCCGCGTTCAGGATGCTCTCCGACAACGAGCCCGACGGGGAGGGCGAGCGCGGCGTGCTGGTCAACACCGCCTCGGTGGCCGCCTTCGAGGGCCAGGTCGGCCAGATCGCCTATTCGGCCTCCAAGGGCGGCGTCGTCGGAATGACGATCCCCGCCGCGCGCGACCTCGCCGACAAGGGGATCCGCGTGAACACGATCGCCCCCGGCCTCTTCGACACTCCCCTGCTTGGCGCGCTGCCCCAGGAGCAGCGCGATGCGCTCGGCGCCCAGGTGCCGTTCCCAAGCCGTCTGGGGCGCCCGGCCGAGTACGGCCAGCTCGTCCAGTCGATCGTCGAGAACCCGATGCTCAACGGCGAGACGATCCGGCTCGACGGCGCGATCCGGATGTCGCCCCGCTAGCCGGCAGGCCCGGAGAGACCCAGACGGGCCGGGCTAGAGCCCGAGTCCCTGAACCCCGAGCTCGTCGAACCCGATGTGGTGCGCGAGTTCGTGGCGGACGGTGATCGTCACCTGCTCGCGCAGCAGCTCGGGGTCGTGGCCGAAGTCGCGTCGCAGGGTGTCGCGGAAGATGATGATCCGGTCGCTGTAGTCGTCGCGGTGGGCGCCGTCGCCCTGATAGAGGCCGTAGGCGCGGTGGCGGCGCCCGCCGTCCGAGATCACGACGGCGACGTTGCGGTTCAGCGCCTCGCGCAGCAGGTCGGGGAGGTCATCGAGCGCGTCACGGACGAGCTCCTCGAAGTCCTCGTCCGACCAAGGGTCGAGCTCGAGGAAATCCATCTCCTCGGGCTCGGCGGCCACGCCTTCGGCCGCCAGCCGCTCGCTCTCGACCACCAGCTGCTCGAACTCCTCCTCGGAGTCGGGGGAGTTCCAGTCTGCAAGCCGCAGGGCAATCATGATCGCGCCGCCAAAGACGACGACGGTCGCCAGCCCGACGATGGCCAGCCACTGGACGGTTCGCACCGCCGAGCTCGCGCTGAAGCCGCCGAGCAGGGTGGCCGCCGAGAGCCCCGCGGCCAGGGCGATCGCCGCAGAGACGGCGATTCGGCGAACCGGGGGCATCGCGACTCCTAGGCCATCGCCCGCGAGATGACGATGCGCTGGATCTCGTTCGTACCTTCGTAGATCTGGGTGATCTTGGCATCGCGCATCATCCGTTCGACCGGGTACTCGCTGACGTATCCGTAACCCCCGAGCACCTGAACGGCCTGGGTGGTCACCCACATCGCCACGTCGGAGGCGATCAGCTTGGCCATCGAGGTGAGCTTGGCCAGCTCGGGCTCCTCGCGGTCGACCGCGGCCGAAGCGCGGTAGGTGAGCTCGCGGGCGGCGGCGGTGCGGGCCTCCATGTCGGCGAGCTTGAAGGCGATCCCCTGGTGCTGGTGGATCGGCTTGCCGAAGGTGATCCGCTCCTTGGCGTAGGCGTTGGCGTAGTCGGTTGCGCCCTGGGCGATGCCGACGGCCTGAGCCGCCGCTCCGAGACGGGTGCGCTGCAGGACGCCGAGGGCGAGACCCAGGCCCTTCTCCGGGTCGCCGATCACGTTTTCGGCCGGGATGCGGACATCCTCGAAGACCGGCGATCCGGTCGGCGAGCCCTTGATGCCCATCTTCTTCTCGAGCTTGCCTACGGAGAAGCCCTCGCGATCCTTCTCGACGATGAAGGCGCCGATCCGGCGGTTCTCGCGGTCGGTGCTGGCCATGACCACGTAGAAGTCGGCGATCCCGGCGTTGGTGATCCAGTTCTTGGTGCCGTTTAGGACCCACTCGTCCCCGTCCTGGACGGCGGTGGTGCGCATCGAGGCCGGGTCGGAACCGGCCTCCGGCTCGGAGAGGGCGAAGGCCGGTGACCACTCGCCGGTGGCGCACTTCGGGAGGAAGCGCTCCTTCTGCTCG
>JBBASZ010000002.1:70009-157847 GCA_040398965.1 Solirubrobacteraceae bacterium | reverse complement strand
GACCAGATGGCCGTCCACGTGCCGCTCAGCGCCGAGGCGCAGGCGGAGGCGCGGATCCTGATGCTCTCGGCCAACAACATCCTCTCGCCGGCCCACGGCGCCCCGCTGGCCACGCCGACCCAGGACATGGTCCTCGGCGCCTACTACCTGACCTACGGGCCCGACGCCGCCGAGCTGGAGGCCGACCAGGAGAAGCTCAGCTCCGGCAACTGGCCCAAGAGCGCCGAGCGCCCTCACGTCTTCCGCTCCGCCCAGGAGGCCGAGTTCAGCTACGAGTCGGGCAACGCGAAGCTGCACGACCTCGCCGAGTACCGGCCCGCCGGAAGCACCGGTGGCCACCTGCTGACCACGGTCGGACGGATCATCTACAACGACCGGATCGAGCGCGCTCTCGAGGAATCGCTGGGCGAGTCGTTCGACCCGGCCGACTACCCGTTCATCAACCAGTCGGTGCGCAAGCGCGACACCGTCGCCATCATCGACGCCCTCGTCCAGTCCTACGGCCCGGCCGCGGTCGCCTCGGTGCTGGACGCCTTCAAGGACCTCGGCTTCCGCTTCTCGACCCTCGCCGGGATCACCATCTCCAAGAACGACGTGGTCATCCCCGAGAACAAGCAGGAGATCCTCTCCGGCTTCGAGGACGAGGTCGCCGACATCCAGGGCCAGTACGACATGGGCCTGATAACCCAGCAGGAGCGCCACGAGGCGGTCGTCGACAAGTGGACGGCGGCCACCGAGGAGGTCGCCGACTCGATGGAGGCCAACTTCGACCGCCTCAACCCCATCTTCATGATGGCCGACAGCGGCGCGCGCGGCTCGTTCAAGCAGATCCGCCAGCTCGCCGGGATGCGCGGCCTCATGGCCAACCCGAAGGGCGAGATCATCGAGCGCCCGATCAAGTCGAACTTCATGGAGGGGCTGTCGGTGCTCGAGTACTTCATCTCGACGCACGGCGCACGAAAGGGCCTGGCCGACACGGCCCTGCGCACCGCCGACTCGGGCTACCTGACCCGCCGCCTGGTCGACGTCTCGCAGGACGTGATCATCCGCGAGGAGGACTGCAAGACCAAGGAGCACATCACGCTCCCGGTCCTCGACCAGCAGGGCGACCCGAACACCAACCTGATCGGCCGCATCGCCGCCGCGAAGGTCGACACCAAGCGCGGACGCACGATCGTCGCCAAGGGCGCCGAGATCGACCGCGCCGAGCTCGCCGAGATGGTCGAGAGCCTCGACCAGCTCGATAGCCCGGACATCCCGGTCCGCTCGGCGCTGAAGTGCGAGTCGGTGACCGGCATCTGCCAGGCCTGTTACGGGCGCTCGCTGGCCAGTGGCCAGCTGGCCCAGATCGGTGACGCGGTCGGGATCATCGCCGCGCAGTCGATCGGCGAGCCGGGCACCCAGCTGACGATGCGTACCTTCCACACCGGCGGGGTCGCCGGCGCCGACATCACGCACGGCCTGCCCCGCGTGGTCGAGCTCTTCGAGGCCCGCAAGCCCAAGGGCCTCGCCGAGATGGCCCAGGAGTCCGGGAAGGCCTCGATCGAGGAGACCGAGAAGAACGTCGTCGTCACCATCACCGACGACGCCGGCGAGGAGCACGAGTACAGCTTCCCGCGCCGCACCCGGATTCTCGTCGAGAACGGCAAGAAGGTCGAGAAGGGTGCGCAGCTCAACGAGGGCTCGCTCTACCCGCACGACATCCTCGCCCTGCGCGGGCGCACCGAGGCCGAGCAGTACTTCGTCGACGAGGTCCAGAAGGTCTACCGCTCCCAGGGAGTGGAGATCAACGACAAGCACATCGAGCTGATCGTGCGCCAGATGATGAAGAAGGTCCGGGTCGACCAGCGCGGCGACAGCGGCTACCTGCCGGGCCAGCTCGTCGACCGCCAGGAGTTCCTCCAGAAGAACGCCGAGGTCAAGAAGGCCAAGGGCGAGACCGCCCAGTACGAAGAGGTGATTCTCGGGATCACCAAGGCCTCGCTGAACACCGACTCGTTCCTCTCGGCCGCCTCCTTCCAGGAGACGACCAAGGTGCTCACCGACGCCGCCCTGGAGGGCAAGCGTGACGACCTCGCCGGCCTCAAGGAGAACGTGATCATCGGGAAGCTGATCCCGGCAGCAACCGGGCTCAAGCACTACCGGCGGATCGAGATCGAGCCGACCGAGCCGCTCCCGCAGGCCCATGACATCGGCCTCCTGGACGGCGACGAGCTCGCTGCCGAGCTCGGCCTCGCCGAGGAGCAGCTGGGAGGCGTGATCGGGGCCGGCATCCAGGAGGACGTCTCCGAACTCGAGCAGATCGGGGCCGGGGTGGATGACGGGTTCGCCGAGGAGGCGATCGTCATCGACGAAGAGCCCCCTCCGGCCGAGTAGCTCAGGAGTTGAGCGACATCGCCCACGCGCGCAGCTCGCGCGCGTGGGAGTCCACCAGCCCCTCGGCGGGGTCGGTGGTCACCAGCAGCGTCGGCCCGGGTCTCTCGCGGGCCCAGTCATGGCATGCCTCGTTGAGGGCGTCGTCGATCCAGGCCAGCGGACGGTGCGGGCCCGCATGGTCGTCGATCGCTGCCAGCTTCCAGTGCGCGTGCCCCTTTCCCGGGTTGCGGTCGAAGCTCAGGTACGGCGGCGGAGGGTCGAGCCCGATGATCGGCGCGAGGTGCTCGCTCGCCTTCTCCTCCCAGCCGGTGCACCAGACGAGCTCGAAATCATCGGAGAGTGCGGGCAGGTGCCCGGCTGCGCGGGCCGAACAGAGGTGGAGCAGACCCTCAACGTTGAGCCAGGTTCCCTCCGGCGGGCTCTGGCTGTCGAAACCGAAGAGCGAAATGACCCCGTCAACATCGACGAGCAGGATCGGCTTGCCCGGGTCCCGGGCGCTTCCCGCTGCGTACACGGCGGGGATTATCGCGGAGCCGGCGGTGCCCCGGTGCTGAAGCTCGGCCTGCTGATCGCCTTCGGCGGCGCGATAGCCGCCAACCTTGGCTTCTTCCTGCGCTTCCGCGGCGCCCGCCTGGCCCCCGACGTGAGCCTGCGCCGGCCGCTGCGCTCAGCCGCCGGGCTCTGGCTCTCGCCCTGGTTTGCGGGCGGCATGCTCGTCGGGCTGCTCGCCTGGGGGATGCAGGTGGCGGCGATCACGCTCGCCCCGCTCTCCCTGGTGCAGGCGGTCTTCGCCGGCAGCGTCGCCCTCGTCGCGGTGATGGCCGACCGCATCTTCGGCCTCCCGGTAGCCGGCCGCCAATGGTGGGGGCTCGTACTGACCGCGATCGGCCTCGTGCTCCTCGCCCTCACCATGCCGGCTGCGGGCTCCGCGCCGCCGGCGCTGGCCACCGCGCCGATGGTCGCCTTCGAGGCGGGGCTGCTGGCCGTCGGGGTGCTGCTGATCGTCGGTCCCCATGCCGCCGGGGCACGGCGCGAGCACCACGGGATCGCCCTCGCCGCCGCCGCGGGAGTCATGTTCGGCGCCTGCAACGTCGCCGTCAAGGCGCTCACGGGCCAGTTCGACGGCGTCGCCTCGCTCGCCAGCCCCTGGCTGGCGGTTGCCCTGCTGGCGTCGGCCGGGGCGTTCTACGCCTCGGCGCGGAGCCTCCAGCTCGGGGGTGCCGTAGCGGTCATCGGCATCACCGGGACCACCGCGGCCGTCACCTGCATAGCCGGGGGGATCCTGATCTTCCGCGACCCGCTTCCCGCCTCGGCCACCGGCCTGCTGCTTCAGCTGCTGGCCTTCGTGCTCGTCCTCGCGGCCGCCGTGATGGTCCCCGCACCCCGCTCGGCCGCGCTCTCCCAGCCATCCTGAAAAAACGCTTTCGCGTGTACGCTGGAGGCGTGGCCACCACCTCCGCAGACATCGACAGCGCCGAGCTCCAGGAGCTCGCCCGCCGGCACCTCTGGCTGCATTTCAGCCGGATGGGTCCCTACGAGCACGGAGCCGAGATCCCGATCATCACCCGCGGCGAGGGGTGTTACGTATGGGACGACCACGGCAACCGCTATCTCGACGCCCTCAGCGCCCTCTTCTGCGTGAACATCGGCCACGGGCGCGCCGACATCGCCCAGGCCGGGGCCGACCAGGCCGCCGAGCTCGGATTCTTCACCACCTGGTCCTACGCCCATCCCCGGGCGATCGAGCTCGCCGCCAAGATCGCCTCGCTCGCTCCCGGCGACCTCAACCGCGTCTTCTTCACCAGCGGCGGCGGGGAGTCGGTCGAGACCGCCCTCAAGGTCGCCCGCCAGTACCACAAGCTCACCGGCCATCCCAACAAGACCAAGGTGATTGCCCGCGAGGTCGCCTACCACGGCACCACCATGGGCGCGCTGAGCGCCACCGGCGTCACCGGCCTGCGCCAGCCCTTCGAGCCCTTCGCTCCCGGCGGCTGCCACGTGCCGAACACCAACACCTACCGGCTTGCCCCCGGCTACGGGGAGGAGAACCTCGCCGAGGCGATCGCCCACCGGATCGAGTTCGAGGGCCCCGACACCGTCGCCGCCGTCATCCTCGAGCCTGTCCAGAACGCCGGCGGCTGCTTCACCCCGCCCGAGGGCTACTTCCAGCGGGTGCGCGAGATCTGCGACGAGCACGACGTGCTGATGATCTCCGACGAGGTCATCTGCTCCTGGGGGCGCCTCGGCGAGTGGTTCGGAGCCCAGCGGTTCGGCTACCAGCCCGACATCATCACCACCGCAAAGGGCATCACCTCCGCCTACGCCCCGATGGGGGCAATGATTGCCTCCGACCGCGTCATGGAGCCCTTCCTCGAGGGGACCAATTCCTTCATCCACGGCTTCACCTTCGGGGGCCACCCGATGGCCGCAGCCGTCTCCCTGGCCAACATCCAGGCGATGGAGGACGAGGAGGTCCTCGAAAACGTCCGGGAGAACGAGGGCGCCCTGCGGGCGATGCTCGAGTCGCTGCGCGACATCCCGATCGTCGGCGACGTGCGCGGTGCCGGCTACTTCCACGCCATCGAGCTGGTCAAGGACCAGGAGACCCGCGAGACCTTCAACAGCGCGGAGTCCGAGACGCTCCTGCGCGGCTTCCTCTCCGGCGAGCTCTTCCGCAACGGCCTGATCTGCCGAGCCGACGACCGCGGCGACCCCGTCGTCCAGTTCTCGCCACCGCTGATCGCCGGCCCCGAGCAGTTCGCCGAAATCGAGGCGGTGATGAGGCCCGCGCTCGAGCAGGCCTCCGAGATGATCAAGGCCATGTAGGCCCGGAAGGAACGAGCAAGTGAAGACCGGAGTACCCACCGAGATCAAGACCGACGAGTACCGCGTAGCGATGACGCCCTCCGGCGTTCGCGAGCTCACCCAGCACGGTCACGAGGTCGTAGTCCAGGCCGGCGCCGGCGAAGGCTCGGCGATCAGCGACGAGGAGTACGTCGCCCAGGGCGCCACGATCCTGCCCGACGCCGACGCCGTCTTCTCCGAATCCGACCTCATCGTCAAGGTCAAGGAGCCCCAGCCCGAGGAGGTTGCCCGCCTTCGCCCCGGCCAGGTCCTCTTCACCTACCTCCACCTCGCCCCCGACCCCGAACTCACCGTCGGGCTAATGGACTCCGGCGCCACCTGCATCGCCTACGAGACGGTCGAAGACCCGATGGGCCGCCTGCCGCTGCTCGCCCCGATGAGCGAGATCGCCGGCAAGATCGCCACCCAGGCCGGCGCCTTCATGCTCGAGAAGCCGCTCGGCGGCCGCGGGCTGCTGCTCGGCGGCGTCCCCGGAGTGGCCGCCGGAAAGGTCATGGTCATCGGTGGGGGAGTCGTCGGCGCCAACGCCGCCCGCATCGGCCTGGGCATGGGCGCCGAGGTCTACATCTACGACCGCAGCATCGACCGCCTTCGCGACCTCGAGCACCAGATGAACTGGGAGGCCTCCACCTGCTTCGCATCGACGCTCGAGATCGAGCAGCGCCTCCCCGAGGTCGACCTCGTCATCGGGGCCGTACTGGTCAAGGGCGCCCAGGCCCCCCGCGTCATCACCCGCGAACAGCTCGCCCTCATGAAGCCCGGCGCAGTCCTCGTCGACGTCTCCATCGACCAGGGCGGCTGCTTCGAGACCTCAAAGGCCACCACCCACAGCGACCCGACCTACGAGGTCGACGGCATCATCCACTACTGCGTGGCCAACATGCCCGGCGCCGTCCCGATCACCAGCACCTGGGCCCTCACCAACGCCACCATGCCCTACGTCCTCAAGCTCGCCGACCGCGGCGTCGCAGGAGCCCTCGCCGCCGACCCCGGCTTCATGAAGGGCCTCAACGTCGCCGCCGGCCGCCTCACCTACGAGCCCGTCGCCGAAGACCAGGGCATCAGTCACATCAGCCCCGAAGAGGCCCTCGAACTCGTATCGGCAGCGGCCTGAGCGGCGCCAGACCGGCGCCCGCTGCTACCCTGCGGCGCTGATGCCGACTACCAGCCAGCTGATCCGGAAGGGCCGCAAGCCCAAGCCCAAGAAGCTTGCGACCCCCGGACTCAAGTCCGGCAAGGGCCGCAAGAAGAAGACCGCGGCCCCCCAGCGCCGGGGCGTCTGCACCCGCGTCTACACCACCACCCCCAAGAAGCCGAACTCCGCCCTTCGCAAGGTGGCCCGCGTGCGCATCACCGGCGGCTCCGAAGTCACCGCCTACATCCCCGGCGAGGGCCACAACCTCCAGGAGCACTCGGTCGTCCTCGTCCGCGGCGGCCGCGTCAAGGACCTCCCGGGAGTCCGCTACAAGGTCGTCCGCGGAACCCTCGACGCCTCCGGCGTCAGCGACCGCAAGCAGTCCCGCAGCCAGTACGGCGTGAAGAAGAGCTGACCGCCTGATGCGCCGCAACGCCGCCCAGATCCGGCCCGTCGAGCCGGACCCCGTCTACCGCTCCAAGCTCGTCCAGCAGGTCATCAACAAGATCATGCGCGACGGCAAGAAGGCCACCGCCGAAGCCATCGTCTACGACGCCCTCGCCATCCTCGGCGAGAAGACCGGCGGCGACCCCGTCGAAGAGCTCGAGAAGTCGCTCGTAGCCCTTACCCCCTCCCTCGAAGTGCGCTCCCGCCGCGTCGGCGGCGCCACCTACCAGGTCCCCGTCGAGGTCCAGCCGCGCCGCGCCCGCACCCTCGCCGTCCGCTGGCTCGTCGAATTCGCCCGCGAGCGCCGCGAAAAGACCATGGCCCAGCGTCTCGCCGCCGAGCTCATCGACGCCCAGACCCAGCAGGGCGGAGCCTGGAAGCGCAAGGACGACATCTTCCGGATGGCGCAGGCGAACAAGGCCTTCGCCCACTACCGCTGGTAGTCGGCGGGCGTCTTCCGCCAAGGGCGGCGTCTTCGATCGCCCACGTGGCCTCCGGCCACGCTTCGCTCACTGCATCCTTGCCCTTGACGGAAGCCGCTCCGCCTCCGCGTGCTGGCGGGGCGCTCCTCCTCCGCGCGCAGGGGCCCCGCTTCCATGGCTCTGACGAAAGCCGCCCCGCCGACGATGGTGGTCAGCCCTCGTAGCTGCGCAGGGCGAGGAGGCCTCCGGTGAGAAGGAGGAGGACCCCGGCGAGGATTGCGATGTAGAAGCCGGGGCCGGCGGATGCCGTGCCCTGCGCCAGGGAGCCGGGAACGAGCCCGATCGCGCCGATGTCGGGCGCGTCGCCGGCAATTACGACGGCAAGCGTGACCAGGCCGGTGGCGGCGATGGTGAACGCCCCGGCGAGCCGCCCGCGGGCGGCGAGCACCGCGCCGGCAACGGCCACCGCCGCCAGGATCGGCAGCAGCGGGCCGTGAAGCTCCCATCCGCTGCGCGCCAGCCCGGAAACCGCCTCGCCGCGCACGCTCACCTCCAGCACCGGCAGCGCGGTGGCCGCCAGCAGGAGCAGCGCTGCAATCCCTGTGGCGGCCAGCGAAACCGGCCCCGCACGGACGCCTTCAGGCCCGGCGCCATCCCCTGAGACCCTGCTATTCTCGCGGCTCGCCCGGTGCTCGCTGTCAGTCATTGGCAGAGGGTCCCGGCGAGAAGGCTGCCAAAGGATGGAATCACCGGACAGATAGCGCGGCAACGAGAGCTCTCGGCTGTGCCTACGGGTCCGGGTGGCCCGTTTTTTCTGCCCTCGTAACCGTCACCACCAAGAAAGACCATGGCTCGTTCATTCCCCCTCGAAAAAACCCGCAACATCGGCATCATGGCGCACATCGACGCCGGCAAGACGACGACGACCGAGCGGATCCTCTACTACACCGGCCGCACCTACAAGATCGGCGAGGTCCACGAGGGCGCGGCGACGATGGACTGGATGGAGCAGGAGCAGGAGCGCGGCATCACCATCACCTCCGCCGCCACGACCTGCGAGTGGGACGGCTACCGCATCAACATCATCGACACCCCGGGCCACGTCGACTTCACCGTCGAGGTCGAGCGCTCGCTGCGAGTCCTTGACGGGGCGGTGGCGGTCTTCGACTCCGTCGCCGGCGTCGAGCCGCAGTCCGAGACCGTCTGGCGCCAGGCCGACAAGTACTCGGTCCCTCGCATCGCCTACATCAACAAGATGGACCGCACCGGCGCCGACTTCGACATGGGCATCCGCACCATGGTCGACCGCCTCGGCGCAAACGCCGTGCCGATCCAGCTGCCGATCGGTTCCGAGGGCGACTTCGCCGGGATCGTCGACCTGGTGACCATGAAGGCGATCACCTACTCCGACGACATGGGCACCGAGCAGATCGAGGGCGAGATCCCGGCCGACATGGCCGACGCGGCCGCCGCCGGCCGTGAGCGCCTCCTCGACGAGGTCTCCAATTACGACGACGCGGTCATGGAGCTCATGCTCGAGGACGCCGAGATCCCCGTCGAGGTCCTCAAGTCGGCCATCCGCAAGGCAACGCTGGAGATCAAGATGACCCCGGTCCTGGCCGGCTCGTCCTTCAAGAACAAGGGCGTCCAGCCGCTCCTGGATGCCGTCGTCGACTACCTGCCCTCGCCGCTCGACGTCCCGCCGGTCGAGGGCATCGACCCCAAGAGCGAGGAGCCGGTAGAGCGCCCCACCGACGACTCGGCCCCGTTCTCGGCGCTGGCCTTCAAGATCATGGCCGACCCGTTCGTCGGGAAGCTCACCTACTTCCGCGTCTACTCCGGCTCGCTCGAGGCCGGCGGCCGCGTCCTCAACGTCTCGACCGGCAAGACCGAGCGCGTCGGGCGCATCCTGATGATGCACGCCAACGACCGCGAGGAGATCGAGCGCGTCTACGCCGGCGACATCGCCGCCGGCGTCGGCATCAAGCAGATCGTCACCGGGGACACCCTCTGCGCCCCGGACCAGCCGGTCAAGCTCGAGACCATCAGCTTCCCCGAGCCGGTCATCAAGGTCGCCGTCGAGCCGAAGACCAAGTCCGACCAGGAGAAGATGTCGGTCGCCCTGGGGCGCCTGGCCGAGGAGGACCCGACCTTCCAGGTCCAGACCAACGAGGAGACCGGCCAGACCGAGATCTCCGGGATGGGCGAACTCCACCTCGAGGTCCTCGTCGACCGCATGAAGCGCGAGTTCAAGGTCGAGGCCAACGTCGGCAAGCCGCAGGTCTCCTACCGCGAGACCATTCGCGGCAGCGCCGAGAAGGTAGAGGGCAAGTTCATCCGCCAGACCGGCGGCTCGGGCCAGTACGGCGTCGTCTACATCAACCTGGAGCCCGCCCCCGGGGTCGGCTTCGAGTTCGAGAGCAAGATCAAAGGTGGCGCCGTCCCGACCGAGTTCATTCCCGCGGTGGAGAAGGGCTGCGAGGAGGCCCTGGCCAACGGCGTCAAGGCCGGCTTCCCGATGGTCGACGTCAAGGTGGAGCTCGTGGACGGCAAGTACCACGACACCGACTCGTCGGAGATCGCCTTCAAGGTCGCCGGCTCGCTGGCGATGAAGGAGGCCGCCAAGCGCGCCAAGCCGGTGCTGCTGGAGCCGATCTTCAAGGTCGAGGTCGTCACGCCCGAGGAGTTCATGGGCGACGTGATCGGCGACCTCAACCGCCGCCGCGGCCGCGTCGAGGGCATGGAGCCCCGCGGAAACGCCCAGGTCGTGGACGCCTTCGTGCCGCTGTCGGAGATGTTCGGGTACGCCACGGACCTGCGTTCGGCGACGCAGGGAAGGGCGACCTACACGATGCAGTTCGACAAGTACGAGGAAGTCCCGCCGAACATCGCCGAGAAGATCATCGAGCACCGAACCGGAGAGGTGGTCGCGGCGTAAACGCCGTTTCCACGTATCTAAGCTAGATTCCTTGGTTGGTCGCCGTTAGGCCACCGGGGTCATTACGACTGAAACAGACAGGAGCGAATCGCAGTGTCCAAGGAGAAGTTTGAGCGCGACAAGCCCCACGTGAACGTGGGAACCATCGGTCACATCGACCATGGAAAGACGACCCTGACCGCGGCCATCACAACCG
The DNA here is from genome assembly GCA_040398965.1 of Solirubrobacteraceae bacterium. GTDB lineage: Bacteria > Actinomycetota > Thermoleophilia > Solirubrobacterales > Solirubrobacteraceae > F1-60-MAGs163. Next base: position 147,468 of record JBBASZ010000002.1, on the reverse strand, counting down.
TGCTGTCGGAGAAGAGCGGAGGCGAGGCGCGCAGCTTCGCCGAGATCGACAACGCTCCGGAGGAGAAGGAGCGCGGGATCACCATCGCCACTTCTCACGTGGAATACGAGACCGACAACCGGCATTACGCCCACGTCGACTGTCCCGGCCACGCCGACTACGTCAAGAACATGATCACCGGTGCCGCCCAGATGGATGGCGCGATCCTGGTGGTCTCGGCGGCCGACGGCCCGATGCCCCAGACCCGCGAGCACATCCTGCTCGCCCGTCAGGTCGGCGTCCCGTACATCGTCGTCTTCCTCAACAAGGCCGACATGGTCGACGACGAGGAGCTCCTGGAGCTCGTCGAGGTGGAGGTCCGTGACCTTCTCAACGAGTACGACTTCCCCGGCGACGACATCCCGTTCATCACCGGCTCGGCGCTCAAGGCGCTCGAGGGCGACGACGAGTACAAGGCCAAGATCTTCGAGCTGGCCGACGCGCTCGACTCCTACATCCCGGAGCCGACCCGCGAACTCGACAAGCCGTTCCTGATGCCGGTCGAGGACGTCTTCTCGATCACCGGTCGCGGCACCGTCGCCACCGGCCGTATCGAGCAGGGAATCGTCAACACCGGTGACGAGGTCGAGATCGTCGGGATCAAGGACACGACGACCACGACGGTCACCGGCGTGGAGATGTTCCGCAAGCTCCTCGACGAGGGCCAGGCCGGCGACAACGTCGGGCTCCTGCTGCGCGGCGTCGACCGTGACGAGATCGAGCGTGGCCAGGTGCTCTGCAAGCCCGGCTCGATCACGCCGCACACCAAGTTCAAGGCCGAGGTGTACGTCCTCAAGAAGGAAGAGGGCGGCCGCCACACCCCGTTCTTCACGGGTTACCGGCCCCAGTTCTACTTCCGCACGACCGACGTGACCGGCGTCGCGACCCTCCCCGAGGGAACCGAGATGGTCATGCCGGGCGACAACGTCACCATGGACGTCGAGCTGATCCAGCCGATCGCCATGGACAAGGGCCTGCGGTTCGCCATCCGCGAGGGTGGCCGCACCGTCGGCTCGGGGGTGGTCACCGAGATCATCGAGTAGTTCCGAAACGGGGCGGGGAGGGCGAGCGCCGTCCTCGCCCCGCTTTCTGAGTAATCAGATACGACCGAAGGACGCAGGGGCGGAGCCCGGCCAGGGATACCGCCCCCGCTCCGTGTTCAGAGACGAAACAGGAAGAAAGACCAGCAAGACCGGAAAATGGCAGTAGCCACTCAAAACAAGATCCGCATCCGCCTCAAGGCGTACGACCACTCGGCAATCGAGACGGCCGCCAAGGAGATCGTGGAGACGGCTACCCAGACCGGCGCCACCGTGACCGGCCCGGTTCCCCTTCCCACCGAGAAGAACGTCTACTGCGTGATCCGCTCGCCGTTCAAGGACAAGGACTCGCGCGAGCACTTCGAGATCCGCACCCACAAGCGGCTGATCGACATCCATCAGCCGACGCCGAAGACCGTCGACTCGCTGCAGCGGCTCGACCAGCTCCCGGCGGGCGTCGACATCGAGATCCGCCTCGCAGGCTGAGCAGGACGATGGCCGCGATTCTCGCCCGCAAGATCGGCATGACCCAGCTCTTCATGGAGGACGGCAGCGTCGAGCGCGTGACCGTTCTCGAAGCCGGCCCCTGCCCGGTCACCGCGGTGCGCCGCAGCGACGAGGACGGATACGACGCCGTCCAGCTGGCCTTCGGCGCAGACAAGGAGAAGCACCTCAGCGGCGGCGAGCTCGGCCACCTCAAGAAGGCCGGTGCCTCACCCCACCGCCACGTCGTCGAGTTCCGCGACGAAGGCGATGAGCTCAGCGTCGGGGACACGGTGACCGTCGACAGCTTCGAGGAGGGCCAGAAGGTGAAGGTCGCAGGCGTCACCAAGGGCAAGGGCTTCCAGGGCACCGTCAAGCGCCACAACTTCAGCCGGGGCCCGGTCACCCACGGCTCCCACAACGTCCGCGCCCCCGGCTCGATCGGCGCGTCGGCCTGGCCGGCTCGCGTCTTCAAGGGCATCCGCGGTCCGGGCCAGATGGGCAACAAGCGCGCCACTCAGCGCGGGCTGACCGTCGTGCGGGTCGACTCCGGCGACAACCTCCTTCTTCTCCGCGGCGCCGTTCCCGGGGCAAAGGGCGGCCTGGTGGAGGTGCGCACCGATGGCTGACGCTCCCGTTCTCGGCGGCACCGGCAAGGTCTCCCTCGACGGCGAGATCTTCGGCGCGCGCCTGAACCGCACGCTCATCCACGAGTCGGTCCGGGCCGAGCTCAATGCCAAGCGCCAGGGCACCGCGGCCACGAAGACCCGCGGCGAGGTGCGCGGCGGCGGCGCCAAGCCGTGGCGCCAGAAGGGCACCGGCCGGGCCCGTGCCGGCTCGTCGCGATCCCCGATCTGGACCGGCGGCGGCACGATCTTCGGGCCCGAGCCCCGGCATTACCTCTCCAAGGTCAACCGCAAGGAGCGCCGCGCGGCGATGCGCAGCGCCCTCTCGGTCCACGCCGACCGCGGTTCCGTGGCCGTCCTCGACGTCAAGTCCTTCGAGACCCCGTCGACCAAGGCCGCCGGCGCGCTGATCGGAGGCTGGAAGGCCGAAGGTCCGGTGCTTGTCGTGCTCGGAGCCGACGAGGGCCAGGCCGCTCTCTCCTTCCGCAACCTCCCGGATGTCACCGTGCTGCCGGCGGCAGAGATCGGCGTCGCCGATGTCGTGCGTGCCGGCCGGGTGCTGGCCAGCGAGTCGGCGCTCGCGGAGCTCACCGGCCGCCTGGGCACCGTCGAACGGAAGAGCGAGGCGGTGGCCTGATGGAGCACACCGACGTGATCATCCGGCCGATCATCAGCGAGAAGAGCTACGTGCTCGCCGCCAACGACCGCTACACCTTCCGCGTCCACCCCGACGCCCACAAGACCGAGATCCGCCAGGCGGTGGAGAGCCTCTTCGACGTGGGCGTGGTCGACGTGCGCACGCTCTGGGTCAAGCCCAAGCCCAAGCGCCGCGGCTACACCTCGGGCCAGACCCGCCGCTGGAAGAAGGCGGTCGTCCAGGTGCGTGCGGGCGACTCGATCCCGGTCTTCCAGGGCCTCGCGGAGATGGAGGGGTGAGCTGAGAGATGGCGATCCGTAAGCCCAAGCCCACCAGCCCCGGCCAGCGCTTTGCGACCTACTCCGACTTCGCGGAGGTCACCAGGAGCAAGCCGGAGAAGAGCCTCGTCGAGGGCAAGAGCCGCAGCGGCGGGCGCAACTCGAACGGCCGCAAGACCTCGCGCCACCGCGGCGGCGGCGCAAAGCGCCTCTATCGCAAGGTCGACTTCAAGCGGCGCAAGGACGGCGTCCCGGCCAAGGTGGCGGCGATCGAGTACGACCCCAACCGCACCTCCTATATCGCCCTCCTGCACTACGCCGACGGGGAGAAGGCCTACATCCTGGCCCCGAGCCAGCTCAAGGTCGGCATGACGGTCAGCTCCGGTCCCGACGCCGAGATCGCCGTAGGCAACTGCCTGCCGCTCTCGGCGATGCCGGTCGGCACCATCGTCCACAACGTCGAGCTCCAGCCGGGCCGCGGAGGCCAGATGGGCCGCTCGGCGGGCACTTCGATCCAGCTGATGGCCCGCGAGAACGACATGGCCACCCTGCGCCTGCCCTCGGGCGAGATGCGGATGGTCCGCGCCGACTGCCGCGCCACCGTGGGCGTGATCGGCAACTCCGAGCACCAGAACGTCAAGGTCGGCAAGGCGGGCCGCAAGCGCCACATGGGCGTGCGCCCGCAGACCCGCGGTACGGCGATGAACCCCGTCGATCACCCGCACGGCGGCGGCGAGGGCTCGACCACGGCCGGGCGCCACCCGGTCACCCCGTGGGGCGTTCCGACCCTCGGCTTCCGCACCCGCAAGAAGCACAAGCAGTCCGACCGTTACATCGTTCGCGGCCGGCGTCGCGGGAAGGCGGGCCGCTAGATGAGCCGCTCGAGCAAGAAGGGGCCGTTCATCGACGAGCGCCTGCTCTCGAAGATCGTGAAGATGAACGAGAGCGGCGACAAGACCATGCTCAAGACCTGGTCGCGCACCTCGACGATCTTCCCCGAGATGGTCGGCCACACGATCGCCGTCCACGACGGCCGCAAGCACGTCCCTGTCTTCATCAGCGAGTCGATGGTCGGGCACAAGCTCGGCGAATTCGCTCCCACCCGCACCTACCGCGGCCACATGGGCGCCGGGGAGGTCAAGTCCTGATGGCCGACGAGAAGACCCCCGAAGAGGAGTCCAAGAAGCGTCGCGGCCTGCGCCGCCGCAAGAAGGACGAGCCGGCCGCCGAGCCCAAGGCCGAGGAGACCACCGAGGCCTCGGAGGAGGCTCCGGAGCAGGAGCCCGCTCCCGAGGAGCCGAAGGCCGAGGAGCCCAAGCCGAAGAAGGCCAAGGCCAAGGACGAGCCCGCCGAGGAGGCCGAGGCACCGGCCCCGGTCGAGCCGAAGGCCCGCCCGCTGCCGACCCCGGCCCCGGTCGAGGAGATCGGTGGAGTCGAGCGCCCGGTCGTGAGGGCCAAGGCAAAGTACGTCCGCACCTCGGCCCGCAAGGCCCGGCTGGTCTGCGACCACATCCGCGGCCGCTCGGTTCCGGACGCCCGCGCGATTCTCGATCACGCCCCGCGCGCGGTGGCCCGTGACTGGTCGAAGCTGCTCGAGTCGGCGGTTGCCAACGCCGAGAACAACCACGAGCTTCCCGGCGACGATCTCGTCGTCCTCGTCGCCCAGGCCGACGAGGGCCCGACCCTGCGCCGCTTCCGCCCGCGCGCCCAGGGCCGCGCCTCGCGGATCAACAAGCGCACCAGCCACCTTTCGATTGCCCTCTCCACGAAGGGCGAGGAGTAGCCATGGGTCAGAAAGTCCATCCCGAGTCGATGCGCGTGGGTTACATCCACGACTGGAAGTCCCACTGGTTCAGCGAGAAGGACTTCGCCGATTACCTGGCCGAAGACACCTGGATCCGCGTCCACATCGAGAACAAGCTTGCCCACGCCGGCATCTCGCAGATCACGATCCGCAAGGACTCCACCGAGGTCGAGGTGAATATCCACACCGCGCGCCCCGGCATCGTGATCGGCAAGTCGGGTGTCGAGGTCGACGCGCTTCGCCGCGACCTGCACCAGATCACCGGCAAGTCGGTCAAGGTGAACATCCGGGAGATCAAGCGGCCCGAGCTTGACGCGACCCTCGTCGCCCAGTCGGTCGCCGAGCAGCTCCAGAACCGCGTCGCCTTCCGCCGGGCGATGAAGCGCGCCCTGACCAGCGCCATGCGCTCCGGCGCCAAGGGCTGCAAGATCCAGGTGAGCGGCCGGCTCGGCGGTGCCGAAATGGCCCGTACCGAGAGCTACTCCGACGGCCGGGTACCGCTCCATACCCTCCGTGCCGACATCGACTACGGCTTCTGCGAGGCCCGCACCACCTTCGGGCGGATCGGCGTGAAGTGCTGGATCAACAAGGGCGAGATCATGCCCGAAGGGTTCAAGGGCGCCGACCTCACCGACATGGAGGCGCCGGCCCCCGACCAGCAGCAGGGTCGTGGCGGCGCTGGCGGCCGTGACCGTGGTGGAGCAGGCGGACGTGACCGTGGCGGCCGCGGGCCGCAGGGTGGTGGCTCCTGATGCTCGCTCCCAAGCGCGTCAAGCACCGGAAGGTCATGCGTGGGCGCAACCGCGGCTACTCGCGCGCCCAGACCAGCGTCCAGTTCGGCGACTACGGCCTCAAGACCCTGGACCACGGCCACATCACGGCTCGCCAGATCGAAGCCGCCCGCGTGGCCATGACCCGCAAGATCAAGCGTGGCGGGAAGGTCTGGATCAACATCTTCCCCGACAAGCCGTTCACCAAGAAGCCGGCCGAGACCCGCATGGGCTCCGGAAAGGGCGGTCCCGAGGGCTGGGAGGCCGTGGTCAAGCCCGGCCGCGTCATGTTCGAGCTCGCCGGCGTCCCCGAGCCGCTGGCCCGCGAGGCGCTTCGCCTGGCGGGACGCAAGCTGCCGGTCCGCACCAAGATCGTGGCCCGGGAGGGTGAGCTGTGAGCACCGCCACCGAGCTTCGCGACAAGACTCCGCAGGAGCTGAACCAGCTCATCGCCGACACCCGTCGCACGCTTCTTGACCTGCGCTTCCAGAACGCCAGCGGCGAACTGGAGAACACCGCCGGCCTGCGTGAGGCACGCCGCGAGCTGGCCCGTGCGCTGACCGTCGCACGTGAGCGCAAGGTCGAGGGCGCCGAAGAGCCTGCCGCCGCCGCTCCCGCCGCCTCTGCACCGGCCCCCGAAGAGACCGAAGCCCCCGAAGAGACCGAGACCGAAGTGACCGAAGAGACCGAAGAGCAGTCATGAGCGAAGAGAACGAGAACGAAGAGACCGTCGAAGAGACGCCGGCCGAAGAGCCTGCTGCCGAAGAGGCGCCCGCCGCCGAAGAAGCTCCGGCTGAAGAGGCGCCCGCTGAGGAGCCCGCCGCCGAGGAAGCTCCGGCTGAAGAGGCGCCCGCTGAGGAGCCCGCCGCCGAGGAAGCTCCGGCTGAAGAGGCGCCTGCTGAGGAGCCCGCCGCCGAGGAAGCTCCCGCCGACGAGGCATCCGCCGAAGATGCCCCGGCCGACGAGCCTGCGGGCGACGACTCAGGCTCCGGTTCCGGCGGCGATAGTGACGGTGAGCCCTCGAAGTTCCACGCCTTCAAGGCCGAGCGCAAGCGCGCTCGTCGCGAGGGGGAGGCCGAGGCCAGGCCCCAGAGATCGCCCGAGGAGCGCAAGGAAGAGCGCAAGGAAGAGCGGCGTCGGAAGGCCGCCTCGCGCTCGCGCTGGCGCAAGCGACGCCGCGAAAAGCACGTTGCTGCCGGCCCGCGAGAGGGTACGCCGCCGGCCGCGGGCGAGCCCGGCACCGCGCAGGTGCGCCAGGGGGTAGTCACCTCCAACAAGGCCGACAAGACGATCACCGTCCGCGTCGATATCGCCAAGCGCCACCCGAAGTACCAGAAGATCGTGCGCTCGACCAAGAAGCTCCACGTCCACGACGAGGCCAACGACGCCGGGGTCGGCGACCTGGTCCGCGTGGTCGAGACGCGCCCGATGTCCCGCACCAAGCGCTGGCGCCTGGTGGAAGTAGTGGAGCGCGCCCGATGATCCAGAACGAGTCCCGGCTGCGCGTGGCCGACAACACCGGTGCCCGCGAGATCCTCTGCATTCGCGTCCAGGGCGGCTCCAGCCGCCGCTACGCGCACGTCGGCGACGTGATCACGGCGACGGTCAAGCAGGCCACGCCGAACGGCTCGGTCAAGAAGGGAGAGGTCGTCAAGGCGGTCGTCGTGCGCACCCGCAAGGAGTTCGGCCGCGAGGACGGCACCTATATCGCCTTCGACGAGAACGCCGCCGTGATCATCGACGAGGGAAACAACCCGGTTGGCACCCGCATCTTCGGCCCGGTCGCCCGCGAGCTGCGCGACCGCAACTTCATGAAGATCATCTCCCTGGCCCCGGAGGTGCTCTAGCATGGCCATGCGTATTCGCACCGGCGACGAGGTTGTCGTCATCAGCGGGAAGGACCGCGGAAAGACCGGTCGCATCCTGCGTGTGGATCGCGGGAACGACCGGGTCTTCGTGGAGGGCTTGAACATCATCAAGCGCCACGTCCGTCCCTCACAGCTCCCGGGCGCCACGCCGGAGGAGGCCGCCGGCGGCGTCATCGAAAGCGAAGGCCCAATTCACGTAAGCAACGTCATGCTCATCGACCCCAAAGACAAGAAGCCGACCCGGATCGGCGTCACCCGCGAGGGCGGGGTCCGCAAGCGCGTGGCGAGGCGTTCGGGGACGGCGATCGACTGATGACCGCCACTCAGACACCCGCCCGCCTGAAGCAGCGCTACGAGGAGGAGATCCGTCCTGCTCTCGTCGAGCGGTTCGGCTACACCACCGTGATGCAGGCGCCGAAGCTCCAGAAGATCACCCTCAACATGGGGGTCGGCGACGGCAAGCAGGACTCCAAGCTGATCGAGGCCGCCTCCGAGCAGCTCGCGCAGATCGCCGGCCAGCAGCCGAACGTCCGCCGGGCGCGCAAGGCGATCGCCAACTTCAAGCTGCGCGAGGAGATGCCGGTCGGCCTGGCCGTGACCCTCCGCGGCGAGCGTGCCTACGAGTTCCTCGACCGCCTCACCTCGGTTGCCATCCCGCGCATCCGCGACTTCCGCGGCCTGCCGGCCCGCCTCGACGGCCGCGGCAACTACACGATCGGGATCCGCGAGCAGATCATCTTCCCCGAGATCGACTTCGACGCCGTCGACCAGATCCGCGGCCTCGACATCGCCATCACCACCTCCGCCCAGACCGACGAGGAGGGCAAGGCCCTTCTCGAGATGTTCGGCATGCCCTTCGTCCAGGTCGAGGAGAAGGCGCCCGAACCCGAAGAGGCTGAGGAACCCGAAGCCGCCGGCGACGAAAGCGCCGAGGAGGCCGAAGCCGGAGAGGCCGCCGAGGAAGCGGTAGAAGAGGCCGCCGACGAAGAGCCGGCCGGCGACGATGACGACGACGAGACTCCGGAAGAGGAGAGCTGAGCCATGGCCAAGACCTCACAGCGCGTAAAGCAGGCCCGCGAGCCCAAGTACCCGACCCGCCGCTACAGCCGCTGCCGGCGCTGCGGCCGCTCGCGCGCGGTCTACCGGAAGTTCGGCGTCTGCCGGATCTGCCTGCGCGAACTCGCCCACAACGGCTACATCCCCGGAATGACCAAGAGCAGCTGGTGAGCCCATGTCGATGACCGATCCCATATCCGACTTCCTGACCCGCGTGCGCAACGGGATCATCGCCGAGCACGATTCTGTCGAGGTGCCCGCGTCCAAGCTCAAGAACGAGATGGCCAGGATCCTCACCGAGCAGGGGTACATCTCCGGCTTCGAGGTGCTGCCGGCCGGCGACGGGCGCCCGGCTCCCGTGCTCAGGGTCAACCTCAAGTACGGCGAGGACCGCAGCAGTGCCATTACCGGCCTCAAGCGCGCATCCCGCCCGGGCCAGCGCTTCTACGTGCACCGTGGGGGCATCCCCAAGATCCAGGGAGGGATGGGCACCGCGATCGTCTCGACGTCGAGCGGGGTCATGACCGGCCATGAGGCCCGCGCCGCAGGCGTCGGGGGAGAGGTCGTCGCCTACGTCTGGTGAGCCATGTCGCGTATCGGTAAGAACCCCATAACCGTGCCGGAAGGCGTTGAGGTCGTAATCGAGCCTGGCCTGGTGACCGTCAAGGGTCCCAAGGGCGAGCTCTCGGAGAAGATCTCGCGCGACCTCACGGTCACCCAGGACGGCGACACGGTCACCGTTGCGCGCCCGACCGACCGCGGCGAGCACCGGGCCCTCCACGGGCTGAGCCGCTCGCTGATCGCCAACATGGTCGAGGGCGTCACCAACGGGTTCGAGAAGACGCTCGAGATCCAGGGCGTCGGCTACCGGGCCCAGCTCAAGGGCAAGGACCTCGTCCTGGCCCTCGGCTACTCGCACCCGGTCGAGATCACGGCCCCCGAGGGGATCGAGTTCGAGGTTCCCGAGCCGACCGAGGTGAAGGTTCGCGGGATCAGCAAGCAGATGGTCGGCGAGACCGCTGCCAACATCCGTAAGCGCCGTCCGCCAGAGCCGTACAAGGGCAAGGGGATCCGCTACCGCGACGAGCACGTGATCCGGAAGGTGGGCAAGCGCGCATGAGCGTCAAGACCGCTCCCCAGAGGCGCCTTCGCCGCCGCCGCCGCGTCCGCGCGAAGGTTCAGGGCACCGCGCAGCGCCCGCGCGTATCCGTCTTTCGCTCCAACCGCGGAATCATGGCCCAGCTCATCGACGACGAGAGCGGCCACACGGTCGCCGCGGCGAGCTGGACCGAAGCCGACGTACGCTCGCTGCCGCCGATGGAGCAGGCCACGAAGCTCGGCCAGATGCTCGCCGAGCGGGCCAAGGCCGCCGGCGTCGAGTCGGTCGTCTTCGACCGCGGTGGATACCGCTACCACGGCCGCGTCAAGGCCTTCGCCGAGGGCCTTCGCGAGGGCGGCCTGAACGTCTGAGAACCGGAGAGATGCGATGAACAGCCAGATCGACAGAACCGTCAGCCCCGCAGGACTCGACCTCCAGGAGAGGGTCGTGGAGATCAACCGCGTGGCCAAGGTCGTCAAGGGCGGCCGGCGCTTCTCCTTCACCGCCCTCGTGGTGGTCGGTGACGAGAAGGATGTCGTTGGTGTCGGCTACGGCAAGGCCAACGAGGTCCCCGTGGCGATCCAGAAGGGCGTCGAGCAGGCCAAGAAGAACCTCTTCCGCGTCCCGCGTTACGGGTCGACCATTCCGCACCAGACCACCGGCGTCTTCGGCGCCGGGCGCGTCTTCATGAAGCCGGCCTCGCCCGGTACCGGCGTCATTGCCGGTGGCGGCGTGCGCGCGGTCTTTGAGCTGGCGGGAATCCACGACATCCTCTCCAAGAGCCTCGGCTCCCAGAACCCGATCAACCTCGTCAAGGCGACCGTCGAGGGCCTGCGCTCGCTGCGCACGCCGGAGGAGGTTGCCGAGGTCCGCGGCCTGACCGTGGCCGAGGTTCTTGGGCTCGAGAAGGGTCCGGCCCCCGAGACGGCCGAGCCCGCTGCCGACGAGGCCGCGCAGGCCCCGGTTGCCGTGGCCGTCGAGGAGACGGTTGCCGTGGAGGAGGCCCCCGCGGAGGTCGCGGTAGAGGAGACCGTCACGGCCGAGGAGGCAGAGCTGCCCGCCGGCGAGCCGGGAGAGACAGTGCTGCCCGAGGGCGAAGAGGTGCCCAACGCCGAGGGCGAGGAGGGCGCTGAGTCATGAGCACCGTCCAGGTGACCCAGGTCAAGTCCTCCAACGGCTGCAAGGCCAACCAGCTCGACACGCTGCGTTCACTGGGCCTTCGCCGCATCGGCCAGACCGTTGAGGTCGCCGACAGCCCGCAGTCGCGGGGGATGCTGCACACCGTCCGCCACCTCGTAAAGATCGAGGGGTCCTGATGCCGCCTGCCAAGAAGCCCGAGGACGAAACCGGAAAGCCGGCGGCGAAGAAGCCCGCCGCAAAGAAGCCGGCGGCGAGCAAGGCCGCCGCTTCAAAGCCTGCCGCGAAGAAGCCGGCAGCAAAGAAGCCTGCCGAGAAGAAGCCTGCTGCCGCCAGCGCCGAAGCACCGGCAGGTGGGAGCGGGAACGAGCGCTTCGGCCTTCACAGCCTCAGCCCCGCCCCCGGGAGCCGCAGGCCCCGCAAGCGGGTGGGCCGTGGCGAGGGCTCGGGCCTGGGCAAGACAGCCGGGCGCGGCCAGAAGGGCTACGGCTCGAGGTCGGGCGCCAAGGACCGCACCCGCTTCGAAGGCGGCCAGATGCCGATCCAGAAGCGGATGCGCAAGCTGCGCGGCCCAAACATGAAGAAGTCGATGCCCTTCGAGCGCTTCCGCACGCATACCCAGGCCGTCAACATCGGCGACCTCGACGCCCGTTTCGACTCCGGCGCCGAGGTGACCATCGAGGCGCTGGGTGCCAAGGGCCTGGGCTCGCGCCCCGGTGTCCCGGTGAAGGTGCTGGCCAAGGGCGAGATCAGCAAGCCGCTGACCGTCCATGCCCACGGTTTCAGCGCTTCGGCTCGCGAGGCGATCGAAGCGGCCGGCGGAACCTGCGTCACCGTAGAGCCGTAGGAGCCTAGACTCCCGAAAGCATGCTCGGGACCATCCTCAGCGCCTTCACGGTCGCCGATATCCGCAAGAAGCTGCTCTTCACGGGCGGCATGCTCGCTCTTTACCGGATCGGCGCCTACATCCCGGTGCCGGGCGTCGACGTCAAGGCGGTCGAGGCGATCCAGCAGCAGTTCGGCGGCGGCGGGATCCTTAACCTGCTGAACACCTTCAGCGGCGGGGGCCTCTCCCGGATCGCGGTCTTCGCGCTGGGGATCATGCCCTACATCACGGCCTCGATCATCCTCCAGCTCCTGACCGTGGTGCTCCCCTCGCTCGAGAAGCTCTCCAAGGAGGGCGAGGTCGGCCAGCAGAAGATCACCCAGTACACGCGCTACCTCACGGTCGGCCTGGCCTTCGGGCAGGCGATCGGCTACGTCTTCCTCTTCCGCTCCTTCGAGGGCAGCGCCGGACAGCCGGTGATCGACAACTTCAACGTAGGGACCGTCTTCCTGATCGTCCTGACGCTCACCGCCGGCTGTGTCGTCGTGATGTGGCTCGGTGAGCTGATCACCCAGCGCGGCATCGGAAACGGCATCTCGCTGATGATCTTCGCCTCGATCGTCGCCGGCCTTCCCAACGGCGTCCAGGCCTGGTGGACCAGCCCCGACCAGGTCTTCAAGGTGATGATGCCCTTCCTCGCGCTCGCGGTGATCGCCGCAGTGGTCTTCATCCAGGAGGGCCAGCGCCGGATCCCGGTGCAGTACGCCAAGCGCGTGATCGGCAAGAGGATGAGCGGCGGGGGCCAGACCTACCTGCCGCTGCGGGTCAACATGGCCGGCGTGATCCCCGTCATCTTCGCCGCCTCGCTGATGGCCTTCCCGCCGACGGTCGGCCAGCTGATCCAGGCACCGTGGGCCCAAAACGTCGCCGACTTCTTCGCCCCGTCCGGGTGGGCCTACCTGCTCGGAGAGACGATCCTGATCATCCTCTTTACCTACTTCTACACGGCCATTACGTTCAATCCCGTGGACCAGGCCGAGAACCTCAAGAAGTACGGCGGCTTCATACCCGGGGTCCGGCCAGGCAGGCCGACGGCCGAGTTCCTCGACAGGATCCTGGCCCGCCTCACATTCCCCGGCGCCCTCTACCTGGCCGCGGTCGCTGCGCTGCCGACGATCCTCATCAACCAGACCGCCGCGAACTTCTACTTCGGGGGCACCTCGCTGCTGATCGTCGTCGGCGTCGCACTCGACACGATGAAGCAGCTCGAGGCCCAGCTGATGATGCGTAACTACGAGGGCTTCCTGAAGTGAGCGAGCTCAACCTGATCCTGCTCGGGCCTCCCGGCGCGGGCAAGGGCACCCAGGCCGAGCGGCTGCGGGACGAGTTCGACCTGCCCCACATCTCCACCGGCGACATCCTGCGCCAGGCCGTTGCCGACGGGACCGAGCTCGGCCAGACCGCCAAGGGCTACATGGATGCCGGGGACCTGGTTCCCGACGAGGTCATTATCGGCGTGATCATCGAGCGCCTGGGCGAGGACGACGCCCGCGACGGCTTCCTGCTCGACGGCTTTCCCCGCACGATCGGCCAGGCCGACGCGCTGGGCGACGCCCTCGCCGGACTGGACCGGACGCTGACCGCGGTGATCCTCGTCGAGGTTCCCGACGAGGAGATCATCAAGCGGATCTCCGGGCGCCGGGTCAATCCCGAGTCCGGCCGCGTCTACCACGTCGACTTCGACCCGCCGAAGGTGGAGGGAATAGACGACGTCGACGGCACCCCGCTCGTCCAGCGCGAAGACGACCAGCCCGAGACCGTCCGCAACCGGCTTGCCGTCTACCACGAGCAGACCGCCCCGCTGGTCGCCTACTACGAAGACCTGGGCCTGCTGCAGCGCTTCGACGGGACCGCATCGCCGAACGAGGTCTTCGACCACATCAGGGCGACGATCTCAACGCTGCGCCGCGAAGAAGAGATCTGACGCGCGCGCAGTGATCGTCCGCAAGAGCCCCGAGGAGATCGAGAAGATGGCCGCCGCCGGCGCCATCCACGCCAGGACGATGGAGCTGGTGGCCGACATGATCCGGCCCGGCATCACCACCGCCCAGCTCGACCACGCCGCCGAGAAGTACATCCGCTCCCAGGGAGCCGTCCCATCGTTCAAGGGGTACCGCGGCTTTCCCGGCTCGATCTGCGCCTCGCCCAACTCGCTCGTCGTCCACGGCATCCCCGGCGACGTCACCCTCGCCGGGGGCGACATCATCTCGGTCGACATCGGGGTAACGCTCGACGGCTGGGTGGCCGACGGCGCCTGCACCTTCGCGGTCGGGGAGATCGACCCGGAGACCGCCCGCATGCTCGCGGCCACCGAGGCCTCCCTCTTCGACGCGGTCGACCAGGCTCGCCCGGGAAACCGGGTCGGTGACATCTCCAGTGCGGTTCAGGAGCGGGTCGAGGCGGCCGGCTTCTCGGTGATCCGCACCCTGGTCGGCCACGGGGTTGGCCGGGAGATGCACGAAGACCCCCAGGTGCCCAACTATGGCCCGCCGGGCAAGGGCCCGAAGCTGAAGGACGGGATGGTCCTTGCCATCGAGCCGATGGTGAACGTGGGGGGGCCCGAGGTCCACATGGCCTCCGACGGGTGGTCGGTCTACACCGACGACGGCTCGCAGTCGGCGCACTTCGAATTCACCGTCGCGATCACCGAAAAAGGGCCGCGGATCCTCAATCCGTGGCATGAGCTGGTCCGGGATCGCCGGTGAAGGTGCGGAAGCCCGGAAATTGCCGCGGTTTTGCTACCGTACGCCCTTCGAGTTCAGGGCGGGTTCCTGAGCGGAAGCTTCAATCCGTGAGCGGTAGCGGCGGCCTCCTGCGGTCTCCAGAGCCTCTCCACGGACCATCGAGAAGAAGGCGAAATGAAGGTACGGCCCTCGGTCAAGCCGATGTGCGAAAAGTGCAAGGTCATCAGGCGTCGAGGCGTCGTTCTCGTCATCTGCCCGAACCCGCGTCACAAGCAGCGCCAGGGGTGAGCTGAATGGCCCGAATCTCAGGGATCAACATCCCCCTCAACAAGCGCGTCGAGATCGGACTCACCTACGTCTACGGCATCGGCCGTTCCACCTCGCTCAAGATCCTCGAAGAGGCCAAGGTCAACCCCGACACCCAGGTCCGTGACCTGACCGAGGACGAGGTCTCCCGGATCCGCGGCGTGATCGACAACGACCTCGTCGTCGAGGGCGACCTCCGCCGCGAGCGCTCGCAGGACATCAAGCGGCTCGGGGAGATCGGCTGCTACCGCGGTATCCGCCACCGGCGCAAGCTCCCCGTCCGTGGCCAGAACACGAAGACAAACGCCCGCACCCGCAAGGGCCCCAAGCGCATGCAGGTGGCCGGCAAGAAGGCCCCGACCAAGACCTGAGGAACTGAGTGCCCGCACCCAAGAGACCAGCCCGTGGACGCCGCAAGGCCCGGAAGAACGTTCCGGTCGGCCAGGCCCACATCAAGACTTCGTTCAACAACACGATCGTCTCGCTCACCGACCGCGAAGGGAACGTCATTGCCTGGGAGTCGGCCGGGAGCGCCGGCTTCAACGGCTCCCGCAAGTCGACCCCGTTCGCCGCGCAGGTCACCGCCGACGCTGCTGCCCGCAAGGGGATGGAGCAGGGGCTCCAGAAGGTCGAGGTCTTCGTCAAGGGCTCCGGCTCCGGGCGCGAGACGGCGATCCGCTCGCTCCAGGCCGCCGGGCTCGAGGTGACGAGCGTCCGCGACGTGACCCCGCATGCCCACAACGGGTGCCGCCCCCGCAAGCGGCGCCGGGTGTGAGGTGAGCTGACCGAATGGCCCGCGACACAGGAGCACAGTGCAAGCAGTGCCGCCGCGAGGGGGAGAAGCTTTTCCTGAAGGGTGAGCGCTGCCTGACCGACAAGTGCAGCATCGAGCGCCGCGCCTACCCGCCGGGCGACCACGGCCGCGGCCGCCAGAAGCAGAGCGAGTACCGGGTGCAGCTGCGCGAGAAGCAGAAGGCCCGGCGCTACTACGGGATCCTCGAGGCCCAGTTCCGTCGCTACTACGAGAAGGCCAGCCGCCAGAGCGGCGTCACCGGCGAGAACCTCCTCACCCTGCTCGAGCAGCGCTTCGACAACGTGCTCGTACGTCTCGGCTTCGCGGGCTCGCGCCGCCAGGCCCGCCAGATGATCCGCCACGGCCACTGGACGATCAACGGCCGCCGCGTCGACATCCCCAGCTTCCAGGTAAGCGAGGGCGACATCATCGCCTTCAAGGCCGGCAGCCCCGGTGAGCCCGTCGTCCGGGCCGCGACCGAGCTGACCGCGCAGGTCCCGGCCTGGCTCCAGGCCGACCACGACTCGCTCACGGCGAAGGTCCTCCGCTCGCCCGAGCGCAAGGAGATCGCCACCCCCGTGCAGGAACAGCTCATCGTCGAGCTGTACTCGAAGTAGGAACAGGCTTCAGCGCCGGGGCCCGCAGGAGGGCCAGGGCGCGAACGACGCCGCCGAGGGCGGCGCGCAGAACACGACGACAGGAACCCCGATGCTCGATTTCCAGATCCCCCGAATCACCAGCGAGAAGTCCGACGACGACCGTGGCTCGTTCGTCATCGAGCCGCTCGACCGCGGCTTCGGCTACACCTTCGGCAACTCGCTGCGCCGCGTACTCCTGAGCTCGCTCTCGGGCGCTGCGGTGACGAGCGTCCGGATCGAGGGCGTCGCCCACGAGTTCTCGAACATCGACGGGGTCAAGGAGGATGTCACCGACATCATCCTCAACCTCAAGGGAGTCGTCTGCCGGATGCACTCCGACGCGACCGAGGTTGAGGCACCGCTGGTCGTGACCGGCCCGGGCGAGATCACCGCCAAGGACATCGACCTTCCCGCCGGCGTCGAGATCCTCAACCCGAAGGCCCACATCGCCACTCTCGAGAAGAAGACCAAGCTCGAGATGTACCTGACTATCGGCCGCGGCCGCGGCTACCGGCCCGCCGAGGAGAACAAGACCGAGGACCAGCCGATCGGCGTCATCCCGGTCGACTCGATCTTCTCGCCGGTACGCCGCGTCGCCTACTCGGTCGAGCAGGCCCGCGTCGGCCAGCGGACCGACTTCGACAAGCTCACCCTCGACATCGAGACCGATGGTTCGATCGACCCGCAGGCTGCACTGCGCGAGGCCTCCGAGATCCTGATCAGCCAGCTGGCGATCTTCACCGACGAGGACCGCATCGAGGAGCTTCGCCAGGGTCCGGTCGGCGTCCTGGAAGGCGGCGTTCCCGGAATGCCCGGGGTTGTCCCGATCGCGGTTGGCGGCGCCGACGACGACATCCTCATCGAGGAGCTCGAGCTCGGCGTCCGCTCCTACAACTGCCTCAAGCGCGCCGGCATCCAGACGATCGGCGAGCTGCTCTCCAAGTCCGAGGATGAGCTGGCGGCGATCCCCAACTTCGGCCGCAAGTCGATCGACGAGGTCGTCGAGACGCTCGCCGCCCGTGGCCTGACGCTCCGCGAGGACTGATCAGGGGATAATCCGGCCATGCGCCACCAGAAGACCCGCCACAAGCTCAGCCGCTCCAGTTCGCACCGCAAGGCGCTGCTGCGCAACCTCTGCAAGGAGGTCATCGAGCACGAGCGGATCAAGACGACCGAGGCCAAGGCCAAGGCGGTCAAGCCGGAGATCGAGCAGCTGATCACCCTGGCCAAGACCGACGACCTTCACTCGCGCCGGCAGGCTCTTGCCGCCCTGGGCCAGGACAAGTTCGCCGTCCACAAGCTCTTCGTCGAGATCGCCCCCCGCTACGTCGACCGTCCCGGTGGCTACACGCGCATCCTGAAGCTCGGGCCGCGTCGCAGCGACTCGACCGAGATGGTCTACATCGAGCTCGTCTGAGCCGACCGGAGCGCAATGGCGCCCGACGGGGCGCGTTATATCGTGAGGCGGGCCGATGAAGGTCCTGCTCACCAACGACGACGGAATCGAGGCTGAGGGGCTCCAGGCCCTCAGGCGCGAGCTGGCCGCTGTGCCCGGGGTGGATCTCGCGGTGATCGCCCCCGACGGCAACCGCTCGGCGATGGCCAGGATGATCACCACCCGCCGGCCGCTCTGGCTGGAGGAGGTGGCCTTCGAGGACGGTACCGTCGGATACGCGACCGACGGGACCCCGGTCGACTGCGTCCGCTTCGCCCAGCTCGGGGTGGTCGACGGGTTCGTGCCGGAGCTGATCGTCTCCGGTATCAACCACGGCTCCAACCTCGGTGACGACGTCACCTACTCCGGAACGGTCGCCGCGGCGCTCGAGGGGATCGTGCTGGGGATTCCCGCGGTGGCGGTCTCCCAGCAGTCGACGCTGAGGGAGATGGACTTCCGGATGGGACGTCACTTCGACTTCGGTGCCGGAGCCCGCTTCACGGCCGGCCTGGTTGCCGGCCTCGAGGAGATCCCGCTGCCCGAGGGGACGCTCCTGAACATCAACGTGCCCGGCGGCGAGCCGCTCGGGGTTCACGCAACGCGCCTGGGAAAGCGGATCTACCGGGACGAGCTGACCCTTGAGCACGACGAGGGCGACGGTCGGCGGCGCTACCTGATCTACGGGGCCGACCATGGCTTCGAGGACGAGCCCGGCACCGACCTTGCCGCCGTCGCAGAGGGGATGATCTCGGTCACCCCCCTGCACTTCGACCTCACCTACGTGGACGGAATACAGCACCTCAGCGACAGCGCCCTCGAGCGGCTGCTCCATCCCGGGACCCCGGAATCAGGGTGAGCGCTCCGGCCAGGCGCGCCGAGGAGCTCCGGCGGGAGATCCAGCGCCACAACGAGCTCTATTACGTCGCCGACGATCCGGAGATTGCCGACGACGAGTACGACGCGCTGCTCGACGAGCTGCGGGCTATCGAGCGCGAGAACCCCGAACTGGTCACGCCCGACTCGCCCACCCAGCGGGTCGGCGCCGAGCCGGTCGGCTCGCTGGAGAAGGTCCACCACCCCGAACCGATGTTCTCGCTGGCCAATGCCCGGAACGCCGAGGAGCTCGACGCGTGGGCGGCCCGGATGCGAAACCACCTGGCCCGCGAGGGGATCGAGCGCAAGAGCTTTGAATACGTCTGCGAGCCGAAGGTCGACGGGCTGGCCATCTCGATCGTCTACCGGGACGGGGTGCTCGAGCGCGGGGCGACGCGGGGCAACGGCGAGGTGGGCGAGGACGTAACCCACAACCTCAAGACGATCCCCTCCGTCCCGCTGAAGATCGATGGCCCGAAGGGCCTGCTCGAGGTGCGGGGGGAGGTCTACATGTCCCTCCGGGACTTCACCGGGCTCAACGAGCGCCGCGCCGAGCAGGGGGAGCCGACCTTCATGAATCCCCGCAACGCCGCGGCGGGCACGATCCGCCAGCTCGACCCGCGCCTGGCCGCCGAGAGGCCCCTCTCCCTCTGGGCCTACGGCATCGGCGCCTCCGAGAACCTCAAGCTCGACAGCCAGTGGGAGACCCTCGAGTGGCTGCGCGGCAAGGGGTTCCCGGTCAACGCGGATATCGAGCGGGCCCGGGGCGAGAAGAAGGTGATCGAGCTCTGCGAGCGCTGGGGAGCCAACCGCGGCAATCTCGACTTCGAGATCGACGGCGTGGTGGTGAAGGTCGACGACTTCGAGCTGCAGCGCAGGCTGGGCGTGGTCGGGCGCGACCCCCGCTGGGCGATCGCCTGGAAGTTCCCGCCGACCACCAAGGTCACGACCCTCAACGCGGTCGAGTGGAACGTAGGCAAGTTCGGGGACCTCCACCCGGCGGCGATGCTCGAGCCGGTCCACGTAGGCGGGGTGACCGTCTCGATGGCCACGCTCCACAACGAGGAGGATGTCGTCCGCAAGGACCTGCGCGTCGGCGACGAGGTGATCGTCCTGAGGGCCGGCGACGTGATTCCCCAGGTGGTCTCACCCGCCCCTCACGCCGCAGAGAAGAAGGGCCGCTCCAGGCCGGTCAAGCCGCCGAAGAAGTGCCCGGCCTGCGCAACGGTGACGGTGAAGCCCGAGGACTCGGTCTTCACCAAGTGCCCCAACCCCGACTGCCCCGGCCGGCGCCGGCAGCTGCTCCAGCACTTCGTCTCCCGCGGGGCGATGGATATCGACGGGCTCGGCGACAAGCATGTCGACACGCTCCTGGAGGAAGGGATGATCGAGACCGCCGGGGACCTCTACCGCCTCACGGTCGAGCAGCTCGCCGGCCTGGAGGGAATGGGCGAGCTCTCGGCCACCCACCTCGTCAACTCACTTGAAGAGTCGCGCGAGCGCCCGTTTGCGCGGGTGCTCTTCGCCCTGGGGATAGAGGGCGTCGGTGAGGTTAACGGCCGCAACCTCGCCCAGCGCTTTCGCTCGATCGACGCGCTGCTCGCCGCCGACGAGGAGGAGATCGCGCAGACGCCGGGCATCGGCCCGATCGTCGCTGCGCAGATCCACGGGACGCTGACTTCGGGCCGGATGCGCTCCCTGATCGCGGACCTGCGCGAGGTCGGACTCACCTTCGAGGAGGAGGGTCCCCCGCCGGGGGAGGGCCCTCTGGCCGACACCACGTTTGTGCTGACCGGCACCCTCCCGGGCCTCACCCGCGAGCAGGCAACCGAGAAGATCCTCGCCGCCGGTGGGCGCGTTACCTCCTCGGTCTCGAAGAAGACCGACTACCTGCTGGCCGGGGATTCCCCGGGCTCAAAGGCCGAGAAGGCCGAGCGGCTCGGAGTCAAGGTGATCGACGAGGCTGCACTGCTGAAGCTGCTGGGTGGCTAGCCGGCGTAGCGGGCCAGCGAGCGGGCTATCGAGTCCTGCAGCACGCGCCCCCTCGCCGGCGAGATGGCGTTCATCATCAGGGCGAACGCGATCGTGTGGCCGGAGGCCGAGCGGCAGGTCCCGGCCAGGGTGCTCACGTTGCTGAGGGTCCCGGTCTTGGCCCGGCAGTTTCCGGCCGCTCTCGTTCCGCGCATCCGTGAAGCCAGGGTGCCCGTTCGGCCTGCGACGGCCAGCGAGCCTTCGAAGGCTGCCCGGTCGTCGCCGCGGCGCATCCCGATGATGAGCGCCATCACGTCCCGCGGAGAGGTCGAGTTCGAGCGCGAGAGCCCCGAGCCGTCGGCGATCCGCGGGCTGGCGCCAAATCCCGAGGCGACGCCCCGGGCTACCGATGCGCCGGCCATCGTGGTGCCGGCGGGTCCAAACCGGGCCCCCAGCTCCTTGAGCAGCACCTCGGCCATGAAGTTGTCCGACGGTGAGTTGACCAGTCGCGAGAGCTCGGCGACGGTCGGCGAGCTGACGCGGCCCAGCCGCCGCGCTCCGGCGGGTGTGCGGCCGGTCTTCGTCCGGCCCATGACCCGCACCCCGCGCCCGCGGACCGCCCTTGCCAGTGACCGCGCAGCCGAGAGCCCCGGCCCCCCGTCGCCCCAGCCGCGGGAGACCGCAAGCGCCCCGATAGATCCTCCCAGCCAGGGGCTGTAGCCCCAGCCCGGGCCACCGCGCCGGGTGTCGAAGCGTGATTCGTCCCCCACCACAGAGCCGGTGACGCTCCTGATGCCCGAGGCCCCGACTCGCCCGGCCAGGGCCGCGATGTCCGATGCGCCGAGCGTCGGGTCGCCGCCGCCGCGGATCACCAGGTCGCCCTCCAGCCGGCCGTCCTCGTCGAGCGTGCCGGAGGCCAGGACGTCGGTGTTCAGCCGGGTCGAGGCTCCCATCCTGCGCAGGGCGGCAGCGGTCGTGTAGAGCTTGGCTACCGAAGCGGGGATCCGGTCGGTGCCCGGGCGCAGCGCGAAGAGGACCTCCCCGGTGGTCAGGTCGCGGACAAGCGCGCCGCTGTAGGGGCCGGCCTTCTTCATCGCCTTGGCCGTCTTGGAGACCAGGGCCTGCCGGGTCAGTGCCGACGCGCCGGGAGCGCAGGCCAGCAGCACCGAGAAGGCAGCCGTGGCGGCGAGCGCAGCGACGCGGGGCCGACTGTACGGGACAAGCGGCACGAGGGCCAAGCTAGCGGGCCCCTGGCGCAGGGGCGCCATTTCGCCTTCACGCCTGCCTGTCCGGGGTAATTACCGGCGCGCCCGACGCCGTCCCGGTGCCTAGAATGGAAGCGATGGGCGATGTCGTAAAGCTCGATCCCGCGCCGAAGATGGAGTCCACGCGGCGCCGTTCGCCCCGCTCGGACCGGGTGGCCCTGGTGCTCGGGGGCGGTGGCCTGACCGGCGGGGTCTACGAGATCGGGGCCCTGCGGGCCCTCGACCTGCTGGCGGTCAACCGAAACGTCAACGACCTCGACATCTACGTCGGGACGAGCGCCGGCTCCTTTGTTGCTGCGATGACGGCCAACGGGGTCACGCCGGCCGAAATGATGCAGGTGGTCAACGGCCGTGGGGACACGCCGTTCCGCGACGTCGGCGTCGGCACGGCGATGAGGCCCAACGTCAAGGAGTTCGCGCGCACCGGGGCGCTCTTCCCTCTGCGGCTGGCCCGGCTGGCCGCTGAGCTGATCCCGAAGATCGGTGAGGTCTCGGCGATGGACCTCGTTCTCGGCCTCGGTGAGGACCTTCCCTCCGGCCTCTACAGCGGCCGTGGCCTTGAGAAGTACCTCGAGGAGGTCCTTAGCGACCCTGAGCGGACCAACGACTTCCGGGCCCTGGGCCGCGAGCTTTACATCACCGCCACCGACCTCGATGTCTGCGAGCGAATCGTCTTCGGCGCCGAGGGCTGGGACGACACCCCGATCTCGCGCGCGGTGCGGGCATCGACGGCGCTGCCGATGCTCTACAAGCCGGTGCGGGTCGGGGACCGCGAGCTGGTGGACGGGGGGATCATTTCGACCACCAACGTCGACGTGGCGGTCGCGGCCGGAGCGACGCTGATCATCGTCGTCAACCCGCTCGTGCCCTACGTCGGCGACCACGACCGCAGTCACGCTGACGTGCCCGGCTCACGTCCGAGCCACATCAGCGATATGGGCATGGCCCAGATCGGCTACCAGTCCTTCCGCCTGATCGCCTGGCAGCGACTCCACGAGGTGGCGGCCCGCTGGGAGAAGCGCTACCCCGACGTGGACATCGTCCTGATCGAGCCTGACGCCGACGACCGGCTGATGTCCGAGACGGCGATCATGGACTTCACCAAGCGCGTGGAGATCGCCCGCCACGGCTTCCAGTCGGTGACCGTCAAGCTCGCCGACAACTACGACTACTACAAGGAGATCATGGCCCGCCACGGGATCACGATCTCCGCGGCGCGCGTGCGCAAGGTCGTCCGCCACGTCACCCGCGAGCAGGAGAAGACGCGGGCCTGGAAGCGGATTCTCGAGCAGACCACCGGCACGCTCCTGCGCCAGTCCGAGCAGGAGCCCGACCCGGTAGACATGGCCGCCGGCCGCGGCCGCTGAGCGGTCAGCCCCGGTCCAGGGACTGTTCCAGCGCCCGCAGGAAGCGGGTGGTGGCAGCCTCGTCCTGCACGGTCACGCGGACGTGCCGGCGGTCGCCCAGGGCCGCGCCGGTAGCGACCTTCACCGAGAAGCGGGCCAGCGCCGAGGCCAGGTCGGGGCCGTCCATCCCGTCGGCGGCGACCCACAGGAAGTTGGCCTGGCTGTCGGGCAGCGCCTCGACCGGCAGCGGCGCCAGCTCGCCGTAGAGCCGGGTGCGCTCACCGGCCACGGCGGCGGTCCGGGCGGCCACCACCCTGGGGATCGCCTCGAGCGCCTGCAGCACGCCGGCCTGCGTCAGCTCGCCGATCCCCAGGGGCGGCCCCAGCCCGGCCAGAAGCGGCTCGGCTCCCGGGCCGCAGACGGCGTAGCCGCAGCGCAGGCCGGCCAGCCCCCACGCCTTCGAGAAGCTGCGGAAGACGATAAGCCGCGGGTGGCGGTCGGTGAGCCGGAGGGCCGCGTCCTGTTCCTCGGCCGAGACGAAGTCGCGCAGCGCCTCGTCGAGCAGCACCCCGACCCGCTCGGGGAGCGCCCCAAGCAGCCGGTCCAGCTCGCCGGAGGCGATCAGCTCGCCGGTCGGGTCGTTCGGGTTGGCGATTACGACCAGGCGGGTCTTATTCGTGACCGCTTCGAGGATCGCGTCGACGTCGTGGCTGGCGACGGTCGCCACCTCTCCGCGTGCCTCACGGGCCATCACCGGGTAGAGCGGGTAGGAGGGCCAGGGGGTGAGGAGCTCGTCGCCGGGCTCCATCAGCGCCTGTGCCGCGCTGGAGAGCAGCTGCGAGGCCCCGTCCCCGAGGACAACCCGCTCGGCTTCGACGCCGTGACGATGGGCTATCGCGGCCCGCAGCTCGCCGGCGCTCTCGGCATAGCGGTGCAGACCTCGCCGGGCCGTGAAGGTGATCGCGTCCACCACCACCGAGGGCGGGTACTCGTGCCAGGTGGTGCGGGAGAGATCGAGCTCGCCGACGCGGTCGAGAGCCTTGCGGCGACGTTCGTCGGCCTCCTTGCGGAGCCCCTCGCTGACCTCCTCGGGGGATAGCTCCTGGAACTGCCGGTAGCGGTCGAGCAGGCCCATCAGGGAGGGGTGGGGGTGGAGCCCTCACCCATCTGGGCCAGGCCGCCCCCGAACACCATCCACAGCCCGAAGAGGGAGACGCCGACGAATGCGGTGTAGGCGAAGACACGGCCCACGACGCCCTCGCGCTGGTCGTAGCCGGCCGCCCGGCGCACCAAAACCCAGGCCCGGTCGAGCTGCTTGAGGATCGAGAGGGCGCCGACCAGGGTGAGCAGGATCCCGACGAGGGCGACGATCACGGCAAGGAAGACCCGCTCGGCCAGGAACGGGACATGGGAGACGATCCAGAGCCAGCCGGCGGGTATCGGCCCCCAGAAGCAAAGGTTGATCAGCACCATCAGCGCAAGGATCGCGGCCGCCAGCACCGAGTCGCGCCGCCGTGACCGGTCGTCACCGAAGACCGGCGCCTCCCGGTAGTGGACCGGCTGGGTTCCCGGACGCCGCCCGACGAACAGCCCGCCGTTGTCGCTGGGGTCGCTGCGCATGCCCCTTGAGGATAGGAGCCGGCCCTGCGGGAGGAGCCGGCCCGGCTCAGCTCTCGTAGAGCGCGTCGAAGCGGTCGGCGTACTTCTCGTTGACGACGTTCCGCTTGACCTTGAGCGTCGGCGTGAGCTCGTCGGTCTCCTGGGCTAGGTCGTGCTCGAGGATGAAGAACTTCTTGACCTGCTCGACCTGGGCGTACTTGCCGTTGGCCTTGTCGAGCTCGGCCTGGATCATGGCGATCACCTGCTCGTTCTGCGAGAGCGCCTCGATAGAGCTGTCCTCGATCCCCTCTGCCTGCGCCCACGGGACGATCGTCTCGGCGTCGAGGGTGATGAGCATCACCGGGTACGGGCGCCGGTCGCCGTGCATGACGGCCTGGCTCACCCACTGGCACTGCTTCATGTCGTTCTCGAGGTTGGCCGGGGTGAGGTTCTTGCCCCCGGCGGTGATGATGATGTCCTTCTTACGCCCGGTGATGTAGACGAAGCCGTCCTCGTCGATGCTTCCCAGGTCGCCGGTGTGCAGCCAGCCGTCGACGATCGCCCCGAAGCTGGCGTCGTCGTTCTTGTAGTAGCCCTGGAAGATGTTGGCGCCCTTGATCAGGATCTCTCCGTCGTCGGCGATCTTCACCTCGACGCCGGGCAGCGGCTTGCCGATCGAGCCGAAGCGGTGGTTCTCCGGGGTGGAGGTGGTGGCGACGGTGGCCGTCTCGGTCATCCCGTAGCCCTCCATGACCGGCACGCCGGCGGCGTAGAAGAAGCGCAGGATCTCCGGCGCGATCGGGGCCGCCCCGGTTACCGCCTCTCGCACGCGCCCGCCGAAGGCGGCGCGGACGTTGACGAAGAGCTGCTCGTCGAACTGGTCGAAGGCCGCCTGGAGCTCTTCGGGCACCGGCTCGCCGGCCAGCTGCAGGTCGCGGACCTGCTCGCCGACCTCGGTGGCCTTGGCAAGCATCTCCGGGTCGACGTTGCCGGCGACCATCGAGTAGAGCTTCTCGAAGATCCGCGGAACCGACGGCAGGTAGGTCGGCTTGACCTCGCCGAGGTCGGGGATGATCAGCTGCGGGTCGCCGGACCAGTAGGCGACGGTCGTGCCGGTGTCGGCGGCGCCGAGGCTGATCAGCAGCGCGAAGGCGTGGGCCAGCGGCAGGAAGAGGTAGACGACGTCCTCGCCCTCGGCGAAGAGGCCACGCTCGTTGACGCTGTTGAGCACCGAGCGGTAGTTGCCCTGGGAGAGGACGCAGCCCTTCGGCGGCCCGGTGGTGCCCGAGGTGTAGATGAAGGTGTAGGGGTCGTCGGGGGTGACGGCCTCGGAGCGGGCCGTCAGCTCGGCCTCGTCGATCTCCCTGCCCTTCTCGCGCAGCTCCTCGACGCTGATGGCGTCGCCGGTCTCGCCCGACGGATCGATGACGACGACGAAGCGCAGGTTCGGGAGCCGGTCGCGAACCTCGGCGATCTTGGCGTACTGCTCGGCGTCTTCGACGACGATGGCCGATGACTCGGAGTTGCCGGCTACCCACTCGCACTCCTCAGGGGAGTTCGTGGCGTAGATCGGGACGACCACGCCGCCGGCGCTGGAGATCGCGAACGAGTTGTAGTTCCACTCGGGGCGCGTGCTGCAGAGGATCGAGACGCGCTCGCCGGGCTCGAGGCCCATGGCCATGAAGCCGCGGCCGATCTCCGAGACGATCCCGCCGAGCTCGGTGAAGGAGACGTCGACCCATTCGCCGTCGACCTTGTAGCGGGCCGCCGGCTTGTCGCCGTAGATCTCGGCCGCCTTGGGAATCAGGTCGGCGATCGTCTTGGAACCGGTGCTGGGGGTGGTGCCTGCCTCCATCGCTGCTCTCCTCGGCGTAGTGGAAGTTGCGAAGCCGATCCTACGCAAAATGCGGAGTTCGTGTGAGCGCGGTTACGTCAAATCGGGTTGGGCACGTCGATGAACCGTTGCTCGATCCCGAACCGTCCGGCCAGCAGCTCTCCCAGCCTGCGCACGCCGAAGGTCTCGGTGGCGTAGTGGCCTGCGGCGATGAAGGTGATTCCCGCCTCCCGGGCCTCGTTCATGACCCGCTCGGCGGGCTCCCCGGTGATGAAGGCATCCAGGCTGGCGGTGATCGCCTCGGGAAGGTAGGAGGCGCCGGCGCCGGTGACGATCCCAACCTGTTCCACGCGTTCTGGCCCGTCGGGGAAGACGAGGGGCTCGCGGCCGCCGACGGCGGCGGTTGCGCGCTCGACCAGTTCGTCGCGGCCTATCGCTTCCGCGAAATGGGCAACGGTGCCGATCGGCCGTCCCTCGTGGAGCGCGAAGGGAGCGGTCGAGGTGGCGCCGATGGCCTCGGCGAGCAGCGCGTTGTTGCCGACCTCCGGGTGGGCGTCGAGCGGGAGGTGGTAGGCGGCGAGCGCCACCTGCTTTTCGATCAGGAGCTCCAGACGCCGGAAGGTGACCGGATCGATGGCCTGTGGCCCCGAGCCCCAGAAGAGCCCGTGGTGGACCAGCACGAGGTCGGCTCCCGAACCCGCGGCCTGCTCGAAGAGCTCCATTCCGGCAGACACGCCGGTTACGACCTGGCTGATCTCCCCGGGGCCGGGCACCTGGAGCCCGTTGGGGCAGTAGTCGGCAAACGCCTGTGGCTCGAGCAGCTCGTCGAGCCAGGAGACGATCTCGTCGAGGCGGGCCATGGCCGCAGGGTAGAGTGCCGGCCGTGCCGCGTGACGAGCTGCTTGCCGGGCTGACCGACTCGAGCCTCTACACGATCGGGGCGAGCTTCTGCGACGCCAGCCCGGACCTGGTCGATGACGTCCTCGCCCAGAGCCTGGAGATCGAGAAGCGCGGGCTGGAGGAGTGGGCCCGCCGCGAGGGAGTGGGAGTCGACGTTGCCTTCCAGACCCTCATGACGGGGCTCGCGGTGCGCTTCTACACCGCGGTCACCGGCGGCGGCTGACCGCCGGCCGACGCGCCGCAGCCCCGGCTGCGCTGCCTATAATCGAGACACATCGGGGCGTGGCGCAGCCTGGTAGCGCGCACCGTTCGGGTCGGTGAGGTCGGAGGTTCAAATCCTCTCGCCCCGATTTGCGGGGCCGTGCGCGAGCGCGGCCCCGTTGCCGTTCCGGGCCGGCTTCAGGCCGCCAGCTCGGCGGCCCAGGCCTCGGGCAGGCCCCCGAGTGCCGGGCGCCCGGAGGCCCTGTCCCACCGGGCAAAGAGCCAGGCTCCGCCCACCTGCGTCTCGCCGATCCCGGCCCGGCGCCACTCGCGGCGGATGTCCGGGTCCTGGGTGATCCACTTCGCCGAGTCGCTCAGCGTCCAGCGCCCGGTCCGCTTCGCCGGCATCGCCGGGTCGAGTACCTCGGCATCGCGCTCGCCGGCCGGCTGGGTGGAGTTCGGGTCGAGCAGCACGTAGTGCGAGGCCATCGTGTCGTCGTAGGTGCCGGTCTTGAGCATCATCACCAGTCCCGCCCGGTCGCCCGGGGCGAGGCTGCGGTAGGCGCGCACGAGCGCCGCGGTGTCGCAGTGAACCGGTGCCCACTTCCTGTCGCCGGGCAGGTAATTCTCGTTCAGTGCGAGCTGCACGGCACCGCCGGTCGCCTCGGAGACCAGGTCGGCGTAGAGCGTGTTCATCGCCAGCCC
Organism: Solirubrobacteraceae bacterium; assembly: GCA_040398965.1. Taxonomy (GTDB): domain Bacteria; phylum Actinomycetota; class Thermoleophilia; order Solirubrobacterales; family Solirubrobacteraceae; genus F1-60-MAGs163. Next base: position 119,195 of record JBBASZ010000002.1, on the reverse strand, counting down.
CGAGAGCGTGTAGAAGAGGCGCGAGTGGGCGGCGCGGTTGAGCGTGCGTGGCGTCCAGGCGGGAGTGCGCGGAGCGGCCAGCAGGTGCAGCGCCATGGCCAGGCAGGTGAGCTGGCAGCCCTCGTTGCCGATCGAGTTTCCGTCCGGGTAGTCCCAGAGCAGCTCCTCGGCCTCGCTGCGCTTCATTCCCCCGGCTCGTGCGGCGCGGATAACTCGCCTGCGGTTCCACATCAGGTCTTTCGCCCACCGCGGGTCGTCCTGGCGCATCGGCAGGCCCGCCAGGTCGAAGGCGGGGGAGGGGTCGCCCGTCGCGCCGGCGGTGGTGGCCGCGCTCGCGCCGGCGGCCGCGGGAACGAGAGAGGCGGCACCAAGGCCGGCACCGAGCGCCGCCGAGCGGCGCAGGAATCCCCGGCGGGTGGGCTGCAGATCGGTCATCTCCAGTCCAAACCCCGGCGCCGCCGGAAGGTTTCGCCTCCCCGACACTCGTGGTCGGCCCCGACGAGGCTACGCCGGCTGGCCATCGCCCGGTCCCTCGCCGCGGTTTCGCCGCCTCTGTTCCCTGGTCCGCCCGACCTGGTCGAGCACCTGCTTGCGCAGGCGGATATGGCCCGGGGTGACTTCGACCGCCTCGTCCTCGCGCAGGAACTCGAGGGCCTGGTCGAGGGATATCTCCCGCTTGGGGACCAGCCTCACGAGCTCCTCTGCGGTCGACGAGCGGATGTTGTTGAGCTTCTTCTCCCTTACGGCATTCACGTCGAGGTCGTCCGGCCGCGAGCTCTCCCCGACGATCATCCCTTCGTACACGTCATCGCCGGGTCCCACGAAGAGCGTCCCGCGTTCCTGCATGGCAAAGCAGGCGAATGAGGTCACCTCCCCCTGGCGGTCGGAGACGAGGGAGCCGGAGGTCCGGGTCTTCAGCTCGCCGGCCCAGGGTTCCCACCGGTCGAAGGTCGAGTGGGCGATTCCGGTGCCGCGGGTTTCGGTCAGGAACTCGGTGCGGAAGCCGATCAGCCCGCGGGAGGGGACGAGGTACTCCATGCGCACCCACCCGCTCCCGTGGTTCGAGAGTTCCTCCATCCGCCCGAGCCTGCCCGCCAGCAGCTGGGTGACGGAACCGACGTGCTCTTCGGGAACGTCGATCGACAGGTGCTCGACCGGCTCGTGGACCTTGCCGTCTATCTCCCGGGTGACCACCCGCGGCTGGCCGACGGTCAGCTCAAAGCCCTCGCGGCGCAGCTGCTCGACCAGGATGGCCAGGGCCAGCTCACCCCTTCCCTGGACCTCCCACGCGTCGGGGCGGTCGGTATCGAGCACGCGGATTGAGACATTGCCGACGAGCTCCTGGTCCAGTCGGCCACGGATCTGGCGCGCGGTCATCAGGGAGCCGTCGCGCCCGGCGAGGGGGGACGTGTTGATGCCGATCGTGACGCCCAGGCTTGGCTCGTCGACCGCGATCAGGGGGAGCGCCTCGGGTGATGCGGGGTCGGTGAGGGTCTCGCCGATGTTGACCTCCTCGATTCCGGCTACGGCGACGATCTCCCCGGGACCGGCTTCGGGAACGGCGACGCGTTCCAGCGCCTCGGTCACGTAGAGCTCGGAGATCTTCGCCTGCTCGACCGTGCCGTCCCTCCGGCACCAGGCGACATCCTGCCCGGCCCGGGCGGTTCCCTCGTGGACGCGGCAGATCGCCAGTCGCCCGACGTACGGCGATGCATCGAGGTTGGTGACGCGGAGCTGGAGCGGGTGGCCCTCTTCGTACCGGGGGGCAGGGATCGTGTCCACCAGCAGGTCGAGCAGGGGCTTCAGGTTCTCGCCGGGTTCGTCGGCGGAGAGCGAGGCCTGGCCGGCCTTGGCGTTGCAGTAGACGATCGGGAACGCGATCTGCTCCTCGTCGGCGCCGAGGTCGAGGAAGAGGTCCTCCACCTCGCTCACCACCTCGGCGATGCGGGCGTCTGGGCGGTCCACCTTGTTGACCACGAGGATCACCGGCAGCCGGGCCTCGAGCGCCTTGCGAAGGACGAATCTCGTCTGGGGCAGGGGACCCTCGCTGGCGTCGACCAGGAGCAGGACACCGTCGACCATGAACAGCCCGCGCTCGACCTCGCCGCCGAAGTCGGCGTGGCCCGGCGTGTCGATGATGTTCAGCTTCACGCCGTCGTGCTCTACCGACGTGTTCTTGGCGAGGATCGTGATGCCCTTCTCGCGTTCGAGGTCCATCGAGTCCATCACGCGGTCGTCGACGCTCTGGCCTTCGCGGAATGCCCCCGACTGCCAGAGCATCGCGTCGACCAGCGTGGTCTTGCCGTGGTCTACGTGGGCGATGATCCCCACGTTTCGAATGTCGGAGCGCTCGCTCACCTGACGATCATGGAGCTTCGGCGGAATCGATGCGGTTCGCCCCCGGAAATGCGGCTCGGTAGCCTTCCGCGCCGTGCGCGAGAAGCTTGAGAAGGAGATCGTTCCCGGCCTGATCGTCGCCGTCTCGACTTTCACGCTGCCTGCCCGGCTTGCTGCCGCGGCGAGGCGGGCGGCAGGACGCAGGGGGCGGATCGAGCTCTTCTTCGCCTACGACGAACCAACCAGCGCCTACGCGCTGCTCGAGCTCGCGCGCACCGTTCAGGGCCGCTCCGTGGCGATCGGCCTCGTCCCCGTGGTCGAACGGGGGATCGAAGGCGACTCCGCCGCGGAGCGCAAGCGCGCCTATGCGCTGGTCGACGGTCGACGGCTGGCCCGCCGCATGGGCCTGACGATGGGGCGCGGCGAGCCGATCGACCCTGAGAGCGTCCGCTTCCTGGCCGCCTGGACGGCTCTCGGGCCCCAGGGCCCGGCCCTTCAGGCTTTTGCCGAGGAGGCGATGACGCGGCTCTGGTTCGACGGCGACGGGCCGGTCGAGCGCGAGCCCTACGCAGCGCTCTGGCGCGAGAGGCTCGGCTCCGAGCCGCCCGACGAGAATTCGTCCGGGGCGCAGGAGGCGCTGCGAGCCAACGAGCGCCACATGGCCCGCAGCGGTCCCTACGAGACCCCGGCGGCGAAGATCGGTGGCCGCTGGGACTTCGCCCAGGACCGACCACGGCAGATAGGCGCCTGGCTGGACGAGCTGGGCTGGAGGGCCTCGTGAGCGAACGCGTCGACTGGTTCTACTCCTTCCGCAGCCCGTACTCGTACCTCTCGGGCGCCCGGGGCTTCGACCTCGCCGACGAGTACGACATCGACCTGCGATTCCGCGGGGTCATCCCGATGATGATGCGCGGCGAGTCGGTGCCCGTGTCCAAGCGGATCCACACCCTTCGCGACGTCAAGTGCGAGGCCGACCGCCTGGGTCTCCCGTTCGGGCGCACCCACGACCCGCTCGGCGAGGGAGCCACCCGGACCCTCGCGGTCAGCGAGTACGCAAACGACCAGGGCCGTTCGCGCGAGTTCGTCCTCTCGGCTTCGACCGGCATCTGGGCCGAGGCGCTCGATCCGGCCACCGATCGGGACATGCGGGTGATCTGCGAGCGCGCCGGGCTGGACTGGGAGGGCTGCGTGGCGGCGATGGCCGACCCGGCGATCGCCGCGCGGGTCGAGGCCAACACGCAGGAGCTGGTCGACATCGGCCACTGGGGCGTGCCGGTCTTCACCTTCCGGGGCGAGCAGTTCTGGGGCCAGGACCGGATCGACGACCTCAAGCTGGTGCTCGACGACGCCGGGCTGCGCCGCGCCTAGCCGCCGAGCGGGACCTGCGGCCAGACCGTGTCGATCGGCGTGAGGCTGACGCCGAACGCCGCAGCCGACTCAACCGGGTTGTCAATAGGCACGCTGTCCGAACCCATCACGCCGACGAGCGCCGAGGTGAGCTGCTTCGAGAACGGCACCAGCGCGGCGGCGAGCAGGACCGACGTGTAGCGGACGCTGATGTCGGGGTGGTTGACGATGTGGATCAGGTCGTCGACCGGCATCGTTTCCGGGCCGCCCATCTCGAAGGTGCCGGCCGGCCCTTCGCCGGAGATCGCCGCGACGATCATCGAGACCAGGTCGCCGGCGAAGAGCGGGGCCACGAGCTGGCGACCATCGCCGATCGCCCGGATCGGCCTGTTGTCATGGGAGAGGAAGGCCTCGGTGGTCGGCCCGGGGCGCGAAGGCTCGCCGATGATCAGCGGACAGCGCAGGACCGTCGACTCGACTCCCGATGAGCGCACAAGCTCCTCGGCCTCGCCCTTCGTTCGCAGGTAGGCGTTGCGGGAGGAAGGGTTGGCTCCCACGTAGCTGACGTAGACAAGCCGGTGGACGCCCCCGGCCGCCTGGACTCCCTCGACCGTTCGGCGCACCGTCTCCACGTTGGCCTGCTCGAAGGTGTTGGGCTTCTCCGGGGTCAGCGTTCCCGCCAGGTGAACGACGGCCTGGCAGCCCGAGATAGCGGGAGCGGTATCGCCGTCGCGCGGAATCGCCCTCGCCTCGACGCCGAGCTCCCCGAGCCGGCCCACCAGCCAGCGGCCGAGGTGGCCGTCGGCTCCCGCAATCGCCACCGGACTCGCTATAGCCATGCCCCAACGTTATTGACTCTGACCGCCCCCGCGTATAGAAGGACTCCAACCAGGCCGGGGAGGAGAACCAGTGTCAACGGAAACCGTCACGAGCGGGCAGGTGCCCGAGCGGCGCAGCGCCAGGAGCGTCCTCAAGTGGGTCCTGCTGATCGCGCTGGTCACCTTCTTCGCCGGGCTTCTCTTCGGCTACGACCAGGGCGTTATCGCCGGTGCGCTGGCCGGAATCGGGCAGGACTTCAAGGTCGGCAGCTTCGCGAAGGAGGTCATCACCTCCTGGGTCACGCTCGGTGCGCTCTTCTCGGCGCTGGTCGCGGGCACGCTCGCCGACCGCTTCGGCCGCAAGCCGATCCTGCTCGCGGCAGGCGTGCTGTTCATCGGTGGCGCGGTCATCCAGGGCGTGGCACCCGACGTGCCGGTCCTCACCGCCGGCCGCGTGATCACCGGCTTTGGCATCGGCTTTGCCTCGACCATCGCCCCGCTCTACGCCGCGGAGATGGCCCCGAGCAGGATCCGCGGCCGGATGGTCTCCACCTACCAGCTGGCGATCACCGTCGGGATCTTCGTCGCCTACCTGGTCTCCGACCTGCTCGAGCCCGGCCGCTGGCGCGAGATGTTCCTGGTGGCGATCATCCCCGGCACGCTTCTCATAATCGGCGTGCTGGTGGTCCCCGAATCATCCCGCTGGCTGGCCAAGGTCGGCCGGGAGAAGAAGGCCAGGGAGTCGCTGGCCAAGGTCACCCCGGCCGACGACGTCGACGCCCAGCTCAGCGATATGGAGCACGAGCTGGCCCACGAGAAGGCCGAGGGCGAGGCCACCTGGGGGGACGTCTTCAGCCCCGGGATACGGAAAGCGCTGATCGTCGGGGTCGGCCTCTCGATCTTCCAGCAGGTCACCGGGATCAACGCGATCATCTACTACGCCAACACGATCTTCGAGAGCGCCGGCCTGACCAGTACCGGCGCGCAGACCACCGCGACCCTCTACTGCGTCGGCCTTACCAACGTGCTGGCCACCTTCATCGCCGTGGCCTACGTCGACCGCTTTGGCCGCAAGCCGCTGCTCTTCCTCGGCCTGACCGGGATGTTCGTGGCGCTCTGCGCCGTCGGCCTGGGCTTTGCCATCGAGTCCACCAATGACACCGGGGCCGGGGCCTCGGTGGTGGGGATCATCACCATGGCCGCGCTCGTCATCTTCATCGCCTCGTTCGCCTTCTCGCTCGGGCCGATCGTCTGGACGATCATCTCCGAGATCTACCCCAACCGTGTTCGCGGCCGGGCGGTCTCCCTGGCTACGGCAGCCAACTGGGGGGCGGCCTTCCTCGTGACCCAGTTCTTCCTCACCGTCGTGGAGGGGATCGGCGAGTCGGCGACCTTCTTCATCCTTGCGGCGATGTGTGTCCTCGCCTACGCCTTCATCTGGCGGTACGTGCCCGAGACCAAGGGCCGCTCCCTCGAGCAGATCCAGGCCCAGTGGGCCAAGGGCGGCTCGACCAAGGACTGGGAGGAAGGGGCGGCCTGACCGCCGGCGGCGCGAGCCGCCTCAGGCAGGCGGGTCGGCGCCGCCGCTTCCCGCCCCGAACAGCCCGACAACCCGTGCCCAGACCTCGGCGGCCAGCCGCTCGGCGTCCCGGTCGCTGACCGGGGCCTGGGGCCCCTCGGCCAGGGGAGCGGAGAAGCGGACGACCAGCCGCCGGAAGCGCAGGAACCCGGCCTTGTGGAGCGTCGTGGCGTCGACGATCGCCGCGGGCACCACCGGCGCCCCGGTCGCCAGGGCGACGATTCCGATCCCGTGCTTTGGCCGGGTCTCCAGCGACGGGCGGATCCCGCCCTGTGGGTAGATGACCACCAGGCCGCCGCGCCGGACGATCGCCTCGGCGGCGTCCATGGCGGCGTGGTCGTGGGCGCCGCGGCGGACCGGGAAGGCGCCGAGTGCGGAGAGCAGCCGGCCGACGTAGGGATTGGAGAAGAGCTCGGCAGCGGCCATGAAGTTGACCGGCCGGTCGATCCGGCAGGCCAGGAAGAAGTGGTCGAGGTAGGAGCCGTGGTTTGAGGCCACCAGCGCGCCGCCGGCCTGCGGAACCTCGTGCAGTCCCTCGAAACGGGTGCGCCAGAGCCGGGCGGCGTTGCGGGCAACCACCCGAACCGCGTCCTGGGCCAGCCCGGGAGGGCGCGCAACGGCGCGCTCCAGCAGGCGGTCGAGCTGCTGCTCGGAGCGGGAAGGCGCCACGCGGGGAGGGTACCGGCGGGCCCGGGCCTCGTGACTGTCATCCTCGGGGGGTGAAGAAATCCGCCCTTCTCATCGTCTCGGCAGCCCTGTTCCTCGCCGCCTGCGGCGCCGGGCAGCCTTCCGGGCAGGCCACGACGGCAAGTGCCGCCGGCGTGAAGCTGGTCGGGATAGGCAAGTTCGACCAGCCGCTTTACGTAGCCTCGCCGCCCGCCGACCGGCGCCGGGTGATGGTGGTCGAGCAGCCGGGCCGCATCCTGGTGGTCAGGGACGGCAAGCGGCTCTCCAGGCCATTTCTGGATATTCGCTCAAAGGTCCTCTCCGGTGGCGAGCAGGGCCTGCTGGGGCTCGCCTTCGCGCCCGACTACGCCAAGAGCGGGCGCTTCTACGTCTACTACACGCGCAGGGACGGCCGCCAGTCGGTCTCCGAGTTCCGCCGCAGTTCCAGCGACCGTGCCAATGCCGCCGGCGAGCGTCAGGTCCTGGTGATGGCCGACCCCGAGGGCAACCACAACGGCGGCCAGCTCAACTTCGGCCCCGACCGGCTCCTCTACATCGGGACCGGGGACGGGGGAGGGGCCGGTGATCAGCACGGTGCGATCGGCAACGCCCAGGACCTCGGCTCGCTGCTCGGAAAGATCCTCCGGATCGACCCCGCGGCTGGTGGCGGCAGGCCGTACACCGTCCCGGCCTCAAATCCCTTCGTCGACCAGGCCGGCGCCCGCCCGGAGGTCTGGGCCTACGGCCTGCGCAACCCGTGGCGCTTCTCGTTCGACCGCAGGAACGGCGACCTCACGATCGGCGACGTCGGCCAGAATGAGGTCGAGGAGATCGACTTCACCCTTAAGGACAGGAGCGCCGGCTCCAACTTCGGCTGGCGCCCGTTCGAGGGAGACCGCCGCTTCACCGACGAGGAGGCCCCGAACGCGGTGCCCCCGGTGATCACCAAGGACCACGACCAGGGCTGGTGCTCGATCACCGGCGGCTACGTGGTCCGCGACCCGAAGCTTCCCGCGCTCGAGGGCCGCTACCTCTACGGCGACTTCTGCAAGGGCCAGCTCTGGTCGGCCCGCCTGTCGGAGGGCGCTGCGACCGGCGACCGGCGCGTGGCCGGGCTGCCTACCGTCGGGCAGCTTTCCTCGTTCGGGGAAGATGCTCGCGGGCGCATCTACGTCGTCTCGCTGGCCGGCCAGGTGAGCCGGCTGGCCGCGCGCTGACCGGCGCGTTCCCGGCGGGCCTGCCGCAGGGCATCTTCGGCGCCCGTCGAATAGCGTTCGGGCAGCCCGATCCACCCCCAGCAACCGGAGAAGAACCTTGTCCGAAATCACCGTTGACCACCGCCAGCCCGTCCTCGCCGACGAGCTTCCCGGCTCGATCGCCCGCGATATCGCGCTGGTCGTAGCCGGAGCCCTCTTCACTGCGCTGCTGGCCCAGATCTCCATCAACGTTCCGGGCTCCCCGGTCCCGATCACCGGCCAGACGCTGGCCGTCGGCCTGGTGGGCGCCTCGCTGGGCATGACCCGCGGCGCGGCCTCGCTGGCCCTGTACGCGGTGCTCGGCCTCTTCATGCCCTTCTACGCCGACGGCGCCAGCGGCATCGAGGTGATCTGGGGCGCCAGCGGCGGCTACATCATCGGTTTCATCTTCGCCGCCGGGGCGATCGGCTGGTTCGCCCAGCACGGCGGTGACCGCAGGCTGCTCTCGACCTTCCTGGGCTTCATCGTTGCCCAGCTGATCATCTTCGCCTTCGGCCTCGTCGGCCTTCAGATCGCCACCGGCGAGGACTGGGGCTGGGTCGTCTACAACGGCTTCACGATCTTCATCGTGGGCGGCCTGGTGAAGGCCGCCATCGGGGCGGTCGCCCTCCCGTCGGCCTGGTACCTCGTCGGCCGGGTCGACAACCCCCGGCAGGACTGACCTCCGGCGCTCAGGCGGCGCGGTGGGCGGCCCGCCGCTCCCGCGCCCGCCTGCGCCAGGGCGTCTCCTCGGGCTCGGGAAGCACGGCCAGCTCGTCGAGTGCCGCGGCCAGGTCGGCGGCTACCTGCTCGATGTCGGGGACGAGCGCGGCATCTCCGTAGCAGCCGACGTGGAGGCGGCCGCCGTAGGAGACGGCGCCGATGGAGAGGGAGTGGCCGTCGACCAGCGGGACGGCCGGCCAGATCGCCTCGAGCTCACGGCCCAGCACGCCGATCTCGCCCTCGGGCCCGGGGACGTTCGAGATGACCAGCGTGAAGTTGGCGGCCGTGGCGGTCGCCTTCACCGCGGCGCTGCGCACCGGGGCGGGAAGCAGCTCGGCCGAGCGGATGGCGGCGTCCAGGGCGCCGGCGTGGCCCGCGCTCTTGAGGGTCCGCGTTCGCGCGCGCACCGTCTTCAGCGTCCTTTCGAGGTCCGGCCTTCCGAGCGGCAGCTCCACGGCAAGGATGGAGATCCGGTTGCCATGCGTGGCGGCGCCCTCGTCCCCGTCGCGAACGTCGGCGGGTACGAGGACGCGAACGTGGTCGGGCTCTTCGCCCCGGCGGGCCAGCGCCCGCCCGACCGCCACCGACGAGGCGGCGAGCAGGGCGTCGTTGAGGGTCGCCCCATGGCGGCCGACCGCTTCGCGGATCGGCCCGATCTCGGCCGAGACGGTGGCGACTGTCCGCCGGCTGGTCGCCGAACGCTCGAGGGCGGTGCGGGGCATGGGGGTCACGAGGGTGGCGAGGATCGAGAGTGCCTCCCGGACCGTGTCGGCTCCGGAGGCCAGCGAGCGTGCGACGGTCGTGGCCACGTCGCCGCCGGCGCCGATGCGTGACAGCGCCGAGGCGGTGAGCATCTCGGCGGTCGAGGGCTCGGGAGCCGGCTGCCACGGAACCGGCACAGCGACCGGCTCGGCCCCGTCAAACAGGACGGTGGCGATCTCTATCGCCGCGACCCCGTCGACCAGGGCGTGGTGGGCCTGGCCCACGATCGCAAAGCCGCCCGGCTCAAGGCCGGTGACCAGCTGCAGGCGCCAGAGGGGGCGCTCGCGGTCCAGGGGCTCGGAGAGCAGGCGCCCGGCGATCTCCTCCAGCCGCCTGGGCCCTTCGGCGGGAACCAGGTGGATCGCACCGACGTGGTTGGTGATCGAAAAGCCCGGATCGTCGACCCAGTGGGCGTCGCCGAGGCCGAAGGCCGGCTGGGCCAGCCGCCGGCGCAGGCGGGGCACCGAGTCCAGGCGCCCCTCGACCGCCTCCCGGAGTGCGCCGACCGAAGGCGCCTCCCCCCGGAACCGCATGGTCCAGCCCACGGTCATCGGCGCCCTCTCGGTCTCCAGGTCCAGGAAAACGCAGTCCAGCGCGCTGAGCCGGTCGAAGGGTGCCATGCCGCATCCAACCTACCGCTATCCGGGCCAGGCGGCGGGCTGTAGCCTCGCTGCAGATGGATGCCCTCAGCGCAGTGGATGTCGAGCTGGTCCGTGCCGACAATCCAGGCCCGTTCACCCTTGAGGGGAGCAACAGCTGGCTGGTGGGCCGGGACCGCTGCTGGGTCGTCGACCCGGGCCCGGACATCGACTCCCACCTCGACCTCATGGCGCAGGCGGCAGAGCGCCGCGGCGGGGTGGAGGGGATCGTCCTTACTCACGGCCACGGCGACCACGCCGACGGCCTCGCCGGACTTCTCGCCCGGGTGGGAAACGTCCCCGTGGGGGGCGCCGAGGCCGGGAGCGTCCGGCTCGTTGACGGGGAGAGGGTCGGTCCGTTCGAGGTGTTCGAGACGCCGGGCCACGCTCCCGACTGCCTCAGCTTCCGCGCCGGGGCGGCGCTCTTCACCGGCGACGCCGTCCTCGGGCACGGCTCTGTCTTCGTCGCCCCGGATCCGGGAGCGATGTCGGGCTACCTCAACGCCCTCGAGCGACTGCTCGAGCTGGACGTCACCGTCCTCTGTCCCGGCCACGGGCCGGTCGTGCTCGACCCGCAGGCCAAGCTCTCCGAGTACCTCGACCACCGGCTCGATCGCGAGCAACGCCTGCTCTCCGCCCTCGAGGACGGTTTGCGCACGCCCGACGAGCTGCTCGACCGGGCCTGGTCGGACGCTCCGAGAGAGCTGAGGGGAGCCGCCCTGCTGACCCTTGTCGCCCATCTCGATCGGCTTGCCGAGGACGGGCTCGTTCCCGACGGGGTGGAACGGCCGGAGATTCCCGATTACGGTGAGGTCTGATGGCCACCGCCGAACGCATCACCTTCTGCCGGATCTGCGAGGCCCACTGCGGCATGGTCGCCACCGTCGAGGACGGCGTCGTAACGAAGCTGCGGCCGGACAAGGAGCACCCGCTCTCGCGTGGCGAGGCGTGCCCCAAGGGGATCGCCATGGTGGACGTCCAGAACGACCCCGACCGCGTCACCCGCCCGCTCCGGCGCCGCCAGGACGGCGAATTCGAGGAGGTCTCGTGGGAGACGGCCCTCGCGGAAATCGGTGAGCGCCTGCGTGGGGTAATCGACCGGCACGGCCCCGGGTCGGTCGGCTGGTACTTCGGAAACCCCGGCGCCTTTTCCTACTCGCATTCGCTCTGGGTCAAGGGCTTCATGGAGGGCCTGGGATCGCCGCACTACTACACGGCCTCCTCGCAGGACGTGGCCAACCGCTTCGCCGCGAGCGCGATGCTCTACGGCTCGCCGGCCCTGGTCCCGATCCCCGACCTGAGCCGCACCGACTTCCTCGTGATGGTGGGCGCCAACCCGTTCGTCTCCCACGGCAGCCTCCTGACCGCGCCGCGGATCCGCGAGCGGATGCGGGCGATCACCGGGCGCGGGGGGCGCGTGGTGATCGTCGACCCGAGGCGTACCGAGACGGCGCGCGCCTTCGAGCACGTGGCTATTCGCCCCGACGCCGACGCCTGGATGCTCTCATCGATCCTCAGCGTGATGATGGAGGAGGGCCTGGTCGACGAGGCGGCCCTCGAGCAGCAGGCGGTCGGCTGGCCGGCGTGGCGTGAGCGGCTGGGGCCGCTCACGCCCGAGAGCACCGAGTCCCTGACCGGTATCCCGGCCGGCGAGCTGCGCCAGCTGGCCCGTGACCTCGCCTCGGCGCCCTCGGCCGCCGTCTACGGGCGGACCGGTTCCTGCCTGGGGCGGCACGGGACCGTCGTCGCCTTCCTCCTCGACCTCGTCAACATCGCCAGCGGCAACCTCGACCGGCCCGGCGGCTCGGTCTTCGGCCTGCCGGCCGTCGCCTTCGACGAGGTCGCCAACCTCGCCGGCCTGGACACCTACGGAAAGGTGCGCTCGCGCCTCGGCGGCTTCCCCGACGTGCTCGGTGCCCTGCCGGCGACCCTCCTGGCCAAGGAGATGACCACTCCCGGCAAGGGTCAGATCCGGGCCTTCTTCACCAGCGCCGGCAATCCCGTCCTCAGCTGCCCGGACGGGGAGGAGCTGGAAGAGGCCCTCGAGACGCTGGAGCTCTACGTCTCGCTCGACATCTACGTAAACGAGACCAACCGCCACGCCGACTACGTGCTCCCGGCCACCACCTGGCTCGAGCGCGATGAACTGCCGCTCCCCTTCCTGGGCTTCTACGTGACGCCGTTCGTCCAGTACTCCGAGCCGGTGGTCGAGCCTCGGGGCGAGGCGCGGGAGGAGTGGGAGATCATCGACGCGATCTCGAAGGAGATCGGCGTCCAGCCGTACCCGGTGGCCCCCGTGCGTGCCCTTTCGAGGCTGGGCCTGCGGCCCCGGCCGAAGTTCGTGGCCGACCTGCTCGTGCGCACCGGCCGGGAGGGCGATCGCTTCGGCCTGCGACCCGGGGGCCTGAGCCTGCGCAAGCTGCGCAGGCAGCCGCACGGCGTGATCGTCGCCGACGAGATCGCGACCGGCGTCCTGGCGCGGCGCGTGCGTTACCGCGACGGGAAGGTGCGCCTCGACGCCCCCGAGCTGCTCGCCGAGTTCGACGCCATGGAGATGGAACCGGGGACCGACGGCGAGTTTCCGCTGCGGCTCATCGGCCTGCGCGAGCTGCGCTCGCACAACTCGTGGATGCACAACGCGCCGCTGCTGATGCGTGGCGGCCGCGAGCAGCCGGCGCGGGTCAACCCGGCCGACGCCGAGCAGGCGGGCGTAGCCGACGGCCAGCAGGTGCGCGTCTCCTCGAAGTCGGGCTCGATCGAGCTGCCTGTGACGGTGACCGACGAGGTGATGGCAGGCACGATCGCAATCCCCCACGGCTGGGGCCACCGCGGCGGCTGGCGCCTGGCCAACGAGGCCGGGGGAGTGAACGTCAACCAGCTGGCCAGCTCCGAGGCCGACGACCTCGAGAAGCTGGCCGGCATGGCCTTCCTCAACGGTATTCCGGTGAGGCTGGAGCCCGCGGCCGCCTAGGCCTCGATGTTCGACATCACGTGCTTGACGCGCGTGTAGTCGTCGAAGCCGTACATCGAAAGGTCCTTGCCGTAGCCGGACTCCTTGAAGCCCCCGTGCGGCATCTCGGCGACGATCGGGATGTGGGTGTTGATCCACACGCAGCCGAAGTCGAGCCCCTTGGCCATCCGCATCGCGCGGCCGTGGTTCTCGGTCCAGACACTTGAGGCCAGGCCGTACTTGACGTCGTTGGCCCAGGCCAGTGCCTCGGCCTCGTCGCTGAACTGCTGGACGGTGATGACCGGCCCGAAGATCTCGTTCTGGATCATCTCGTCGTCCTGCTTTAGGTCGGCGACGACGGTCGGCTCGAAGAAGTAGCCGTCACCCTCCGGGGCGTTGCCTCCGGCGGCCACGCGTGCGTGCGACGGCGTGCGCTCCAGGAATCCCTGGACGCGCTCGCGCTGCACCTCGCTGATGACCGGGCCCATGTAGGTGTTCTCGTCGAGCGGGCTCCCGTAGACCGTTCCCTGCGCCTGCTCGGCGAGGGCGTCCACCAGGTCGCCGTAGAGGCCAGGGCCGGCGATGACGCGGGTAGCCGCGGTGCAGTCCTGGCCGGCGTTGAAGTAGCCGGCGCCGGCGATGCCCTCGGCCGCGGCGGCGATGTCGGCGTCGTCGAAGACGACGACCGGCGCCTTGCCCCCGAGCTCAAGGTGCACGCGCTTGAGGGTGTCCGAGGCGGCGGCGGCCACCGCCTTGCCGGCCCGGACGGATCCGGTCAGCGAGACCATCGCGATGTCGTCGTGGCGGACGAGCATCTCGCCGACGTCGCCCTTGCCGAGGATCACGTTGAACAGGCCCTCTGGCAGGTGCTTCTGCATCATCTCGGCCATCCACAGGGTCGAGACGGGGGTGTTCTCCGAGGGCTTGAGGACGATCGCGTTGCCCGCGGCGATTGCCGGGCCGAACTTCCAGACCGCCATCATGAACGGGTAGTTCCACGGCGTGATCTGGCCGACGACGCCGACCGGCTCGCGGCGGATCGAGGAGGTGTGGCCGGCCATGTACTCGGCGGTGGCCAGGCCCTCGAGCATGCGGGCGGCACCGGCGAAGAAGCGGATCTGGTCGACCGCCGGGGGAATCTCCTCGTCGATGGTGAGCTGAAGCGGCTTTCCGGTGTTCTCCGACTCGATCTTCGCGAGCTCCTCGCCGCGCTCCTCGAGCTCGCTGGCGATATTCAGGAGCGCGAGGCTGCGCTCGGCCGGCGTCGCCTCCTTCCACTCCGCGAAGGCCTTCGACGCGGCGGCGACGGCGGCGTCGACGTCGGCGGCGCTGGAATTGCCCATCTCGGCGATCACCTCGCCGGTGGCGGCGTTGCGGACCTCGTGGGTTCCCTCGCCGGTGGCGGGAACGCTCTTCCCGCCGATGAAGTTCTCGAGCCTGGCAGCCATCGATCTCTCCTCCTTGACTTGTTGCCGGGAACGTACCAAGCCGCGGGCGTCTCGGAGGGGAGGGTGACCCTGCCGGCGCCGCCGACTAGTCTCCGAAGGCCCCAATGGCCCATTACGCCAGCGACAGCGAGCTCTACTCCGACCTCGGCGAGTGCCTTCGCCAGGTGCTCTGCGACCCCGAGAACGCCGATAAGGCAAGGGGAGTTGGCTCGGTCATAAGGATCGAAACGGTCAGGCCCCAGGCCCGCATCACCCTGAACCTGGCCTCCGATGCCGATCCGGAGGTCCTGCTCGGCGACTGCGACCTGCGCCCTGCCGCGGTGATCACGATGGAGGCGGACGCGGCGCGGGGATTCTTCCTGGGTGAGGTATCGCTGATCGGGGCGCTCTCCGGCGGCAGGATGACGGCACAGGGTCCGGTGGCGCCGATCCTGCGGGTCGTGCCGCTCGCCAACCTCGTGGCGCCGAAGTTCCAGGAGTTCGAGGCCTCCGGCCAGTCGCCTGCTGCGGAGGGTGTCGAGGCTGCGGACGCGGGTGACGCGCCCGCAGAGGAGGGCGAGGAGCCCTCCGTGGAGGGCGAGGCGTCCGAGGAGGAACCGGCTGGCGCTGAAGACGAGACGGCGCCGGAGGCGGCCTCCGGCGAGGAGCCAGAGGAGGAAGCGCCTGAAGAAGAGGCTGTGGAGGCCGAGCCCCCGGCCGATGAAGCCGAGCCGGCTTCCGAAGACGGTCAGTCGTAGCCGGGCTCGCCCGGCAGCACTACCCGCGCCACCTCTCCTTCGATCAGCACCCTCGGCTCGACCGGCTCCACCCTGCGGCTGCCGGCGTACTCGACCAGCTCGCTGGCGGAACCGAAGGCGGCCAGCTGTTCGAGGTGCTTGATGGTCGGGAAGACGAGTGCCAGCTCGTCGGCCCGGTGGGCCTCAAGCGCCGACTGCGGCGAGTACCAGCGGTGGTCGACGATCTCCGACTCGTCGATCGTCACCGTCGCGCCGTCGGGCAGGTGGGCGACGAAGAAGTGGGTGTCGAAGCGGATCTCGACCTGCCGTGGGGTGATCCACTGCGAGAACTTGACCAGCTCGGAGGCATCTACGCCCTCGACGCCGGCCTCCTCGGCCAGCTCGCGGACCGCAGCCAGCCGGTGGGCCTCGTCGCCCTCGCCCTCGTGAGCATCGACCGCCCCGCCGGGGAATACCCAGAACCCGCCCATGAAACGGGCCTCCGGGTTGCGCCGGACCAGGAGAACCTCCAGCCCTGTATCGGCGCCGCGAATGACGATCACCGAGGCGGCCTGCCGGGGCTCGGTCGGCTCGCCGCTCTCGTTGAGCTCCTCGCCTGGTGCCGGTCGGTCGAACTCCACCACGCAACCCTACCCCGGCCTTCGATAGCGTCCCCGGTGATGAGCGATTCGACGACACGCTGGATCTGCGAGCAGTGCGGCTTCATCTACGACCCCGCCGAGGGGGACGTCGATGGTGGAATCCCCCCGGGGACGGCCTTCGAGGACATACCGGACACCTGGTTCTGCCCGGTCTGCGGCGCGAAGAAGACCGACTTCACGATTTACGAGGACTAAAGGTAGGCCCGTACCCTGCGTCTCGTGAACGAGCGCAGGCTGATATTCGCCATCGCCGCAGTGGTCGGCATGGCCTCGCTGGGCTCGGAGATCGCCGGTGCCCGCCTCATGGCGCCGTGGTTCGGCGCGTCGACCATCGTCTGGGCCAACACGATCGCCACGGTCCTGGTCGCCCTCAGCGTCGGTTACTGGTTCGGCGGCCGCCTGGCCGACCGCGACCCGACGCTCCGGGGCCTCTCGCGCGTGGTGATCGTCGGGTCGGTGCTCCTGGCCGCGGTCCCCTTCGTCGCAGGTCCGTTCCTGCGGGTCTCCGTGCAGGCGCTGGACAGCGTCGAGGCCGGCGCCTTCGTCGGCTCGCTGGTCGCGGTGCTCGTGCTCCTTGCCGTGCCGGTGCTCGTGCTGGGGACGGTTGCCCCGTATGCGGTGAGGCTCTGCGTTCGCAGCGTGGGGGAGGCCGGCGAGGTCGCCGGCCGCCTCTATGCGGTCTCGACGATCGGCAGCCTGACCGGCGTCTTCCTCAGCGCGCTGCTGCTTATCCCGGTGGTCGGTACCCGCCGGACCTTCCTGGCCTTCGCGCTCGCGTTGGCAATCGTGGCGCTCCCTGGGCTTCGGCGGGCCGCTGTGGCGGTGCCGGCGGCGATTGCCGTGCTGATCGCCATCCCGGTCGGGACGATCAAGCCCGCGCAGGGAGCGACCGTGATCTGGGAACGCGAGACCGACTACCAGTACGCCCGCGTGATCGAGTACCGGGACGGCGAGCGGATCCTGGAGCTCAACGAGGGCCAGGCAATCCACTCGGTTTACCGCCCCGGCAGCTTTCTGACCGGCGCCTACTGGGACGAGCCCCTGGTGCTCCCGTTCGCCACCCGTCCGCGTCCGCCGGCCTCAATCGCCGTTCTCGGCAACGCAGGCGGCACCGTGGCCCGCTCCTACGCCCACTTCTTTCCGGGTACCCGCGTCGACGGGGTGGAGATCGACGGTGAGCTGACCGATGTCGGCAAGGAGAAGTTCGATCTCGCCGGCCCCAACCTCCACCTGCATACCGCCGACGCGCGGCCGTTCCTGCGGGCTTCGGACCGCCGCTGGGACGCGATCCTGATCGACGCCTACCGGCAGCCCTACATCCCCTTCTACCTGGTCACCGAAGAGTTCTTCGAGCTGGCGCGGGACCGCCTCAACCCCGGCGGGGTGGTGATGGTCAACGTTGGCCACCCCGAGGGAAACGACGACCTGGAGAAGACCCTCGCGGCGACCATGAGGACCGCATTCCGCACCGTCCTGCGGGACCCGAGCCAGGCGGAGACGACCGTGCTCCTGGGCGCGAACTCGCCGGCCTCGGGAGCGGCGATCGACCGTGCGGCGGCCACCGGCGCGATCCCGCGGGAGCTGGTGCCGACCGCCCGCAAGACCGCGGCCCGCCTGGCGCCCGCACTGACCGGCGGAGAGGTCTACACCGACGACCGCGCCCCGGTCGAGTGGCTGATCGACGAGTCGATCCTCTCGGTTGCTGCCGAGGGCAACCGCTGAGCGCCCGGCCGGCGGCTAGCCTTCGCCTGCGATGGTCGTCGTCTTCGGCAACTACACCGCCCCGCTCGAGGAGGTCGACGCCCACCGGGAGGTCCACCTGGGGTTCGTTCGCGGGCTGATGGACGAGAGGCGACTGCTCGCCGCCGGGCGTCGCGACCCGGCCGACGGCTCGGTCCTGCTCTTCGCCGGAGACGACGCGCAGGACGCGCTGGCCCTCCTCGCCGAGGATCCCTACGCGCTGGCCGGGGTCGTCGAGTACGAGGCGGTCGCGGTCTTCACGCCCGGCGCCGTTGCCGACGGCCTTGAGGGCCTGCAGGGCTGAATCCGGGCCGGATTCAGGAGAACTCGACGAGCAGCGGCGCGTGGTCGCTGGGCTTTGTGCCCTTGCGAAAGTCGCGGTCTATGCCGCAGGCCGTGATGTCGCCGGCCAGCGACCCGGAGGCCAGCAGCAGGTCGATTCGCAGCCCCATGCCGCGGTGGAAGCTGCCGCCGCGGTAGTCCCACCACGTGAATCCCTGCTCCTCGGGGTGCAGGGCGCGGAAGCAGTCGACCAGCCCGCCTGCCTTCTCGACCGCGGCGAGCCGCTCGCGCTCGTCGCTGGTGACGTGGGTGGAGCCCTCCCATGCGGCCGGGTCCCAGACATCCAGGTCGGCCGGCGCGACGTTGAAGTCGCCGCCCACGACGAGCCGCTCGCCCTTCAGCTCGCCGACCCGGGAGGCGAGCGCCTCCAGGAACTGGAGCTTCTCTGCGAACGGCTCGCTGCCCACCTCGCGGCCGTTGACGACGTAGACGCTGGCCACTCGCAGCGATACCGCCTCGACCTGCGCCTCGATCCAGCGGGCCTGCTCGGCCCGTGCCTCGCCCGGGAGCCCGGACTGCACCTCTTCCAGGCCGTGTCCCTTCGGCGCGAGCACCGCCACCCCGGCCCAGCGACCGCCGCTGTGGTGGACCGACTCGTAGCCGGCGTCAAGCAGCTCCTCGGCGGGAAACTGCTCGGGGGAGCACTTGGTCTCCTGGAGCAGCAGGGCGTCGGGAGAGTGCAGCTCGAGGAACTCGAGGACGCGGTGCATCCTCGCCCGCAGCGAGTTGACGTTCCAGGTGACGACCTTCACTTGCCCTGCCACTTTGGCGGGCGCTTCTCCGCGAAGGCCCTGACGCCCTCCAGCATGTCCTGGGAGGCAAAGCACTCCTCGCGCAGGGCGATCAGCTCCGCCTCGGTCGCTTTGTCGAGGCCTCCCTCGGCGGCCAGGAGCTCGCGGATGACGCGCTTGTTGCCGCGGACGCTGAGCGGGGCATTGCCGGCCAGCTCGGCAGCCCACTCGAGCGCCGCCTGCCCGAGGCGGGCGTGCTCGCAGATCTCGTTGACCAGGCCCCAGGCCAGGGCGGTGGGCGCGTCGATCCGGCGGCCGACGAGAAAGAGCTCGCGGGTGCGGGGCGCGCCTACTGCGTCGATGAAGCGGCGGATCCCTGTGTGCGAATAGACCAGGCCCAGCTTCGCCGGGGGCATCCCGAAGCTGACGTCGTCGGAGGCGACCCGCAGGTCGCAGGCGAGGGCCAGCTCGAGCCCGCCGCCGATCGCCGGGCCGTTGATCTCGCAGACGGTGGGGATGTCGGTGGCGTCCAGGGCCTCGAGGGCGCTGGTGAAGGGATGGGCGACGAGCTTCTCGGCCTCCACGGCAAAGACGTCGTCGGGGATGTCACCGATGTCGTAGCCCGAGGAGAACCAGCGCCCCTCTCCCGTCAGCAGGATGCAGTCGGCCTCGGCGCCGGAGACAGCCTCGGCGATGCCGTCGAGGATCGCGTGGTCGAGGGCTCCCCGCTTGGCCTCGTGGGCGAATCGGAGGCGCAGGACGCCCTCGGCGGGCCGGTCGCTGCTCAGGGTGCCGGGCACGGCGTGAGAAGATACCCGGCCGATGGACTCCGACGCACCCGCAGTGCTGATCACCGCCCTGAACGAGGGGGACCGGATCGCCTCCACGGTGGCCGCCGTACTGGGCCGCTGGCCGGGCGCCACCGTCGTCGTGGCCGACGACGGGTCGACCGACGACACCGCCGAGGTGGCCCGCGCCGCCGGGGCCGAGGTGGTCGGCGCGGGGCGTGACATCGGCAAGGGCGGGGCGGCCAGCCTTGGTGCTGCCCGGCTTCTCGAACAGGACCCGGGGATGGTCCTGCTCTGCGACGCCGACCTGGGGGAGAGTGCCGCGCGCCTGGATCGCCTGGTCGAAGCGGTCGCGCAGGGCGAGGGGAACCTCGCGGTGGCGGTCTTCGCCCGGCGGGTGGGTGGAGGCTTCGGCTTCGCTGTCGGCTTCGCCCACTGGGCTATCGGCAACCTCACCGGCCTGGACCTGAAGGCGCCGATCTCCGGGCAGCGGGCGATGGACGGAGAGACCTTCCGTGACGTCGTTCCCTTCGCCCCGCGCTTTGGCATGGAGATCGGGATGACCGTCGACGCATTCCGGGCCGGTCGCCGGGTCGTCGAGGTGGAGGTCGACCTTGAACACCGGGCTACGGGGCGCAGCCTTTCCGGCTTCCTCCACCGCTTCCGCCAGCTGGCCGACTTCGTCGCCGTCTGGGCTTCTCTCAAGTGGGGGCGCCGGTGATCCTCTCGATCGACCAGGGAACGACCGGCACCACCTGCCTGGTCTTCGACCCGGCCGCCGAGCTGGTCGGCCGCGCCTACCGCGAGTTCGGCCAGCACTTTCCCCAGCCCGGCCGGGTCGAGCACGATGCCGCCGAGATCTGGGGGGTGACCCGTGAGGTTGCCCTCGAGGCCCTCGCCGACGCGGGGGTGGAGCCCGGGGGGCTGCTGGCCGTGGGGATCACCAACCAGCGCGAGACCATCGTCGCCTGGGACCGGGAGTCCGGCGAGCCGCTGCACCGGGCGCTGGTCTGGCAGGACGGCCGTACCGCCGGCTGGTGCGACGAGCTGCGCGCGGAGGGCTTCGAGCCGATGGTCCGGGAGCGCACCGGCCTGGTCCTCGACCCGTATTTCTCGGCCAGCAAGGCCGGCTGGCTGCTCCAGAACGTCGAGGGCCTCGCCGAGAGCGTCAGGTCGGGCCGCGCGCTGCTGGGCACGATCGACTCATGGCTGGCCTTCAAGCTCACCGGCGAGCACGTGACCGACCCCTCCAACGCCTCGCGGACGATGCTCTTCGACATCCGCGAGCTGGAGTGGTCGCCCGAGCTCTGCGAGCTGTTTGGCGTGCCGGTCGAAGCGCTGCCCGAGGTGCGCCCGTCGATCGGCGAGTTCGGCCACATCGCCGACGACGCCCTGCCGGGGTTCGGCGGGACGCCGCTGACCGGGATCGCCGGCGACCAGCAGGCCGCGCTCTACGGGCAGGCCGCCCTCGAGCCGGGACAGGGGAAGAACACCTACGGCACCGGCTCGTTCGTGCTGGTCAACACCGGCACGGCCCTGCCCGCCCCGGTGCCGGGGCTCCTGTCGACCATCGCCTGGGGGATCGGCGGCCGGACGGTCTACGCGCTGGAGGCCCCGATCTTCGTGACCGGGGCGGCCGTCCAGTGGCTTCGCGACGGGCTCGGAATCGTGGAGTCGGCGGCCGAGACCGAGGCCCTCGCCGCGTCAGTCGAAGACAACGGCGGGGTCTATTTCGTTCCCGCCCTGGCCGGACTCGGCTCGCCCTGGTGGGACCCGTGGGCGCGGGGGACGATCGTCGGGCTCACCCGTGGCAGCGGCCGCGCCCAGCTCGCCCGCGCCGCGCTGGAGGCGATCGCCTACCAGGGGGTCGACGCGGTCCGGGCGATCGAGGAGGCATCCGCCGTGACGCTGCCCGAGCTGCGCGCCGACGGTGGCGCCACCGCCAACGGCTGGCTGATGCAGTTCCAGGCCGACGTGCTCGGGGTGCCGGTCGTCGTGCCCGAGGTGGCCGAGACCACCGCCCTGGGGGCGGCGATGATGGCCGCGGTAGGGGCCGGCCTGGTTACCGAGGACCGGGTGTCCGGGCTCTGGCGCGAGAGGGCCCGCTACGAGCCGGCAATGGGGGAGGACGAGAGGCTCTCGCTGATGGACGAATGGCACCGCGCCGTAGAGCGCTCGCGCGGCTGGGCGGGGGAGTAACCCGGGCCGCGCGCCGGGGTGTATTGCGAAATGTCAGAGCAGGTATCGACATCACGGCCGCGTGAGGAGCTGGCGCCGATGAGGGAGCAGAACTACAAGGACCCGCGTCCGGCCGCGTTCTTCGACCGCTACTACGAGTGGCCGATGACCCATCGGCCCGGGTGGGTCTACGACGCCGCCCGGCTGATCATGTGCCTCTACGTCTGGATCCTCTTCCGCGCCCGCTCGCGCCGCGCCGAGCTCGTTCCCACCAGCGGACCGGTGATCTTCGCTCCCAACCACTTCTCCAACATCGACCACTTCTTCGTGGGGGCCTTCACCCGGCGCAAGCTCCAGTTCATGGCCAAGTCCCAGCTCTACAAGGGCCCGATGCGCTACGTCTACCGCAACGGCGGTGTCTTTCCCGTGCGCCGCGGCCACAAGGACGAGCGGGCCTTTGAGGTGGCACACGCGATCCTCGGCCGCGGCGGGACCATCTGCATGTACTGCGAGGGAGGCCGTTCGCGCTCGGGGCGCATCTCCGACCAGGCCAAGCCCGGGATCGGCCGGGTGGCCCTGGAGAGCGGGGCGACGATCCAGCCGGTCGCTATCCACGGCTCCGAGAAGGTCCGCAACTGGAGGCGCCTCCAGCTCCCCTCGGTTCGCGTCCTCTACGGGGAGCCGATCCGCTTCGAGCAGGTCGACGACCCGACCCGCGAGCAGCAGCAGGCGGCCGCCGACGAGATCTTCACCGAGATCCGCCGGCTCTACGCGGAGCTGTCGGAGCCTTCGGCTTCCAGCGCCAGCTCGTAGTCGAGCCACTGCGAGCGCTTCGCCCCGACGCGGTCGTAGACCTTCTGGGCGCGCTCGTTGTCCAGGGCGGTCTGCCAGCCCAGGCTTGAGGCGCCGTGGCGCCGGGCCCGGTCGGCGCAGGCCCTGATCAGCGCCTCGGCCAGCCCGGAGCCGCGGCTCTCCGGGGCCACGTAGAGGTCGTTCATCACCGCCAGGCGGCTCGCGTCGAGCGTCTGCCAGGTCCAGAAGACGGTGGCGAAGCCGACCGCTCCGTCGGCGTCGCGGGCGATCAGCTGGACGCCCTCGCGGTCCGGGTCGGCGATCAGCGCCCGTGACATCCCGAGCAGGTCGGCGTCGGCCGGCGCGACCTCGTAGAAGTCGCAGTAGGCGCGCATCAGGGGGAGAAGGTCGTCGAGGTCGCCCTCGCCGACGTTGGTGATCGCGGAGTCGCTCACAGCCCCATCGTCTTGCCGAGGATCTCGCTCATCACCTCGTCGGTGCCGCCGCCGATGGGGCCGAGGCGGGCGTCGCGGGCGGCCCGCTCCACTCCGTACTCGACCATGTAGCCGGCGCCGCCGTAGACCTGCAGGCACTCGTCGGCGATCTCGAAGGCGTCGCGCTGGGTCTTCAGCTTGGCCATCGTGACCTCCTGCAGCGCGTCGCGGCCGCCGGCGAAGAGCCTGAGGGCGTGGTAGGTGAGGGCGCGCCCGGCC
The DNA here is from genome assembly GCA_040398965.1 of Solirubrobacteraceae bacterium. Taxonomy (GTDB): domain Bacteria; phylum Actinomycetota; class Thermoleophilia; order Solirubrobacterales; family Solirubrobacteraceae; genus F1-60-MAGs163. Next base: position 96,030 of record JBBASZ010000002.1, on the reverse strand, counting down.
TCGATCGTCGTGGCCATCGCCGCGAACTTGTGGCGGATCGCCTGGAAATTTCCTATCGGCCTGCCGAAGGCCTCGCGCTCCTTCGCAAACGCGAGGGTGGTGTCAAAGACGTTCTGCGCGGCCGCGACGGCGCCGAGGGCCATCGAGAGCCGCTCCCACTGGAAGTTGGCCATGATCAGCTTGAAGCCCTCTCCCTCGGCCCCGAGCAGGTTCTCCTCGGGCACGAAGACGTCCTGCATCGAGATCAGCGCCGTGTCGGAGGCGTGCCAGCCCATCTTCTCGAGCTTGGAGGCCTGGTAGCCGGGCTGGTCGGTGTCGACGATCACGAACGAGACGCCGCCGTGGCCATCGCCACCGGTGCGCACCGCGGTCACGACGAAATCGGCCCGCACGCCGTTGGTGATGTAGCACTTCTCCCCGTTCAGGACCCAGCCACCGTCGACCTTCTTCGCGCTGGTGCGCAGGGAGGCCACGTCCGAGCCGGCGCCCGGCTCGGTGATACCAAGCGCGGAGATCTTCTCCCCGCGGATCGAAGGGACGACGTAGCGCTGCTTCTGGTCCTCGGTGCCGAACTTCCAGACCGGCGGCGTGGCGATCGTCACGTGGGCCCCGAGCGAGGCGGCCACGCCGCCGGAGCCGCAGCGCGCCATCTCCTCGGCCAGGACGGCGCTGTGGAGGCAGCCGCCTCCCTGGCCTCCGTACTCCTCCGGGTACTCGAGCCCGAAGAAGCCGAGTTCGCCCATGCGGGCGAACATCTCGTTGGGCACCCAGCGCTCGCGCTCCCACTCCTGGGCGTGGGGGCGCAGCTCCCCCTCGACGAACCGGCGCAGCGACTCGCGCAGCTCCTCGTGCTCCTCCGTGAACGGGGGAACGAGCCGGCGCTCCGCCGGCTCGGTGGGGAGCCCCTTTGCGCTCACCGCCGGCTCAGAGGCCGTAGGAGCGGCCGATCACGTCGAGCATGACCTCGTCGGTGCCGGCGCCGATCCGGTTGAGCCGCATGTCACGCCAGCTGCGCTCGATGCCGTACTCCTTCATGTAGCCGGCACCCCCGTGGATCTGCAGGCACTCGTCGGTCACCTCGCAGGCGACCTGGGCGGAGTAGAGCTTGGCCATCGAGATCTCGCGGACCGGGTACTCGCCGTTGTTGAAGCGCCATGCGGTCATGTAGACCAGCTGCCGGGCGGCCTCGATCTTCGTGGCCATCGCGGCGAACTTGTGACGGATCGCCTGGAAGTTGCCGATCGGCCGGCCGAAGGCCTCGCGCTCCTTGGCGTACTCGAGCGTCTTGTCGAAGGCCTGCTGGGCGCCCGCCACGCATCCGGCGGCGCCGATCAGGCGCTCGCCCTGAAGCTCCCACATGATGTGGTAGAAGCCCTTGCCCTTCTCGCCCAGCAGGGCGGAGGCCGGGACGCGAACGTCCTGGAAGGCCAGCAGCGCCGTGTCGGAGGCGTGCATGCCGAGCTTCTCCAGCTTCTTCTCGCGGATCACGCCCGGCGCGTCCATCGGCACCAGGAAGAGCGAGAAGCCGTCGTAGCCGGCCTCGGTGTCGGTCTTGGTGACAAGGACGATCACGTCGGCGCGGTGGCCGTTGGTGATGTAGGTCTTGGAGCCGTTGATGACGTACTCGTCGTTGGCCTCGTCGTAGACGGCGCGGGTCTTGATCCCGGCCACGTCGGAGCCGGCGTCGGGCTCGGTGATACCCAGGCAGAGGATCTTCTCGCCCCGGATCGCCGGGACGAGCCACTCCTCCTTCTGCTCATCGGTCCCGAAGGCCAGGATCGGCGGCATCGCCATGTCGGTATGGACGGCGACGCCCATGGCCAGTCCGCCGGAGCCGGCGCGGGCCATCTCCTCGGCGAGGACGAGGGCGGTGTAGTAGTCGCCTCCCTGGCCGCCGTACTCCTCGGGCTTGTCGAGGCCCAGGAATCCCAGCTCTCCCATCCGGTGGATGACCGAGTCCGGGAAGGTGGTCTCCTCCCATTCCTCGGCGTGGGGGGCGAGCTCCTTCTCCACGTAGGAGCGGATCGACTCGCGCAGCTGCTCGTGCTCGTCGGTGAAGATGAAGCTGTCGCCCTTCGCTTCGTAGTCGGGCTTCAGCACGGACGTGGTAGCCATCGTGTCTCCTCGGTTGACCGGCCGTTCGACAGGGTGTCGATACGGTACCGAAACCGGCCTCCGGCAACCTGCTCGCGCGCGCCACGTATGCTGGAAACGTGACTTCCACCGCGCGTGAGCTTCCCGTTGTCTCAAGCTGGATTTCCGGACGCCCGGAGCCCGCCGGCGAGCGCTTCGGCGACGTGTACGACCCGGCTACCGGCGAGGTGGCCCGCCGGGTGGCCTTCGCCTCTACCGCCGACGTCGACCGCGCGGTCTCCGCGGCCCGTGAGGCCTTTGCCGTATGGGGTTCGGCGTCGCTGGCCCGCCGCACCGAGGTGATGTTCCGCTTCCGCGAGCTGATGGCGGCCCGCTCGGGCGAACTGGCGGCGATCGTCACCTCCGAGCACGGCAAGACCCTCGACGATGCCGCCGGCGAGGTGCAGCGCGGGCTTGAGGTCGTGGAGTTCGCCTGCGGAATCGCCCACCTGATGAAGGGCGAGGGGAGCGAGCAGATCTCGACCCGTGTCGACTCGACGAGCTATCGCCAGCCGCTGGGGGTCGTGGCCGGCATCACCCCGTTCAACTTCCCGGCGATGGTCCCGATGTGGATGTTCCCGCTGGCGCTGGCGTGCGGGAATGCGTTCCTTCTCAAGCCGAGCGAGAAGGACCCGTCCGCGGCGATCTTCATGGCCGGGCTCCTGGCCGAGGCCGGGCTTCCGGAGGGCGCCTTCAGCGTCGTGCACGGCGACAAGGAGGCGGTCGACGCGCTCCTGCACCACCCGGAGGTCGACGCTGTCTCGTTCGTCGGCTCAACCCCGATCGCCCGCTACATCTACGAGACCGCCACCGCCTCGGGGAAGCGCGCGCAGGCGCTCGGCGGAGCCAAGAACCATGCCGTCGTGCTGCCCGACGCCAACATCGACGTCGCCGCCGACGCGATCGCCTCCGCGGCCTTCGGCAGCGCCGGCCAGCGCTGCATGGCCATCTCCGCAGTGGTAAGCGTCGGCGACGAGACCGCCGAGGCTCTCGCCGCCGCCGTCGCCGACCGCGCCAGGGCGATGAAGGTCGGGCCCGGCTCGCACGAGGGCGTGGAGATGGGTCCGCTGGTCACGCCCGAGGCCCGCGACCGCGTGGTCTCCTATATCGAGAAGGCCGGCGCCGGCGGCGCCGAGGTCGTCCTCGACGGGCGCGAACTGGAGGTCGAGGGCGAGGGGTTTTTCGTCGGCCCGACCGTTGTCGACCGCGTCGAGCCGGAGATGGAGGTCTATCGGGACGAGGTCTTCGGGCCGCTGCTGGTGATGCTCCGCGCCGGCTCGTTCGACGAGGCTCTCGAACTCGTCAACGCCAACCCCTATGGCAACGGGGCGGCGATCTTCACCGCCGACGGCGGCGCGGCCCGCGAGTTCCGCAACCGCGTCCGGGCCGGGATGGTCGGGGTCAACGTCCCGATTCCCGTCCCGATGGCCTACTACTCGTTCGGTGGCTGGAAGGACTCGCTCTTCGGCGACCTTCACGTACACGGGCGCGAGGGCGTTCTCTTCTATACCCGCGGCAAGGTGGTCACCGAACGCTGGCCCCGCCGCGCCCACGGGACCGATTACGGCTTCCCCACGCAGTCCTGACCGGGGCGGCTACCAGCGCGCCTCGTGGCGCTCCATGACGCCCAGGCCCCAGGCCAGCTCGGCGCCGGGCAGCGAGCCGCTGAAGCTCCCGAACGGCTGGCGGTAGTCGCTCATCAGCAGGCCGAAGTCGTCGCGGCGGGCCCGCTCGGCCTCGGCGGCGAAGCGCAGCACGGCAGGGTCGCCGGGAAAGGTGACCTCGTTGAGATTCCGGTCGAAGAGCGCGCCGGGCAGCTCGACGGCCCGCTCGCCGGTCCACAGGGTCCGTTCGCTTCCCCGGGAGTCGTCGTGCATCCCGGCCACGACGTTCCAGGTGATCTCGTTGCCGTCCCGGTCCTCCCCGATCCCGCAGGTCCAGCTCCAGGCCGTGCTGCGCGCGTGGTAGCCGGCGGAGATGTCCATCAGCCCCCGGGCTTCCAGGCGGTGGTGGCGGCCATCGACCGTGACGTTCCCCTCGGCCCGCACCGGCAGCTTCAGCGTCCAGATGTAGGAGCGGCCATGGGGGCTGAGCACCTCCACAGCCTCCCCGCAGGGTTCCAGGCGCAATGCGGCGTCGACGTTGCCGGACGAGATCCCCAGGCCCCGGGCGGCGCCCTGGGCCCCGGTGAAGGCGACCGGGCGCCCGTTGAAGGAGGTTCCGTCGGAGAGCCGCCCGGAACCGCGCTCCAGCACCGCCCAGAAGCACTGCGGGAAGGGGCCTATCCGTACCGATGCGGCACAGAGCACCAGCTCATCGGAGAAGAGGCCGGCGTAGGTCCACGCCTTGAGCGGGCGACGGTCCCGGACCAGGGGCATTGGCCCCGGAGGTCGCGGAAGTTCCGACTGGAGGGGGGAACCGGCGCTCCTCTGCGGGGTCTCGTGCACGGCGGCCACGCTATCCGACCGGGTTAATCTGGGCCCGTGCGCGCCGCCGCCATCCAGATGAACTCCACTGCCGACCCGGCCGCCAACCTCGAAGCGGCGTGCCGGCTGGTGCGGCAGGCCGGCGCTGAGGGTGCCGGGCTCGTCGTCCTGCCGGAGAAGTGGCTTGTCCTGGGCTCGGGCGAGGAGCTTCGCGCCGGGGCCGAGCCGCTGGACGGCCCGGCGGTCGGGGCGATGCGCGAGCTGGCCCGTGAGCTCCGGGTCGACCTCGTGGCCGGCTCGATCTCCGAGCACCGCGGGGAGGGGGAGAGGATGGGCAACACCTGCCTGCACATCGGCCCCGACGGAGAGGTAGCCGCGACCTACCGGAAGCTCCACCTGTTCGACGTCGAGGTCGGGGGGCGCGACTACCGGGAGTCCGAACACGAGCAGCCGGGCGAGCTGGTCGAGACCGCCACGATGGCCGACGGGACCGTTCTCGGGCTCACGATCTGCTTCGACCTGCGGTTTCCGGAGCTCTACCGGGCCCTGGCCCTGCTGGGAGCCCGCGTCTTCTGCGTCCCCTCGGCCTTCACCCTGGCGACGACGCGCGACCACTGGGAGGTGCTGCTGCGGGCACGGGCGATCGAGCAGCAGTGCTTCGTGGTGGCGGCAAACCAGTTCGGCACCCACGGCGGCGGGATGGAGTCGGGGGGCCAGTCGATGATCGTCGGGCCCTGGGGAGATGTGCTGGCACGGGCGCCCGAGCGCGGGGAAGCCGTCCTGGTCGCCGAGCTCGACCTGGGTTCCCAGGAGGAGCTGAGGGCCACGATGCCGGTCTTCGAGGCCCGCCGTGGCGACGTTTACGCCGACCCAGGCCCGATAATCGAGCAGTGACAACCAGGGGTTCAGAGCAGGCTCTGGAGAAGCGCCGGCAGATCCTCGACGCCGCGGTGCAGGTCTTTGCGCGCGAGGGCTTCTACGGCTGCCGGGTCTCGGATATCGCCGACGAGGCCGGCGTCGCCTACGGGCTGGTCTACCACTACTTCAGCTCCAAGGACGAGATCCTCGACACCCTCTTCCTTGAGCGCTGGAACCTGCTGCTCGAGGCGATCTCGCAGGTCGACGAGGGTGACCTGCCTCCCCGCGAGAAGCTCTACGAGATCGCTTCGTTCATCGTCGAGTCCTACCGCCACGACCCCGAGCTGATGAAGGTGATCATCGTCGAGGTCACCCGTGCGGCCAACTCGTTCGGGCGCCGGCACCTGGAGAAGATCCGTGAGGCCTACGACCTGATCGCGGGGATCGTGGCCCAGGCGCAGGCCGCCGGCGAGCTTCGCGAGGACATCACCCCGGCGTTTGCCGCCATGGCCTTCTACGGGGCGATCGAGCAGGTCCTCACCGGCTGGATCTTCGACGTCCTTCCCGGCGCGCCTGAGGACTACGACGAGGCCAAGAGCTTTGTCGTGACCACGATCTGGGACGGCCTGGCTCGCTGAACGGGCCGGCCCGGCGTCCTCCTTTGCGGTGCCGGGAGAAGTGCAGCGGGCCATCGGCGGTGCGCTAGGGTCAGCGCCCGATGGACAACGAGATCGTCAAGCGCCTGATGTGGATGGGTTTCGTGGCCGGTATCGAGGCCCTCGCGAGCATCGCGGCCATCCGCTTCGCCGGGTTCCTCTGGGCCCGCATCTTCGGTGAGGACCCGCCGGTATGAGCACCGACCCGCTGGGAGAGGCGCTGGGCGCGGGCGAGCCTCCCGCCTCCGCGCAGCCCGGACAGCCTGCCGGGCAGCCCACCCCGCCTGTCACGCCGCAGCCAGGCCCGGAAGCGGGCCAGCCGGCGGCGGCCCCGGCCTACCAGGCACCTTCCGCCTACGATCCGCAGACGGCCCAGCCCGCCTGGAGCGAGCCCGGCCAGGAACGCTCGCTGGTCGAGAGGCGCCCGGAGATCCTCGTCGGCGCCGCGCTTGCCGGCGGCTTCCTCGCGGCCCAGCTCCTGGGCCGGATCAGGGGGCGCTGACCAGTGCCCGGCCCGCAGGGACCCCATCCGGAAGAGACCGCCCTCGCCCAGGCGATCCGGCGCGTAACCGAGGACACCCAGGGGCTGGTACGCGACCAGATCGACCTCGCCAAGCTCGAGATCCAGCAGAAGGCTTCGGTCTTCGGCCGCGGTACGGCGATCGGGGTCGCCGCCGGGGTCTTCATCCTGGGTGCGCTGCTGCTGATCATCGAGGGCCTCAGCTGGATGGCCTGGTATCTCCTCTTCCCGGACGATGCCTTCTTCCTCGGCTTCTTCCTGATCGCCCTGATCCTGATCATCCTCGGCGTGATTGCCGGCCTGCTGGCCGCCAAGGCGCTGCGCAAGGCCAGGGCGCCGGTGCCCGACGACGCGCTGGCCGCCGCCCGCCAGACCCAGGAGACCTTCAGCGAGGAGGCTCACCTGCTCCGCGAGCAGGTGAAGGAGGCCGTGACCGTGCCCGAAGAGGAGCGCCCGCAGTGAACTACCAGCCCCGGCCGGCCCGCACCCCGGATGAGCTCCGGGCCTCTATCGCCCAGCGACAGGGCGCCCTCGCCGCCTCCCTTACCGAGCTTCGCCAGGAGATCGTCACGATCGCCGACTGGCGCGCCCAGATCAACCGCAATCGCGGCAAGGTCCTGGCCGGCGCGGCGGTTGCCGGCTTCGTGCTCGGCGGCGGCATCGCCGCCGTGATCGGCCGCCGGCGCTAGCGGCTCAGGCTTCGAGCAGCTCAGGGCGGATTCCGGCGACGCCGAGCATCCCCGGGCCGCCGTAGGTCCCGATAACCGGGCCGGCCTCGGAGATGAACATCGGGTCGCTGCCGAAGATCTCCCGCCCGGCGTCGGCCAGCGCCTCGGCCTCGTCGGGAGACTGGATGTGCTGGATCCCGTAGACCGTTGCCCCTGCGTCGTGGCGCTCGCGCAGCAGCTCGATCATGCGCTCGAAGCGGCGCTTCGAGGTCCTGACCCGCTCGACCGGCACCACCTCGCCGTCCATGGTCAGGATCGGCTTGACCTTCAGGGCGCCGCCGACCCAGGCCTGCGCCTTGCCGATCCGGCCACCGCGCTGGACGTACTCGAGGGTGTCCAGAGAGAACCAGATCCTGTTCTCGTCGGCGGCCTGCTGGGCACGGTCGCGGACTGCCTCCACGTCGCGGCCGCCACGGGCCGCGCTCGCCGCGGCGATGGCGATGAAGCCGAGCCCGGCGCAGACGCTCTTGGAGTCGACGACCTCGACACGGCGCTGGCTGCCACCGGCCGCAACCTCGTCGGCGGCCTGGCGCGCGCTGTCGACGGTTCCGGAGATGTCCCCGCTCAGGTGAACTGAGACGATGTCGCTGCCGGACTCGAGGATCGGCTCCCAGGCCTCCAGGAAGTCCCCGACCGAAGGCTGGGAGGTCGTGGGGAGGTCTCCCTTGGCGCGAAGCCGGTCGTAGAAGGCCTGGAAGTCGGCCATGTCGGACTCGCGGGTCAGCTCGTCGCCGTCCTTGACGTAGAGGCTGACCTGCTCGATGCCGTAGGCGGCCATCAGGTCGGGCGGCATGTAGTGGGTGGTGTCGGTGACGACGGTTACTGGCATCTGCGCGAACCCTATTGGACCGCGGGTACGCTTCGCTGGTGGCCACTCTCTACCGATGCCGGCTTCCCGGCGACCGGGTCTGCGCCTGTGGGAAGGTGGCCCGTGAGCTTCGGCGGCAGGGGTTCGAGTTCGACGAGGTCCGCGTCGCCTGGCTGCGTCGTGACCGCGACGAGGTGCAGGGTCTCAGCGGCCAGCGCGTGGTCCCCCTCCTCGTTACCGACGAGGCCACGATCTGTGACTCGCGGCGGATCGTGGAGCACCTGCGCCGCCGCGCCGTCTCCGCCGGGTCCCCGGTGGAAGAGCCTGTCGCCGATGAGCTCTTTCCCCAGGAGCTGCGTTCGGGCGGGCCCGTCGTGGGAGATCCCGCTGAGGTCGAGGTGTCCGCAGCAGTAGAGGTGGCCGACGAGGTCGAGCCGGTGGCTGCCGGTCAGCTGGTCATCGACTACTTTCAGCCCGCGGGGCGCACGTCGACCGTTGGGCCCGGCACGGGGGAGGAGGCGCCCCGGGAGTCCAGGGAAGGTCCTCCCGCAAGCGTTTCCGGCATCCAAGCGGGCAGCACATCGGACGCACCCGTCGTGCTCTCGGTTCTCCACTACAGCGGTCGAAAGGCCCGCCCGCCCGTTCGGCCGCAGCCCGGCGCAGGCGCGGGTCGTGAGAGGGAGGCCGTGGACGCTGAAGGTTCCCCGGAGGAGCGCACGAGCCGCGGAGGCAGCGAGCCTCGGCAGTCCCCGCGCTAGCCGAGGCGGTTCTCGATCTGGATCGGCGCCGGGCCGGGGGGCTCCTCGCCGGCAGGGGCGGGCCCACCGCCGCCCTCGACGCCGAGGACTTCGGCGAGCTGGCCGCTCTCGTACATCTCGGCGACGATGTCGGCGCCGCCCACCAGCTCCCCGCGGACGAAAAGCTGGGGGATGGTTGGCCAGTTGGAGAGGGAGGAGAGCTCCTGGCGGATGCGCGGGTCGGGGAGGACGTCGACGGCGGCGAACTCGACCGGGAGCGACTGGAGGGCGGCAGCGGTGCGGGCCGAGAAGCCGCACATCGGCTGCTCCGGGGTGCCCTTCATGAAGAGGATTACGTCGTTGTCACGGATCGCGGTGGCGATCTGGTCGCGAAGGCTGGTGTCGGGCTGCTCACTCATGGGGTCTCCGTGGTCAGGGACAGGGCGTGGATCTCGCCGCCGAGCTCGCCCTCTCCGAAGAGGGAGTAGACCAGGCGGTGCTGCTCGACGAGGCTGAGGCCGTCGAAGGCGGGAGAGACGACACGGGCGCTGAAGTGGACGTCGTCGTCGCTTCTCACGTCGGCGCTGGCGCCGTCGATTCCGTCCTCGATCCTCTGCTTGACTTCCGCTGCCGTGGCCATCTCCTACCCGCAAGGCTACCGCTATACTTCCTGAAGCGATGTCCGGTACCGAAGTCACTTTCAAGGCCAAGGGGATCACCCTCAGCGATGAAGGTGCCGCCAAGGCTCGCGAGTACCTCGAGGCGCAGGGTTCCGACGTCGCCGTGGCCGGCCTGAGGGTCGGCGTGAAGGGCGGCGGCTGCTCCGGCTTCCAGTATCAGCTGGCCTTCGACGAGCAGCGCGAGAACGACATCACCTTCGAGGACAAGGGGCTGCGGCTCCTTGTAGATCCCCAGCACCTGCCCTACGTGGACGGGTCGGAGATCGACTTCGTCGACTCGCTCCAGGGAGCCGGCTTCCAGGTCAACAACCCCAACGTCGTGGCCGCCTGCGGCTGCGGCTCCTCGTTCCAGGTCAAGGACGAGGAGGAGGCTGTCAGCGCCCTCTAGCCGGCGCCGGCGCTCTCTTTCGAGCGCCCGTCCAGGCTCCACCAGATGATCCGGCAGGCCGCCGTCCGGTGCGGCCGCCAGCGCTCTGCGATCTCCTCGAGCCGGGCCCGGTCCGGCAGCTCGGTGAGTCCGTAGGCCTCCTGTACGCCTCGGCGGATGGCCAGGTCTCCCCAGGCCAGGACGTCCGGGCGGCGCAGCTGGAACATCAGGAACATGTGGGCCGACCACTCGCCGATCCCGCGTACCGCGGTTAGCGCGGCGATCGCCTCCTCGTCCTCCATCCCCGCGACCTCGTCGAGGTCCAGCTCGCCGGCGGTGACGTGCTCGGCCAGCGACCTCAGGAACGAGACCTTCGCGCGGGAGAGGCCGATTGCCGCCCGCAGCTCCTCCGGGTCCTCGGCCAGGACCTCCTCCGGCGTCGGCGGCCTGCCTCCGTAGCGATCGAGCATCCGCTCCCACATGATCCGGGCCACGTGGGTCGAGAGCTGCTGGCCGACGATCGACCGCACCAGCGCCGCGTAGTGCTCGCGCTCGGTGTCGTCATCCTCGACCAGCAGGACGTCGTGGCGCTCCATCAGCGCCGCGAGGACCGGGTCGGCGCCGCTCAGGTGGGCGCGAACGGCGGCCTCCCCGGCGGTGCGGGGCACCGCTCAGGCCTGGCCTTCGACCGCCCCCGGAACGCCGGTGTTGGTCGAGTACTTGGGCTGGATCTTCGTGTCGGGGCGCATCATGTGGACGGCCTGGGCGACGGCGGTGGCCGCCTCGGCATAGCCGGTGGCAATGAGCTTCAGCTTGCCGTCGAAAGTGGTGATGTCGCCGCAGGCCCAGATTCCCTCCAGCGCGGTCTCGTAGGTCGGGGAGACCTTGATCGCGCCCTTCTCGACCTCGAAGCCCCACTCCTTCAGCGGGCCGAGCGCGGTCTTGAAGCCGAGCTGCAGGAGAACCGCGTCGGTCTCGACCTCTACCTCCTCGTCGGTCTCGGAGTGGAAGAGGGTCACCTTCTCGATCGCGCCCTCGCCGGCGACGTCCCGCACCTGGTAGGGGACGTAGAGGTCGACGTCGCCCGAGTCGACGGCGTCGGTCACCTCCTTGACCGTGGCCTCGTGGGCGCGGAAGCCTTCCCGGCGGTGGACGAGGCCGACCCGGTCGGCGGTGTCGAGAAGGTTCACGACCCAGTCCAGCGCGCTGTCCCCGCCCCCGACGATCAGGACGCGCTTGCCGGCGAACTCCTGCTTGGAGCCGACGATGTAGTGGGCGCCGCGGCCCTCCCACGGCGACATGTCGTAGCCGGGCAGCAGCTTGGGCTCGAAGGCTCCGTGGCCGCCGGCGACGATCACCGCCCGCGAGCGCAGTTCGCCGCGGTTGGTGTGGAGGACGACGAGCCGGTCCTCGCCCTCCCCCTCCCACGAGACGCTCTCGGCGGTGGTCTCGAGATGGACGGGCACGTCGAACTGCTCGAGCGTCTGGCGGCGGTGGGCCTCCACGAGGTCCTTGGCGAGGATCCGCGGGTGGCCGGGAACGTCAAAAATCCACTTCTCCGGGTAGAGGGTGGTCAGCTGGCCGCCGACCTGCGGCAGCGAGTCGATGATCCGCGCGCTGGCTTCGCGCATCCCCGCCCAGAAGGCGGCGGAGAGGCCTACCGGCCCGGCGCCGATGATCGTGATGTCACGGACCTCGTCGAGGTCGTGGTCGGGAGAGGTGTGGTGGACGCGGCTCATGCCAGCGCGTCGGCCGAGACCGGATCGCCGTCGAGGGCGATCAGCGCGCGCTCGACCGACGTGCGGATGCAGGTGAAGCTCGGCGTGTCACGTTCGGTGTAGGCGGAGGCTTCGGTGGTCCGCAGCCGGTGAACGAGGTCCATGAACGAGCCGGGGTCGTTGGTGTCGAAGGCGACGACGAACTCCTGGTCGTCGAGCCCGAACGAGTAGGAGGTGTGGTTGTCGACGCCGGGGTACTCCTTGCCGACCTTGATGTGCTCCTGCATGATCCGCCAGCGCTCGTCGGCGTCCATCCCGTACCACTCGCGGTTCTTGACGAACGGGTAGACGAAGACGTAGTCGCCCTTGAACGGCCGCGGCTCGTAGCGGACCTCGTCGGAGTACTCCGAGCCTTTGCGCATCCCCAGGTAGGCGTAGGGGATGGAGCTCCACTTCATGAGCCCGCTCTGGTTGAGGACGACACCGAACTCATGGATCCGCTCGAGGTTCTCGCACTCCACCGCGATCATCAGGTCGCAGTCGCCGCGGATACCGACCGTCGTGAAGGCCTGGAGCAGGTGGTCGGAGCCGAAGTCCTCGCAGGCGGCCAGGAACTCCTCCTTGTCGGAGAGCCGCTGGGCCGGGTCCAGGCGCCGCCAGGCCGGGTCGACCTTGATGAAGGTGTATTTGACGAAATGGCGCATAACTCTGGTGTGGAGGCGATTCTGGCAGGGGGCAGGCGCGCGATTGCGCCGGGCCGCCCGGCGTGAAGTCAGAATAGTGGTGATGGCCCGCCGGAACCGATGGCGCCTTGCGCGCCTTCTGATCGCCCTCGGGGCCTCTTCGGCGGCCCTGCTTTCCGGCGCGGCGGCCGAGGCGCTCGCCGCCCAGGCGCCCGGGCCGAAGGTGATGATCGTCTTCCTGCCGATCGCCGACCAGCCGGCGACCCTCGACTCCGACCCGGAGCCGGCCCTGGCCTTCCGGCCGATCCTCGAACGCCTGTCGGTCAGGCCCGCTCCCTCGCTTGGCCTGAGCAGCGCGACGCAGGGGCGCTACTCGTCGGTTCAGGCGCTGCTCGACATCACGCAGGGCAGCCGCTCTTCGCTCTCGTCCTACTCGCCCGAGCAGCCCTGGCCGGTTGTGATGGTCCTCGAGAAGGGAGGAGGTGCCTACCAGCAGGGGTGGCTCGAAACGAACGTGCGCGCCCGCACGGCCCCGGCCCGGGTGGAGCCGGGCCTGCTGGCCCAGTCGGTTCCCGGTGGGGCCGCATATGCCGGGGTGCGGGGCCGCTACCAGCGAGAGTCGATCGTGGCCACCGACCGGACCGGCGAGATCTCCGAGGTCTCGCTCGGCTCACCGCGGGACGTCGCCGACCGCGCACGCTCGCTGCTGGCCCGCCACCGCCTCGTGGTGGCGGGGCTGCCCACGGGAACCGAGGGAGACCGCGCCCTCGACCGCCTGATCGCCACCCGTTCGGACGACACGCTCCTGATCGCCATGCAGACGCCGCCGGACGCCGGCGGCCCGCAGCTGCTGCCGGTCGGCATCGTCGGCCTCGGCGGCCCGGGCGAGCTGACCTCCTCGACCACCCACCTCGACGGGGTTATCGCCGGGATCGACATCCTCCCGACGGCGCTCGACTGGATGGGGGTCGATGTGCCCCGGGGCGTTAGGGGGCAGCAGATCGAGGTTCAGGGAACACGCAACCCCGAAGCGCTGGAGGCCCTGGCCGACCGCCTGCGGATCGTCCAACCGCGAAGGCTCCCGGCGCTCTGGTCGCTGCTCGGCGTGTGGGCGGTGATCTTCCTCGGTGCCGCGCTGGTGGCGGGGCGCCGGGGTACCCGCTGGGCGATGCGCATCGGCGCGCTCGCCGTCTTCTGGGTTCCCTCGGCCCTCCTGCTTACCGCCGCCCTCGAGCCCGGGCGCCTTGCCGAGGTTGCGCTGCTGGTCGTGATCACGCTGGCTGCGGGGATGCTCACCGACTACTTCATCCCGTGGCCCCGGGCGCCTGCGCTGCCGGCCCTTGTGGGCGTGGTGGCGTACATCGTCGACCTGGCCTTCGGCTCGCCGCTAATCATCGGATCCCTGCTGGGCCCCAACCCACTCTTCGGCTCGCGCTTCTACGGCATAGGCAACGAACTGGAGGCGACGCTGCCGGCTCTGGCGCTGATCGGCCTGGGCGCCGCCTGGTTTGGTCGCGGGCGTTCGCGCTCCCTCGTGGCCTGGCTGGTCGCGATTGGGCTGGTCCTTGGCATAGCGATCGGCGCCGGGCGCCTGGGCGCCGACGTCGGCGGGGTGATGACGGTCGGCGCAGGCTTCGCCGTGGCGGCCCTTCTTCTCTGGCCCGGAGCCGACCGGCGCAAGGCGGTGGCGGTGGTGATCATCGTTCCGCTCGCGGCGCTTGCGCTGCTTGCCGTGGTCGACCTGGCCACCGGGGGCGATTCCCACTTCTCGAGGACTGTCCTTCGCTCGGATGGCTCCGGGGACCTTCTCGACACCTTCCTGCGCCGCTACGAGCTGGCCGGCCGGGTCCTCATCCGCGGCTTCATGCCGGTCGCGACCATCATCGCGATCCTGGCTATCGCCCTCGGTGTCCGTCGCCGTGACCGCCTCTTCGACACCGTGGGCTCCGACCCGGCCTGGGTGGCGGCGATCGCCGGCTGCGCCGCGGTCGGGATCGGAGGGGCGATCTTCAACGACTCGGGCCCGCTGCTGCTGATAATCGCGACCTTCGTCGCCGCCTGCGGGGTCCTCTACCTGCGGGGCCGGCCGGTCGTCACGGACGAGGGCGAACGCTAGGCTTCCCACGATGCGGATCGCCCTGGTCTCGCCTTACTCCTGGTCCTATCCGGGAGGGGTAACGCGCCACATCGAGGCGCTCGCCGAGGCGCATATCGCCGACGGCCACGATGTCCGCGTCTTCGCGCCCCTCGACCCGCCCGACCGCCTCAGCTCACGGCTCCATCGCGGAGCGGTGCCCCAGGAGCGCAGCCGCCCCGCCTACCTGGTCGACCTCGGCCGCACGGTCGGTATCCCGGCCAACGGGGCGGTCTCCAACCTGACCTTCTCCCCGGCCGCGCTCGCCCGCCTCGGACGCGAGCTGGAGGAGGGCGACTTCGACGTCGTCCACATCCACGAGCCGGTGGCGCCGCTGCTCAGCTGCGGGGCGCTGAGCCGGGGAAGCGCCGCACGCGTGGCCACATTTCACACCTACTCGACCGGCGTCCTCGGGCCGGCGATAGCCAACGGCCTGGGCGCCCGTCGCCGGATGGTGCGGGGACTGCACGCGCGGATAGCGGTCTCGGAGGCCGCATCGTGGACCGCCCGCAGGTTCTACGGCGGCCGTTACTCGGTCGTTCCCAACGGCGTCCATACCGGTCGCGAACTGCCCGCGCCGGCGCTGCGCCGCGAAGCGGCAGGCCTGCGGATTGCCTTCGTCGGCCAGGCGGTCGAGCGCAAGGGGCTGCCGCTGCTGCTCGCCGCCTTCCAGGGGTTGCGCGAGCACGTGGACGCCGAGCTGGTGATCGTCGGCGCCACCTTCGAGGAGGTCGAGCCGATGCTGCTCGACCGCTCGGGGATCACCGTGCTCGGGAAGGTCGACGACGCCCGCAAGCACGAGGTGATCGCCGGCGCCGACGTCCTCTGTGCGCCGTCACTGGGGGGCGAGAGCTTCGGCATGGTCCTGACGGAGGCGTTCGCCGCGGAAACCCCGGTCGTGGCGAGCGACATCGCCGGGTACCGCGACGTCGTGGAGGACGGCGTCAACGGGATCCTCGTCGCCCCCGGGGACGCGGTCGGGCTCGCCGAGAGCCTGCGGGCCCTCGCACTCGAGCCGGCCCGCCGCGAGCGGCTGGCCAGGCAGGCGGCGGCCGGCGCCGAACGGTACGCGTGGCCCCGGGTCGCCCGGGAGGTGCGAGGCGTCTACGCCGAGGCGATCGCCGCCCAGGAGGCCGAGCTGCCTGCGACGGGGCCGGCTGCGCGCATTCGCCGGGCACTTGCGCCGTCACCGGCCGACGGCCTCACGCCGGTGCCGGCCCGCCGCCTGGAGACCCTTGAGCCCGAGCCCGCGGGCGGTTGGCGCCGCTACCGGCTGCGCCGGGCGGCCCGGAGGATCGGCCTCGTGGTCGCCGGTGCCCTGGCCGTCGGCCTCTCGGCGATCGCCCTTCACCAGGTTGGCGTGGACCGCGTGGCCAGCAGCCTGCTGAACTCCAGCCCCGTCTGGGTGCTTGCCGCTATCGCGGTGATGGCGCTGGCGATGTTCATGCGCTCGGTCTCCTGGCACGTGATCCTCTCCGTCGCCCTGCCCGACCGGCTCCTCTCGTGGATGGCGACCCTGCGGGCCACCGCGATCGGGGTACTCATGTCGGCAACCCTGCCGGCGCGCCTGGGGGAGCCGGCCAGGGCGATCGTGATCTCCCGCCGCGCCGGCAGCCCGCGGGAGACGATGCCCGCCGTCGTCGGGACCCTGGTCTCGCAGACCGTGATCAACGTGCTGGCCCTGGTGATCCTCGGCCTGATCGCCTTCTCCAGCGTCCCGATCTTCGAGCGCAACCACGGGGCGCTCCTCGTCTTCGCGATCGGGCCGGCCGTGCTGCTCCTGGTGGTACTGGCCCTGCCCCTGGTGCTCAGGGCCGGAGCCAACGGCTCGAGCCGGACCCGGGCGGTCCTCGCACCGGTCATCACCGCCGCCCAGCGAGCCCGCAGCGGGCTGAGGGTCTTCCTGCGGCCGCGCGCCGGGGCGGCCGCTATCGGTGCGCAGCTGGCCGCATGGGCGCTGCAGGCGGTCTCCTGCTACCTGCTCCTCGTGGCCCTCGGGCTCGACGGCAAGGCCGGGGTGGGCGCTGCCGCGGCCGTGCTGCTCGCCGTGAACGTCACGGCCCTGATCCCCGCGACGCCTGCCAACGTCGGGGTCTTCCAGGCCGCCTGCGTCGCCGTCCTCTCCGGCGCCTACGGCATCAGCGCGGCCGACGCGCTCGGATACGGGATCGTCCTCCAGGCGGTCGAGCTCACCACCGCCGTGATCATGGGCGTGCCGGCGCTCCTGGGCGAGGGGCTTACCTGGCGCGACGTGCGCCTGCGGGCCATCCACAGCACCCCGGTGAGGCTCGGCCCGGTCGAGCAGAAGCCGGAACTCGGGCGCGTCGAGGCGTAGGAGCGTCGCCGCCGGCGGCGAATCACGGGTAATGGCCAGCGCCTGGGTCTACATGCTTCGCTGCTCCGACGGCAGCCTCTACACCGGCTGGACCGTGGACCTCGACCGCAGGTTGGAGGCCCACAACTCGGGGCGGGGGAGCCGCTACACGCGCAGCCGGCGTCCGGTCGTCCTGGCGGCCTCGTTCCGGATGCCGGACCCGGCTTCGGCCAGGCGCGAGGAGTTCCGCATCAAGCGCCTCAAGCGCTCCGAGAAGCTGGACCTGATCGGCGGCTAGGGGTCAGGCGGCCGACTCGGTCGGCTGGTCTTCGCCCTCGTCGACCACGACCGGGTCGCGGTCGGGGAGCGCCTCGAGCCGCGTCGGGTCGCGGTCGCTTCCGGCGATGACGTCGTCGCGGCGCTGGCGGTCGCTGGTGGGCAGCCGTCCCGACTTCATGCCGAAGTAGGTGGCGTCCGGGTGGTGGGCGACCAGCGCCACGGTCGACTGCTCGGGCTCGGGGGCGAAGCCGTCGGTCAGTTCCATCCCGATCCGGTCGAGGTCGAGCAGGGCGTCGAGCTTGACGTGCTCGGCCTGGTCGGGCACCGCCGGGTAGCCCCACGAGTAGCGACGGCCCTGGGCCTCGTCGATCCCGAGGTCGGAGCGGACCCGCGCGTGAAGCCACTCGGCCAGCCCCTCGGCGGTCTGGACGCCGAGCCCGTGGACGAAGAGCTGCTCGGCGTACTCGCCCTCGTCCTCGAGGCTGGCCATCAGTTCGGTCACCTCGGCGCCGGCGGTCACCGCCTGCAGGGCGACGACGTCGAGCTCCCCGGAATCCTTCGGGCGGAAGAAGTCGGCCAGGCAGATCCGGTCGTGGCCCGGCTGTCGCGGGCAGACGAAGCGGGCCATCTCAGTCTCCCTGTCCTCCGGGTCGAGGACGACGATCTCGTTGCCCTCCGAGTAGCAGGGGAAGTAGCCCAGGAGGGCACGGGGGCGCAGGTAGTCCTGGTCGGCCCACATCCGCTCCAGGCGGGGCTTGAAGTCCTCGTCGAGCAGCTTCTTCCACTCCTCTCCCTTGACCCCACGGCCGCCCCAGTGGAGCTTGAAGAGGACGTGGGTGTCGAGGTGCCGGTAGAGCTCGTCCATGTCGACCGGAATCTCCTGGACGCCCCAGAACGGCGGCTCGGGGACAGGTACCGCGGTCGAGGCCTCCGAGCGAACCGAGTCGTCGTCGGTCGGCAGATCCTCGGGCTCGGGGCCCTTCTCGCGCAGCGCGCGAGCCGCATCGCGGTTCTCGGCGACCAGCGCCTCGTGTGCCTCCGGGTCGACGAGGGCGTCCATCTTCGCCAGGCCCTCGAAGGCGTCCTTGCAGAAGAAGACGCCCGGTTCGTAGATCTCGTCGGACTCCGTGCCACCCGGGTACAGGGCGCGAAGCCCGAAGTCGCGGTTGATCGCCGCCCCGCCGATCAGGACCGGGTAATCGAGCCCCTGGCTGTGGAGCTCCTGGACGCAGAGGGGCATCTGCTTGGAGGTGGAGACGAGCAGCGCGCTGAGGCCGATGGCGGTCGCGTCGTGCTCCCGGGCGGCGTCGATGATCGCCTGGATCGGGACCTGCTTGCCGAGGTCGATGACGGTGTAGCCGTTGTTGGTGAGGATCGTGTTGACCAGTGACTTGCCGATGTCGTGCACGTCGCCGAAGACGGTGGCGAGCACGACGGTGCCCTTCGTGTAGCCCTCGATCCGGTCGAGGTAGTTCTCCAGCCGGGCGACGGCGCGCTTCATCACCTCGGCCGACTGGAGCACGAACGGGAGGATCAGCTCGCCGGCGCCGAACTTGTCGCCGACCTCCTTCATGGCCGGCAGCAGCACGCCGTTGAGCGTGGGGACGGCGCCGATCTTCTCGACCGAGGCGTCGATCCAGTCCTCGACGCCCTCCTTGCGGCGGCGAAGGATGTGGAAGTGGAGCGCCTCCTCGGGCTCCATGCCCTCGGTCGGGTCCCCGGCCTCCTCCTCGCCGGCCTCCTCGCCCTTGGCCTCGAAGTGGGCGATGAACTTCTCCAGGGCGTCCTCGCTGCGGTTGAAGACGAGGTTCTCGGCCAGATCACGCTCGTCCTGGTCGATCTCGCCGAAGGGGGTGATGTGGTTCGGGTTGACCATTGCGAGGTCGAGCCCGGCCTCGACGCAGTGGTGCAGGAAGACCGAGTTGAGCACGGCGCGCGCGGCGGGGGAGACGCCGAACGAGACGTTGGAGACGCCGAGCGAGGTCTTGACGCCGGGGATCTTCTCCTTGATCAGGCGGATGCCCTCGATCGTCTCCACCGCCGAGGGGCGCCACTCCTCCTCGCCGGTGGTCAGGGTGAAGGTGAGGTCGTCGAAGATCAGCAGCTCGCGGTCGAGCCCGTGCTCGTCGCAGATCGAGGCAATCCGCTCGGCCACCTCGAGCTTGCGCTGCGCGGTCTTGGCCATCCCCTCCTCGTCGATGGTCAGGGCGATCACGGCGCCGCCGTGGGCGACGGCCATCGGGACGACCTGGTCGAGCTTCTCGCGCCCGGCCTCGAGGTTGACCGAGTTGACGATCGCCCGGCCCGGGCTCTGGTCGAGGGCGGTGGCGATCACGTCGGGTTCGGTCGAGTCGATCTGGAGCGGCGCCGGCTGGGTCAGCGAGACCCGCTTGACCACCTCGCGCATCTGCTCGGCCTCGTCCTGGCGCTCGGTCAGGGCCACGCAGAGGTCGAGCACGTGGGCGCCGCCCTCCACCTGGTCCTCGGCTACCTGGACGATCCCGTCGTAATCGTCGGCGAGCAGAAGCTCCTTGGCCTTCCGCGAGCCCTGCGAGTTGACCCGCTCACCGACCAGCGTCGGGGTCGGATCCTGGACCAGGGGAGCCGCCGTCATCATCGAGCTCATCAGCGGCGGGCCAGGCGCCGGGCGCTCCGGCGGCTTCAGGCCGGCGCAGCGCCCGGCGATGGCGGCTATGTGGGCCGGGGTGGTGCCGCAGCAGCCCCCGACGATCGAGACGCCGTAGCGCTCGACGAACTCGCCGAGCACTTCGGCCAGCGGGCCGGGCTCCTCCGGGAAGATGGTCTCGCCGTTGGGACCCTGGAGCGGGAGCCCGGCGTTGGGAATGCAGTGGACCGGCATCGGGCTCTTCTCACCGAGGTAGCGGATCGCGTCGCGCATGTCCTCGGGCCCGGTGGAGCAGTTGAGGCCGACCACGTCGACCTTCAGCCCCTCCAGCGTCGCCAGGACAGCCTGGATGTCGGTGCCCAGGAGCATCTTGCCGCCGTTGGGAAGGAGCGAGACGGAGATCTGGAGGGGGACCGAACGCCCCAGTTCGGCGAAGGCCTCGCGGGCGCCGAAGATCGCCGCCTTGACCTCAAGAATGTCCTGCGCGGTCTCGATGATGAGCAGGTCGGAGCCGCCGGTCACGAGGCCACGGGCCTGCTCCTCGAAGATCGCCACCAGCTCCCGGAACCCGATCACGCCGAGCGTGGGGTCGTCGGAGGCCGGCAGGTGGCCGGTGGGGCCGATAGAGCCGGCGACGAAGCCTTCCTCGCCGATCGCCCGTCGTGCGATCTCGGCCGCTTTGACGTTGATCTCCATCGTGTGGTCGGCCAGGCCCCACTCGTCGAGCTTGAGGCGGCTCGCCTGGAAGGTGTCGGTCTCCAGGACCTGCGCACCGGCCTCGACCATCGACCGGTGGACGTCCTCGATCACGTCGGGCCGGTTCAGGACGAGGGCCTCGTGGCACTTGCCCTCCAGGCCGCCGTAGTCCTCCTGGCTCAGGTCGAACTGCTCGAGGGTTGCGCCCATGCCGCCGTCGAACACGACGACGCCATCGCGCACCGCGGCCAGGTAGTCGCGCATTGCCCGCAGGCTAGCAGGAAATCGGGAAACCTTGACACGGTTGTGTCAAGGCTGCGAGCCGCCGGAATATGGCTTTCCGGCGGCCGTTGCGACTACTTGATGAAGAGCATCTCCGAGTACTTGGGCAGCGGCCAGAGGTCGTCGGGAACCATCCGCTCCAGGGCATCGGCCTCGGCGCGGACGCCGTCCATCGCCGGGATGACCTTGTCCCGCATGTACTTCGCGAGCTCCATGCCCTCCTCGGCCGGATGGTCCTCGTTGGCCTTCTCCAGGCGGCGCAGCTGCTTGACGAGCCGGTCGGTGGTGGTCCGCACCTGCTTCTCCACCTGGGTGACCCCGGCTTCGCGGCACTCGCCGATGTAGCGGATCGAGGCGGGCAGGATCATCGTCGAGGCGATTGATGCCGCCGTCTCACCCTCGATGTTGAGCTTGGTCGAGTACTGCTCGACGGCCACCTCGAAGCGCGACTCCAGCTCGCGCTCGCTGAGGACGTCGTAGTTCTCGAACACCTTGACCGTCGACTTGGCGACGAGCCAGGGGAGGGCGTCCGGGGTGGTGGCGAGGTTGGCCAGGCCGCGCTTGGCCGCCTCCTTCTGCCAGGCGCTCGAGTAGCCGTCGCCACCGAAGACGATCCGCTTGTGCTTCTTCCAGGTCGCCTTGACGGTGTCGAGGACGGCCTGCTCAAGGCTCTTGCCCTTCGCCTGGAGCGCCTCGACGCGGTCGGTCATCATGTCGATCGACTCGGCGACGATCGTGTTCAGGGTCGTGTTGACCATTCCGAGCGACATGCTCGACCCGAGCGCCCGGAACTCGAACTTGTTGCCGGTGAAGGCGAAAGGCGAGGTCCGGTTGCGGTCACCGCCGTGGAGGGGCAGCGGCGGGAGCACCGGGGTGCCGAGCCCGAGGAAGTTGCCGGCCGTGCTCTCGGCCGCCTTCCCGGAGGCGACCGCCTTGAAGGCCCGCTCCAGCTCGTCGCCCAGGAAGATCGAGATGATCGCCGGCGGGGCCTCGTTGGCCCCCAGGCGGTGGTCCTGGCCGACGTTGGCCACGGTTGCCCGCAGGAGCTCCTGGTGGCGGTCGACCGCCGCGATGACGGCGGCGCAGAAGAAGAGGAACTGGATGTTCTCGGCCGGCGTGTCGCCCGGGTCGAGCAGGTTGGCGCCGGTGTCGGTGCCCATCGACCAGTTGTTGTGCTTGCCCGAGCCGTTGACGCCGGCGAAGGGCTTCTCGTGGAGCAGGCAGACCAGCCCGTAGCGCCGGGCGACATTCTGCAGCACCTGCATGGTCAGCTGCTGGTGGTCGGAGCCGACGTTCGAGTTCTCGAAGATCGGCGCCAGCTCGTACTGGGCCGGTGCGACCTCGTTGTGACGCGTCTTGACCGGCACGCCGAGGCGCTGGAGCTCCTGCTCGGTCTCCAGCATGCAGGCCAGGACCCGCTCGGGGATCGATCCGAAGTAGTGCTCGTCGAGCTCATGGCCCTTCGGGGGCTTGCTGCCGAAGAGCGTGCGCCCGGTGGTGTAAAGGTCCGGACGCTCGTAGAAGTACTGCTCGTCGATCAGGAAGTACTCCTGCTCGGGCCCGACCGTCGTGAAGACGCGGGCCGCCTTCTTGTCCCCGAAGGCCCGCAGTGCTCGGGTCGCGGACTTGGAGAGCGCGTCCATCGAGCGAAGGAGCGGGATCTTGTTGTCGAGCGCCTCGCCGGTCCACGAGACGAACGCGGTCGGGATACAGAGCACCGCGCCGTTGGGGTTGTGCAGGACGAAGGCCGGTGAGCTCGGGTCCCAGGCGGTGTAGCCGCGGGCCTCGAAGGTCGCGCGAAGGCCGCCGGTCGGGAACGAGGAGGCGTCCGGCTCGCCCTGGATCAGTTCCTTGCCCGAGAACTGCGCCAGGGCTTCGCCCTCGCCAACCGGCTCGAAGAACGAGTCGTGCTTCTCGGCCGTCAGGCCGGTGAGCGGCTGGAACCAGTGCGTGTAGTGGGTGGCGCCCTTTTCCATTGCCCACTCGCGCATCCCCTTGGCCACCGCGTCGGCGAGCTTGGGGTCGAGGGGCTCGCCGTCGCTCAGCGTCTTCTGGAGCTTGGCGAAGAC
Organism: Solirubrobacteraceae bacterium; assembly: GCA_040398965.1. GTDB lineage: Bacteria > Actinomycetota > Thermoleophilia > Solirubrobacterales > Solirubrobacteraceae > F1-60-MAGs163. The sequence goes on along the minus strand of JBBASZ010000002.1, from coordinate 73,316 downwards.
CGTCTTGGGCAGCCGCTGCTCCTGTACGGCGGTGCTGAAGACGTCGATGCCGTAGAGGTTGGAGCCCGGGGCGGTAAGCGCGCCGTGCTCGACGGCACCCCCGTCGGCGGTCCACTGGGCGGCAAGGACGTTGTGCTGGCGAGTCTTGGCGGGCATCTGCTGGGGTTCCTCCTGGAAGCGGTTTGGGTCGGGAAAGCGTCCGAAAAGCTACGACGCCGCCCGTCCGCTGACCTTATCCATCCGTACAAGGCGCCGTCCCGCGCCATCGCCCCCGTGTAACGGGTGGCAGGCCGGCGCGGAGAACTTTCGACATCTGTCCAATGCCCCAGGGCCGGCCGGTGCCCAATATGCCGCGCAGTCACCCGACCTGGAGGCCAGATGAGACACCTTTTCGCCGTCAAGACCCTGATCGCCGCCGCCGGCGCCTCGCTGGCGCTGCCCGCGGTCGCCGCCGCCGACACCTTCAACGCCGAGGGTCTTCCCGACTCGGTAGGCGTAAACACGATGTGGGTCGTCGTCGCGGCCGTGCTCGTCCTCTTCATGCAGGCCGGGTTCCTGCTTCTCGAGGTCGGCTTCTCGCGTGGGAAGAACGTCGGCACCGTAGTTGCGAAGGTCCTGACCAACTTCTCGATCGCCGCGATCCTCTACTGGGCGGTCGGATTCGCATTTGCCTTTGGCGGCGAACCGGGCCACATCATCGGAACCAGCGGCTTCTTCCTGCGGGACTTCGGCGACCCGGCGGAGGCATTCCCGGTGATGGGCTTCTCCGACGCCACGATCGACTCCAAGTGGCTCTTCCAGTTCAGCTTCTGTGCCGTATCGCTGGCGATCGTCTGGGGGACGACGCTCGAGCGCGTGAAGTTCGGCGTCTACGTCATCTTCGCCATCTTCTTCGCGGGGCTCATCTACCCGCTCGCCTCGGGCTGGGTCTTCGGAGGGGGCTGGCTCCAGGCCAACGTCGGGACGCAGGACTTCGCCGGGTCCTCGGCGGTCCACCTGACCGGCGCCACCGCCGGTCTGGCGGTCCTGCTGCTGCTGGGCGCCCGCCGGGGCAAGTACGACGCCTCCGGGAAGCCAAGGGCGATACCGGGCCACAACATGCCGCTCTTCGGACTCGGGGTCCTGATCCTCTTCATCGGCTGGTTCGGCTTCAACCCGGGCTCGACGCTCGGGGTCTTCGACGGGCGCTTCGCCGAGATAGCCGTGGTCACCCTGCTGGCCACCGGCGCCGGGGTCCTGGCCTCGATCGCCGTCGGCTGGCTTAAGACCAGGACGATCGACATCGGCATGGCCGGCAACGGCGCGATCGGCGCGCTGGTCGCGATCACGGCGCCGTCCGGCTACGTGGCTCCCTGGGCCGCGGTGGTAATCGGCGCCATCGCCGGCGTCATCGTCCCGCTCGGGATCCTGGCGATCGACAAGCGACTCGACGACCCGGTGGGCGCCCTCACCGCCCACGGGATCTGTGGCGTCTGGGGAACGCTCGCCTGCGGGATCTTCACCCTTCCCGCGCTGGCCGAGTACAACGCGGTCGGGCAGGGAGGCCTCCTCTACACGGGATCCTTCAAGCAGCTCCTCGACCAGGCGATCGGCGTGGTCGTCGTCTTCGTCTTCGTCTTCGCGACCAGCTACCTGGTTTTCTGGATCATCAAGAAGACCTACGGCCTGCGCGTCACTCCCGAGGAGGAGGATGCCGGCATCGACATCTCCGAGCACGGCATGTACGGGTACCCGGAGCAGTTCATTCCGGCTCCCGAGATGTCCGGGTTCGGCGCCGGGGGGCCCGGTGGTGGATACTCCGGGCCGGCAAGCGTTTCCGCGATGAGCAACAAGGAGGCCAACTGATGAAGAAGATCGAGGCGTTCATCCGCCACGAGGCGTTTGAACCGATAAGGATCGACCTGCTCGAACTCGGGTTCCCGTCGCTCTCGATCAGCGAGGTGAAGGGGTCCGGCCGCCAGAAGGGGATCGTCGAGACCTATCGCGGAGCGGAGCTGACCAACTACCTGCGCCCGAAGATCAAGCTCGAGTGCGTGGTCGACGACGGGGATGTCCAGACCGTGGTCGACACGATCCTCAAGCACGGGCGTACCGGTGCCGTCGGAGACGGCAAGGTCTTCGTCATCCCGGTCGATAACGCCTGGCGCGTGCGGACCGGCGAGTCCGGGCCGGAGGTTCTCCAGGCCCATCCCGAGGCCGCCGACGAGGCCTGATTGGCCGCGGCGCCGCCTGCGGGCGGCGCCGGGCTACTCGCCCTTCTCGACGACGTCGCCGTTGGGGAGCACGTAGGACTTCCTCGGCTTGGGGGTAACCCGGACCGAGATCGTTCCCGAGGGGACGCCGCCGGAATCTGTGACCGCTCGCGCCTTGCCGTTGAGCCCGGCCGCGGCGCGGTAGTCGAGCTGGTGGGTGCCGGCGGTGACGGCGGTGAGGTTCCAGACGAAGGTGGCGGTGCGTCCCGGGTCGAGCGACCCGAGCGCCCAGGTGTTGACCATCGCGGTCTGGCCGTTGGCCGGCGGCAGGTTGACGATCCAGACCGGCCTGGCCGGGTCGGCCACGTCGGGCTGCTCGGTCCGGTAGTAGAAGCCGTTGACGGTCATGGCGATATTCGGAATCTTCTCCTCGCCGCTGTTTCGGACCGCGATGACCAGGCGGGAGGTCTGCCCGAAGCCCTGCTTCCTGGGGAACTTGACCTCCGTGATCTCGACCGGGTAGTCGCCGCTGGGCTCCCCGGCGTCCTGGCGCTCCTCGGAGCCTCCACAGCCCGAAACGCCGGCCAGCGCTAACGCGAGCAGCGCCGCCAGAGCCCCCCGTTGCGCCGCTGAAGAGCTGATCCCCACGGCGCGCGACGCTACCACAGAGGCCCGCCCCCAACCCGGGGCCGGGCCCAGTCCGGGCGCTGGGGCGCTCCACCCCGGAGGACGGCGTCGTGCCACGTGTTGCGGCGGGTCCGCAACCTGTCGTAACATGCCAAAACCGCGATTCCTGCGGGAAGTTTTCCGGGTCCACGAGGAGAGGAGGGGAGAGTCGTGAGCACCACCGCCGAACGAGCGGTCGCGCCGGTCAGGGACCTCTTCGAGCAGCTCGGGGACATGATGATCCTCACCGGCAAGACGATCGTCTCCGCCGTGCGCCCGCCCTACCCCTACGGCGGCGAATTCGTCCAGCAGTTCCTCTTCGCGCTGCGCCTCTGCTGGTTCCCGCTGCTGATCTCCACGGTTGCCTTCGGTTACGGGGCCCCGGGCCTGCAGGCGGCCAACTTCCTGGTGCTCTTCGGCGCCCTGGACCGCCTCGGCGGCTTCTTCGT
>JBBASZ010000002.1:66363-69909 GCA_040398965.1 Solirubrobacteraceae bacterium | reverse complement strand
TGCTACAAGGGCATGACCGCCTCGGGAGGCGCCGCCGGCGTGGGCCGGGCGGTCAACCAGGCGGTCGTCATCTCGTTCCTGGGGATCTTCGCGTTCAACTACGTCTTCACGCAGACGCTCCTGGCCACCCACCCCGAGATCAACGTCATCAGGTAGGGGGACGGGGATGCAACCCAACAGCTGGCTGAGCGTTCCCCGCGACTGGCTCGCCTCCTTCGGCGAGATCATGAAGTTCACCGGCAGCGTCCTGGCCGAGGTGTTCACCGGCCGCGTCTTCCGTTTCTTCGGGGAGGCCCTGCGCCAGTCGGGACTTCTGATCGTCTCCTCGACGCTGGTGATCTGGGGCCTGGTCTTCATCATCGGCCTGCAGTGCGGGATCGAGGGCGCCTACTTCAACCGCGCCGTCGGCTCGCCGGCCTACGCAGGGGTTTTCGCCGCCTGGTGCGACCTGCGCGAGCTGGTCCCCTACGCCTTCGGCTACATGATGGCCGCCAAGGTCGGCACCGGGATCGTGGCCGAGATCGGCTCGATGCGGATCACCGACGAGATCGACGCCCTGGAGGTCATGGGCATCGACTCGATGACCTTCCTCTGCGGCACCCGGCTGCTGGCGGCCATGATGGTCCTTCCGTTCCTCTACATCTCGGCCGTCGGAGCCGGCTTTGCAGCCAGCTACCTGGCGGTCGTAATCCAGATCGGCGAGGTCTCGCCCGGCGGGTACTCGCTGATCTTCTGGCAGTTCCAGAATCCTCCCGACCTCCTCTTCAGCGCGGCGAAGGCGATGGCGATGGCGATCGTGATCGTGCTCGTCGGCTGTTACTACGGCTACACCGCCAGCGGCGGGCCGGTCGGGGTGGGGACGGCGACCGCCAAGTCGATGGTCCTGAACATCGTGCTCGTGCATCTCATCGGGATGCTCGGCACCCAGGTTTTCTGGGGCGCGAACCCACGCGCCCCGATTGGAGGATGAGAGATGGCTGACCAGAGCACGCCGAGCGACGACCTGCCCGCCGACGGCGGCCAGTCGCCCGAGACCACGGAGAAGATCGAGAACCAGCAGGTCTTCGAAGAGGAGATGCTCGAGTCCTCGCCGAGCCGGAAGGACGAGCGCGTGCAGGTCGTGCGGGAAAGCTCCGCGCCCGACGACGAGTACCGCTGGCACACAGGGCTCAACCGCCCGACCGGGGTTCCGGATGCGGTCGAGTTCATCGAGGTCCACAAGGCCTTCGGCCGCAACAAGATCCTCAAGGGGCTGAACATGGGCCTTCCCGAGGGGAAGATCTCGATGATCCTCGGGCCCTCCGGGACAGGCAAGTCGGTCTGCATCAAGCACATGGTCGGGCTCCTGTACCCCGACGACGGGGACGTGCTGGTCCATGGCGAGTCGGTCCCGAGCATGCGGGACGAGGAGCTCTTCGAGATGCGCAAGAAGTTCGGCGTCCTCTTCCAGGACGGCGCCCTCTTCGGGTCCATGAACCTGCTCGACAACGTCGCCTTCCCGCTCCGCCAGCACACCGACAAGCCCGAGGAGGAGATCCTCGAGATCGTCAACCGGCGCCTCGAGGAGGTCGGCCTCAGCGACGCGGCCGACAAGATGCCCAACGAGCTCTCCGGCGGCATGCGCAAGCGGGCCGGCTTCGCCCGGGCCCTGGTCCTCGACCCCGACATCGTCCTCTTCGACGAGCCCGACTCGGGGCTCGACCCGGTTCGCACGGCCCTCCTCTGCGAGCTGATCAAGGAGATCCACGACGAGAACGGCGGCGCCTACACGGTCATCACCCACGACATCATGAGCGCCCGGCGCGTAGCCGAGTACATCGCCGTGCTCTGGCGCGGGCGGATCGTCGAGTCCGGTCCGGCCGAGGAGCTGTTCAACTCCGACAACGACTTCGTGCGCCAGTTCCTCTCCGGGGCGGCGCAGGGTCCCCTCGGGATGGAGTAGGGCGATACCTCCCCGCGCCGCGACCATAGAGGGGGGTCGCCGGTGAAGGCCGGACGCCTCCTCCTGCTCGGCGCGCTGGCGGTAATCGTCGTCCTGGCCATCGTCGTGGTTACCGGCGGCGGCTCGGGCGCCACCTACAAGCTGACCTTCGAGACGGCAGGACAGCTCGTAAACGACAACAGCGTGACCGTCGGTGGGCGGCGCGTCGGGAAGATCACCGACATCCGCCTGACCGAGAACAACCAGGCGGTCGTGACGGTCGAGATCGAAGAGCCCTACGCCCCCCTGCACGAAGGGTCGTCGGCGACGATCCGCGCCACCTCGCTGTCGGGCGTCGCCAACCGCTACATCGCCCTCACCCCGGGACCCAAGGGCGCTCCCGAAATCCCGGTCGGCTCGACCCTCCCGGTGGAGAACACGACGACGATCGTCGACCTCGACCAGCTCTTCAACACCCTCGACCCCAAGACCACCGAGGGCCTGACCAAGCTGATCCGCGGATTCGGCACCTGGTACGCGGGCCGGGGCAAGGACGCCAACCGCGCCGCTCCCTACCTGGCGCCGGCCCTGCGCGCCACCACCGGCTTTGTCGAAGACCTGAACGCCGACCAGCCGGCCCTCCGCGCGATGGTCCGCAACACCTCGTCGGTGATGGGGACCCTCGCCGCCAAGGGGCCGGTGCTCACCGACCTGGTCAGCAACTCCAATACGACCCTGGGCGCGATAGCGGCCGAGAACCAGTCGCTGGCCGAGGCGCTCGACTACCTGCCTCAGACCCTGCGCCGGGCCAACACGACATTCGTGAACCTCCGTTACGCGCTCGATGACGTCGACCAGCTGGTGGCCGCGACCGCCCCGGTCACCGAGGACCTCGACACGCTCCTTACCGAGCTTGAGCCGGTCCTCAAGGAGGGCACGCCGGTATTCGCCAACCTCTCGAAGACGGTCAGCCAGAAGGGCTCCAACAACGACTTCACCGACACGATGAAGACGGCGCCCAAGCTCCAGAAGGCGGCCAGCACATCCTTCCCGGCGTCGATCGAGGCGATCAACGTCTCGCTCTCAAACCAGACCTACTTCCGCACCTACGGCCCCGAACTCGTCGGCCTGCTGCGGGACTTCGGCCAGTCGGCCTCCAACTACGACGCCAACGGCCACTACCTGCGCGCGACCTCGGCCTTCAACGCCTTCCAGTACAACGGCGCTTCGCTCGACTACCTGGGCGACAGCCGGAATGCCGGCGTGAGCAACGGGCCGGGCAACACGGTCCGCTGCCCCGGCGCCACGACGCAGGCGCCGCCTGACGGCAGCGCCCCCTGGCAGCCCAACCCCGTATTCAGCGGCCTTGGGGCCCTCGACTGCAACCCGGCCGTCGTGGCCCCGGGGAGCTGGTAGCCGGTGCGCCGAATCCTCGGAGCCTTCGTCGTGGCCTGCCTGGCGGTTGCGCTGGTCGTCGTGGCCACCGGGTCTGGCGGCACGTCGGGCTACCAGGTGCGGGCAATCTTCAACAACGCGGCCTTCGTGATCCCCGGCATGGACGTGAAGATCGCCGGCGTCAAGGTCGGCCAGATCGAGTCGCTCGACCTGACGGCCAACAACAAGGC
>JBBASZ010000002.1:26880-66263 GCA_040398965.1 Solirubrobacteraceae bacterium | reverse complement strand
TTCGACGACGTGCTGGCGATCCTCGCTCGCCAGAACCGGACGCTTGCCTCCCTGGCGGTAAACGGCGACACCGTCCTCCAGCCGCTGGCCCGCAACGCACGCAACCTCAAGGGCTTCATCAACTCGGCCGGCTACACGGCCCAGGCCACCGCCGAGGAGAGTGCCGACTTCCGCGAGAACTGGCGCCTGCTTCCGGGAATGCTCCGCGAGCTCCAGCCGACAATGGTCAAGCTCGGGGACTTCGCCTCCGCCTTCACGCCGGTGGCCGCCGACCTCAACCGGGCCGGCAACGACATCAGCACTTTCACCGTAGGGGCCCCCGCCTTCAACGAGGCGGGTATTCCTGCCCTCCAGAGCCTTGGCGATACCGCCGACGTCGGCGGGCCGGCTCTCGTCAAGACGCTTCCGCTGGCCCAGGAGCTGAAGGCGCTGGGGGCCAGTGCCAAGCCGGCCTCCACCAACCTCGCGAGCCTGCTCAGCTCAACCGAGAAGCAGGGCGGCTGGCAGAACCTGACCCGGCTCATCTACAACTCGGTCGGGCTCGCCAACGGCTTCGACGAGTACGGCCACTACGCGCGCGCCAGGCTCGTCACGACCACCTGCCAGAGCTTCTACCCGGTCAACGACGTCAACTGTGACGCCAAGTTCAACGGCGCGATCTCCAACCAGTCGACCGCCGGCAGCCAGTCATCTTCGAGCGCCCCCTCGGCCGGCGCACCTGCCCCGAAGGCATCCCGGCCCGCAGCTCCGGGTGGCAGGGGCAAGGCCCGCAGCAAGGCAACCGTCCCAACGGGCGGCCGCGGAGGCGCAGCTGCCGGGCGCCCGACCGACCGCCGCTCAGCCCAGGCCCTCCTCGACTACCTCCTCGGCCAGTGAAGAAGCGCGGATCGACATCTATTGCGGCGAACCCGGTGCTGATCGGGGCGGTAACGGTATTCGTGGCCGTCGTGCTGGTCTTCCTCGCCTACAACGCCAACTCCGGGCTTCCCTTCGTCCCGACCTACGACCTGAAGGTGCGGGTCCCCAACGCGGCCGGGCTGGTGAGGGGCAACGAGGTTCGCCTCGGCGGCACGCGCGTTGGCACCGTCACCCAGATCACGCCGCAGACGCTGCCCGACGGCGAGGTGGTCGCCGACCTCAACCTCAAGCTGCAGCAGTCGATTGAGCCGCTGCCGGCCGACACCACGGTGATGATCCGTCCCCGCTCGGCCCTGGGCCTCAAGTATGTGCAGCTGACGCGCGGCACGTCCAACGAATCGCTGGCGAACGGGGCGACCATTCCCCTCACTCAGGCACGCCCCATCCCGGTCGAATTCGACGACTTCCTGAACATGTTCGATGGCCCCACCCGGCGTGCTTCGCAGCAGAACCTGGGCTCCTTCGGCAACGCGATCGCCGGCCGTGGGCAAAACCTCAACCAGGCCATCCAGGACCTCGAGCCGATGCTCGACGAGCTTGAGCCCCTGGCCAAGAACCTGTCCAGCTCGCGGACCGACCTCGCCGGCTTCATCCAGGGCCTGGCCCAGAGCGCCGGGGTGGTCGCACCGGCAGCCGAGACGCAGGGTCAGATGTTCGCCAACCTCAATACGACCTTCACGGCGCTGGCCGGGGTGGCCCGCCCGTACATCCAGGAGTCGATTACCGAGGGCCCGGAGACGCTGACCACGGCGACCGAGGAGCTGCCCAAGCTGCGCCCGTTCCTCTCCAACAGCGCGCTGCTCTTCACGCGCCTGCAGCCGGGGGTCGAGTACTTCGCCGACGCGGCCCCGAGCCTTGCCGGCGTGGTGACCAAGGGCACGCCGGTCTTCAAGAAGTCGCCGGCCTTCAACGCGCAGCTGGCCACGACCCTCACCGCGGTCGAAACGTTTGCCACCGACCCGCAGGTCCTGCTCGGCGTCTCCAGCCTGACCGAGACCACTTCGCTTCTTGAGCCGACCCTCTCCTTTGCCACCCCGGCCCAGACGGTCTGCAACTACCTCGGGATCGCGCTGCGCAACGTCCAGGAGGTCACCAGCGAGGGTGGCACCAACGGGAACGCCCTCCGGTCGACGGTCCTGGCGACTCCTGGCGGCACCTACGACCCGGCCAACCCCTCGACTTCGCCGCCGCTCTCGCCCAACAACGAGGGCGTTCCCGCCAGCTCGCCGGCCAACGGCGGCCCTGAGGGGAGCGACCCGGCGAACTTCCTGCACTCCAATCCCTATCCGTACACGGCGGCGCCGGGCCAGCCGAAGACCTGCGGGGCGGGGACCGAAACGTTTGAGGGCGGCAAGGTCGTCATCGGCAACCCGCCCGGCCCGAACTTCACCAAGATGCCCTCGACGGCGATCCCGGAGGCCAAGTGATGGGCATCTTCTCCAGGGGCGAGAAGCCGCGGACGCTGCGCAAGGACCGGACCGGGTTCAACCCGATCACGGTCGCGGTCATCTCGATCGTCGTGATTCTCGTGGCGGTCTTCTTCGGGTACACGAAGGACTGGCCGTTCAGCCGCGGGTACCAGTTCAGCGCCGTCTTCACCTCCTCGAACGCGATCCGGACCGCCTCCCCGGTGAGAATCGCCGGCGTAAACGTCGGCAAGGTGGTGAAGGTCACCGGCCAGGAGGGCACCGACAACGCCGTCGTGACCATGGAGGTGCAGGAGAGCGCCCTGCCGATCCACCGCGATGCGACCCTGAAGATCCGTCCCCGCATCTTCCTGGAGGGCAACTTCTTCGTCGACCTCAAGCCCGGCACCCCGTCGGCCCCGACCATCGAGGACGGCGACACCATCCCCGTCTCACAGACCGCCATCCCCGTTCAGCTCAACGAGGTGCTCACCTCCCTCCAGCAGAACTCGCGCACCGACCTCCAGGTGCTCCTGGTCGAGCTTGGCGGCGCGCTGAGCGACGAGCCGACGCCGGCCGAGGATGCCGACCAGCCCCCGATGAACCGCGGCAAGACCGCCGCCCAGGCGCTCAATGAGTCGCTCATCTATGGCGAGGAGGCGCTCAAGAACAGCGCCCTCGTAAACCAGGCCCTGCAGGGAGCCGACGGCGACAACCTAACCGGGGTCGTTCGCGGCCTGGCGGCGACCACCGGCAAGCTCACCGGCAGCGAGCCGCAGCTCGCCTCCCTGGTGGAGAACTTCAACACCACCATGGGAGCCCTCGCCGCCGAGCAGAGCTCGCTGCGCAGCACCATCCGCTACCTGGGCCCCACGGTCCGCCACGCCTACTCGAGCCTGGGGGCGACCAACGCCGCCCTGCCCAACGTGAGGGCCTTCGCGCTGGCATCGGTCCCGGGCCTGGAAGAGATTCCGGCAACGCTGGAAGCGGTGACTCCCTTCCTGGACCAGGCGCTGCCGCTCCTGTCGAGCAACGAGCTCGGCGGCCTGGCGGCAGACCTCCAGCCGACGACGGCGAACCTTGCCGCGCTGGGCGGCGCCTCGCTGGACCTGCTGCCCCAGACCCAGAACTTCGCCCAGTGCACGACCAACTACCTGGTTCCGGTCGGCGATATACCGATGCCCGACGGGGCCTTCTCCACCGGCAAGCCCAACTTCCACGAGTTCTGGTACGGGCTGGTCGGCGCCAACGGCGAGGGCGCCGGCTTCGACGGCAACGGCCAGTTCGTTCGCCTGCAGGCCGGCGGCGGGCCCTACCCGGTCCGCCTGACCGGCGGCAACCTGGGCGGCGGCGAGCCGATCTACGGCAACAGCCTTGGCCAGCCGCAGGGCACCCGCCCGGCCTGGGACAGCAAGGTCCCCGGCTACCAGACCAAGGCTCTCTGCAAGGACCAGGCGCTCCCGAACTTCGCCGCGACCAAGACGGGGCCGGCCGACTGATCCCATGAAGAACCTCGTCATGAAACACACGAAGGACGTGATTGCCCTCGGGATCGTCGTCCTGATCGCCACCATTGTCGGCGGCTACATCCTCTCCAACCAGCGCTTCTACCTGCCCAACTGGGTTCCGGTCATCGGCAGCGACTTCGTCGACTACTACGCCGACTTCTCGACTGCCCAGGCGGTCACACCGGGCCAGGGCCAGACGGTGATCGTCGCCGGGGTCACCGTCGGCGAGATCGGCCAGGTGAGACTCCAGGACGGCAAGGCGAAGGTCCAGATGAAGATCCGGCGCCAGTACGCGGACATCCACGAAGACGCCTTCGCCCTGCTGCGGCCCAAGACCGGCCTCAACGACATGACCATCCAGCTCAACCGTGGTACCCCGGGATCCCCGGAGATCCCCGAGGGCGGCACGGTCAAGGTTTCGCGGACCCTCCCGAACGTCAACCCGGACGAGTTCCTGGCCGGACTGGACACCGACACCCGCAACTACCTGCAGCTGCTCCTCAACGGCGGTGGACAGGGGCTCGCCGGCAACTCGCAGGAGCTCTCGGCGACGCTCAAGCGCTTCAACCCGACCGCGCAGTACCTGGCGCGGATCGGCCGGCTCATGGGCAAGCGCGAGGCCTACATCAGGCGCTCGATCACCAACCTGAGCATCCTCACCCAGACCCTCGGCGAGCGCGACACCGAGCTCGCCAGGTTCGTGCGCTCCTCCAACGACGTCTTCGCCGACCTGTCGGCCGAGCAGGCGAGCCTCCGCGAGGCGGTCCGCCTGCTTCCCGGCGCCCTCCAGGCGACAGACCGCGCTGTCGTGGCCAACGACCAGCTGCAGAGCCAGCTTGGCCCGGCCCTGGGCAAGCTCCTGCCGGCGGCGCGGGGAACGAAGGCCGCGCTCGTCTCGCTCCAGGACTTCACCGAGGCGACCACGCCCGTGCTCGAGGACCAGCTGCGCCCGTTCACCCAGGAGGCCGGGCCGACGGTGGCGACGCTGAAGCCGGCCAGCGCCGACCTCGCAGCGTCCGCACCGCAGCTGACCACCTCGTTCAAGACGCTCAACAACCTGACCAACGCGGTCGCCTACAACCCGCCGGGCGACGAGGAGGGCTACGGCTTCTGGCTCGGCTGGGCCGGCCATCTCAACTCGGCGATCTTCAGCATGCAGGACGCGATGGGCCCGATCCGGCGCGGGCTGCTCTTCAGCTCCTGTGACGCGCTGGCCATCTACGAGGGCATCGGGATCGGGAACCCGTTCATCGGGACCCAGCTCGACATGCTCAACGCCCCGAAGACCTCGGAGGTCTGCGGGAGCGCGTCGGCAGCGGTGGCCAGCGGCCGGAAGATCGCCCGCCAGACGCTCAAGCGCCAGGAGGCATTCAGCCAGGCCGGCCAGCCGGGCCCGGTGCAGCCGCAGGACGGTCCTGACGGGGCATCGACCGACTCCGGTGAGCCGGTCGCCGGCGCGAGCGGAGGTGCCAGGTGAACAAGACCCCGCCAAGCATCGCCCAGCTGGTGACGATGACGCTCTTCGCCCTCTCGTGCTTCATCCTGCTGCTCTTCCTCTGGGTTGCCTTCGGAGGCTCCACGCCGCTCAAGCCGGACGGGTACCGGTTCACCGTCCCGTTCAAGGAGGCCGGCCAGCTGGCCCAGGAGGCCGACGTAAGGATCTCCGGCGTCCGCGTGGGGACGGTGAAGAAGATCGAGGCGATCCCGGAGACCGGCCGCTCCGACGTCACCGTCCAGATGCAGCCCGAGTACTCGCCGATCCCGGTCGACAGCCGCGCGATGCTCCGGGCCAAGACCCTCCTCGGCGAGACCTACCTCGAGCTCACTCCCGGCAACCCGGAAGGCCCGTTCCTCCCCGACGACGGGACCCTCCCGAGGGGCAACATCAAGCCGAGCGTCGAGCTCGACGAGATCATCCAGTCGTTCGACCCGGCCACGCGCGCCGCCTTCCAGGTCTGGCAGCAGCAGCAGGCGATCGCCGGCCTGGGACGCGGCCGTGACATCAACGATGCCTTCGCCGAGTTCGCTCCGCTCGAGCAGGAGGTAACCGTCCTTGGGCAGACGCTGAACAGCAACGCGCCGCAGCTGAGCCGCCTGATCAGCAGCACCGGGACGGTCTTCGCCTCGCTCAGCGCCCGCGACACCCAGCTGAGGAGCCTGATCGAGAACTCCAACGCCGTCTTCTCCACGACCGCCGAGCGAAACCAGCAGCTGGCCCAGACCTTCGTCGCCCTCCCGGCCTTCCAGCGCGAGTCGCGCCTGACGCTGACCCGCCTGGTGCGTTTCGCCAACGACACCAACCCTGTCGTCACGCAGCTGCAGCCGGTGGCCCAGCAGCTCAACCCGACGATGAAGCAGTTGAATCGCTTCGCCCCGCAACTGGACGGCCTCTTCACCGGGTTGGGACCCGCTATCAACGCGGCCAATACGGGCCTCCCGGCCACCGACGCCTTCCTCGTCGAGGCGGCTCCGTTCATCGGGTCGACCGACACCCTTGCGGCCAACTTCAACCCGCTATTCCAGTTCCTCGGGCCCTACAAGCAGGAGCTGACGGCCTTTGTCGGGAACGTCTCCGCCGCGACCAACGCCCAGGTCAACCTCCAGGGCAAGCAGGTCAAGTATGCGCGCATCGTCAACCGCTTCGCCCCCGAGGCTCTCGCGACCTACCCCGAGCGCGTCAAGTCGATCCGCAGCAACCCCTATCCGCTGCCCGGCTCCTTCAACGGGCTCGCGACGTCCTCGATGCCGGTCTACCAGTCCGGCAACTGCACCACCGGAATCTCGCCCGGCCTTTCGGCGTCGGCGGAGACAGCCCTCGGGCCGACCCTCTCGGCGCGGGTCAGCGGCTACTCGTTCAACGACAATGTCAACACCCTTGGCAACCCGAACAACGTTGCCGCCCCCGGATGCAACCTGCAGGGCCCGGTCTACGGAGGCAAGTACTTCCCGCAGCTGATTCCGGGCGCCCGCACGCCGCAACTGGTCCCCTGACCGGAGCCTTCCGCCCGGCGCTCCCGGGGCTCGGCGGCGCTAGGTTGCGGCCATGCTGAACCGGCTGCTCTCGGCGGTCATGCGCCTCTCTTACCGGCGGCCGCTGATCGTCGGCGCCACCGTGCTGGTGCTCGCCGTGGCCGGCGGGGTGCTGGCCCTGAGGATGCAGCCGACGGCCGAGACCAGGACCCTCGTTGGGTCCTCCACGCCCGGCTACCAGGCCACCGAAGACCTGGGTCGGCGCTTCGGCAGCGACGCGGTTTACGTCTTCATCCGCGAGCCGGTGACCGACCTGGTCCTCACCGACGACCTCGGCAAGGCCGCAGCGCTCGAGGGCTGCCTTGCCGGGAACGTCCAGGGTGCAGACGCCCCCGGAGGGGCGAGGGGCCCCTGCTCTCAAATGGCCCGCAAGCGGTGGGCCAGGGTCGTCTTCGGCCCGGGGACCTTCATAACCGAGGCGGCAAACCAGGTGACCGGCCAGATCAGGCTGCTCACCGAGCAGACGACCCGGGAGGCGGCCGCATCGGGCCGGAAGGCCTATCGCGAGGCGATCGCCCGCGGCGAGAGCCCGGAGGCCGCCGAAGCGGCCCGCGCCAGGGCCATCGAGACAGCCAACCAGGAGCTGGCGGGCCTCCTCGTGCCGTTGGCGCTGCGCTACGGGCTCACATCGGTGCCCAGGCTCGACGACCCGAGGTTCATCGCCCGCCTCGTATTCGACTCCCGCCAGCCGGCAGGCACGCCGAAGGCCCGCTTCGCCGCCCTCTTCCCGGGCCGCGACGGAGCCCTTATCCAGGTGCGGCTGCGCAGCGGCCTCTCCGAGGAGCAGCGCCGCGAGGCGATCTCCGACATCCGAGCCGCGGTCAGCATGCCCGAATGGAAGCTGCGTTCCGGCGGCTACGAGGTGACCGGGGTGCCGGTGCTGATCGAGGAGCTGACCGACTCGATCTCGCGCTCGATCCTCGTCCTGCTGATCGCCGCAGCCCTGGTTATGGCGATCACGCTGGGCATCGTCTTCCGCTCCCGGCTCAGGCTCGTGCCGCTGCTTGTCGCCCTCGCCGCCACGGGGCTCACCTTCGGGGTGCTGGCGGTCAGCGGTCTGTCGCTGACCATGGCCTCGATCGCGGTCATCCCGATCCTGATCGGGCTCGCCGTCGACTACGCGATCCAGCTCCAGTCCCGCACGGAGGAGGGTGGCGAGCCGCTCCCCGAGGCGATCGAGCGCGTCTCGCGCCGGGGAGCGCCGACGATCATCGCTGCCGCCACCGCGACGGCGGCAGGCTTCCTGGTGCTCACCCTCTCGCCGATGCCGATGGTCCGGGGTTTCGGGATCCTGCTGGTGATCGGGATCGTCCTGGCCGTCGTCTGTGCGCTTACGCTCGGCGTCGCCGCCCAGGCTCTCGCCGCCGGCCGGACCGCGCCGGCACCGGTCCTTGCCGCCGGGCGGGCCTGGCGGGAGGCGGGGGAGATCATCGCCGGCCTGGCTCCCTCGCGCTGGGTGGCGAAGAGGGCCGGCCGCCTGGGTCGCCAGATCCTCGACCTTGGGTTGAGGCATCCCGGCAGGTTCGTGGCGGTGGCGCTGGCCCTGGCGGTCGTGGGTTGGGCGGCCGAGACGCAGCTGCGGGTGGAGTCCGACATCCAGCGGCTCGTCCCGTCGTCGCTCCCCGCACTCGGCGGCCTGGAGAAGCTTCAGGAGACCAGCGGCGTGGGCGGTGAGGTGAACGTCCTGGTGGAGGCTCCGGACATTTCCGACCCCGCGGTCGTGGCGTGGATGACCGAGTACCAGCAGCGCGTCCTGCAGAAGGCCGGCTACGACCCGGCCCGCGGCTGCCGGGGGGCGGAACTCTGCCCGGCATTCTCGCTCCCCGACCTCTTCACCAGCCCGGAGACCCTCAGTTCCGCCACGCGCGTGGACGCGCTCCTGGAGGCGATCCCGCCGTACCTGCGCCAGAACGTGATCTCGCAGGACCGCAAGGCGGCGACCCTCGGCTTCGGGCTTCGCCTGATGGGCCTTGACCGCCAGTACGAGGTGCTCCAGGAGATGGAGGCCGAGCTCGACCCCCCGCCGGGCGTCCGTGCGAGGCTCGCCGGCCTTCCCGTCCTCACGGCGGCAGCCAACGACGAGCTCGCGTCGCCCGAGCGTCGCGTGATCAACATCGTCGGCGGGCTCCTTGCCGTCGCCCTCGTGCTGCTGGTCGCCTTCCGCAGTGCGAGGCGGGCGCTCGTCCCCCTGGTGCCGATCGTGCTGGCAACCGGCTGGTCGGCGCTGATCCTCTTCGTGACGCGGATCGACCTCAACCCCCTCTCGGTGGTACTGGGCACGCTGGTTATTGCCATCGCCACCGAGTTCAGCGTGCTGCTCAGTGAGCGCTACCGGCAGGAGCGCTCCGACGGGAGCGGCGTGGAGGAGGCCCTGCGGCGCACCTACCGTTCCACCGGCGCGGCGGTTCTCGCCTCCGGCGTCACCGCGATCGCCGGCTTCGCGGTGCTCATCCTCTCCGACATCCGCATGCTGCGTGACTTCGGGCTGGTTACGGTGATCGACCTCGGGGTGGCCCTCTTCGGCGTCCTGATCGTCCTGCCCGCGGTGCTCGTACTCGCCGAGCCGGGGGCGCTGAAGGAGCGGATCTCCTCCTGGCGGGGGGTGACCGAGCCTTGAGCAGCGGCCAGGAGGCCCCGCCCCCTGAGGATGAGCGCGGTTCGCGCCGCCGCCCTCTCGTGGCCACCCTCATCCCGCTCCTGGCCCTGGCCGCGCTCCTGGGCTGGGTTGGCTGGAACGGGATCAAGACCGACTCGGGCTCCTCGCGGGGGCCGGCGGCCGGCACGCAGATGCCGCCGTTCGCCGCGCCGATCGCCTCTTCCTCGCTGGACGGCGACGTCAACGTCGCCCGCACCGGCGGCGAGGGCGCGGCCGGTGCGCGGCCGGCCTGCGAGGTGCGTGGCACCGACGTGCTGAACTCCTGCGACCTGGTGGCGCAGGGCCCGGCGGCGATTGCCTTCATCACCGCCGGCGACAGGCGTTGTGCCGACGAGCTGAGCCGCCTCGAGGAGGAGGCACGGGGTACGGGCGTCAGGGTCGCTGCGGTGATCGTCAGGGGAAAGCGGGAGGCGGCCCGCACGCTGGTGGCCGCCCGGGGATGGCGCGCACCGGTGGCCTGGGACCGTGACGGAGTGCTGGCCAACCTCTACGGCGTCGCCGTCTGTCCCCAGGTTGTGTACCTGCGCCGGGGAGGCGAGGTCGAGAGCGTGGCCGTCGGGACCTCGACGCGGGCGGCGACGAGAGAGGCGCTTCGGGAGCTCTCCGGGCCCGGGTCATGAACGGCGGCAAGGCCCAGGCGGGCTGGGTGGATAGAAGGCTCGAGGCGGAGTTTCCCGGTCTCATGGTCCTGACCCGCCGCTGCCCCGGGCCGGTGGCGGGAGACCCGGGCGTCATCGAGCGGCTGGCTGCGGTCGCCGGCCGCATCCGGGGTCGGACCGCGGTCGAGATGCGGCGAGAGGCCGTGCCGGCCGCCTACCGGGCCTTCTACCGCCAGGTTGGGCTTGACCCGGATATCGAGATGACGCCGGTCGAGGCGGCGATCGGCCGGCGCCTCTTCGACGGGGGCGTGAAGGTCAGCGGGCCGCTCCAGGCGGCGCTGGAGCTGGCCGTGCTCGAAACCGCCGTCCCCGTTTACGCCCTTGAGGCCAGAGCCCTCGAGGGGCCGCCCGGAATAAGGCCGGCGGCCGCGGGGGAGGAGGTAGCCGGTGCCGAAGGCTTTCCCGAGCGCTCTCCCGGGCGCCTGGTGGTGGCCGACCAGGCTGGACCGCTCTGCTGGCTCTTCGGCGAGGCCCATGGCCGGGCCGCTCCCTCGGTCTCGTCTCCCGGCCTGCTCCTGGTGGCGGTCGGCGTTCCGGGGGTGGCCCCGATGGTCCTTGACGAGGCGCTCGATATCGCCTCCGGTGCGCTCGGCGTGTAGGCGCCGCCATTGCGGGTTAGAATTGGGCCCATGGAGGTGCTTCTCGAAGCGGACGTGCGTCGGCGCGTAGGGCCGGATCTCACGGGGCTGGATGCAGCCGACGAGTCCGGTGCCCGCCGTGCCCTGAGGGGCCAGGTCGCGCGCCTTGAGTCGCAGATCGCCGACACGGTCTGCGCCGCCTTCCCGGAGACCCTCGACCTTCCTTCGTCTCCCGCACGGCCGCAGGCGCGGATCCTCGATCTCGGCGAGCTCGAGGAACTTCGTGACCGGCTGGCAGGCCGGCTGGGCGAGGCCCGCCGCCAGCTTGCCTCCCTGGGCCGGCGCCAGGAAGAGGCACGGGTCCGCCTCGAGCGGATGCTCCTGGATCCTGCGGGAAACCGTGGGGAGCGGATCAGCCAGCGCGAGCTCGGCGAGCCCGGGTGCGGCGTCTGGAGGGTTGCCCCGCGCGTGGGGATCATCGGCCGGATGATGGGCTGGTGGCAGGTCAAGCTCTCGTCGGGCTGTCCCTTAGCCACCTGACATGGGACGCCGCAGCCGCAAGCGGGGCGGGGAAGGGCAGGCGCCGGAAGGCGCCACAGGCACCGGTGGCCGGACGGCGCCGGCGCCCAGGCGCGAGTCGCGCCGCGCCCGGCTTGACGAGGCGCCCAGGCCGCCCTGGGCTCCCGTTCCGCTGACCGAGATCTGCATCCTCGGAGGGGGCGTGCTGATGGTGGTTGGGCTGGTCGGGGGAGGATCCTCGCGCGGGCTGCTGCTCGGCTTCGGGTTCGCTCTTGTCTTCCTGGCCACGATCGAGATGGCCCTGCGCGAGCACCTGGCCGGATATCGTTCCCACTCTGCGCTGATAGCCGGTTGTGCCGCCGCGGTGGCGCTGGGAGCGGCGGCCCTGCTGGCCGGCCTCCCGCGAGTCGCCTTGGCCGTGGTGGCCGCCATCGTCTTCGGCGCCGTATTCCTCGTTATGAGATCGATCTTCAAGAACAGGGCAGGAGGCATGTCGTGGAGAGCCTGAGCCAGGAGCCGCCGCCCCAGGGCGCCCCGGTGCCGCTTGCCGCACCCTCGCTGAAGGTTCTCGGGCTCCACCACGCGACGCTGATCAGCTCCGACCTCGACCGGACGGCTGCCTTCTACCGCGACCTTCTGGGCTTCACGCTCGTGCGCGAGGCGGTCAACGAGGACGATCCCGGCACCCGGCACTTCTGGTTTGCCGCCGACCCTGCCGACCCTTCGGGCCTGCAGCTCTCCTTCCTCGAGTATCCGCAGATGGGACCGGCGGCCCAGGGAACCGGGTCTGTTCACCACCTCGCCCTGCGTGTCGGGTCTGCCGGCGAGGTGGGGGCCTGGAGGGACTACCTCCAGTCACGGGAGATACCTACGACCCCGCTGCATGAGCGCGGCGGCCTGGTGTCGGTCTACCTCCGGGACCCCGACGGCCACATCCTCGAGATCGTGGCCGACGCCGGCCGACCCTGACCTAGCGGGCCAGCTGGTCGGCCAGGGCCTGGCGCTGGCGGTCGGTGAGGGAGCCGATCGCCTTCTGCTCGGGTACGGGAATCGCCTGCAGCAGGCGCCGGCAGCGGGTGCGGCCCCAGCGGCGCTGGCTGGTGATCAGGTCCGAGACGCTCATCGACTCGGCCTCCCAGGGGCAGTCAAGGATCACGTCGGCGGCCGCGACCTTGCCGGCCGCTACCTGGCGCTTGAGCTCGGCGCGGGCGAGCCTCACGGTGTTCGCACGCTCCAGCGCCTGGAGGTGCTGCGGCGTGGCCGACCCGTTCTTCCCGGGGGTGGCCGTCTTCTTTCCCTTGACTGTCTGCGTCATTGATCCTCCGAGCCGCCTGGGCGGCAGGTCGCACGAAAAAGGCTGGTTGTTCAGACGCCCCCCAACAGGGGCCGGAAGCTCTGTGCGCCGGGGGCGATCCGGCGCGGTCACGACCCCCTGTAGGTCCGGACCGCTTCTCCTTCGCCCCCGCCGACGTTTGTCGTTGGCGTCTGTCGGCAACATAGGAAAAAACGGGGCACCGGTTCAACGACTCCTTAACAAAACCGCCGCTCTGAGCGGCGAAATCTGACCGCCCGAAACGGGGAGGGCGCGCCTTCGTGGCGGTCAGTGGGAGCCGGGGCCCGGCAGCGGCCCGTGCTCGGCCTCGAATTCGCTCTTGACCGAGGCAAACGCCTCGAGCGAGCGGTCGAGGTCGGCGCGCGAGTGGGTTGCCATGACGCTCGTGCGCAGCAGCGCGCCGCTTGGCGGCACGGCCGGGTGAAGGGCGGTATTGACGAACACGCCGGCATCCCAGAGGGCACGCCAGAGCAGTACCGCCTTCCAGTCGTCGCCGACCACCACGGGGACGATCGGGGTAACGATCGTCTCGCCCACGACGCCGGGTGCGTCGAGCTGTGCTCCTTCGGCCGGGAGGGACTGGGGTTCCACGACCGCGTACCCGAGGGCGGCCAGCCCATCGCGCAGGTAGCGGGCGTTGTCGAGCACGGCGGAGAAGAGCTGCGGGCCCTCGTCCGACCGCACGATCCGCAGGGCGGCCAGCGCGGCCCCGATCGCCGCGGGAACCGCCGAAGCGGTGAAGAGATAGGCCCTGGAGGAGATGCGCAGGTAGTCGATCACGTCGGCCTGTCCGGCCACGAATCCGCCGCAGGAGGCAAGCGACTTGGAGAAGGTCCCGGTGCGCAGGTCGACCTTCTCCTCGACGCCCATCAGCTCCGGGGTTCCCGAGCCCCTCGCACCCAGGACGCCGGCTCCGTGTGCGTCGTCGACGAGCAGCCTGGCGCCATGTGCCTGGCAGAGGGCGGCAATCTCGTCCACAGGCGCAATGTCGCCCTCCATCGAGAAGACGCCGTCGACCACCACCAGCACGCCACCGCCGTCCCCGGCGGCCCGCTCGAGCTGCTTCTCCAGCTTCTCCATCCGGTTGTGGCGGAACGGCCTCAACTTGGCCTTCGACTGGATACAGCCGTCGAGGATCGAGGCATGGTCGCCGGAGTCGGCGATCACCGTGTCCCCGGGGCCGGCGATCGTCCCGATCGTCCCGAGGTTCGTCTGATGGCCCGTGGTGAAGACCATCGCGGACTCGGTTCCCATCCAGTCGGCGATCTCGCTCTCCAGCTCGGTGTGAAGGGGGATCGTGCCATTGAGCAGCCGCGACCCTGTCAGGCCTGTGCCGTACTGCTCGAGGGCGTCACGCGCGCCCTGAAGGACCCGCTCGTCCCCGGTGAGGCCGAGGTAGTTGTTCGACCCGAGCATGATCCGTTCGGCCCCTTCCATCTCCACGACCGGCCTCGCGGGGCCGTCGAGCATGCGGAAGTAGGGGAGGAGGTCGGCCTCACGGGCCATCCGAAGCTGCTCCTCGCGCTCGTGGCCGCGGATCTTGGCGAAGAGGTCTGTAGGGGTCGTGGTCATATACGGTGGCGTTCGTGGAAGTCGAGGTAAGCCCGGTCCGGACGCGCAGGGATCGTCGCGACTTCTTCGAGTTCCCCTACCGCCTTTACGGGGGAGAGCCTAACTGGGTTGCCCCGCTGCGATTCGAGCGCCGCCAGCACCTGAACCCGAAGAAGAACCCGTTCTTCGACCACGCCGAGGTCGAGTTCTTCCTGGCCCGGCGCGACGGCCGCGTAGTTGGCCGGATTTCCGCCCATGTCGACGAGAACCTAAACGCCTTCCAGGACAACCGCTGGGGCCTCTTCGGCTTCTTCGAGTGCGAGAACGACCCGGAGGCGGCCAGGGCACTTGTTCGCGCCGCGGCCGACTGGAACCGGGAGCGCGGGCGCGACCGAATGGTCGGCCCCATGAGCTTCACCACCAACGATGAGTGCGGGCTCCTGGTGGAGGGATACGAGCTGACCCCGATCATCCTTACCGAGTGGCACTTCCCCTATTACCGGGAGCTGCTCGAGGAGGCCTGCGGCCTGCGCAAGGCGATGGACACCTACATGTGGTCGCTGCACGTCGACAACCGCGACGAGGTCCACCCGGGGATCTGGGAGGTCGCGTCAAAGGTCAAGTCCGAGCACGGGATCACCTGCCGCTACATGCGCAAGAAGGAGCTCCACGACGAGGTCGACCGCTTCCTGCAGATCTACAACGCCGCCTGGGAGCGCAACTGGGGGTTCGTGCCGCTGGACGAGAAAGAGGTCCACGCCTACGCCGAGAACCTGAAGTTCGTGCTCGACGAGAACTGGGCGATGGTCGCCGAGCTGGACGAAACGGGCGAGGTCGTCGGTGCGGCGCTGACCCTTCCCGACTTCAACCAGGCGGTGGCGAAGGTCGGCAACGGGCGCCTCTTTCCCTTCGGCTGGCTGAGGCTGCTCAGGGGCCGCAAGAGCATCGACCGCGTCCGCGTCTTCGCACTTGGGGTCAAGCCCGAGTACCAGCAGTACGGTGTCGCCGCCCGCCTCTACGAGATGCATTACGACTCGGCCGAGAGCACTCCTCAGACCCACGGGGAGATGGGCTGGATCCTCGAGACCAACAAGGCGATGAACCGGGCCATGGAGGGGATGGGCGGGGAGGTCGTGCGGCGCTACCGCTTCTACGAGCAGATGCTCGACGAGAAGGCCGAGCCCTCGCTGCCGTACGCCGAGGCCTTCCCGTGGCGAATGGCCCCCAGGGCACCGGCCGGCGAGCAGGAGGTCATTGCCGACGTGGCGCAGGCCGGGACGATCAGCGGCTAGGCTTGCGCCCGTGGCGACTGCCCCGAACAGCCAGGACCCGCAGGGCGAGCCCGAGGAGGTCGAGGGCGTGATCGTCGGGGACGTTCGCCGGCTTCCCGGCCGGCGCTCCACCGGGGAGCTGGTAGCCACGCAGGCAGCCGTGGTCGGGGGGTCCTTTGTCGCCGGGGCGGTAGCCGCCGCCGTCGTAGCCAGGCGCCGCAGGAGTCCGGCCGGCCGGCGGGTCGGCCGCCGCCGGCGCCAGCAGGTCGCGGCCTCGAGGTCTTTCCTCGTGGACGTCCACATGCTCGGCCGCTAGGCCGCGTTCGCGCCCCGGGGAGCCCGCCCGGCCCGGATCCCGCCGTCAGTCCTATTCGGGCGGCGGAACCCCTTCTCCGGGCAGGTACTCGTTGGTGAGCGCGGCCAGCGGCTCGCTTCCGGGCTTGAGCAGGTCCCGCCTGATCATCCAGTCCGAGAGCGACTGCCAGCGGTCGGGGTTCATCCACCCGAACGGACGCCGGCTGTCGCTGGGAAAGAGAAGCGGAAGGGTGGCTTCGACGGTTGCGCGAGCCTCCCTGGCGCTCGTGCCGGGGGCTGCGTCGCGCAGTGCCTGTGCCGCCGCCGCCGGGTTGCTGCGGGCAGCGGCGCTGCCACGCTGCAGGGCCTGCACGAAACGCCGGACCAGCGGCCCATCGTTGCGAACCGTCTGCTCGCGGGCCACGAGAACCAGCTCGTTGTAGGAGGGAACCCCGGCCCGGTCGACCGGGAGCGTGCGGGGACGCTTGCGCGCCTGTCGCAGCTCGATCCCCTCGACGTTCCAGTAGGCGCCGATCGTGGCGTCGACCCGCCTGGAGGTCATTGCCTTCGCGAGCCCGTAGCCGACGTCGACGACCTTCACCTTCGATGTGTCGACCCCGGCCGAGGAGAGGATCTCGTCGAGGAAGCCCTCCTGGAAATCCAGGCCGCCGGTCCCGATCCTCGAGCCCTCCAGCTTGCGGGGGTCGACCGGGGTATCGCCGGTGCTCATCAGCGAGGTGAGCGGGCGCTGGACGATCGCGGCAACGGCGACGAGGTCCTGCCCGCCGGAGCGCTCGATCAGGAGCTGGGGGGCATGGGAGATGGCGAAGTCGGCCCGGCCCGAGGCGACCTCCTGGAGCGTGCCGGCAGGCCTGGGCGCGACAGAGGTCGACACCTCCAGCCCGGCGGCCCGGAAGCTGCCGTCGCCGATCGCTTCGACCAGCCCCACGTGGTTGGCGTTGGGCGCCGTGTCGAGGACGACGGAAAGCTCCTGCTGGCGCGGCTTGCCGGTCCCGTCCTGGCGCTCCCCGCAGGCTGCCAGCCCAAGGGTCACCGACAGTACGAGCAGTGCGGCCAGGACCCGCCCGGCGCGTGCCTGGCGGTGGTTGGGGGGCCGGCTTGCTAGCGTCACGTCGGTAAGTGTCGCGCAGAGACGCGACGAAAGCAGTGTTAGCGCCCGCATGTTTGCCCGAAAAGCATCCCCGGCAGGTAGCAGCACACAACGCCGGAGGTAATTCGATGGCGACAGGAACAGTTAAGTGGTTCAGCGACGAGAAGGGCTACGGCTTCATCACTCCCGATGACGGCGGCAAGGACCTCTTCGTCCACCATTCCGCGATTCTGGGCGAGGGCTACAAGTCCCTGGCCGAGGGCGCCAAGGTCGAGTACGAGTCGGAGGAGGGCCCGAAGGGTCCCGCCGCCAAGGACGTCGTAGCGATCTGAGCACTGTGCGGCCCGCGTGGCCGCAACGGAGCTTTTCGACGGGCCGCCGAGAGGCGGCCCGTCTTCGTTCCGGGGGCGCCTTGCCGGTCGGCCGCTCAGTGCCGAGCGGCGTCCGGCGCGGTGAGCGCCTTGACGAAGTCCTCCAGCTGCGCGGCGGTCCAGCACTCGTGGGCCTCGCAGTATTCGGCGTACGAGTCGATCACCGAGTCGCCGTAGTTCCAGTAGAGGCGCGGCTCCGGGTTGAGCCAGTAGGCGCGCCCGGCGCGTGAGGCGATCTGGCCGAAGGCCTCGGCCTTCGGGTCGCGGCCGTTGGTGCGCGCATCGCCGAGCACGATCAGGGTGGCGCGTGGGTGGAGGTCGTCCTGGATCTCCTCGAGCAGCTCGTTCCAGACGCGCCCGTAGTCCGTATAGCCGGAGATGTCGGCCACGCCGGCGTCCCGGGCGATCGCCTCGCTGACCGCCCTGAAGTCGCGCTCCTTGTGGAAGACGTCGGTCACCTCGCTGACCCGTTCGATGAAGACGAACGAGCGCATCTTGCGGAACGAGTCGTGGAGCGCATGCATCACCGAGAGGAAGAAGACCGAGGCGCTGGTGACGCTGGTCGAGACGTCGCAGACCACGAACAGCTCGGGACGCCGCGGGCGCTGGGGGCGGAAGCGCAGGTTGACCGGCACGCCGCCGGTCTGGAGGGAGGCGCGCATCGTCCGCCTGACGTCCACGTGGGCGTGGCGCTTGCGGCCGCGGGTCTCCTGCCCCTGGGTCTTGAGACGGCGCTTGAGCTGCATCACCACCCGGTGGACGCCCGCCAGGTCCTGCAGTGGCCCGGTGGGCAGTGCGCGATCGAGCTCGTTGAGCGGGCGGGCCGCCGGGAGGGTCTCGGTCCTCTCGATCTGGCGCCGTTCGAGCTCCCGGCGCAGCAGCGCCTCGAACCGCCGGATTCCATCCCTGGGGAGGCCGGCGCTGCGCGGGTCGTCCTGTGGGAGGTCGGGCTGGGCTTCGCTGCGCAGGCCGAGCTGCCTGCGGATCCTCTGGACATCGACGCCGAGGACGCCGGAGCCTTCGGCCTGCCGGCCGAAGGCGGCGATGGCCAGGCGCGCCAGGTCGCGCATTGCGTCCTCGTCCTGGGCGGCCACGGCCTCGGCGATCTGCTGGCGCAGGGTTTCGAGGTTGAGCTCGGCCCCGGCCTCGTCCATCCCGCCCCCGGCCTCGCCGATCTCGTTCTCCAGGGCCGCCAACTCGGCGGCCCGGAAGAAGAAGCGGTCGAAGACGATCTCGAAGATCGCCCGGTCCTCGGGCGACTTGGCCAGCGTCGTGGAGAGCGCCGCGCGGAAGGGGCCGGTCCGGGTCCACTCCACCTCGGGCAGTGCCGCGAGCGCGTCGAGCAGCTCGCTGGTGCCGATCTTCACGCCCTCGCCGCGCAGCTCCTCGGCAAACTCGACGATCCGCCCCGCGATGCCTCCGGACTGCTCGTCCCCGCCGCCTGCGAACAGGGCAGCGGCCCGCGGGTCCGGGCGGCGGCCGCCGTCAGCCGGCAGCGGCGGCATCGACGGGGTCCTGCGTGGGGTCGAGCTTCACGCCCACGCGCTCGGCCACGATGTCCATGTCGGTGCGGTGCTTGACGATTATCGACATCGTCTCGGTGAAGGTCTTGCGGTCGATGTCGGTGGCGCCCAGCAGCAGGAGGGCGCGCGCCCAGTCGATCGACTCCGCGATCGAGGGTGGCTTCTTCAGGTCGAGGTCGCGGACCATGGCGACGATCTCGACCAGGCGTGCGGCGACCCTCTCCGGCAGCTCCGGCGCGTGCAGCCGGACGATTTCGAGCTCGTGCTCGAGCGACGGGTAGTCGATCCACAGGTAGAGGCAGCGGCGCTTCAGGGCCTCGGTCAGCTCGCGCGAGTTGTTGGAGGTGAGCAGCACGAGCGGCATTGTTGTCGCCTCGATCCGCCCGAGTTCGGGAACGCTGATCTGGAAGTCGGAGAGGAGCTCGAGCAGCATCGCCTCGAACTCCTGGTCGGTCTTGTCGATCTCGTCGATGAGGAGGACCACCGGCTCCTCGGAGGCGATCGCCGTCATCAGCGGCCGCTCGAGCAGGAACTCGGGCCCGAAGATGTCCTCCTGAACCTCGCTCCACCCGGTTCCGTCGGCCTCGGCCTGGATTCGCAGGAGCTGCTTGCGGTAGTTCCACTCGTAGAGCGACTTGGCCTCGTCGAGGCCTTCGTAGCACTGGAGCCTCACCAGGCGGCGCCCCATCAGCTCGGCCAGCGACTTGGCCAGCTGCGTCTTGCCGACGCCGGCGGGGCCTTCGACCAGCACCGGCTTGCCCAGCCGCGCGGCCAGGAAGGAGACGAGCGCGGTCGACTCGTCGGGCAGGTACCCGACCGATCTCAGGCCCTCTTCGACCGCCTCCGCGCTTTCAGGTCCGTCGGCCATCCGGCGGCCAAGTCTACGGGCCGGGAGTGCCTTCGTCGCGCGCGATCTTCCCGGCACGCGTCTCGGGCTCCGGCGCCGGTCCGGTCCCGGGGGGCGGTTCCGGCCCGCCGGTGGCAGCTTCGGGCCTGGTCGGCCCGGCCGCAGGCGGGGACCCCGGGCCCGGGGTATGCGGGCTGCCGCCGGGTGGGCCGGTTACCGACGAAGGGTCGCCTTCAACCGTGCGTGTGCGCGGGTCGTCGCCGTCTCGCAGCGGCTCCGGGCGATGGCGGGCGTGCATCCGCCACCCACACCAGGCGAGCAGCGCCCCGAGCACGAAGGTGACGAAGATCCCCCAGTCGACCCCGACCGGGCTCCAGGCCGGGCTGCCGGCCGGCCGAAGGACCCCGGTCTCGTTCCCGGTGGGCCGGTCGAGCTGGCGGTAGAAGACCAGGAACATGACCCAGGCGCCGGCGGCCATGATCACCGCGCCGTCGCCGCCCGGAAGGTGGAAGGCGCGCCGGTCGGCCCGGGCAACGCAGATCAGGACAACGGCGACGGCAACCAGGAGGATCGAGGCCTCGATGAAGCCCCAGGCCTGGAAGGCGTTGAGCGAGTCGCTCAGCTCGACCGTGGTGCCGTTGGGCCGGGTGATGAGCCCCTTCTGCTGGTACCAGGGCAGCAGCATCGAGAGGACGATTCCCACCGACACCAGGACGGCCAGCCTCTGTTCGGGGAAGAGATCCCGCCAGCCGCCCAGCCAGCGGGATGCCGTACCGCTCACGCCTTGACGCCGGCCGCTGCCCTCATTCGCTTCATGAGCACGCGTGCGTCGGCGTCGCTGACCGTGCGCAGCTGCCCCTGGAAGGCGAGCTTCCAGTGCTCGGCCGGCCACTTGCGGATGTGCTCGAGGTCGTCCTTGACGCTCTCGGCCGGGACCCAGGCGTCCTCGTCCAGGACCAGCTCGGGCTCGGTCTCTCGGCGCCATGGGTATGGATCCGGGTTTCCGGGCTTGCCGGGCCAGACCGGCTCGCGGTCCTCGAAGAGGTCGGAGGTGACGGTGACCGCGCCCCCGAAGGCCATGACCTTTGTCAGGTAGAAGATGATCCGGTCGCCGATCTCCATCGACTCGGCCTGCTTGCGCCGGCGCTCCTTGAAGCCGATCAGCTCGAACCCGAGCTCACGCGTGGCGGCGAAGTTTCCGGTCGAGCCGGTGAGGATCCAGGTGGTGGGCTTCTCGGCCATGGCCCGAGTCTATGGCCGGGCGGCGACGTTTCCGGGGACTAATTGGGGTTCCAGCGGCCCAGGCGCTTGTAGAGGTAGTTGTAGAAGCGCTGGGTGGTGATGCAGTACGGCTCGGGATCGGGGAAGTCGGCGAAGTCCTCCAGCACGGCGTCCGGTCCCTTCTTCTCCCGCAGGTCCATCGCGGCCCTCTCACGGTCCTGGCGGAGCCGGTCGCAGAGGCCGCGCACGAAGTCGCGAAGGAGCTTGTGGTACTCGACCGTCGAGTATTCGCCCGGCTGGTAGAGGCTCCAGGAGCCGGTGTCGGACTGCCGGACCTCGGCCCTGGCCTGCTTCTCGCCTTCGAGGAAGAGCCTGCGGGCGCCGCCGTCATCGGCGATCTTCGCGTAGGTGTGAAGGCCGATCAGCCCCTGGAAGAACTGGTTGTAGATCCGCTGGCCCGGGGCGTAGGAGTAGGCGAGGTAGTGGGCTCCGCGCGAGGTGCGGACCCGAACGCCCGAGGGCGGAGCGGTGCGGAAGATGCCCAGCGCCCGGTCGGCCACGCGCAGG
Organism: Solirubrobacteraceae bacterium; assembly: GCA_040398965.1. Classification (GTDB taxonomy): domain Bacteria; phylum Actinomycetota; class Thermoleophilia; order Solirubrobacterales; family Solirubrobacteraceae; genus F1-60-MAGs163. The sequence continues at coordinate 44,900 of JBBASZ010000002.1, read as the reverse complement.
AACTCGCGCTCCTTGAGGTCGTGGCCGGCGCGCGAGAGTGCCTGCAGGGCGGTGCCCTGGGAGATTGCGCTCACCCACGGGGGCCTCCCGCCGCCGAACCGGAACATGTACTCCCAGGCCACCCCGCCGGCGCGCTCGACGGCCATGCTCGACATCTCGCGGGCCATCGAGCGGATCTTGCTGTCGCGCGACCTGGAGAGGTAGAGGCCGTTGAGCCGCCCGAACGACCCGAGCCACTGCACCTGGAGTCCCTGGCCGGGGTAGAACTGCCAGACCAGCCAGCTGTCCCGGAAGGTGACCCGGCCGCCCCAGCCGCCGGCCCCGTTGGAGCCGAACCACTGGGCGTTACGGCGGACGGTCTCGATCGCCGGCCGCAGGCGGGATGCGGTGAGGGTCATGCGCGAGAAGTTGGAGATCACCGCGTTGATCGCTGCCCGGCGTGATCCGCCCAGGCGCGCCGCCGTCGATCGGGCGCGGGCGACCACGCGCAGGTACTCGCTTCGGGTCGCGGCGCTGATGGCCCCGGATGCGGCCGCGGCATTGACGGCACCCTCGAGCCGGGCGGCCCCGGCCGCCGCGGCTACGGGGCCCTGGTCGAAGCCCGGCGTTACCGCCGGCGCCGGCCGCGGGCGCTCTATTGGGCTCTCGGCCGGGATGGTGGGGTCGACGCGCACGGTCGCACGGCCGTCCTGGCCCACCTCGAGGACGCGGGCGGCGTCTGCCTGGGGAGCGCCTGCGAGGATGGCCGCAGCCACCAGCGAGGCGCTCACCGCTGTTGCTAGCCGGCGCACCGCGCCGATGCTACGGTCCGCGCGCCCGGCCGGTCGCAGTAGAGGTTGCACCAGATGAGCCACTTCAGAGCAATCGCGGCCGTGGCCGCCACTTCGGCCTTCGCGGCGCTCGCGTCGGGCTGCGGCAGCCAGCCCGACGCCCGCTCCCTGTTCGACAGCGCGCTCGAGGGGTCGAGCCCGGCGAAGAGCGGCCGGCTGCTGCTCTCGCTCGACGCCAGGGACGCCGGGTCGCTTGGCCTGCCTCCGCGGCTTCTCGTGAGTCTTCGCGGCCCCTTCCGGTCTGGGAGCTCGCCGCCTCCCGGCTACGACATGGCGCTGCTGGTGGCCACGCAGGATGGGCGGCTGAGGCTGCGCGTGATCCGCTACGGGAGCCGGTCCTGGCTGGTGGTGGGGGAGAGCGCCTACGTGCTTGCGCCCGGGGCGCTCAAGCGCCTGGGCGGGGGCCGGGCCGGACCGCTGTCGGCCGGCACCTTCGGCCTCGACCCGGCAGCCTGGCTGAGCGATCCCGAGGTGGATGGCGAGGTCGAGCTCGACGGTGAGAAGCTCGTGCGCATCCGGGCCACAACGGACGTACCGGTCCTGCTCGGCGAGCTCGACCGGCTCCTGGGCCGCGCCGGGAAGACCGGTGCCGGCCGCATCGCCGGGCTCCCGAGCGTCGAGCGCCGCGCGGGGAGCGTCGAGTCTTCCGAGGCGGTGCTGCTGGTCGGCGAAGGCGACCGGCGCCTGCGGCGCCTCACGGTGGAGATGGAGCTGCGGGGCGGGGGCAGCCTGCGCTTCGCCTACGGCGTCGCCCAGCCGGGGCGCCAGCAGTTCATCGGCCCCCCGGCCAATCCGAGGCCTTTCTCGGAGCTCACCGCGGCGCTCCAGGTCCTCTCCCAGCGCCGCGGCCAGGGCGTCTCTCCCCGCTAGGCGACTGAGGCCGGGCCGGGCGGTGCCGCCGGCTTTGCGAGACTGCCGTGGATGCCCTCGACGACCCTGACGCCGATTGCCGCCTTCGGCTCGGACCCGCTCGCCGTCGTCGTGGTGATCGCGGTCGTCGGCGCCCTCCTGCTCGTCGACCTCCTCGTCTTTGCCCGCGGGCGCCAGCCGACCAGCCGCGAGGCGATCACCTGGAGCATCGGCTGGCTGATCCTCGGCCTGCTGGTGACCTTCCCGATCATCCTGATCTCGACGCCAGGCGAGGGCGTCAACTACGTGACCGTCTACCTGATCGAGCGCACGCTCTCGCTCGACAACCTCGTCGTCTTCCTCCTGATATTCGGCTACTTCGCGGTGCCCGCGGCCCAGCGCGGGATCCTGCTTTTCTGGGGCATCGTCCTGGCCCTGGCTATGCGCGGCGTGGCAATCGTGGTCGGCGTCGGGCTGATCGAGCGCTTCCACATCGTCACCTACCTGCTCGGCCTGCTGCTGCTCTTCCTCGCCTGGAAGATGTACAAGGGCTCGGCCGAGCACCTCGACCCCGACCACACGCCGCTGGTGAGGCTGATGCGGCGCTTCTTCCCGATCGGCGACTACCGCGGGTCGAAGTTCAGCTTTCGCGAGGCGGGCAAGAGGGTCCTGACCCCGCTCGCCCTGGCGCTGGTGGCCGTAGTGGGCGCCGACATCGCCTTCGCGCTCGACTCCATCCCCGCAGCCTTTGCGATCACCGACGACCCGCTCGTGATCTGGGCGGCCAACGGCTTCGCGCTGCTCGGGCTGAGGGCGCTCTTCGTCCTGGTCGAGGACCTGATCAAGAGGTTCCGCTACCTCAACCAGACCGTCGCCGTGGTGCTCGGGGTGGTTGCGGTCAAGCTCCTGATCCAGGACCTCTACAAGGCGCCGGCGTTCGTCAGCCTCGCCATCGTCATCGGCCTCTTTGCGATCGGCATCCTGCTTTCGATCCGGGCCGACCGGCGCGATCAGCCCAGCGCCGCGAGCTGACGCCGGACCTCTGACTCAACGTCGAGTGGTTCCTCGCCGCGCCTGACGCGCCGGGCGTTGCGGGCGACCACCAGCTGGCGGACCTCCTGCTCGAGCTCCGGGTCGGCGTGGGCCTGGACGGCGGTGAGCGACGCCAGCTCCGCCTCGACGTCGAGCGGCTCCTCTCCGCGCCTCAGGCGCCGCGCGTTGCGCGCTTCGAGCATCTGCCGGATCTCGGCCTGCTGCTCGGCTGCGCCGGCCCTTGAGTCCGGGGTGCGGGGGAGCGGGTCGGCCTCTATGCCCCCGGCACCGATCTCGTCGTAGGCGCGCCGGGAGCCGGCAAAGCCGGCCACGCCGATGACGGCCCCCAGGCCAACCACGACGAAGATCACGATCATCAGCGCCTGTTCCATCGTCCCTACCGTCCCATACGGCTTCCGGGAGCCCTCGGGGTACAATTGACTGACTAGTCAATCTACTTTGGACCCGGGGCCTTCAGCCGGCGGCCACCACCGGGCCGAAAGTACCGCGCAAGGAGCGAATTGATGGTCGATTTCACGCTTACCGACGAGCAGAAGGCGCTGAAGGAGATGGCGCACGAGTTCGCTGAAAAGGAGATCCGTCCCGTCGCCTGGGAATACGACGTCGACGGCACCTGGCCCCAGGACATCATCGACAAGGCCTGGGAGCTCGGGCTCATGAACAACCACCTGCCCGAGGAGTACGGCGGGCCGGGCGCAAGCTACCTCGAGGGCGCGCTGATCGAGGAGGAGATTTCCTGGGGCTGCTCGGGTATCGGCACCTCGGTCGGGGCCAACGGCCTGGCCGCCGCGCCGGTCCTCATCGGCGGCAGCGAAGAGACCAAGAAGAAGTACCTCGGCATGCTCGCCGAGGCGCCGAAGCTTGCCTCCTTCTGCCTCACCGAGCCGGGCGCCGGCTCCGACGTGGCCAGCATGCGCACGCGCGCGGTCAAGAAGGGTGACAAGTACGTCATCTCAGGCCAGAAGTGCTTCATCACCAATGGGGGCTACGCCGACTGGTACACGGTCTACGCCAAGACCGACCCGGACGCCGGCCATCGCGGGATGAGCGCCTTCGTCGTTCCCAAGGACGACACGGTCGTGGTTGACAAGAAGGAAGACAAGATGGGCCAGCGGGCCTCAAACACCGCGACCATCACCTTCAACGAGACCGAGATCCCGGCCGAGAACCTGCTCGGCGAGGAGAACAAGGGATTCAAGCTCGCGATGATGACGCTCGACCGCACGCGGCCCGGGGTTGCCGCCATGGCGACCGGGATCTCGCAGGCCGCCCTCGAGATGGCCATCGAGTACTCGAAGGAGCGCGTCCAGTTCGACGTGCCGATCGCGATGCACCAGGCGATCCAGTTCATGATCGCCGACATGGCCACCAAGACCCACCTCTCGCGCCTGGCGACCTGGCAGTCGGCCGCCCTGCTCGACCAGGGGAGCCGCAACACGATCGAGAGCTCGCACGCCAAGCGCTACGCCTCGGACTCCTGCATGGAGATCACCACCGACGCCGTCCAGATCTTTGGCGGCTACGGCTTCATCAAGGAGTACAAGGTCGAGAAGCTGATGCGTGACGCCAAGATCATGCAGCTGTACGAAGGCACGTCGCAGATCCAGCGCCTCGTGATTGCCCGCGAGACGCTGCTTCCGCGTCACATCGAAGAGCCGGCTGCCGCCACCGCCTGAGGGCAGCCGATCCGCGAGCCGGAAGTGCGGGGCCGCCCGGGTGGCGGCCCCGCCGCCGGTGCGCGATGATGCCGATCGATGCAGCTCGACGGCATCTCTCCCGGGGACATCGTCCGCCTCTCGGTCAGGGGCCGGGTCTTTCACGCCATCGTCAGGGGCGCCGGGCCGGGAAGCCTCACCGTCGAGCCGATCGAGCGGGGCATCTCCTGCCGCCGGGCCGCCCCCGGAGACGTCCTGGAGCACTGGGAGAGCGCGTCCAGGCCCCGGGCCGAGGCCGGCCGGGCCGTCAGCCCCGACCAGCGCTCGCTCGACGACCTGCTGGACCGATAGGCAGCAGTTGGCCCTCGGCGGGATAATCCGGCCGTGAGCCGCCGAAGCACAGAGCAGGCAGTGGCCCGGGCCGCCCCGATCGCCAGCGCGCGCGAGGCCGCGGGCGTCCCCGGCGCCGGGGGGCCGGGAACCGCCGATCCCGTAGCCGGCGAGCTGCGACGGGCGGGGATAGTGCCCCTGCTTGTCCTTCACCTCCTCAGCTCGGGCCCGTCTTACGGCAACGCCCTGATCGAGGGGATCTCCGTCTCCTCGGGCGGCCTGATCGACGTCAACCCCAACACCATGTACCCGCTGCTGCGCTCGCTCGAGGAGCAGGGGCTGGTGACCGGCGAGTGGGAGCACCCCGAGCGGCGCTCCCGGCGCTTCTACGCGATCACCCCGGAAGGCGAGAAGGAGCGCGAGCGGCTCGCCGCCGTGGTCACCCCCCGGCTGGGAGAGGTGTCCGACTCGCTGGAGCGCCTGCGCTCGGAGCTCTCGTGAGTCGCGCCGCCGCCGAGCGGACTATCGCCGGGGTCGCGCCCGGCGAGGTCGAGGGGGCATGGTGCAAGCCGTCCCGCTGGCCGGAGTTTGTCGACGGGCTCGCCCGGGTCGGCTCTGCCGACCCCGCCTACCCGGAGCCCGGGAGCGTCGTGGAGTGGAGCTCCTATCCGGCCGGCCGGGGCGAGGTGCGGGAGATCGTCGTCGAATACGTGCCCGGCTCGCTGGTGGCCAGCGACGTGGAGGACGAGGCGACCACCGCGCGCCAGGTGGTCACCTTCACCGAAGCTCCCGGGGGCACCACGGTCCGGCTGGAGCTCAACTACGAGCTCCGCCGGCGGGGGCCGTTCACCGCCCTCACCGACCTGCTCTTCGTCCGGCGCGCCCAGGCCGACTCGCTGCGGCGCACCCTCGCCGGGCTGGAGCTCGTCCTCGCCGGGGAGCAGTCCTGAGCGTCCAGGCCCTGGCCGGCCTGCTCCGGTCCTCGCGCTCGACCGTGGCCCTGACGGGGGCCGGCATCTCCGTTCCCTCGGGGATTCCCGACTTCCGCAGCCCCGGAACCGGGCTCTGGGAGAACGTCAACCCGATGGAGGTCGCTCACATCGACGCCTGGCGAGAAGACCCGGAGCGCTTCTGGCGCTTCTACGGCGACCGGTTCAACGCCCTGCAGTCCAAGGAGCCGAACGGCGCCCACGAAGCCCTCGCCGGGCTCGAGTCGAGGGGGCTGCTCGACGCGGTCATCACCCAGAACATCGACACGCTTCACCGGCGTGCCGGGAGCCGGGAAGTCATCGAGGTCCACGGAACGATCGAGACCAGCTCCTGCCTGGCCTGCGGGGAGCGCCAGCCGCTGGCCGAGGTGCGCCGCCGGATCGACGCTGCCCCCGACGGCGTGCCGCGGTGCGCACAGGGCGACCCGCTGAAGCCCGACGTGGTGCTCTTCGGGGAGATGCTGCCGGTGGCCGAGCTCGAGCGCGCGCAGGAGCTGGCGTCCGGCGCCGACCTGCTCCTCTGCGTCGGCAGCTCGCTGGAGGTCCAGCCGGTCGCTTCGCTGCCGGCTGTGACGCTCGCCTCCGGGGGGAGCGTCGCGATCGTCACCCAGGGCCCTACGCCGTTCGATGACGTGGCGGCGGCAAGGCTCGATGGCGACGTCGTAGAGGAGCTCGCCGCCCTGCTGGGCGACCTGGACTAGGGGACGGCCGCGGCGCTGCGGGCGCGCAGCGCCGCCTCCAGCCGCGCGAGCGCCGACTGCACCTGCTCCACCTGTCCCTCGCTGACGCCGCCCTGTCGCGCCGACTGCGCGGCGGCTTCCACCACCGGGGCGAGCAGCTCCAGCTCCTCGATCCTTGAGGCCATGTCGCTGTGGTTGCGCCATGGGGAGAGCTCCTGCGGCGCGACGCGGAAGGCGGCGTCGAGCTGGAGGGCGGCCTCGCGCCAGCGGGCCGCGTCCGCGTCGGCCCGCGCGCGGAGGGCCAGCTCCTCGGTGGCCAGTGCGGCGTCGTGGCCGCCAAGCAGTGCGGCAAAGCGGCTGTCGGGCTGGAGCATCTTTCGGCGCCGTTTCCGGCGCGCGCCCTGGCCGGGCTCGACCGCGGCCGTCCACCTGCCGGCGGCCACCTGCTCCCCGGCGCCGTAACCCACCCGCACCGCCAGCGTGTCGTCGAGCCCGAACCCGTGCGCCGCGGGACGGGCGGCGGCGATCCGGAAGAGGTGAAGGGCGCGGTTTACCTGGGCGAGCGCCTCGCCGGCCTCGGCCTCGACGTCCACCGACCCGAGCCACCGCTCCGGGTCGCCGTCGAGGGGCTCGGCGGCGATGAGCGTCGCGCGAGCGGTTGGTACCTCCGGCGCCGCCGGCTCCGGGTCAATCTTCCGCGTGCGCCGCCGGCGGCGGGTCGCCCCCTCGGTGGAGATGACGAGCACCCAGTCGGGACGGCCGGCGTGGCCGCGCAGTACGTAGCGCCCGTCGGCCGGGCCCAGGGGCCAGGGGAGCTCGAACTGCACGAAGCGGAATTGCAATTGCTCGGACAGGGAGCCGCGAAGCTACCAGCAGCCCGTCCGGCGGGCTGCCGCGGCCTGTGGTTAGATCCGTTGCCAAGCGGGGGGCAAGGGCCGTCCGGGTCGTTCAAGGGGAGGAAACGGGATGAAGAGGCACTTCAAGCTGGCCGGTGCCGGCCTAATGGGAGTCGCGGCGGCGCTGGTAGCGGCCTGTGGCGGCTCGTCGACCACGACGACGGTCGTCGAGACCTCCGGTGGTGGATCGGGCTCCAGTGGCAACACCGAGCCGGGCGGCGTGCCGCTCAAGGCCCCCTCGGGCTCCGACACGCTCAAGACGAGCGACCGCAACGGCGTCGAGTACGCCCGCTACGCCAACTCGAAGCTCAGCCCCAAGGAGGTCGTCAGCGACTACAACAGCGAGGCCAAGGCGGCCGGCTGGGAGATCGTCCGCAGCAACGGTGGCGGCGGCGGATGGGGCCCTTACGGCGGCTCTGACTACGGGATGATCGCCAAGAAGGGGAGCAACTACTTCGCCGTCCAGGCCGGCGGCGAGAAGGGCAACACGACCTACTTCGAGGCCTGCGCGGGCCCGGACGCCGACGACTGCCACGACCTGAGCAACGAGGCGCACTCGGGCTCGAACGGCAGCGGCTACGAGGAACGCGAGCGCCATCGCAGCCACTCCGACTGGAGCTGACGCAGGAGCCCCGGCGCTCGGGGGCGGGGCCATGAAGCTGACCGAGCTCTCGTTTGACGCGATGGGCACGCACGCCCACGTCGTGATCGGTGGCGGCGCGCCCGAACATGCCGCGCTCGCCCTCGAATGGGTTGACCGGCTGGAGAGGCTCTGGAGCCGGTTCATCCCCGAAAGCGAGATCTCCAGGGCCAATGGCTCGCCCGGCGTGCCGGTCGAGGTGTCACCGGAGACGATCGAGCTCGTGGAGCGCGCCGTCGAAGCCTGGGAGCTGACCGGTGGTCTCTTCGACCCGACGGTCCTGGACGACCTCGTGGCGCTCGGCTACGACCGCACCTTCCGGGAGCTGGAGACCCTTCCCCCGCAGGAGCCCGCCGAGGCAGGCGGGCCGGGTGACCCGCAGCCGCGGGGGCGCCCCGACGTATCGGTGGACCGGGAGGCCTCGACGATCACCATCCGGGGCCGTGGCATCGACTCGGGAGGCATCGGCAAGGGCCTGGCCGCCGACATGGTGGCCATGATGCTCGTCGACGCCGGCGCCTCGGCTGCGCTCGTCAACCTCGGCGGCGACCTGCGCACCGCGGGCACCGCGCCCAGCGGCGGCTGGGTGATCGACGTGGCCCATCCGTTCGACCGTGGCGGGCCGCCGGCCGGCAAGTTCCGGCTCGATGGCCAGGCGCTGGTGACGAGCTCCTCGCAGGGGCGCCGGTGGTCCAAGGATGGCCAGGAGAACCACCACCTGGTCGATCCGTCGACCGGGCGTTCGGCCCTCTCCGACCTGGCCCTGGTGACGGTCATTGACGCCGAGGGCTGGCGGGCAGAGGCCCTGAGCAAGGCCGCCTTCCTGCGGGGCCGCGCCGCCGCACTGGAGATGCTTCCGCGCCACGGGGCCCAGGGAATGGTGGTGGGGAGGGACGGCTCGGTCGAGTGGACGGCCGGCTGCCGGCCCTTCCGTGTTCCGGAGAAGCTCGTCGCCCGTCGCCGCTGAGCGGCGGCGGCTAACGTGGCACGGATGGACGAAGGCAGCGAAGGCAGCGAAGGGATCCGCGACCGCGTCACCCGCTCCGGCGAGGACGCGATCGGGCGGCTGGCCCAGGAGATGCTCGACAACCCCGTGGTGAGCGGCGCCCTGGCACGGGCGTTCGAGGCCCGCGAGAAGGCCACCCAGGCCCAGGGGGTGGCGATGGGCGCCCTCAACCTGCCGTCGGCCAACGACGTCGAGCGCCTCACGCGCCGGATCCGCTCCCTCGGCCAGCGCCTGGATGGAATCGAGGACTCGGTCGACGCGGTCAATGACCGCCTGGCCACCGGCGCGGCCGCCGGCATCTCCGAGAGCCTCGAGTCGATCACCGAGACGCTCGACGGCATCACCGAGCGGCTCGACGCGATCGAGAAGAAGCTCGAACCCGGAAGCTAGCCGCCCAGTTCCATCAAGGCGTCGAGGCCGACGCGCCCCAGGCGCTCGGTCGCCCGCTCGAGGCCGACGCCCTCAAGCCGCTCGCCGCCGCCGGGCGAGCCGTCGGTGACCATGCAGGCACAGGCGATCCGGATGTCGCGGATCCCGGCCACGGCAAACAGCGCCGCCGCCTCCATCTCCACGGCGATGGCACCAGCTTCGCGCCACTCCTCGATCCGTCCCGGGCCGTGCTCGTAGAAGAGGTCGGCGGTGACGAAGAGGCCCGAGCGGTCGCAGCCGCCGGCGAGCAGTCCACAGAGCTCGGGGTCGGGTGTGGCGATCCCGTCCGCCCCGAGGTCGCGGCTCACCCCGTCGAGGGCCAGCGCCGACTCCACGTTGAGGATCTCCCCCGGAATGATGCCGTCGGCGACTGCGCCGCAGGAGCCCACCCGCACCGCCACCTCAAGGCCGAGGTCGCAGAGCTCCTCCAGGACGATCACCGCGCTCGGGGCGCCCATGCCGTGAGCCATGATCGTCAGCGGCTCGCCGTCCCGGGCGGTGCCGGTGTAGCCCCACAGCCCGCGGTTGTGGTTGAACATTTTCGGCTCGTCGGTGAGCTGCTGGGCCAGGGCCAGCGAGCGTCCCGGGTCGCCGCAGAGCAGGGCCCGGGGGGCGAGTGGGGCGGTGGGGTGAACGTGACGGGTTTCCACGGCGCGGGCTCGCGAGGATATTCTCTGGCCATGGCCAAGAACGACAAGAAGTCCAAGAAGAAGAAGGACTCAAAGGGAGGGTCGCGGTCCGGTCAGGTTCGGGCGGCCGTCGACCAGGCCTTCCAGACCGCGGGCTCGACCCTCAATCGCGACCGCGCCCAGGAGGTGGCCGACGAGCTGGCGACCGCTGCGCAGCGCTTCCGCGACGTCGTGGAGGACGCCCTTCCGCCGACCAGCGAAGAGCTCAAGCGCCTGGGTGACCGCCTCGCGGTGATCGAGCGCCGCCTCGGCGCTCTCGAGCGGGCCGTCCCGGCCTCCAAGCGGGCCGCGGCCAAGGCCGCCCCGCGCAAGAAGGCCGCCCCCCGCAAGAAGGCCGCTCCGCGCAAGAAGACCGCGCCGGCCCGAAAGCCTGCGGCGGGGTCTTCGAGCTCTTCGACCACCCGCCGCAAGAGCTCGAGCTAGCGGGTCCGGCACGCTCCGGGCGCCTCGCGGGCGGTCGGAAGCTGCCGTCATACTCGCCCCCGGATGCCGAAGGAGACCAAGAAGAGCAGCGGCGGCGAGGAGGTCTTCTCCGTCTCCGAGGTCGCGGAGCTGACCGGCATCTCGGCCGCGACGCTTCGACGCTGGCAGTCGCGCGGGCTCTTCCCCGGCATGGCCGGCGGGGAGTGGACACCGGCCCAGATCGCGCAGGCCCGCACGATCGCGCGGATGCGCGAGCGCGGCCACTCGGTCGATGACCTGGTCGAGGCGGTCCAGAGCGGGCGGATGGTCGGCTATGTCGACGAGCTGGCCACCGAGCAGCTCCTGAGCGACCGCTACACGCTCGAGGAGGCCTCTCAGCTGACCGGGCTCGACCCCGACACGATCCGCGAGGCTTTCGCCGCGCTCGGCCTCCCGGAGGCGATCGTCGACAACCTGAACGGCGACGACGTTCGGGTGTTGAGCTACCTCGCGTCCTCGATGGAGTCCGGCTTTCCGCGGGCCGCCCTCCTCCAGGCGATCCGCGTCTACGGGCAGTCGATCGCGCGGATCGCCGACGCCGAGGTCCGTCTGCTCCACCTGCACGTCCACGAGCCGCTGCTGCGCGACGGGGCGGGAGCAGAGGAGATCAACGAGCAGATCGGGAGCCTGGCCTCGAACGTCCTTCCCCTGAGCCTGCCGACGATGGATTACCTGCACCGGCGCTACCTGGCCCACTACCTCGAGCAGGAGATCGTCACCCACCTGGAGGCAGACGAGGGTGGGGTGACCGGGGAGGGGAGGCTGGTCGTGGCGATCGCCTTCGCCGACCTCGCCGGCTACACCCAGCTGACCGAGGAGCTGGGAGACGAGGAGGCCGCCGGCGTGGTCGAGCGCTTCGTCGAGAGGGTGCGGCGCTCGATCCCCGAGCAGGCGCGGATCGTCAAGACGATCGGCGACGAGGTGATGATCGTCTCCAGCGACCCGGGGACACTGGCCGGGTGGGCGGTCGCCTTCCAGCGCGAACAGGAGGAGCGCCCGCTTCCCAGAATCGGGATCCACTCCGGAGAGGTCGTCTACCGGGACGGCGATTACTTCGGTCGCGAGGTCAACCTCGCGGCCCGCGTGGTGGCCAGGGCGGCGGCGGGGGAGGTTCTCGTCACCTGGCCGGTGGTCGAGGCGTCCGGTGGCGATCTCGCCTTCGACCTGATCGGCGAGGTCCGGCTCAAGGGCTTCTCGAATGCCACGGAGCTGTTTCTCGCCCACGAGCTGCCCGGCCGGCGATCCGCCGCCGCCGTGAAGGCTTCGGCCGCGAAGGGTGGCAAGGGCGGCAAGAAGGGCGGAAAGAAGAAGGGCGGGCGCAAGGGCAAGTCGGGGAAGGCGAAGAAGTGAGCGCCCGCTGCGAAGAGCTTGCCGGGAGGGTCCGCGCCACCGGTCTGCTCTCTCCCGCGCGCCCTGTCGTGGTCATGCTCTCCGGGGGCCGCGACTCGGTCTGCCTGCTCGACCTCGCGGCGACGATCTGTGGCCCGGCGGAGGTTCGTGCGCTCCACGTCAACTACGGCCTTCGCGCCGACGCAGGCGCCGACGAGTCCTGGTGCCGAGAGCTCTGCGCCCGCCTGGGGGTTGAGCTGGAGGTCGAGGAGGCGAGGGCACCCGAGGCCGGCAACCTGCAGGCCTGGGCCCGCGACCTGCGGTACGGCGCCGGGGCCGCGCTCGCCGCCGCGACAGGCTCCGACCTCGCGGCCGGCCACACGCTCAGCGACCAGGCCGAGACCGTCCTGTACCGGCTCGCCGCCTCGCCTGGCCGCCGGGCCCTGCTCGGGATGCCGGGGCGCCGCGGCCGCCTCGTGCGCCCGCTGCTTGCGGCCGGCCTGACCCGCGCGGAGACCACCGCGTGGTGCGAGGACCGGGGGCTGGCCTGGGCCGACGACTCCACCAACGAGAATGGCCCCTACGCCCGTACCCGGATCCGCCACGAGGTGCTGCCCGCCCTGGAGGAGGTCAATCCGGCCGCCGCGGAGAACATCAGCCGCACCGCCGAGCTGCTCCGCGACGAGGCCGAGGTGCTCGACATGGTGGTCGAGACGGCACTCGCCGGGCGCCGGGAGATCCCGCTGGCGCACCTGGAGGCGCTGCCGGTGGCGCTGGCGAGGCTGGTCGTGCGGGAGCTGGCCGAGGCGTCGACCGGGGCGCCGTGCCCGCGGGCTGCCGCGCGGCTCGACGGGATCCTCGCGCTCGACCGGGGAGCCGGGAGCGCCGCGCTCGACGTCGGTGACGGCGCACGGGCGGTGGTCGAAGGAGGAGTTCTTCGCTTCGAGCGCTCCCCCGAGCGGTCCCGCGCTGGCGGCCGCTAAGGTCCGCGCCGATGCCGGAAGAGCCGCCGATCGGGGAAATCCTCGTCCAGCCCGACCAGCTCAAGGAGCGCGTCCGCGCCCTCGGCCGCCAGGTAAGCGCCGACTACGAGGGCAAGGACCTGCTGCTGGTAGGCGTGCTCAAGGGCGCCGCCTTCTTCCTCGCCGACCTGATGCGCCAGATCACGATCGAGTGCGAGCTCGACTTCATGGCCGTCTCCTCCTACGGCTCCGACACCGACTCCAGCGGCGTAGTGAGGATCCTCAAGGATCTCGACGCCCCGATCGCCGGGCGCGACGTCCTGATCGTCGAGGACATCATCGACTCGGGGCTCACCCTCCAGTACCTCCTGCGCAACCTCGGCTCCCGCGACCCGGCGACGCTGAAGGTCTGCTCGCTGCTGATCAAGCCGGAGCGTCTCAAGACCGACGTGTCGGTCGACTATGTCGGCTTCGAGATCCCCAACCGCTTCGCGATCGGCTACGGCCTTGACTTCCGCCAGCGCTGGCGCAACCTGCCGTACGTGGCCTCGCTGAACCGCGACAAACCCGGCGTTTAGGCCTGCCTGCGGCTGTTACCCTTCACAGCCCTGAATCCACGGCTCCCCGAGCCCCCGGAGAGGCACTGAACAGACGATGAGCAGGTTCTTCAAGAGCGCGGCATTCCCGATACTCATCGTCGTCGTGCTCGCGTTCTTCGCGCAGCGGCTGATAAGCACCGGCAACGAGGTCAAGCCGCCGACCTACAGCGAGTTCGTCACCCAGCTCGACAACGGCGAGCTCAAGGCGGTCGACGTCAAGACCAAGAACAGCACCCTCAATGTCACGCCCCGCTCGGGCAAGCCCTACGAGACCGGCTTCATCGACAGCGCCGGCGACCGCCTCCAGGCCCAGCTGCAGACTGCCGAGGAGCAGGGCAAGCTGCCCGGCGGCTACAACGTCGAGGGGCGAAAGTCCAACGGGCTGCTCACCCTCCTCACCTACCTGCTCCCGTTCCTGATCTTCATCGGGTTCTGGATCTTCCTGATGAACCAGGTCCAGGGAGGCGGCTCGAAGGTGATGTCGTTCGGCAAGTCGCGCGCCAAGCGGATGCCTGTCGACTCGCCGAAGATCACCTTCCGCGACGTGGCCGGGGTGGACGAGGCCGTGGAGGAGCTCCACGAGATCAAGGAGTTCCTCGAAAACCCCAAGAAGTTCCAGGCGCTGGGCGCGCGGATCCCGAAGGGCGTCCTGCTCTTCGGCCCCCCGGGCACCGGCAAGACGCTGCTCGCCCGTGCCGTGGCCGGCGAGGCCGGGGTTCCCTTCTTCTCGATCTCGGGCTCGGACTTCGTCGAGATGTTCGTGGGCGTCGGCGCCAGCCGCGTGCGTGACCTCTTCGAGCAGGCCAAGCAGCACTCGCCCTGCATCATCTTCGTGGACGAGATCGACGCCGTCGGCCGTCACCGCGGCGCCGGCATGGGCGGGGGCCACGACGAGCGCGAACAGACGCTCAACCAGCTCCTCGTGGAGATGGACGGCTTCTCAGCCACCGACAACGTGATCCTCATCGCGGCCACCAACCGCCCGGACATCCTCGACCCCGCCCTCCTGCGTCCCGGCCGCTTCGACCGCCAGATCGTCGTCGACCGTCCCGACCGCAAGGGCCGGGCAAAGATCCTCGAGGTCCATACCCGCGGCAAGCCGCTGGCCCGCGAGATCGACGTCGACACCCTGGCCGGCCAGACCCCGGGCTTCACCGGCGCCGACCTGGCCAACCTGGTCAACGAGGCGGCCCTCCTCTCCGCCCGCCACGGCAAGCGCGAGATCAGCCAGTTCGAGCTCGAGGAAGGGATCATGCGAGTGATCGCCGGTCCCGAGAAGAAGACCCGGGTGATGAGCGAGAAGGAGCGCCTCGTCACCGCCTACCACGAGATGGGCCACGCGATCGTCGGCCACCTGCTCGAGCACTCCGACCCGGTCCACAAGATTTCGGTTGTCAGCCGCGGCCAGGCGCTCGGCTACACGATCTCGATGCCCCAGGAGGACAAGTTCCTCACCACCAGGGCCGAGCTGCTCGACACGATGGCGATGACGCTCGGTGGCCGTGCCGCCGAGGAGATCATCTTCGGCGAGATCACCACCGGCGCCTCGAACGACCTCGAGAAGGTCACCGCGACGGCCAAGCAGATGGTGATGAAGTTCGGCATGAGCGAGAAGCTCGGGCCCCGCGTCTTCGGGCGCGACCAGGGCCAGCCGTTCCTGGGCCGCGAGTTCAGCTCCGAGCCCGACTACTCCGACGAAATCGCACGCGAGATCGACGACGAGATCCGCCGCGTGGTCGAGAGCTCGCACCAGCGCGCGAAGGACATCCTCAGCGAGAATCGCGAGATCCTCGTGACCACCTCGAAGATCCTGCTCAAGCGCGAGACGATCGAGAAGGCCGAGTTCGAGGCGCTGCTCGAGGGCAAGAGCGAGGAAGAGGTCTTCGGGCCGGACGACACCGAGACGCCTCCCGCCGGAGGCATCCCGGCCGAGGGCGAGGGTGCCGAGGGCGCCCAGCCCAAGCCGCTCCCGCGTCCCGGCCTGGCCGGCGGGGGCCTCGAGGCCCGCGGCCTCGACCTTCCCGAGAAGCCCGAGCCGGCCTGAGAGACGGACAGGGGTCCCGGCCGTGGCGCGACCATGGACGGTGATGGGCGTCGTCAACGTGACGCCCGACTCGTTCTCCGACGGCGGCCTCTGGCTGGACCCTGAAGCCGCCGTCGCCCACGGGCTTGAGCTTCATGCCGAGGGCGCGGGGATCCTCGACGTCGGCGGGGAGTCGACCCGCCCCGGCGCCGACCCGGTCGACGAGGCCGAGGAGCTTCGCCGCGTCGAGCCGGTTATCCGTTCCCTCCACGGCCAGGCACCGGAGGCGGTGATCAGCATCGACACGATGAAGGCGCCGGTCGCCGAGGCGGCGCTCGCGGCCGGGGCCTCCTACGTCAACGACGTGACCGCGCTGGGCGGCGACCCGCGCATGGCAGGGGTCGTCGCCGATGCCGGATGTGAGGTCTGCCTGATGCACATGGCCGGAACTCCGAGGACGATGCAGGAGGACCCCCGCTACGGGGACGTGGTCGGCGAGGTTGCCGCCTTCCTGCGGGAGCGGGCCGACGCGGCGGTCGCCGCGGGGATCTCGCCGGACCGGATCCAGCTCGACCCGGGAATCGGCTTCGGCAAGACGGTGGAGCACAACCTGGAGCTCCTGCGCCGGCTCGACGAGATTGCCGCGATCGGCTTCCCGGTGGTCGCCGGGCTCTCGCGCAAGCGCTTCCTAGGGGCCATCACGGGCCGCGAGGAGCCCGCGGCCAGGGTGGCGGCGTCGGTGGCCGGGGCGGTCCTCGCGTGGGAGCGTGGGGCCTCCGTCCTCAGGGTCCACGACGTCGCGGCGACCGTCGATGCCCTCAAGGTGGCGGCTGCTACGTTGGGCGCGCCATGAGCGGGGACGAGGAGTTCGAGGGCAGCTTTGACGAGGAATCCGGGGCCCGGACCTCGGTCAGCGTCGAGGTCACAGGCCTCTCGCTCTACACCCACCACGGCGTCACCGACGCCGAGCAGGAGATCGGCCAGAGGCTGGTGCTCGACCTGCGCTTCGACATCGCCGAGTGCGACGCGACGGTGACCGACCGCGTCGAGGACACCATCGATTACGGGGCGGTCTGCGAGTCGGTCGCACTCGCCGCCCAGCGCCGCTCCTACCGGACCCTTGAGTCGCTCTGTTCGGACATCGCCGACCGGATGATGGACGAGTTCGGGGCCGCCGAGGTCTGGGTAAAGGCCAGCAAGCCCGAGCCGCCGATCGCCCTGCCGGTCGAGTCGGTCTCGGTCGAGCTCTGGCGCAGCGCCGCCGAGACGGAAGATTGAGCGACCGCTTCGACGAGGCGACCGCGGTGACGGCCGCCGGTGACGGACGCTGGCTTGCCGACTGCAGCGAGAGCTGGGCGGTTCCGCGCGGTGCCAACGGCGGTTACCTCGCGGCGATCATCGTCCGGGCCGTGGAGGCCCAGGTGGCCGACCCCGCCCGCCATTTCCGCTCGCTGACGCTCCACTACCTGCGCCCGCCGGCCAACGGGCCGCTGGAGGTGGAGGTGACCGTCGAGCGGCAGGGGCGCACGCTCACCAGCGTTACGGCCCGAGCCGGCCAGGACGGGAAGGCCTGCGTGCTGGCCATCGGTGCCCTGGCCGGCGACTTCGGCTCAACGGTCGAGTTCTCGGGGGAGATGCCCGAGGTGGAGCCGGCATCGGCGATCGAGCCCTGGCCGGTGGTCGACGAGATGCCGCCGGTCGCCCAGCGGGTCGAGATGCGGCCGGCCGTGGGAGGGACCCCTTTTGCCGGCGGCCAGGATGCCTACACCGGCGGCTGGATCCGCCTGCGCGAGCCCCACCGCTACGACGCGGCGCTGCTGGCCTTCCTCTCAGACGTCTGGCTGCCACCTACCCTCCTGAGCGTCCTCGACCCGGTCGGCGTGCCGACTATCGACCTGACCATCCACTTCCGTAACCCTGAAGCTGCACTTGAGGCTTCGCCGGATGAGCCGGTCCTGGGAATCTTCGAGTCCGAGTTCGCCACCGGCTCCTTCGTCGAGGAGGATGCACAGCTCTGGTCTCCCGGCGGGGTGCTGCTGGCCCAGTCGCGCCAGCTGGCCGCGCTGCTGCCCTCGCGCTGAAAGGATGGGTGCCGTGATCGGTTACCTGGGGCTCGGTTCCAACGTCGGCGACCGCCGCACGGCCCTCCAGGCCGCTGCCGACGCGCTCGCCGCGCGCGGGGTGCGCGTCCTCGCCTCATCCTCCACCTACGACACCGACCCGGTCGGCGAGGTGCTCGACCAGCCGGCCTTCCTCAACTGCTGCCTGCGCATCGAGACCGACCTCGGCCCCGAGGAGCTGCTCGACCTGGCCAAGGAGATCGAGGCGCAGCTCGGCCGCGACCTCGAGGGCGGGGTGCGCCACGGCCCGCGGCCGATCGACATCGACCTCCTGCTGCTGGGCGACCTCGCTTACGAGAGCGAGCGCCTCACCCTGCCGCACGAGCAGGCCACGAGCAGGCGGTTCGTCCTCATCCCGCTGCTCGAGCTCGACTTCGACCTTCAGGCGCCCGACGGCACCCGCCTCTCCGATGCCTTCGAGAAGCTCGGCTTCGAGGAGGGCGTCCGCCGCGAGGGCGACCCCCTGGCCGTCGGCGGCT
>JBBASZ010000002.1:10111-26780 GCA_040398965.1 Solirubrobacteraceae bacterium | reverse complement strand
TCAGGCTGCGGCGGGGAGCAGCTCGGCGGGGATTGAGCCGATCGGCGCCCGTACCGCGGTGTCGGGGAAGAGGCGCAGGGTCGCCTGGCCGCAGGGGCGGGGCTCGATCAGCGCACGCAGGTCGGCCATCGTCATCAGCAGTGCCAGCGAGGCGAAGATCTGCAGGTCGGCGGCGTTGGGCTGCTCGCCGCCGACCGTTCCCGCGGCCACGAGGCCGTCGATGTGGTCGAGCACCGCGGGAAGCGTCTTCAGGTCTTCGCGGTAGGTCACTTCGCTGGCGCCGTTGGCCTTCATCTCGATCGTCGTGATCAGCGGAGCGGAGGCCTTGAGCACCGGCGCCGGAATGGGAGGCAGCTTCGAGCCCTCCGAGTAGGCGGCAAGGAGCTCGGGCCGGGCCTTGAAGGTAGGCCAGAGCAGGCGCCGGACCATCGGCTGCAGGATGTCGTCTCCCCACGACTCGGCCTCCTCAACGGCTGCGCGTGCGGCCGGGTCGGCAGGAAAGAGCGGCGGGTCGGGCACCATCAGGTCGAGCCGGCGGAGGATCTCGCGCGAGCCGCTGATTCTTTCTCCGTCGATCTCCACCGCCGGAACCGTCCGCTTGCCGAACCGCAGCTTCATCACGGCCATGTGGGCCGGAGGGGGAAGCTCGACCACCCTGTAGGGAAGGCGCTTGATCTGCAGGGCCTTCTCGACCGTGACGCAGGGGTGGGAACCGTTGACGAGGTAGAGCCGGATGTCCATGTCCTCGATCGTAACCGCTTGCTTTCGCGCCCGATCGGGTCTGTTCGCTACGGTTGCGGGCGATGAGCGTCCCCCCGACGATGCCGACGGCGCGCGCCGGCTTCTTCTCGAGCCTCTTCGACCTGAACTTCTCGCGGGTGGTGACCACGCGCGTGGTCAAGTGGCTCTACCTGATCGTGATCGTCCTCGTGGTGCTCGGCCTTGTCGGCTACATCGCCACCGCGATCATCTCCGGCTCGGTCGTGGCAATCATCATCGCGGTGATCGTCGGTCCGCTGGTCGCGCTCCTCTACATCATCCTCGCCCGTATCGCCTTCGAGGTTCTCGTGGCGATCTTCAGGATCCTCGAGACCAACCGCGAGATCGCCTTCCTCGAGCGCCAGCAGCTCAACCACATGCAGGGCGGCGCCCCGCAGCCGGTCGCGCCGCAGCCGCCGCCGCCGGCTGCCTGAGGGCGCGGCGATGCTGCTCGCCGTAGACGTAGGCAACACGCAGACCCACTTCGCCGCCTACCGCAACGGCGAGATCGTGGAGCACTGGCGTTTCGCGACGATCCGCGACTCCACCGCCGACGAGCTGGGCGCGGCGCTGCGCAACCTGGTCGAGCTGAGGGGCATGGGCCTCGCCGACATCGAGCGCTCGATCGTCTCCTCGACGGTGCCGGCGCTCGGGCCCCAGTGGGCCGAGATGGCCGACAGGTACCTCGGCCACGAAATGCTCGTCGTCGGGCCGGGACTGAAGACCGGGATGCCGTTGCGCTACGACAACCCGCGGGAGATCGGCGCCGACCGCCTGGTCAACGCGGTGGCCGCCTACGAGCGCTTTGCGGGCGCCTGCATCGTCGTTGACTTCGGCACCGCGATCACCTGGGACCCGGTCTCCGAGGCCGGTGAGTATCTCGGCGGGATCATCAGCCCGGGGGTGGAGATCTCGGTCGAGGCCCTGGCCGAGCGCGCGGCCAAGCTCCCGAAGGTCGACCTGGTGGAGCCGCGGGCGCTGATCGGGAAGTCGACGATCGAGGCGATCCGCTCCGGCGTCATCTACGGCTTCGCCGCGATGGTCGACGGGATCCTCGACCGCCTCCTCGACGAACTCGGCGACGACGCATCGGTCATTGCGACCGGCGGGCTGGCCCACCACATAGTCCCGTTCTGCGAGCGGATCAGCGAGGTCGACGACCTCCTCACGCTCGAGGGCCTGCGCATCATCGAAGAGCGCAACCGCTGAGCCGGGGCCTCGCGGGCTAACCTGCGGCCATGGCCCTCCCGGCGCTCACCGAGCCGTTCTCCATTGGCGGCCTGACCGTTCCCAACCGCGTGGCCCTCGCGCCTCTGGCGGGCATCGGCAACTGGTTCGTGCGCCTCCAGGCCAAGCGCTACGGGGCCGGCATCGTCTTCAGCGAGATGATCTCGAGCTTCGCCATCCACCACCGCAACGAGAAGACGATGCGGGAGCTGCTGGTGATCGACCCGCGCGAGCGCGGGTACGAGGGGCCGATCGCCCTCCAGCTCTTCGGCCAGGACCCCGACGTGATGCGCTCGGCCGCCGGAACTGCCGCCGAGGCCGGCGCCGACATCATCGACCTGAACATGGGCTGCCCCGTACCCAAGGTCTGCCGCAACGGCGCAGGCTCCGCGCTGATCTCCGATCCCGCCACCGCCGTGGCCATTGCCCGCGCGGCCGGCGAGGGAAGCGGGCTTCCGGTCACCGTGAAGCTCCGCTCCGGGCGAAAGACCGGCGAGACCGACGGCTACGACCTCGCGCTGCGGCTGGTCGACGAGGCCGGCGTGGCCGCCATCGCCTTCCACCCGCGCTCGGCCCAGGTCCACCACAAGGGCACTCCCGACTACGAGCTGGCCGCGCGCCTCGTCGAGGAGCTGCCGGTACCGGTGATCATCTCGGGAGGGCTCAGCGACCACGAGGCCACGCTCGAGGCGCGGCGCCAGAGCGGGGCTGACGCCGTCATGCTGGCCCGCGGCTCCTTCGGCAACCCCTGGCTCTTCGAGCAGGCGCTCGGCCTGCGCGACCAGGAGCCCTCCCCCGAGGAGGTACTTGCCGAGTTCGAGTGGATCTGCGACCGGGCCACCGAGCACTTCGGGGAGGAGAAGGCCGGGCGGTACCTGAGGACCTTCTACCCGTGGTACGTAGACCGGATCGGCGGGGGCAAGGACGCCCACCGCGAGATGCAGCAGGCTGCAAGCCTCGCCCAGGCGCGCTCGATTTTCTCCGGGCTGGCCCCGGTCGCCGCGGCCTGACAGGCCGCAGGTCCGCCGCTATACTGCGCGACTCGCCGCGGCCGACGCCCGGTGAAAAACCCCTCAACGGCGCCGAATCAGAGGCAAAATGGCCAAGGAAGTCATCCTCACAGCGGAAGGCATGAAGAAGCTCCAGGCCGAGCTCGACGAGCTCACGGGCGAGGGCCGCCGCGAGGTGGCCGAGCGGATCAAGGACGCCCGCGGATACGGCGAGATCGCCGAGAACGCCGAGTACGACGACGCCAAGAACGAGCAGGCGATGCTCGAGGCGCGGATCGCCCAGCTCGAGGACCGGATCCGGGCCGCCAAGGTCGTCACCAAGAAGAACGTCTCCAAGGACTCCGTCCAGGTCGGCAACATCGTCCACGTCAAGGACGAGAAGACCGGCAAGTCCCAGAAGTTCACCATCGTCGGCTCCGCCGAGGCGGATCCCGCCGAGATGAAGGTCTCGAACGAGTCGCCTATCGGGGCGGCGCTCATCGGCGGCAAGCGCAACGAGGTCGTCACCGTCAAGGTGCCCAGGGGCCCGGCGCGCAAGCTGAAGATCACCAAGATCGACGTCGGCGTCTAGCCGCGTCATGATGTCGCTCCCGTGAGCGAGGAACAGAGCGACCTGCTCGCCGCAAGGCGGGCCAAGCTGGAGCGCCTGCGCGAGCAGGGGATAGACCCGTTCCCGCACGACTACCCGGGGGTCACCCCGGTCGCCGAGGTGCAGGCGGCCCACGCCGGCCTCGCCGAGGGCGAGGAGACCGGCTCCTCCCACCGCGTGGCGGGGCGCCTGGCCGCCCGGCGCGGCCAGGGCAAGATGGCCTTTCTCGACCTGGTGGACCGCAGCGGCCGGATCCAGCTCCAGGCCCGGGCCGATGTCCTGGGCGAGGAGCGGATGGCAACGCTGGTGGACCTCGACCTCGGCGACCTCGTCGGCGTCGACGGGACGGCCTTCTCGAGCCGCACCGGCGAGCTGACCCTGCGCGTCGACGATTTTGCCGTCCTGGCCAAGAGCCTGCGCCCGCCGCCCGACAAGCACCACGGCCTGCAGGACGTCGAGACCCGCCAGCGCCGGCGCGAGCTCGACCTGATCGCCAACGAGGAGGCCCGCGACCTCTTCATCACCAGGGCCCGCGTGATCAGCACGCTGCGTGGCTACCTCGACGAGAACGGCTTCGTCGAGGTGGAGACCCCCGTGCTGCAGCCGCTCTACGGGGGCGCGCTGGCCCGCCCGTTCACGACCCACCACAACGCGCTGGACCGTGAGCTCTACCTGCGGATCGCCACCGAGCTCTACCTCAAGCGCTGCGTCGTGGGAGGCCTCGAGCGCGTCTACGAGCTGGGCAAGGACTTCCGCAACGAGGGACTCTCGACCAAGCACAACCCCGAGTTCACGATGGTCGAGTGGTACGAGGCCTACGCCGACTATTCGGACGCCATGGCCAGGGTGGAGGAGGCAGTCTCGACCGTGGCTGCGGCGGTCGGCTACGAGGGCAAGTACGACCTTTCCCCGCCCTGGCCCCGGATCCCGCTGGCCCAGGCCGTCCTCGACGGCACCGGGATCGACATCAGGGCCAACGGCGACCGCGATTCCCTGGCCGCGGCGATCGAGGCCTCGGACCGGGTCGAGCTGGACGTCGAGGACCACGCCTGGCCCAAGCTCGTCGACGACCTGCTCAGCAAGTACGTCGAGCCGAAGATCACCGACCCGGTCTTCATCACCGACTACCCGGTCGAGCTCTCGCCGTTCGCCAAGGAGCACCGCAGCGAGCCGGGCCTGGTCGAGCGCTTCGAGGCCTTCTGCGGCGGCATGGAGTTCGCCAACGCCTTCACCGAGCTCAACGACCCGGACGAGCAGCGCCGCCGCTTCGAGGAGCAGGTCCGGCTCAGCGAGGCCGGCGACGAGGAGGCCCAGCCCTACGACGAGGCGTTCGTGGAGGCTTTGGAGCAGGGCATGCCGCCGACCGCGGGGGTCGGGCTGGGAATCGACCGCCTGGTGATGATCATGTGCGGAAAGAGCTCGATCCGCGAAGTGGTTCTCTTTCCCGCAATGCGCGACTAATCCGCCGGCAATACCGCGACGGCGCCGGGTTTTGCGCTGTTAGACTCATTTCACGGCAAAAGCCGCTTCTCCCCTTGATCCGCCGGGCCGTCGGGGCCGGAATCTAGGGTGAGGCAGCGGCAGTCAGACGACCCCGCAAAACTCCGACCTACTCAAAGACCACCACCTCAAGCAGACCGGCCACCAGACCACCAGGAAGGACAGACCCTTCGATGTTCGAGCGTTTCACCGAGAGAGCCCGCCAGGTGGTCGTCCTCGCCCAGGAGGAGGCCCGGACCCTCAAGCACAATTACATCGGCACCGAGCACATCCTGCTTGGCCTCCTTCGCGAGGAGGAGGGGCTCGCCGCCCGCGTGCTCGAGAGCCTCGACATCACGACCGAGCGCGTCCGCGCGCAGGTCGTGCGGATCGTCGGCTCCGGCGAGGAGGTCACCTCCGGCCAGATCCCGTTCACGCCGCGGGCCAAGAAGGTCCTCGAGCTGGCGCTGCGCGAAGCGCTGAGCCTCGGTCACAACTACATCGGCACCGAGCACATCCTGCTCGGCCTCGTCCGCGAGAACGAGGGCGTTGCCGCGCGCATCCTGCTCGACTTCGATGCCGACTCGGAGAAGATCCGCAACGAGGTCATCCGCATGCTCTCCGGGCCCGGCGGTCGCCGCCAGGGCTCCGGCAGCACCGAGGCAGAGGGGCGCAGCTCGGGCTCCGGCGAGGGCAAGAAGTCCTCGAAGCTGCTCGACCAGTTCGGGCGCAACCTCACGCGCCTGGCCGCCGAGGGCAAGCTCGACCCGGTCGTCGGGCGCGAGACCGAGATCGAGCGGATCATGCAGATCCTCTCGCGGCGCACAAAGAACAACCCGGTCCTGATCGGGGAGCCCGGCGTCGGCAAGACGGCCGTCGTCGAGGGGCTCGCGCAGCGGATCACCGACGCCGACGTTCCCGAGATCCTCGCCGACAAGCAGATCTACACGCTCGACCTGGCCGCGCTGGTCGCCGGGTCCAAGTACCGCGGCGAGTTCGAGGAGCGCCTCAAGAAGGTGATGAAGGAGATCACCCAGCGCGGCGACATCATCCTCTTCATCGACGAGATCCACAACCTCGTCGGCGCCGGCGCCGCCGAGGGCGCGATCGACGCCGCCTCGATCCTCAAGCCGGCCCTGGCCCGCGGGGAGCTCCAGACGATCGGCGCCACCACGCTCGACGAGTACCGCAAGTACCTGGAGCGCGACAGCGCCCTGGAGCGCCGCTTCCAGCAGATCCGCGTCGACCAGCCCTCGATCGAGGAGTCGGTGCAGATCCTCGAGGGCCTGCGTGACCGCTATGAGGAGCACCACCGCGTCGAGATCACCGACGAGGCGCTCGAGGCCGCCTGCGAGCTGGCCGACCGCTACATCTCCGACCGCCAGCTGCCGGACAAGGCGATCGACCTCGTCGACGAGGCCGCATCCCGCATGCGGATCAAGAACATGACCGCCCCGCCGGTCTACCGGGAGCTCGAGGACGAGATCGAGCAGACCCGCCGCGACAAGGAAGAGGCGATCGAGAACCAGGAGTTCGAGAAGGCGGCCAGCCTCCGCGACGAGGAGCGCAAGCTGACCCAGCGCAAGCGCGAGCTCGAGGACGAGTGGCGCAGCGGCGAGAGCGACGGCCCGCGCCCGAGCATCGGCGAGGAGGAGATCGCCGACATCGTCTCGATGTGGACCGGCATCCCCGTCTTCAAGCTGACCGAGGCCGAGACGGCCAAGCTGATGCGCATGGAGGAGGAGCTCCACAAGCGCGTGATCGGCCAGGAGGCCGCCGTCGAGGTCATCTCCAAGGCGATCCGCCGCTCGCGCGCCGGCCTCAAGGACCCCAAGCGCCCGACCGGCTCATTCATCTTCCTTGGCCCCTCCGGCGTCGGCAAGACCGAGCTGGCCCGCACCCTCGCCGACTTCCTGTTCGGCGACGAGGACGCGATGACCCGTATCGACATGTCCGAGTACATGGAGAAGCACGCCGTCTCGCGCCTGGTCGGCTCGCCTCCCGGCTACATCGGTTACGACGAGGGCGGCCAGCTCACCGAGGCCGTGCGGCGCAAGCCCTACTGCGTGCTGCTCCTCGACGAGATCGAGAAGGCGCACCCGGATGTCTTCAACATCCTGCTGCAGATCCTCGAGGACGGCCGCCTGACCGACTCCCAGGGGCGCACCGTCGACTTCCGTCACGCGATCGTGATCATGACGTCGAACATCGGCGCCCAGGAGATCGCCAACAACACACCGATGGGCTTCGCGGTCACCGAGGACGAGACCGGCATCACCTACGAGGACATGAAGTCCCGGATCATGGGCGAGCTCAAGAAGTCCTTCCGGCCGGAGTTCCTCAACCGGATCGACGACGTGATCGTCTTCCACAAGCTGCAGAGGGACGAGATCCGCTCCGTGGTCGAGCTGCTCATGCTCCGCGTGCGCGAGACGCTGGCCGAGCGCGGCCTGCAGATCGAGCTCACCGAGGAGGCACGCGACTTCCTGGTCGAGAAGGGATGGGACCCGGCGATGGGCGCCCGCCCGCTGCGCCGCGCCATCCAGCGCTACATCGAGGACCCGCTGGCCGACTTCGTCCTGCGCGAGGAGCTCACCGAGGGCGCGACCGTCATGGTCGACGTGGCCCCCGAGGGCTCCGAGGAGGACGTCGTGCTCACCGTGGTCGAGTCCAAGGTGCCGGCGGCCGTTGGCGCGCCCGAGGACGAGCCGTCCGACGAGGACGGCGACGAGCCGGCCGCGGACGACGCCCCGGAAGACTCCTGAGAGCACCCCGCGGCGGGGGAAAGCCGTCGGGGCCGGGATCTAGTCTCGGTCGATGGCCCGTGGTTCCACCGCTTTCGTCTGCTCGCAGTGCGGGCACAGCACGGCCAAGTGGCATGGCCAGTGCCCGGAGTGCGAGGAATGGAACACGCTGGCCGAGGAGCGGGTAGCCGCTCCGGCGCGTGGCGGCGGCGCCTCTTCGGGAGCAGGCGCCCGCCAGGCCACCCGCCTGCGCGACGTCTCGGCCGACCGCACGCCGAGGATGCCCACCGGCATAGCCGGCCTGGACCGGCTGCTCGGTGGCGGCGTGGTGCCCGGCTCGCTGGTCCTGATCGGCGGCTCTCCGGGGATAGGCAAGTCGACCCTCACCACCATGGCGCTTGGCCTCGCCGAGGCATCGGGCCGCAACACGCTCTACGTCTCCGGCGAGGAGTCGGCCGCCCAGATCCGCCTGCGCGCCGAACGGCTCGAGGCCGGGTCGGCGCCCGGGTCGCTGGCGATTCCCGTGCTGGCCGAGACGGAGCTCGAGGCGGTCCTCGCCACGATCGAAGCCGAACGGCCCGACCTCTGCGTCGTCGACTCGGTCCAGACGCTGGGCTCGTCGGCGCTTACCGGAGCCCCCGGCACGGTTGGCCAGGTTCGCGAGGTCGCCTCGCGGCTGATGGAGGTCTCCAAGCGCACCGGCACCGCGGTCCTGCTCGTCGGTCACGTAACCAAGGAAGGCTCGCTGGCCGGCCCCCGGGTTCTCGAGCACCTGGTCGACTGCGTCCTGCAGTTCGACGGCGAGCGTGAGCGCACCTACCGGACCCTGAGGGCGCTCAAAAACCGCTTCGGCTCAACCAACGACGTCGCCGTGTTCGAGATGGACGACAGCGGCCTTACCGAGGTCCTCGACGCCAGCGCCCGCTTCGTCGAGGAGGCCACGCGCACTCCCGGGAGCGTCATCCTCGCCGCCATGGAGGGAAGCCGCCCGCTGCTGGTCGAGGTCCAGGCCCTGGTCTCCCCGAGCGAGGTCATCCCACCGCGGCGGGTGGTCAACGGCATCGACCGCAACCGGCTGGCGCTCGTGCTCGCCGTGCTGGCGCGCCACGCCGGGGTGTCGACCTCCACCAGCGACGTCTTCGTCAACGTCGTCGGTGGGGTGCGGATCGACGAGCCCGGCGCCGACCTGGCCATCGCCCTTGCCGTCGCCGGGGCGGCCGCCGACGGCCCGCAGGCCCAGGCCGGCCCTCTGCCGCCATGCGCGTTCGGCGAGCTTGGGCTCAACGGGGAGCTGCGCTCGGTCGCCCACCACGACCGCAGGGCCGCGGAAGCGGCCCGTTTCGGCCTCGGCGAGCCGCTCTCGCCGTCGACGGCGCCAACACTCAGGGAGGCGCTCAGGGCCCACCAGAACGGCCTCAGGGGTGCTGCTGAGCGCCGGATTGCCTGACGCGGGAGCCAATAAAGGCCTGTTAAAATAGGCCTCTAGATGGCGCCTAAGGGAGTAGAGGAGGGAGTAGAGGAGGTCGGGCGCCAGGAGCCCCGACTCGTGCGTGCCCTGGAGATGATCGCTCCGGGAACCGCCCTCCGCGAAGGCGTAGACAGCATCGTCAACGCCCGTACCGGCGGCCTGATCGTCGTCGGTGACCCCGAGGAGCTCAGCTTCATGTTCTCGGGCGGTATCCGCCTGGACATCGACTACTCGCCGGCCTACGTCTACCAGGTGGCGAAAATGGACGGGGCGATCATCCTCAACGCCAATGCGACCAAGATCGTGATGGCCAACGTCCAGCTGATGCCCGACCCGACGATCCTCTCGCTGGAGACCGGCACCCGCCACCGCACGGCCGAGCGCGTCAGCAAGCAGAGCGACTCGCTGGTGATCGCCATCTCGCAGCGCCGCGAGGTCGTCTCGCTCTACGTCGACGGCGGCAAGTACGTCCTCGAGGACATCCCGACCGTCCTGGCCAAGGCCAACCAGGCCCTCGCCACGCTCGAGAAGTACCGCCTGCGCCTGGACCAGGTCACGACCCGCCTGACCGCCCTGGAGTTCGAGGGGGGCGCGACCCTCCACGACGTCCTCACCGTCCTGCAGCGCTCGGAGATGGTCACGCGCATGGCCTCCGAGATCGAGCGCTACATCGTCGAGCTCGGCACCGAGGGGCGCCTGATCGAGATGCAGCTCGAGGAGACCCTCTTCGGGGCGGCAGCCGACAAGATCGCCCTCGTGCGCGACTACATCGTCAACGACGACGAAGACTCCTTCGCACTCGTCCTCGAGCAGCTGGCCCGCCTGGACCACCAGGACGTGCTCGACTTCGGACGCCTCTCCGAGCTGCTCGGCTACGACCGCAAGCTGAACACCATCGACTACCCCGTCTCGCCGCGCGGCTACCGGATCCTCGGCTACATCCCGAGGCTTCCGAAGATCGCCGTCGGCAACATCGTGACCGAGCTCGGGGGCCTCGACGACCTCGTCGCCGCGAGCGACGCGGAGCTGGAGGCGATCGATGGCGTGGGCGAGCTTCGGGCGAAGGACATCCGCGAGGGGCTTCGCCGGCTGCAGGAAATCAATTACGTCGATCGGCACCTGCAGATCTGACGAGAAGTCTGGAGAAGTAAGGCGCCGCAAGTGGCGCCGTGATCAAGGAGGGCAACATCTCACCGACCAAGGAAGACATTCACGAGGAGACCGAGGTACCGGCCCCGGTTCTCGAGCACATCGAGTTCGAGAAGGGCGACAACGTCGTCTACCCCCATCACGGTGCGGGGAAGGTGATCAAGAAGGAGTCGCGTGAGATGTTCGGGCAGAAGCGCGTCTACCTGACGATCCAGATCAACCACAACGACATGACCGTCATGGTCCCCTCGGAGAACGCCGCGATTGCCGGGCTTCGCCGGGTGATCGACGAGAAGACGGTCAAGAAGGTCCTTGCCGTCCTGCGTGCCGGCACTTCGGAGATGCCGAAGAACTGGAACCGCCGCTACAAGCACAACCGCGACAAGATCAAGACCGGCGACATCTACGAGCTCAGTGAGGTGGTTCGCAACCTGGCCATCCGCGAGCACGAGAAGGGCCTCTCCACCGGTGAGAAGCAGATGTACACCCGGACCAAGAAGATCCTCGCTTCCGAGCTGATGTACGCGCTGGACATGGACGAGGAGCAGGCCGAGGAGCACCTCGACGGAATTCTCGCCAAGTCGGCCGAGAAGCCGGCGGCCAAGCCCAAGGAGAAGGCCACGGCGGCCAAGTCCAACGGCAGCAAGGCGGCGGCAGGCAAGGCCAAGGCGAAGGCCAAGGCCAAGGCGTAAAGGAGCATCGACGTGCCCGGCGGAGCGGTCGCGCTGGTCGTGGCCGCCGGGCGCGGCGAACGCCTGGGCTCCCAGGGGCCCAAGGCGTTCGTCACCGTGGCCGGCAGGCCGATGCTCGACTGGAGCATCGAGGCCCTGAGGGCCTCGCCCGGCATCGGCGAGATCGTCGTCGCCCTCCCGGCCGGCGCCGCCCCGCCCGCGGGGGTGACCGCGGCAGAGGGCGGTGAGACCCGCTCCGAGTCGGTCCGCAACGCGCTCGCCGCGGTGACCGACCCGGAAGTGACCGTCGTGTTGGTCCATGACGCCGCCCGGCCGCTGCTGACCGCGGGCATGGTCGCCGACTGCCTTGCGGCCCTGGACGAGGACGGCGGCTGGGACGCGGCGGTCGCCGCCGCCCCGGTGAGCGACACGGTCAAGCGAGCTCCCGACGGCCGCGCGGTCGTGGAGACGCTCGACCGCTCCGAGCTGTGGGCGGTCCAGACGCCGCAGGTCTTCCGGCGGGAGGCGCTCGCCCGGGCGCTCGACGCGCCTGCGGAGGCGCTGGCGGCCGCCACCGACGACGCGATGCTGGTCGAGCAGGCGGGGGGGAAGGTGAGGGTCGTTCCCGCCCGGCATCCCAACCCGAAGGTCACGACGCCCGACGACCTCGCCCTCGCCTCGCAGCTGCTGGCCGGCGGCTGATGCTCACCGACTACCACCTGCATATCCGCCCCGACGACCCTGCCGCGGTACCCGGCGAGTGGTTCACCCCGGAGAACGCGGCCCGCTACCGGGAGGCTGCCGGCAACGCCGGAATCGCCGAGTTGGGGGTGAGCGAGCACATTTACCGTTTCGACGAGGCGCTGGAGATCTGGGACAACCCCCTCTGGCGCGAGTTCGCCAGCGACGACGTGGACGAATACTGCGACTTCGTCCGCAACCGGACCGACCTTCGGCTCGGGATCGAGGCCGACTACGTGCCCGGGCGCGAGGACAGGATCTCCTCGTTCCTGGATGCCCGCGAGTGGGACTACGTCGTCGGCTCGATTCACTTCCTGGGCGACTCCGGGGCGCTCGACGAGGAGCGCTTCGACGTCTGGAGCTCGGGCATGGGCGCCGAGAAGATCTGGACGACCTACTTCACCTGGCTGGGCGAGCTGGCCCGCACCGGCAGCTACGACATCCTCGCCCACCCGGACCTCGTTAAGCACTGGGGTGCCGGCCGGCCCGCCCCCGAGGGCGACCTGCGCCGCTACTACGAGCTTGCAGCCGAGGGCCTGGCCGAGTCGAAGATCGCCGTTGAGGTTTCCACCGCCGGCCTGCGCAAGCCGGTCGGCGAGCTCTACCCCTCGCGGGCGTTCCTGGAGATGGCCCTGGAGGCCGGCTGCCCGGTGGCGCTCTCCAGCGACGCGCACCGGCCCGAGGACGTGGGCGCGGGGTACGATCAGGCCATCGAGTTCCTCGACTCGCTCGGGGTCACGGAGCTCGCCGTATTCGAGGGCCGCAGGCGGCGGCTCGTACCGATCGGGGCCGAAGAGCAATGAACCGCACGGGAATCGGATGGGACTCTCACCGGCTGGTGGCCGGGCGCCCGCTGGTGCTCGGAGGTGTGCGGCTCGAGAGCGAGGTCGGCCTGGAGGGCCATTCCGACGCCGACGTCCTCACCCACGCGGTGATCGACGCCCTGCTGGGAGCCGCCGGACTCGACGACATCGGCACCCACTTTCCTGACACCGACCCGCGCTTCAAGGACGCCGACTCGATCGCGCTCCTCGAGGAGGCCGGGAGGCTCGTCGCGCAGGCCGGGCTTGCCGTCGTCAACGTCGACGCAACCGTGATGCTCGAGGCGCCGAAAATCGGCAGCCACCGGGCGCTGATGCGCGAGCGCCTGGCGACAGCGCTGGGCCTCGAGCCTTCCCAGGTCAACGTCAAGGCGACCACCGGCGAGGGCATGGACGCCGTCGGCCGGGGCGAGGGCGCCGCGGCAATCGCGGTGGCAACGCTGCGCGCTTCCTGACCGCTGCCCTACATTGGCGCGGTGCGCCAGATCCGCCTCCACGACACCCGCAGCGGCGAGGTAGTCGACCTCGAGCCCCGCGACCCCGGTCGCACGTCGATCTACGCCTGTGGGCCCACCGTCTACAGCCGCATACATATCGGCAACGCGCGCCCGTTCGTCGTCTACTCGCTCCTGAAGCGCTTCCTCGAGCGGGAGGGCCTTGAGACGACGCTGGTGATGAACATCACCGACGTCAACGACAAGATCTACGACGCCGCCCGCGCCGCCGAGCCGCCGGTGGCCAGCGACGAACTGGCCCGCGAGATGGCGGCCGCCTACGTAGCCGACACCGACGCCCTGGGGCTCGGGCGCCCCGACCACGAGCCTCTCGCCGGTGAGACGATCGAGGGAATCGTCGAGCTGATCGGCGCCCTTATCGAAAAGGGATCGGCCTACGAGTCCGGTGGCGACGTCTACTTCGCCGTGAGGACCGACCCGCAGTACGGCGAGCTTTCCCACCGGTCCGTCGACGCGATGGACCAGGGCGAGGGGGTCGAGGGGACCGACCGAAAGCGCGACCCGCTCGACTTCGCCCTCTGGAAGGCCCAGAAGGAAGGCGAGGACACCGCCTGGGAGGCTCCCTGGGGGCCCGGGCGCCCCGGCTGGCACATCGAGTGCTCGGCGATGGCTGAGGGGCTGCTGGGCGTCGGCTTCGACATCCACGGCGGCGGCAACGACCTCGTCTTCCCCCACCACGAGAACGAGGCGGCCCAGACGCGCATGGCCCGTGACGCCGAGCTCGCCCGCATCTGGATGCACAACGGAATGCTCCAGCTGGGCGGCGAGAAGATGGCCAAGAGCACCGGAAATATCGAGTCTCTTGCGGAGGTGCTCGAACGCTGGGGGCGGGAGGCGGTGATCCTGTTCTTCGTCTCCGGCCACTACCGCCAGCCACTCCTCTTCGGCGACTCCGAGCTCGAGGCGGCTCGTACGAGTGCCCGGCGCATTCGCGAGCAGGCCTCACGTACGGTTCCCGGCCCTTCGCCCGCGGAGCTCTCGACCCACCGCGAGGCCTTCTTCGACGCGCTGGCCGATGACTTCAACACCCCACGCGCCCTCGCCGAGATGCACGCCTGGCTGAAGGGCGCTGCGGCGTTGGATTCCCCGGGCAGCGACGACCTGCTCGCGATGCTCACCTGCCTGGGCCTGGAATCGCTGCTGGAGCCGGGCGAGGCCGAGGAGGCAGGCGCAGAGGCGGTCGCGCTGATGAACGAGCGCGAGGAGGCACGGGCCGAGAAGGATTTCGAGCGCGCCGACGCCATCCGGGACCAGCTCGCGTCGATGGGCTGGGAGGTCCGCGACGGCGCCGACGGCCCCGAGCTCGTGCGGCCGTGATCATCTACGGGCGAAACGCGGTCCACGAGGCGCTCCGTTCCGGCCGGCGCCCCGTACGCGACATCTGGGTAACCGGTTCCGCCGCCTCCGAGCCATGGCTGGCCGAGGGACCAGGGAACTCGGTCCACTCGGCCGACGAGATAGCCGCCCGGTGCGGCAGCGAGGACCATCAGGGAATCTGTGCCGACGCCGGCGACTTCCCCTATGCGAGCGCCGACGGGTTCCTCACGGAGCCCGACCCGCTGATCGTCGTCCTCGACCAGGTTCAGGACCCCCGCAACCTCGGCGCCGTCTGCCGAACCGCCGAGGCGGTCGGGGCCACTGGCGTCGTGATCCCGGAGCGCAGGGCCGCGGAGGTAACGCCGGCAGCGGTCAAGGCATCGGCCGGCGCTACCGAGTGGGTTCCGGTAGCCCGGGTGCGCAACGTCGCCGACTTCCTCGCCGATGCCAAGAAGGCCGGATGCTGGTGTTACGGGGCGGCCCTCGGCGAGGGAGCCGTCGACTACCTAGAGCCGGATTACTCCGGCGGCTGCGTCCTCGTCCTGGGTGCAGAGGGGAGCGGTATTCGCCCCCGTGTGGCCGATTCGTGTGACCAGCTGGTCACTTTACCCATGCGCGGGAGCCTGGAATCCCTGAATATCAGCGCCGCAGCGGCTGCACTTCTCTATGCAATTGCCGCCCGCAGGGCTTGACAGGGTTCCATAACTGTGCGATAACCCCGCATATCTGAGGCTAAACCTCAGGTTGAGAACCTAAAACGATCCAACGTTCTTAGTCGGCGCCAGGGGAGGAGTGCGTCACTGAGCTCGTCCTGTGTTTCCCCAATGAAAACGGGGAGAAAGGAACGCTCGTGGCCCGAATTTCCGCAGTATCTAAGGCTCAGGTACAGGTAGATGATTACTACCTCATCGCCTTGGCCAAGCAGGGTGACCCGACCGCCTACGACCGCCTCGTCCGCCGTTATCACGGCTTCGTCCGGCTAAAGGCCTCGTCGTACTTCATCGCCGGCGGCGACAACGACGACCTGATCCAGGAGGGACTGGTCGGGCTGTACAAGGCGATCCGCGACTACCGCAGTGACCGTGAGTCGAGCTTCCGCAACTTCGCCGAGCTCTGCATCACGCGCCAGATCATCACCGCGGTGAAGACGGCGACCCGCAACAAGCACATGCCACTGAACCAGTACGTCTCCTTCGCCACGACGCCGGCCGGCGCCAGCGAGGGTGAGGCGACGCTGGAGGAGGTCCTGCCCGGTTCGCCGGTCCACGACCCGGTCAACCAGGTGATCTCCACCGAGGAGCTGCGCTCGCTGGTGGACTGCCTCTCGTCGACTCTCTCCGAGCTCGAGTCACGGGTGCTGGCGCTCTATCTCGACGGCCGCTCCTACGAGGAGGTCGGCGAGATCGTCGGCTGCGACACCAAGACCGTCGACAACGCCCTCCAGCGCGTCAAGCGCAAGGTCGGCACGCACCTGCAGTCACGCGCAGTCGTCTAGGGCGGCTGCGCGCCGGCGGGGAGCACGCGGCGGGGTCGGGCCCGTCCCGTCCGTGCACCCCCAAGCCCGGCGATTGGGCGGAAACTGCGCACGTAGGCAGGCAAGGTTGAAGATCTTTTCGCTCTGATACCTTGCCGGCCCTATGACGCGAGACGAGGTACGTGCTTCCACCTTCCCGTCCACCGGCGTGACGCGCGCGGTCCTGGCCCTGGCAGGCGCCATTCTCGCCTCCCTGGTGCTCGCCGCTTCGGCCGCTGCGGAGAACTACATCTACTGGGGGCAGAGCGGCGGCGCGCTGGGCCGGGCAAACCTGGACGGGACCGGGGTCAACCCCTCGTACGCAAACGTCGGCTCGGGCGTCTTCTTCATGGGACTCGCCTACAACAGCTCGAACCTCTTCTGGGGAACCGCTCCGACGCCGACCTCCTCGATTCGGCGGGCCGCCATCGACGGCAGCGGGGCAACGACCCTGTTCAGCGTCGCCAGCGGTACCGACTTGCCGCCGGGTGGCATCGCCATCAACTCCCAATACATCTACGTGATGGGCACTTCCTACGCTGGTCCGGGCGACGCGAACATCGGCCGGTCGAATGTCGACGGAACCGGCTTCAACCCCTCATTCCTTCCCCTCGGCAGTGGTCAGAGAGCGGCGACGGGCATCGCGATCGACTCCCAGTACATCTA
>JBBASZ010000002.1:0-10011 GCA_040398965.1 Solirubrobacteraceae bacterium | reverse complement strand
CAGCCAGGTCTTCGGGCTTGCCGTCGCGCCGGGTGGTGCCGCGGCGGTGAAGTACGCCTTGTCGGTCGCCAAGGCCGGTACGGGTACCGGCACGGTTACCTCGTCTCCGGCCGGTGTTGACTGTGGTGCGACCTGTTCGGCCGAGTACGACAGCGGCACCAGCGTGACGCTGACCGCCGCTCCTGCCGATGGTTCGACCTTCGGCGGCTGGGGCGGTGCATGCTCGGGCACGGAGGCCACCTGCACGGTCTCGATGAGCGAGGCGCGGTCGGTCACGGCCACCTTCAGCTCGATCCCCCCGACCCCATCGAACGTGTTCAAGCTCGAGGTCGCTTCGACGTCCGGCAGGACCATCCGAACCTTGATCAGGGTGAGTGACCCGGGCCGGATCAGCCAGCGCGGCACGCGCCCGGCGCGCTCGTCGAGCGCCCGCACAGCTGCAGCTGCAGTCTGTTCGACCTCGAAGACTGCCCCGAAGGCCGGCATCTACGTGCTGACCTGCAAGGTCAACGCGGCTACGCGCAAGGCGCAGAAGAAGGGCAAGGTGCGGGTGCTGCTGCGCACCACCTTCACCCCGACCGGCGGCACCGCCCGCACGGTCAACCGCACGGTCGTGCTCCCGAGCCTCAAGCCCCGGTACACCGGCTGAGCGGCCGAGGCAGGTGGCGAACGCCGGGGCGCCACCTGGCGCCCCGCGCCGCGCCCGCCACTATCGTTTCCCGGCGAAATGGCGGGTGAAGAGCGACCCGGGGAGAGCCGGGAGGGTGGAGGTCCGGACATCGGCCGCCGTGGCTTCCTGGCCGCCGGCGCCGGCGCCTTCTTCTGCACGATCGGCGGCCAGAAGGTTCTCGTCGAGAAGGCCGGTGACGCCAGCAAGGCCGACGCAGCCGCCAGGAACGTAAAGCGCCCCGCGGCCCTGACCGCCACCGGCGCCCAGGCCTCGCCGGGCGCCAACCCCGTCGACCAGCTCAAGTTTGGCACGCCGGAGCCGGCGGCCGGCGGCTCGGTGCGCGAGTACTGGATCCAGGCGACCGCCCCGAAGTGGGACATCATCCCGTCGCGCCCGCGGCGGGACTTCTGGCACGGCACCCCGCTGCCCGGACCGAGCGTCTTCCGGGCATTCACCTACCAGCAGATGACCCCGGGGTTCGGCGAGCCGATGGGGGCGGCGGCGATCCCGGGCCCGACCCTCGAGTGCGAGGTCGGCGACGTGCTGCGCGTCCACTTCCGTAACGCCCTCCCGGCGAAGTACGCCCAGGCGGTGACGATGCACCCGCACGGCGTGCGATACACGCCCGACTACGACGGCAGCTACATCGGCGACTTCACGCGCGCCGGGGGCTACGTGGGTCCCGGGGAGGAGTTCACCTACGTCTGGGAGGCGGTGCCCGAGGCGGTCGGCACCTGGCCCTACCACGACCACGGCCCGAACCACACGCTGAACACCATGCGGGGCCTCTTCGGGGCGATCATCGTCCGCGAGAAGGGAGCGCCGCGCCCCGACGTCGAGCCGATCCTCTTCCTCCACCAGCTCGCGCCGCCGGTTACCGGGCTCAAGCGCAGCTTCGAGTGCATCAACGGCCGTGCCTTCGCCGGCAACACACCGAACATCACCGCGAAGGTCGGCGACTCGGTCGCCATGCACGTGATCGGGATGGACAACAACTTCCACACCTTCCACGTCCACGGCCACGTATGGCCGCTCGACGGCGACGGAAAGCCCACCGACGACCAGACGGTGGGGCCGGCCGAGACGATCACCGCGGCCTGGACCGAGGAGAATCCCGGCCGCTGGCTCTACCACTGCCATGTCTTCAGCCACCAGGACAACGGCATGACCGGCTTCTACTTCGTCAATCCGTAGGCATTTGTGGCAAGATTCCAAGCGAGCGGTTGAAGTGGGCCGCGATCAACGGAGGAGAGAGACCCAGATGAAGACCCTGATGCGTTCCCTTGTCGTCGCCGCTGCTGCGGCATTCGTACTTCCCGCAGTGGCTTCGGCCGCCGACTACCCGCCGCCCTCGAACCCGGGCACCCCTGAGCCCCGACCCGGCGGCGCCAAGACCCTGAAGGTCTGCAAGAAGGGCGGGCAGTACAAGACGATCCAGAAGGCGGTCAACGCCGCCCGCGCAGGGGACACCGTCCGCGTCTGCAACGGCACCTACAAGGAGGGCGTCAAGGTCGAGGGCGCCAAGAAGCAGGGCATCTCGATCGTCGGCAACAAGGGCAACCCGGCAAAGGTCTTCATCAACGCCAAGGGCCAGCGCCACGGCGTGATCATCAACTCGGCCAACGACGTGACCCTCCAGGGGCTCTCCACCAACGGCTACGTCCAGAACGGCTTCTTCGCCGTCAACGTCGACGGCTACAAGATGGACCGCCTCCTGGCCACCGGCACCGGCGTCTACGGCCTCTACGCCTTCAACTCGGTCGGTGGAGAGATGACCAACTCCGAGGCCTACTACCACACCGACGCGGGCTTCTACATCGGCCAGACGCCCAAGCAGGACAAGCCCAAGCGCACGATCGTCCGAAACGTCTCCTCGTGGGGCAACGTCCTCGGGTGGTCGGGCACGAACATGCGCTACGTGAACATCACGCGCTCGTTCTTCTTCAACAACGGCACGGGGCTCGTTCCCAACACGCTGGTCTCGGAGAAGTACCCGCCGGAAGAGGACAACGTCATCGAGAACAACGACATCTTCTGGAACAACTTCAACTACTACAAGGGCGCGCCGTTCGGCAAGGTCAAGCCGTCCACCGGCTCGGTTCCCTACCCGGTTGGCGTGGGCGTCCTGCTCTTCGGTGGGCGTGACCACACGATCAGCAAGAACCGGGTCTTCGGCAACTGGGGCGCCGGGATCGGGATGATCCAGCAGTTGCTGCTGGTCAACGCCAACGCCGACCTCGAAAAGGCCGAGGCGATCGGGCCCGAGCCGTGGAACCTCAAGGACAACAAGGCAATCGGCAACATCATGGGCAACGGGGGCAAGGACCTCAACGGGCGCGACCTCTTCTACGACGGGTCGGGCTCGGGCAACTGCTTCAGCGACAACCAGCTGAGCAGCGGGGTGGCCAACCTGCCCGACTTCAGCACCACCGCCTTCCCGCCGTGCAACGCGGCGGGCGAGCCCGGCCCGGCCAACACCTTCAACGAGGGTGCGCAGGGCCAGGGCGTCGCCTGGGCGCTGGCGCTCGCCGACGAGAAGAACCCGGCCCCGGGCGGAACGATCGCCCAGCCGTTCTCCAAGGCCTACAAGGGCTACAAGCCGTTCAGCAAGTCGTCGGCCGGCGCCTACATGGTCTGGAAGAAGGGCTACAAGGCGCCGCCGGTGCCCAGGTGAGCACCGGTCGCAAGCCGAACGCTCGGGTCGCCCGACCCACCGCGGCCATGACGGCCGCGGTGGCCGTGGTGCTGGCTGCCGCGGGGACCGCTTGGGCGGTCGATGGCCCGTCCGCCTCGGCGGCCAAGAAGGTCACCAAGACGACGAAGCTCTACGACGTGGCTCCCGGTTTCGCCCCGACCACCCTCTCGGTGAAGGCCGGGACGAAGCTGGTCTGGAAGGCCGAGAAGACCAACACCACCGAGCACACGGTCACGCTCGACTCGAGCGCCGCCCCGAGGAAGGCGAAGTTCTTCGACTCCGGCGACATCGGGCCGGGCAAGAGCTACAGCCGCACCCTCACCGTGAAGGGGAGCTACCTCCTCTACTGCAAGATCCACGGCGGGATGTTCCAGACCGTCAAGGTCCGCTGACCGGCCCTGCCGGTCAGACCGCGAGCGGCAGTACCAGCACCGCGATAACCACGTAGTGCGTGCCGGCGGCGCCGGTCACCAGCGAGTGGAAGAGCTCGTGGTAGCCGAAGGTTTTCGGCGCCGGGTCGGGTCGGCCGGTCGCGTAGATGACCGCGCCGGCCGTGTAGAGGACGCCGCTGAGCACCAGCCCGACGATCGCCCACCACCCGAGTGCGTCGAAAATCTGGGGGGCGCAGATTACGCCGACCCACCCGAGGGCGACGTAGATGATGACGTTTAGCCACTTGGGGGCGTTGACCCAGAGAATCGAGAGCAGCACGCCCAGGGCGGCGCCGCCCCAGGCGATCGCCATGGCTACCCAGGCCAGGCTCCCGTCCAGCACCAGCAGCGCGAACGGGGTAACCGAGGCGGCGATGAAGACGTAGATCATCGAGTGGTCCAGGCGGCGCATCCAGGCCCTTGCCTTCGGCTTCCAGTCGGGGCGGTGGTAGAGGGCGCTGATCCCGAAGAGACCGACCAGTCCCAGGCCGTAGATCGCCATGGCCACCGTTCCCTTTGCGGTGCTGGCGCGCCAGACAAGGACCATCGCCAGGCCGATCGCCACCCAGAAGGAGTACTGGTGGATCACGCCCCGCAGCTTCGGCTTGACCTTCGCCATCGCCTCTCCCGCGGTGGCCCCTGCCCGGTCGATCGCCTGCGAGGCCTGGCTGCGAGCGTTGCGAAGAGAGTCGACCATTCCCCAATCACTCTACGCGTCCACATCCGCGAAGATGCGTACTCGCCCGCCGCCCCGCTTGACTACGCCGCTGAGCTACGGGTTTACTACTTATCGAATCCCGTAACCGCGTCGTAATTTCTCGGCATCGCTCAGGAAAAGGACAAGTACGCAGGCGGCTCGCAGGGGGCCGCGGGAACAGCGGCTGACGGCACCGGGGAGATCTCGGTCGTCCTCGCCGATGGCGAGGAACTCGTTCGCAGCGGGCTTAAGCGCCTGCTCGACGACGAAGACGGGCTGAAGGTCGTGGCCGTAGCCGACGGCGCCGAGGAGGCCACGCGCTACGCGAGTGGCCATCGGCCCGACGTCCTGGTCGTATCTCCCGGTGAACAGCCCGAGGCAGTGGTGGCGGTGGGGCTGCTGGCAGAGCTGGCCCTCGTCTCGCCGAATACGAGCCTCGTGGTGTTGAGCGGCAATGCCGATGCGCGGGCGGCCCGTGACACCCTTC
Organism: Solirubrobacteraceae bacterium; assembly: GCA_040398965.1. Classification (GTDB taxonomy): domain Bacteria; phylum Actinomycetota; class Thermoleophilia; order Solirubrobacterales; family Solirubrobacteraceae; genus F1-60-MAGs163. The sequence continues at coordinate 5,031 of JBBASZ010000002.1, read as the reverse complement.
GCGACGGCGCCATGGGCTTCGTCCTGCGGACCGAGGGCCAGGATGCCCTGGTCGAGGCGATCCGCCGCGCGGCGCGCGGCGAGCCCTACGTAAATGGCCGGCTGGGCGTCGAGATGGCCAAGCTCGAGCGGCTGGAGGACGACCTGACCGACAGGGAGACCCAGGTGTTGAGGCTTATCGCCCTGGGGTTCACCAACCTGGAGATCGGGGAGCAGCTGGGCCTCTCCGTCCGGACAGTGGAGACGCACCGCGCCCACATCATGGCCAAGCTCGACTTCGACTCCCGCTCGCAGCTCGTTCGCTACGCGATCGACAACGGCCTGCTGCCCTGATCGTCTCCCGGTAGGGCCAGTACGCAGTTCCCACACGGGGAAACTGCTGACCGGGCCAGCGTGAAAAGGGCTGGCAGGGAGACCGACTACCGACCTACCGTTAGTAGTGAGGGTGGTCGCCCTGGCGGGATGGCCACGAAACTGAAGAGAAAGCAGCAGGTTATGGGCACGGCAAGGAACGGAATTGCGGTTGAGGAGACGGTGGCCACGCAGGTGCCGGTGCTTCTCTACGCCGGCGAGCTGATGACGCTTGATGCGGTAGCCGCAGCGCTGGAGCCGGTCGAGTCGGTGGAGGTCGTGGCTCGCACCGGTGACCTGGATGACATCCCGCGGTACGCGCGCGGCCACCGGCCCGGGGTTGTACTGCTGATCTCCTGGCCGGGCGACCCGGTGGAGCAGACCGCGCGGGTGGTGGCGATGCTCGCCGATGCCTCCCCGGAGAGCCGGGTGCTCGTGCTGGGGCGATCCACCGACGCAGAGGTCGTGCGCGGGGTCCTGCGCGAGGGTGCGAACGGCTACGTGCTCGCCCTGCAGGGCATCGATTCCCTCGTCGAAGGGATCGAGCTCGCCGCCCAGGACTATGCCTACGTGAGCCCCCGCCTCGGTTGCGAGATCGCGCGCATTCCCGACGCCGAGCCCGACGACCTGACCGAGCGTGAGCTGGAGATCGTAAGCCGTATTGCCCACGGCCAGACCAACGCCGAGGCGGCCTTCGACCTTTCGCTCTCGGTGCGGACGATCGAGTCTCACCGGCGGGCGATCTACGACAAGCTCGGCATCAGCGCTCGCCATGAGCTCGTCGGATACGCGATCGAGCGCGGGCTGCTGCCCGTTTCCGGGACGCAGGAGGAGGCAGGGGCGCCAGGCAGGGCAGCCGGGCCGTCTCGCACGGGCGGCGGCCTCGCCCGCACGGTTGCGGCCTGACTCAGGGGACCTTTTCAGCCACGGAGCGGGGCAGGTCCGTCTGACTGCGGCGGGAAACTCCCCGCGTGCGAGCCGACCAGCGCATGCTCAGGGTGCAGCACTACGCGGCCGCCCGCGTAGAACAGTTCAGCGATGGCGTAATCGGTATCGCGATCACCCTCCTCGTGCTGGAGATCGGGGTTCCTTCGGTCACCAACGGGGTGGGCCTGCTAGAGGAGCTCAAGGCCGAGTGGCCCTCCTACCTGGCCTACGTGATCAGCTTCCTGACTATCGGGGGTTTCTGGCTGGCCCACCACACGATCTTCTCCAGCCTGCGCGCGGTCAGCCCGATGACCATGAAGGTCAACCTCCTCCTGCTCATGGCTATCGCCTTCCTCCCGTTCCCGACCGCGGTCATGGCCACCGACATCCTCGGCACCGACGGCGGCACCCGCGTGGCCGTCGTCCTCTACGGGTTCTCGCTGCTGCTCTGCCGGGTGCTGATCTCCTGGCTCTGGTGGCAGTGCCGGCGGGACAAGCTGATCCGCGAGGAGGTCTCCGCGGACGAAGTCAGGCGCCTTACGCGGCGGCTCAACCCGGGCGTCCTGGCTTATGCCGTGGCGATCGTTGTGGCCGCCGCCTTCCCGCCCGCAGGCCCGTGGCTGTTCCTGGTCATGGCCATCTACGCGATCGTCATCACCAGGACGATCGACTTCTACGAACCCGAGCCCGAGGGCGCCCAGACGGGATGAGCGCCCCGGGTACGCTTGCGCGATGAGCGTCGGTGAACGGTTCCGGGCAGCGGTCGAGACGAGGGACCTAGACGCGATGAGTGCCTGCCTGTCGGAGGATGTCGAGTTCAACAGCCCGGTCGCCTTCAAGCCGTTCGAGGGGCGGGAGGTGGTCACTGCGGTACTCGGGTTCGTGATGGAGACCTTCGAGGAGTTCCGCTACGTCGACGAGCTCGGTGACGGGGCCAGCCACATGCTTCGTTTCCAGGCGCGCGTGGGGGAGCGGGAGGTGGAGGGAGTCGACCTGCTCGAGACCGGGGATGACGGCCTGGTCGAGCGCTTCACGGTGATGCTCCGCCCGCTCTCGGCCCTGATGGCGATGGGCGAGGCTATGTCGGCCGCCTTCGAGGCGGCCGGCGGCAAGCCCGGCGCCCAGGCGTAAGCCGCGCGGTACGGAAACTTCAAGGCGCCCGGCGGGTTAGGTGGCCAGATGATGTTTTCCATCGGAAAGCCGAAAGCCGTAGCGCCGACGCTGCTGGCGGCCGCGTGCGCCCTGGTGGTGCTGGCCGCGCCGGCCCAGGGCGCCTACCAGGTCTCAGTGAAGCGCGATGTCGCCTACGGCGAGGGCAAGGTGACCCGCCCCGGCCCGGGAAGCACGAGGCTGCTCATGGACATCTACCGCCCGTCCGCCTCCAGCCGCAGCCGCCGGCCGGTGGTGGTCGTGGTCCATGGAGGCGGGTTCGTGCAGGGCAGCAAGGCCGACGACGGGCCGGCGCGCGCGGCCAGGTCGCTCGCCTCCCGTGGCATCGTTGCGGCCAGCATCGACTACCGGCTCGAGGGCCAGGGCCCGGTTCCCTCGCGCAGCTCCCGGAGGCTGGCCGCCGCGATGGAGGGCGCAAACCTCGGCCCGGCCTACCCGGACCCGGATGCCGTCGCCGCCGCGACCCAGGACGCGCTCACGGCGCTCGAGTACCTGAGGGGAAGAGCCAAGTCGCTGCGCCTGCGAACGAGCCGGATGGGGCTGGTGGGCTCCTCGGCCGGGGCGGTCATCGCCGACAACGTCGGCTACGTCGCAGCCAACTACGGGATCCGGGTCCCGAAGCTTCGGTTCGTGGCCAGCCTTTGGGGCGGGCTGATCGTCCCGGCTCCGGGCGGCCGGGAGGCGGTTGCCAACCTGAGGCGCGGGGACCCTTCCCTCTTCCTCGTCCACGGGGACGCCGACAAGACGGTGCCGGTCCAGCTCAGCGACGCGATGTTCGCCCGCGCCAGGGCCGAGCGGGTTACCGCCGAGTACTACCGGACCGCCGGCAAGGGCCACGGCTGGGCCGGGTCGGGGATCTTCACCGAGCGAACGCCTGCCGGCCAGACGATCTTCGACCGCATGGTCGACTTTGCCGCCGGGCGGCTTCGCTAGCTCAGGGAGCCGGGTTCGGTGCGGCGTAGGGGCAGGCGAGGTCGGTGGCCGGGAGGGTCCCGCCGACCAGGAAGTTCGCGATCGGCATGTCCACGCACTGCGACTGGCTGAGGCCGAAGGTGCCGTGAATCCCGCCGGCGATGGTGATCGCGCGCATCGTCGGGTAGGTGCGGGCCATGTTCACCGCCCACTGGTAGGGCGTCTCGCCGTCGCGGGTGGCGTTGGAGATGATTCCTGGGATCGGCGGCCCGAAGCGCTTGGGCTTCGGTATCGGGTTGGGCTCGGCGCCGCCGTAGCCGTTACAGGTCGTGAGGTAATCGACGCCGAGTGAGCCGCCGTACACCGGCCCCTCGCGCAGGATCCACTTGAGCCGGTGCTGCTGGCGTGAGTTGGAGATCCGGTCGGAGAAGTCCTGGCAGACGACCGCCGACCAGAGACTGCCGACGGTCCCGGTCGAGCCGGTCTGCAGCTCCCTGCTCTCCAGGGCCTTGAGCGCGGAGGGGCGCCCGGCCTCGGGGCCAAAGAGCGCGTTCCAGGACTCGCTCACCGCCGCCTTGGCCTGGGTCCAGCTCGGGTCGCCGGTGATGGGGAAGAAGTCGACGCCGTTGTTGAGGGTGTCGAGAACGTCCCAGCGTGAGTACCGGTATCCGCTCTGCAGCCTGAGCGTGCTGCGGTTCAGCCGGCTCATCACCTGGTCGAACTTCTCCTGCAGGCCGTTGGCCTGCAGGAAGAAACCGATCGAGTGGTCGGGCGCGACCGAGCCGGCGCTTATCCCGTAGAGGCTGATCTGCGGGTCCATGTTGCCGTCGAAGATCATTCCGCGCACGCGGTCCGGGAAGAGCTGGGCGTAGGTCGACCCCAGGAGCGTCCCGTAGGAGATTCCCCAGTAGGTGAGCTTCTCGTCGCCGACCGCCTTGCGCATCGCGTCCAGGTCGTAAGCGCCGTCGACCGTGCCGCTGTTTTCCACCAGGCTGCGGTTGCCCCTGAAGCAGAGCGAGTTGTAGCGGGAGACCTGCTCCTGGCGTTCGGCGAGAACCTTCTTCCAGTCGACGGTCCCGGTGGCCGGCCGGGAGGGCTTGGGGATGTTGCAGCCCCTGCCGCTCAGGGCGGGGGTCGATGCGCCGATGGCGCGAGGGTCGTATGTCACGAAGTCATAGCTCTGGCGAACCTCTTCGGGAACGAGATAGATGATCTTTGAGAGCCCGAGGCCCGATTGGCCGGGGCCGCCGGGGTTGAGGAAGAGCGTGCCCCTCTTCTCCGAGGCGGGGCCGGTGGCCTTTAGGCGCACCACCGCGAGGGTGACCTTCGACCCGCCGGGCTTCCTGCGGTTGAGGGGCCGGAGGAACTTCGAGCAGTCGAAGCCCTGCAGGCCGTTGTCGTCGACCTTGCGCCAGCGCTCGAACTCGGCCTCGGCGCAGGACTTCCACTCGAGGGTGTTCACGGCCTGGGCGCCGGCGACCGGTGCTCCCGCGGCCGCGGCAGCCGCAATCAGGATCGCCGTGACCGTGGCGCGCGCGGGACGCGGGTTGCGGGCGACCTCCATTGGTCGATTAGACCACTTGGGGCCCGCCGCTGCGCAGGATCTGCCCCGTGGATGAGAGGAGGGCGGCGGCAATGTCGGCGGCCGGGGCCTCACCGTCGAGCCGGGCGG
>JBBASZ010000001.1:225567-230441 GCA_040398965.1 Solirubrobacteraceae bacterium | reverse complement strand
CACAACCTGAAGGACATCTCGCTCGAGCTTCCCCGGGACTCGCTGGTGGTTATCACCGGCCTTTCGGGATCGGGGAAGTCGTCACTGGCCTTCGACACGATCTACGCCGAAGGCCAGCGACGCTACGTGGAGTCGCTCAGCGCCTACGCGCGCCAGTTCCTGGGGCAGATGGACAAGCCGGACGTCGACTCCATCGAGGGACTCTCCCCGGCGATCTCGATCGACCAGAAGACAACCTCCCGCAATCCCCGTTCGACCGTGGGGACGGTCACCGAGATTTACGACTACCTGCGCCTGCTGTGGGCGAGGGTGGGCCAGCCCCACTGTCACGTATGCGGGGAGCCGATCGCCGGCCAGTCGGCGGAGCAGATCATCGACCAGGTAATGGAACTGCCCGAGGGCGAGCGGATCATGATCCTGGCGCCGCTGGTCCGCGACCGCAAGGGCGAATACGGAAAGCTGCTCGAAGGCCTGCGCGCCGACGGTTATGCACGCGTGAAGGTGGACGGGGAGCTGCGAACCCTCGACGAGGAGATCGAGCTCGACAAGCGCTATAAGCACAGCATCTCGGTGGTCGTCGACCGGCTGGTGGTGAGGCCGGGGGTGCGCAAGCGGCTGGCCGACTCGGTCGAGATAGCCGTTGGCCTGGGTGGCGGAATCGTCGAGGTGGAGACCGTCCCGAAGGATGGGAAGGGAGAGCTGATGACCTTCTCCGAGAGCTTCGCCTGCGTGAAGTGCGGAGTCTCCATGCCCGAGCTGGAGCCGCGCATCTTCTCATTCAATTCGCCCCACGGTGCCTGTGAACGGTGCACCGGCCTCGGCTCCCAGATGGAGATCGACCCCGCGCTGATCGTCCCCGACCCGTCGCTCTCGATCGACGATGGGGCGCTCGCGCCGTGGGCGGCAAGCAGCTCGAACTACTACGAGCAGATAACGGCGGCGATCGCAGAGGCGTACGACATCGACACCACGGTCCCCTGGGAGAAGCTGCTCGCCCCCCAGCGGGAGCTCTACCTGTTCGGCACCGGGGAAGACAGGATCGATGTCAGCTACCGCAACCGCTACGGCAGGACCCGCTCATACTCGACACGCTTCGAGGGGATCATCCCCAACCTCGAGCGCCGCTACCGGGAGACCGACTCCGAGGCGATGCAGGAGCGGATCGAGGGATTCATGGCGGTCGTCCCCTGCCCGGATTGCGAGGGCTCGCGCCTGCGCCCGGAGTCGCGGGCGGTTCTCGTCGGCGAGCTACCGATCCATGAGTTCACCGCCTTCTCGGTGCGCCGGGCGCTGGCCTGGATCGACGAGGTCGAGCTGACCGACACCGAGCGCCATATCGCCCGCCTGATCCTCCGCGAGATCTCCGAGAGGCTGCGCTTCCTTCAGGATGTCGGGATCGGTTACCTCTCGCTCGACCGCGCGGCGGCGACCCTTTCCGGCGGCGAGGCCCAGAGGATCCGGCTGGCAACCCAGATCGGCTCCGCCCTGGTTGGGGTCCTCTACGTGCTCGACGAGCCCTCAATCGGCCTTCACCAGCGGGACAACTCACGGCTCATTGCCACCCTGGAGCGCCTTCGCGACCTCGGGAACACGGTCCTCGTCGTCGAGCACGACGAGCAGACGATGCGCTCGGCCGACTGGCTGGTCGACCTTGGCCCGGGGGCGGGGGAGCACGGCGGCGAGATCGTCGCCCAGGGAACAGCGGCAAAGGTCCAGAAGAGCCGCAGGTCGCTGACCGGGCGCTACCTCTCCGGCGACCTTGCCATCGACGTGCCACCCACTCGGCGGGAGCCGAGCGGCTTCGTGACGATCCGCGGCGCCGGCCAGCACAACCTGAGGGAGATCGACGTGGAGGTCCCACTTGGCGTCTTCACCGTTGTCACCGGCGTCTCGGGCTCGGGGAAGTCGACCCTGGTCAACGACGTCCTCTTCAAGGCGGTCGCCAACCGGCTTCACAAGGCCCGGCAGAGGCCCGGGGCCCACAAGGCGATCGAGGGAATCGAAGAACTCGACAAGATCATCCAGGTCGACCAGTCGCCGATCGGGCGCACGCCCCGCTCGAACCCGGCCACCTACACCGGGCTCTTCGACGTCATCCGTGACCTCTTCGCCAAGACCCCGGAGGCGCGTGCGCGCGGCTACAAGCCTGGCCGGTTCTCTTTCAACGTCAAGGGCGGCCGCTGTGAGGTCTGTCGCGGCGATGGGCAGATCAAGATCGAGATGCACTTCCTGCCCGACGTCTACGTTCCCTGCGAGCAGTGCCACGGCAAGCGCTACAACCGCGAGACGCTCGAGGTTCGCTTCAAGGGCCGCACGATCGCCGACGTCCTCGATATGCCGGTCGAGCAGGCGCTCGAGTTCTTCTCGAGCATTCCGAAGGTCCACCGTCGCCTGCAGACCCTCAGCGACGTCGGGCTCGGATACCTGCGCCTTGGCCAGCCGGCGACCACGCTCTCGGGCGGCGAGGCCCAGCGGGTGAAGCTGGCGACCGAGCTCTCGAAGGTGGCGACCGGGCGGACCCTGTACATCCTCGACGAGCCAACGACCGGCCTGCACTTCGCTGACGTCCAGCGGCTTCTCGAGGTGCTGCATCGCCTCGTTGAGGCGGGGAACTCGGTCGTGGTGATCGAGCACAACCTCGACGTGATCAAGACCGCCGACCGAATCATCGACATGGGTCCCGAAGGGGGCGACGAGGGGGGAACGGTCGTTGCCGAGGGAACACCGGAGAAGGTCGCGGCCACCCCCGGCTCGCATACCGGGGAGTTCCTAGCCGAGCTTGTCGCGGCGGAGACACCCCGCAGCCGCGCGAAAACTCCCCGGAAGCTCAAGGCCGCAGCCTGACCCGATGGGCCTGACCGGGCAGCAGGCGCGCGAGTGGCTCGCCAAGTGGCGCTGGTACGAACGCGACTCGCTCCCCTGGCGCAGGGCGAGGATCCACTACGAGATGGCCAGTCGTGGCGCGTTCGTCCGCTGGCCGATCCAGGGAGAGATCCTGGAGATGTTTCGCGAGGGCCGGCTCGAGGTGGGTGAAGGAACCCTCTTCGAGCCGGGCGTCTGGTTGACCGGGGGCGAGCGGGGACGGATCCGGATTGGCTCCGGGACGTTCCTCAACCAGACGGTGATGGTTGCTGCGTCCGAGCTGGTGGAGATCGGGGATCACTGCATGCTGGCCAACGGAGCGCTGGTCACCGATGCCGACCACCGTTTCGACGACCCGAGCCGCCCGATTACCCACCAGGGCTTTAAGGCAAAGGGCCCGACCCGGATCGGCAGCAACGTCTGGCTCGGCGCGGCGTGCGTGGTAACCGGTGGGGTGACGATCGGGGAGAGGACCGTCGTGGGCGCAGGGAGCGTGGTCACTCGGGACCTGCCGGCCGGCGTCATCGCCGCCGGCGCGCCGGCCCGCGTCATGCGGGAGATCGACTTCGGGGACTAGGCGCCGCGGGAGGCCCGGAACTCCTCGAGCTCCTGCTCCTCGATGGAATAGCCGTGCTCGGGCGCCGGGAAGGCGCCGGAGCGCACGTCCCGGGCGTAGGCCGAGACACCGGCCGCCATCTCGTCCAGCAGGTTGGCGTAACGGCGGACGAAGCGTGCCCCCAGCCCCTCGCGGATGCCCAGCAGGTCGTGGAAGACGAGCACCTGCCCGTCGACCGTGGGCCCGGCGCCGATGCCGATCACCGGGATATCCATCTTCGGGTGAAGCTCGGCTGCGAGGGCAGAGGGGATCGCCTCGAAGACGATGGAAAAGCAGCCGGCCTCCTGCAGGGCCAGCGCCTCGGCCTCGATCCTGCGGGCGTTGGCCGCGGTACGCCCCTGGGCCTTGTAGCCGCCGAGCGCCGTCGAGGTCTGCGGGGTGAGGCCGACATGGCCCATGACCGGGATCCCCGCCTGGCTGATGGCCCGCGCCCGCGAGACCGACATCTCGCCTCCGCCCTCCAGCTTCACGGCGTCGCAGCCGGCCTCCCGGACGAAGCGCAGCGCCGTGGTGACAGCCTGCTGGTCGCTTACCTCGTATGAGCCGAACGGAAGGTCGCCGACCAGGAAGGGCGAGCGCAGCCCGCGGCGCACCGCCTTGGTGAGCATCAGCATCTCGTCGAGCTCCACGGGAACGGTCGAGTCGTGGCCCAGGACGGTCATTGCCGCGGAGTCGCCGACGAGGACTATGTCCACCCCAGCCCGCTCGACGGCGAGTGCGCCTGGGTAGTCGTAGGCGGTGACCATGACGATCGGCTCGCCGAGCCTCTTCATCTCGCCCAGTCTCGGAAGCGTCATCGGGAGACGGGACGGATCGGCGGGCACCCTTACTTCGGTGTGCGGGATGGTGGACATCAGGACTCCTCTCGTTCGCGGTCGAAGCCGAATCCGGTCTCCGCCGCCTCTCCGGCGGTCATGTTGTCGATCAGCCGGACCTCTCCAACCCGGGCCGCGCAAAGCAGCAGGGTCTCCTGGTCCGGGTACTCGTCTGTCTCGAAGCTTTGGGCATCGACGGCGGCGAAGTACTCGGGTGCGGCGCCTGCGCGCTCGAGCGCCGCCAGGCCGGCCGCCTCCACCTCGCGCGCGGTGGTTGCGGTCCCGCTCCTTATCGCCCGTCCCACCTCGGCGAGAGCGCGACTCAGGGAGAGCGCCGCCTCGCGCTCGTCTTCGCCGAGCCTCGCGTTTCGGCTCGACATCGCCAGGCCGTCCTCCTCGCGCACGGTCGCCACGCCCTCGACGCGGATCCCGAGGCCAAGGTCTTCCACCAGGCGCCTGACGACCGCCAGCTGCTGGGCGTCCTTGGCCCCGAAGTAGGTCGCGTCGGGCCGGACCATGGAGAAGAGGATCGTGAGGACGGTGCAGACCCCGTCGAAGTGGCCGCTGCCGCGCCCGGATGC
>JBBASZ010000001.1:195899-225467 GCA_040398965.1 Solirubrobacteraceae bacterium | reverse complement strand
CGGGCAGCGGCGATTGCCTCCCGCAACTCGCGGGACGAGCGCACGACTTCGGCCGCGGCCATCACGCGAGAGCCTCAGTTGCCCTCGCGGCAAGCTCGCGGGTGCGCTCTGCGAGGGCGTCGAAAGCGGGGAGGAGGTGGGGCGCCGTGCGCTCGATCGCCTCGCGCTGGCGCTCTACTGTCGCCTCGTCGCCCCTGGCGATCGGGCCGGTGAGCGCCCCTTCGGCCCCCGAGCGGGCCCAGTTTGAGACCGTGGCCTCGACGAGCGGGATGAGGGCCTCCGGTGGCACTCCCGCCGCCGTGGCCAGTGCCTGGGCGTCGGCCTCCAGCGCAATGAGGTAGTTGGAGGCCATGGAGGCGGCGGCGTGGTAGGCGGCGCGGTCCTGCTCATGAAGGCTGAACGGACGCATCCCGACAAGCCCGGCGATCCGGGTGGCCTCCCGCTCCTCGGCGGGCCCAGTGCCCGAGACGGCGCACCAGACGCCGTCCAGGTGAACCTCCCCGCCGGGAAAGGTCATCAGCGGGTGCATCCCGAATGCGGGCCGCTCGCCCACCTCGTCGAGCGGGCATGCCCCGGAACAGTGCCCCACGAGTACCTCTTCGGGAACCAGGCCGGCCGCCTCGCCGATCGCCGAGTCGGGAACGCAGGCGATAGCCACCGGAGAGCCGTCCCCGGAGAACCCGCGGCCGTGAGGCCCGGTGACGCTGGCGCCGGCAAGACGCAGGGCGCGCGCGAGGGCGCCGCCGAGACGGCCGTCACCGATGATCGCTATCGATTCGTTCACTGTTCGGTCCAGTTCCACTGGGGATACCGGTCGCGACACCTGCTGAACTGCCTTACTGGATCCTGTACCGCCGGTCGGACGCCGAAGCTGCCCGCCGTGAGCCGAAAGGTAGCAGGCGCCGTGGTCGGCCAGCGGCGGCGGTTAGCATCGTGCCGGTGAGCCCGAAAAGCCAGGCTTCAGGCGCCTCGGAGCTGCTCTCTGAACTGGCTCGCCAGGCGTCCGGCTGCGAGCTGTGCCCGCAGCTCGTCGAGTCCCGGACCCAGGTCGTCTTCGGCAGCGGGCCGGCCGACGCAGAGCTGATGCTCGTCGGCGAGGCTCCCGGCGCAAGCGAAGACAGGGAGGGGTTTCCCTTCGTGGGCGCGTCGGGGCGGCTGCTCGACGAACTGCTCGCCGGAATCGGGCTTTCGAGGGACGAGGTCTTCATCGCCAACGTCCTCAAGTGCCGACCGCCCGAGAACCGGGACCCGAGGCCGGAGGAGGTTGCCAACTGTTCTCCGTGGCTGGAGCGCCAGCTGGAGGTCGTCGATCCTGCTGTGGTGGTGACGCTAGGCAACTTCGCGACCCGCCTTCTCCGAGGAGACACGGCCCCGATCGGCAAGGTGAGGGGACGCCCGGAGATCGCCGGCGTGGGCAGCCGGCAGGTGAGGCTCTTCCCGGTCTTCCACCCGGCCGCCGCCCTCTACCGAAGGCCTAACCTCGAGGTCCTCCAGGCCGACTTTGCGGCGATTCCGGCGCTCCTTGCCCTTGGGCCGCCGGAGCAGGCCCCGCCGGACCCCGGGCCGGCCACTGCCAGGGGCGAGGCCGGTGACGAGCCGGGCGTGGGGGCAGAGGGCGAGAGCGGGCCGGACGGCGCCGATCAGCTCGGGCTCTTCTGAGCCTCGCGGAGGGCCCGCAGCCGAGCCAGATTCTCACGACGCCTTCGGCCGACGAGAGCCCTCAGGCCGAAGGTCGCAGCCTCGGCTGCGTCGTCGCGGCGGACGGCCTGCGGGCCTAGCTGGTCGGCGATCACCTCCCGGCGCCTGCGGGCCTGCATCGCGAGGCGCCGATCCTCGCCTATCGCCGCTTCCGTCGAGTGCCCTCCCTCGTGGAGAACCTCCACGTCCGGCCGGTAGACGACCGGTGCGCCGGCTGCCCGGGCCCTCAGGCACAGGTCGAGATCCTCGCCGTAGAGGAAGACTCCGGGGTCGAACGGTCCCAGCTCGCGCAGCAGCGAGGTCGATGCGACGAGGCAGGCCCCGATCGCCCAGCCGACGGTCACCGGTGAACGGGAGCGGAAGGGCTCGAGGCGGACGGTCATGGGGGACGGAAGGAACCTTGGGGGGATGAACGCGGCAAGCAGCGAGCCGGCCCCGCCGGGAACGGGATGGGCACTCCTCTGGACCGTTGCGTCGGGGTTGAGGAGCCTGGGGGCAAGGATCACCCTCGAGCCGGCGGCGGCGTCGGCGAGGCGCCGCAGCCCGGCGTCGACCAGCCGCGTGTCCGGGTTAAGGAGGACGCAGGAGTCGCCGGTGGCGGCTGCCACGCCTGCATTGCAGGCGGCGCCATAGCCCGGGTTCCCGTCGAGGGTTATCAGCCGTGCGCCGGAGGCCGCCGCGAGCGATGGGCCGTCGTCCCTGGAGCCACTGTCGACGCAGATCACCTCGGGCCGAGGGCCGCCGAGAAGCTCCAGCGACGCGAGCATTCCCTCAAGCCGCGACCCGGAATCATGGATGACGGTGACGATGGAGAGGCTCATGCCGGCTTCCCTGCGGCGGCCTCGCGCAGGACCTCGAACAGGCGATCGGCGCTGGTCTCCCACGAGAGGCCGGAGACCGCCCGCTGGGCTTCGGCGCCGACCCGGTTACGGAGCGCGGTGTCGGTTGAGATCCGGAAAAGCGCGTTTCCCAGGCCCACCGCGTCGCCCGGCGGCGAAGCGAGGAAGGCCTCGCCGAGGAGCTCCCTCAGCACCGGCAGGTCGCTGGCGACGGTCGGTACCCCGCAGGCCGCGGCCTCCACCGGGGGCAGCCCGAACCCCTCGAGCAGCGAAGGAAATACCAGTGCGGTCGCCCCGGCGTAGAGCCGGGCCAGTTCGGCGTCGGTGACCTGGCCGACCATCTCGACACCGGGAAGCCCCGAAAGCAGCCCGGAGAGCCGGCCTTCGCCGACCACCATGAGCGGGAGGGTGAGGCCGTGGGACCTGGCGACGGGGATGGCCTGGGCAAGCGTCTCGATGCCTTTCCGGGGCTCGAGTGCCCCGACGTAGAGCAGGTAGCGCCGCCGGTCGGCCGGAGGTATCCCGGGGGAGACGAGTGCCGGAGCTTCCGGGATCACTTCTGCCCCGGCGCCCTCCAAGGGCCAGCCGGCGGCGAGCATTGCCTCGCGGGTGCTTTCGCTGACGCAGACCACACGGCGGGCGCGGTGGGCGAGCCTGCGCGGGCGGGCAGCGGCGTGCCAGGCGCGCTCATACGCGGTGAAGTCGGCCGGACGCTGCTCCCAGGAGATGTCGTGGATGGTCAGCACGGCCGGCACGTCGCGCGACCAGGCGACCGGAGCGGGCGCCGGTATCCAGACGACATCGGCGCCGCCGGCAAGGCGGTCCAGCCGCGGACGCCCGAAAAGGGCGGCGGCGGCGTTGGCCACCTGCGCCGGGAGCACCCCGTGGGCTGCGCGGACGCCCGGAGGGAGAAGCTCCTCCTGGCCCCGAGCGACCACGGCAACCCAGTCGGCCTCCGGGTGGCCTGCTGCCAGGGCGGCGAGCATCGACTCGAGATAGCGCGCGACTCCGCGGCCGCGACCCAGGTGTCGAGCGTCGACCGCTACCCGCATTGGCGCCCACGCTAGATGATCGCGCGGCTGCGGCCGGCCGCCAGGGGTCGCGGCGGCGGTAGCCTAGTCGGCCGATGACGGCGCCTTCAGCCACGGACGGCATGCGCATTGCTCTGGTCCACGACTTTCTCCTGGACCTCCGCGGGGCAGAGCGAGTCTTCCTTGAACTCTGCGAGATGTACCCGGAGGCCGACATCTTCACCGCGGTCTACGACCCCACGGGCACGCAGGGGCGCTTTGCCGGCCGTCGCGTGGTCACATCCTCCCTCCAGAAGCTGAGGCCCACGGCCCAGAACTTCCGGCCGCTGCTGCCCTTCTATCCCGGGGCGATCGAGGCGCTCGACCTCCGCGGATACGACCTCGTCATCTCCAGCTCGTCAGCATGGGCTCACGGGGTCCTGCCCGACGAGGGGGCGGTGCACGTCTGCTACTGCCACAACCCGTTCCGCTACGCGTGGAACGAGAGGGAAGCCACGCTCGCGGCCCGCGGGCCGGTCATGAGGACCGCCCTGGCTCAGGTCCTGCGTCGATGGCGCCAGTGGGACTTCATAGCTGCCCAGCGCGTAGACGCCTATGTCGCCAACTCCCAGACCACCAGGCAGCGGATCGAGCGCTACTTCGCCAGGGAGGCGGCCGTTCTTCATCCGCCGGTCGAGATCTCGAGGTTCGAGCCCGGGCCGGTAGGCGACCATTACCTCGTCCTCTCCGAGCTGATGGCCCACAAGCGGATAGAGGTCGCGGTCAGGGCGTTCAGCTCTCTCGGGCTCCCCCTCGTGGTCGCCGGGAATGGGCCCGATGCAAGGCGCCTGCAGAAGCTGGCAGGTCCGTCGGTGCGCTTCGTCGGCCGGGTGAGCGACGCGGAGGCCGAACGGCTGCTGCAGAGTTCACAGGCCCTTGTCGTCTGTGCGACCGAGGAGTTCGGCATCGCTGCCGTCGAGTCGCAGGCGGCGGGACGCCCGGTGGTCGCGTTGCGGGCCGGCGGGCTCCTGGAGACCGTTATCGAAGGGGAGACCGGCGCCTTCTTCGACCGGCCGGAGCCGGAGGTGCTGGTCGAGACGGTTGCGGGATTCGACCCGGCTTCGATCGATCCGGCACGCTGCGTCGAGCAGGCGCGGCACTTTGGCCCTGGTCGCTTCCGGGAGCGCTTCGCCGCGATCGTCGACGAAACCATCGCGGGGTCATCGGGGAACTCCGGGGAGCAGCACCCGCTTGTTCGCCGACGCCCCGGGCGCCGGGGACTCGCCCTTCAGGCCGGGCGCCTGCGTTCCTGATCAGAAGGCCCCGTCAAGGACTCTCGCGCGCGCCGCGGCGGCATCGGCTCCCTGGGGGTCGGTAGCCCTGAGCCACGTACTGAGGAGCAGCCACCCGGTTCGGTTGTCGGGCTCCTCGGCCAGCAGGCCCCGCAGCATCGCGACCGCCTTCTCCCGCCGGCCCTGCGCGAAGTAGGCCGAAGCTTCGAAGAGCTCGGGCTGCTGGGAGGCGCTCAGTCTCGAGGCCTGCCGGAAATTGTCGAGGGCGAGCCCGGGCTGCGGGGGCTGCTCGGCCATCAGCTTTATCCCGGAAACCTGGATGCGCTCGTTGGCCAGGGAGAGCGCCAGCCAGCCGGCAATAACCAGCGCCACCGCCAACAGGGTGACGCGCAGTAGGGCGTGGCGAGGGACCGGTGCGGAGCTCACGGGAGCATCGTACGGGCAGCGGGGAACGCCCATGGGATCCAATACGCTCGCCGCCGATGCGCCACGCCGTGCGAACCGGAGCTGCGATCGTCCTCCTGGCCCTGCCGGCAGTGCTTGCGTTCCGTTCCGGCGGGTACTTCTCGGAGCCGCGACTTGCTGCCGGTGTCTTGGCGTGGCTGCTCGCAGCTGTCGGCTTCGTGGCCGGTTCCGGGCCGCTTCCGAGGAGCGCGGCGGGCCGCCTGGCGGCGGGGGGCCTGGCTGCGCTTGTCGCTCTAGTCGGCCTTTCGATCCTCTGGGCCCCGATCGCCGGCACCGCCCAGGCCGACTTCCAGAGGCTGCTCCTCTACCTGGGCGCCATGCTGGCCGGCATCTCGCTTCTCCGAGGCAGGACCGGGCTGAGGACGGTCGAACCGGCCCTCGCGGCCGGGATACTGCTGGTCATTCTCTATGCGCTATCCGACCGCCTGCTGCCGGGGGTCGTCGACCAGGATGCGAGCCGCTCGGCCGCCGGGCGCCTCGAACAGCCACTCACCTACTGGAATGCGATGGGCGCGCTGGCTGCCGTGGGCCTCGTACTGGCCCTCAGGGTGGCCGGCGACGGCACCCGCGAGAGGTGGCTGGCCCTCACGGCCGCCGCGATCGCGGTTCCGCTCGCCGTCGGCGTCTACCTGAGCTTCTCGCGGGGAGCGCTCCTGGCGCTCCTGCTGGGGGTCCTCGTGCTCGTCGTCGCGTCGGCCGATCGCACGCAGCTGCGGGTAGTCGGGTCGAGCGTTGCCGCCGGTGTCCTGGCGTGTGTGGCGGCCGGCCTTCTCCCGGCGGTCCGGGCGCTGGAGGGCGGCGCGTCTGCCCGCGAAGGCCAGGGTGCGCTCATGCTGGTCATTCTCGTGGCCCTTGCTGCCGGCTCCGCTCTCGCTGCCGGACGCCTGCGGTCGGCGCCGGTGCCCGGCAGCTTCCGCGTGCCGGCCCTGGTAGCCGCCGCCCTTGCGGTGATCCTCGTAGGCGGCTTCCTCGTCGTGGCTTCAGGGAGCGGCACCAAGGACGGCCAGCCGAGGGTCGGGGCCGATACCCGTCGGCTGGCCTCGTTCGAGAGCAACCGCTACGAGTACTGGAAGGTCGCCGGGGGAATGTTTGCCGGCGCGCCGCTCCTGGGCGAGGGGGCGGGTTCGTTCCGGGTCGTCTGGCGGCAGGAGCGCAAGATCGACGATCCGGCCCTCGACGCGCACTCGATCGTGGTGGAGACAGTGGCCGAGCTCGGGCTCCTGGGCCTCCTGGCCTTGCTGGCCTTTGCCGGCGGCTCGGGCTGGGCGGCCGTGAGCCTGGTCAGGCGCAGGCGGGCGGAGGCCGTCGGGGCGGCCGCCGCGCTCTCCGCGCTGGCGCTCCACAGCGCCGTCGACTGGGACTGGGAGATGCCGGCGCTTGCACTGGTGGGAGTGCTGCTGGTCGCCGCCGTTGTGGCGGCACTGGACGAGGCTCAGGAAGCCTGAGCCGATCCGAGCGGCCGGTCGGGGTCGACGGCGACCACGACCGTAAAGCCGTTGCCAACCTTCCGGTCGGGGTCCTCGGTGGCCACCACATCGAGCCCGACTTCCCGGCAGAGAGCGACGAACCCGGCGCATTCCCAGACCGACCAGTGCCGGTCTTCATCGGATGTAAAGCCCTCCTCGTGGCGGCGCATCAGCTCGTCGACGGATGTCAGGGGCCGGCCTGCGTCAAAGGTTCTCTCGTGGTGGGGGACGACGATGAAGATGTACTTGGTAGCCACTCGCTCCCACTCGAGCAGCGCGCCGACGGGGTCGGGGAAGTGCTCGATTACATGGGATGCCAGCACGAAGTCGGTCGACTTGTCGGGCAGGGGCAGCCGGTCGCCCTCGGCGACCAGGTCGACGGTCGCCACCTCGCCGGCGAGCCGCAGCTGTTCCTCTTCGTAGCTCCGGTGCGGAACAGGAGACCTGTCGACGTTGATTGCGTCGACCGGGTAGCGGTTGTGGGCCGCCGCGCCGATCTCGATACCCCTCAGGCCGTCCAGGTATCGGGTGGCGAGTTCGTAGCTGCCGGGTCCGCCGACAACAGCGCCGACCTTCCCGGGAAGCCGTCGGCCGAGCCTTGCGCGCAGTGAGGCCACGCGATCGTTCTAGCAGCGCCCGTAGGCTTCCGCGGGTGGCTGCGACGCGCAGAAACGCACTGGCGAGCATCGCGACGGCGGCGGCGGGCATCGCCGTCGCGCTGGTCGGTACGCCGCTGATCATCGACCATGTTGGAAAGTCGGGGTACGGGGTGTGGGCGATCTCGATGGCGGCGGTGATCTATCTCGGCATTGTCGAGGCGGGTTTCGCCCCGGTGGTCCAGAGGCGGGTTGCCTCCGCCCTGGGTGCCGGTGACGACGAAGGGGTGGTTCGCGTCTTCTGGTCGACCGTCTTCTTCTACCTGGCTGTCGGCGCCCTCGCCGCTGCCCTCGTATACCTGCTCGCTCCGGTGGTCGTTCCGGTCTTCGGGTTCCCGCCTTCGCTCGAAGACCAGTCGGTGGCGCTCTTCAGGCTCGTCGCGCTGGCGATCCCGCTCGGGCTGCTCATGGCCGCTCTCACCAACGCGCTGCAGGGGGCCGAGCGCTTCCAGGCGGTTGCCGTGACCGCTGTCTGCGGGGCGGTCGCCTACCTTGGCGCTCTCGTCGCGCTGATTCAGGGGGACGCCAGCCTGAGCGAGCTCGGCTGGGCGGTCATCGCCCAGCTGGTGGTTCTGATCCTGCTCAGGGGGGCCCTCGTCCTCGGCGTCGCGCTTACCCGCCCTCGGCTGGTCTCGCGCGACGAGGCGCGAGAGATGGCATCGATGTCCGCACGCCTCCAGGTGTCGGTCGCTTCGTTGATCGTCAACGGGCAGAGCGATCGCGTGGTTGCCGGCCTGGTCTCCCCGGCTGCGACGGTCGCGCAGGTGAGCGTCGCGGCCCAGGTCGCGGAGGCCGGACGCCTCGTGGCTGCGGCGCCCCTCGTTCCCGCGGCAAACCGTTTCGCGGCGCTTGACGGCGCCGGGGACCGAAGCGCGCTTGGGCGCCTGTTCACCAGGAGCGACCGGCTCTGGTCGTCCGCGGTCGCCGGTGCAGTGGCGATCGGGGCACTCTGTGCCGTTCCCCTGGTCGAGGCATGGCTTGGTAGCGGCTTCCGGGAGGCGGGAGTCTTTGCCGCGGTACTGGTGGTCGCCTACGGGGCGAGCATCGCCTTCGGGGTGCGCACGGCGCTCCTGCGGGCCATAGGCCGGCCGGGGCTCGAGTCAAGGACAGGCCTTCTGCTGATGGCGCTCAACCTCGCGTTCACCGTTCCGCTCGCCCTGGCATTCCAGGCCCCGGGGGTGGTGGCGGGGACGCTTCTCGCCTACCTCGCCGGCTCGGCGTGGTTTGCCTCGCGGTTTCGCCGGGTTGCCCCGGAATTCGAGCCGGCGGGCCTTGCCGTTGTGGCGGCACCGCTCGCCTGGGGCATCGCCTTCGGCGCCGTTGCCGGCGCGTGGAGCTTCGCCGCGGTGGCTGTCGTTCCGCCCGGCTGGGCCCTGGTTCCGGTGGCCGGCGGGATGGCCGCGGGGGCCGCGGGCTTTCTGCGCTTCGGTCTGAAGACCGGTCCCCGGGCGCTCTTCAGGAGCCTGGGCGGGGAGTGAGGATCACCCAGTCCCCGAAGCGGGCCGTCTCACGATAGGCCGAGTCGACGTACCGATCGAGAATCCTCACACCGCTGGAGCGGCCGGCCCGGTTCGGCTCCGGTGCCGCAGTCCGGGGCGAGTCCCAGCGCACGATTACCGGCGGGCGAGAAGAGCGCAGGTCGGCGACGATCTCCTCCTGCACCGGCGCAGACGTGATCACGCCCGGGGCGGCGATGTCGTAGCGGGTGGGGTTGGGGCGCCCTGCGAGCACATAGAAGAGGGGAGCCCCGGCGGTGGTGATGTCGGCGCGGCGACCCATCACGTAGATCGGCTCTCCCGGCGCCGAGAGCCTGCGGGCCTCGGCGACCGCCTGCGAAAGCGGGCGGGCGAGGTCGGGCTCGGCGCGGACCCCGTCGGCCGGGGGAGCGTCGACCTTGGCCGCAGGAGCGCGGAGCAGGAGCCACTGGCGGTCAGCCCCCTCGACGATCGCGTAGGCGAGGGATGCCGCAGCCATCACAGCCCCGGTGCCCACGAGGCCCTTGCGGACCGTCGGGGACAGCTCTCGGGTGCGCCAGGCCGTGAAGGCCCATGCGGCGAGGACCGAGCCGGTGACCACGAGCGGTGCGGTGTGGAAGATGTCGGCCCTAACGAGGAGGTAGTGGGCCATCCCGAGTCCGAAGACGATGGTGGCGACGACCGGCCAGTCCGTCGAGCGTCGAAAAGATCCAAGGAGCGCTGCCAGCGCGCCGGCGAAGCCGAGCACCGCAGCCAGCGGCAGCCACCAGGCAAGGAGGTTCTCCGCGGAGTCCGAGAGGAAGCCTCCCAGGGAGGAGGTGTTCAGCGGGCCGTCGTAGGCGAGCGGGAACGGCAGGCTCTGGTAGTCCCCGAATTCGGTCAGCGGATACCAGACGAGGAGATCCCACGAAGGTCCCACGCCTGCCTGGACGACGACCGGGAGGTAGAGCACCGCAGCCGTCAGGACCGAGGCGCCGAGCATCAGGATGATCCCGCGCCTTTGCGCCGGCCGCTCGGGGGATATGGCGAGGGCGAGGAGGATGCCAAGGCCGAGATAGGCAGCAAACTCGATGCGCCATGCCGCGCAGGCGCCCACGAGGATGCCGGCCCAGGCCGGGTGGCGCTCGAAGAGCAGCAGGGCGCCCAGGGCGAATGCCAGCGCGAGCGGAAAGGGGTGGGGGCCGGAGGGGTATGCCATCGCAAGTAGGGCGGCAGCCCAGGCCAGGAGGGCCAGGGCCGGCGTCGACCTCCCGAGCGCCAGGCGCCACGCCAGCACCGCCACGACGGCATTGGCCAGGACGCGAACGATCCGCCAGTCCAGGAGGGAGGGCCCGCCGAGCTCCCACAGGCCCGCCAGCAGGTAGGGCTGCCCGGGCGGGTAGTACCACCAGAAGTCCCGGTAGGGAACCTCGCCGCCGGCGATCCGGGCGGCGGCCTGAAGCATCAGCCCCTCGTCGTTGGGCTGGATCCCCCGCAGCGCGGTCAGCGAGCAGAGCGCCACACCGGCCAGCAGCAGGATGGCGGCGATCAGCCATTCGCGGCGGGTCTCCAGGTCCGCAGTCGCGGGCGCTGCCTGGCTCGCGCCGGATACGGTGCCGGTGCTCACCGGCCGCCGACGGCGCGGGCCATCTCCGGCCGCTCTTTCAGCTCATAAAGCCGGGCGCAGCCAAACCGCTGCGGAGGGCGGGCCAGGAGCGGGCGAATCTGCGCCTCGAGCCGGGCCAGGGCCAGTGGCCGGCAGTCGGCAAAGAGCCAGCGGGCACGGCTTTCGATTACCACCCTCCGCGCCTCGGCGGTAGAGAGCCTTCCCTCGAAAAGGTCGTTGGAGAGCTCGGCGCGCCGCTCCCAGTCAGGCGTCCAGGAGAAGGGCCCGACCCATGTCTCGCGCCCGGTGCGGGAGGGAACCAGGAGGGCCGCATACGTAGGCGCCAGCACCGCTCCGGCCCGCGGGTCGCGGTCGAGCGTCTTCAGGAGCTCCCGCTCGCCGTCGAAGACGAAGTAGGGGTCGCCCCCGGACTGGACACTGTTGCGGAAGACGTCGGCCTTGTGGAGGGTCCCGGGGACGACCATCACGAACAGGGCCGCAGCGGCGGCCCAGGCCGGAATCGCCGGCCAGATGCGCCGGACCCCAATGACGGCGAGGATCCCCAGGGGGATCTGAAGCCCCTGAAAGCTGTGGTAGGGGAAGGTCCCGACCGGCAGGAGGTAGACGAGGAGGATCGCGAACGGCCAGATCCTCACCGCCGTGTCCTGCCAGCTGCGGGCCGTACCGCGGTATGCGGCTATCGCCGGGAGGGCGAGCGGCGCGACCGTGAGCGCGATCGCCCACCACGGCCACGACCACAGGTCCTGCGCCCCCGCCGCGTTGGCCTCCTGCGCCAGCTTCCAGGCACTGTCGACCCGGGAGAGCCAGAAGTAGTAGATGGCGGGGAGCGCCCCGGCGACGCTGACCGCCGCCAGGGCCGTCCAGGAGGGCGCCTCGCGCCTGCGGACCCACCTCCAGAGCTCGACCGCCCAGACCAGCAGCACGAGCTCCGCCCCCTGCCACGGCTGGAGCCAGGCGACCATCAGCGTTCCGGCGGCGCAGAGCGTGAGCAGGCCCCAGCGGCCACCCTGCCGGCACCGCTCGAGCCCGAGGAGAACGAGCGGGATCAGGAAGACGGCAATCGCGGTGGGCAGGTACCCCCACAGGTACTGGCCGGTCCACATCTCGCCGGAGATGAAGTCGAAGGTGAACTGGCGCGGCTTGCCACCCCAGCCGGTCAGCGCCACGATGGCGGTGGCCGGCATGACCGCGAAGAGGACGAGGACCAGTCCTGCGTGGCGAGGGCCGCCGGCGGGGAGGAGCCGGCGCACGTAGGTCAGGGCTCCAGCGAAGACCACCCCGATCGCCACCGGCTCCCAGATCAGGTAGCTGAGGGGGATGGACAGGCCGAAGAGGCTGTTCAGCGCACCACTGATTACGAATATGGGATGAAAGAACCGGCGTTCCCCGGTCGCCAGGTCCCAAGGGTTACCGATCAGGAAGTGGTCGGCGCTCTCCCGGATCCAGGCCAGGTACTGCATCTGGTCGGTGGCAAGGAATCCGTCGGCTCCGGAAAGGTCCCGGCCCTTGGTCGCGACGGCGACGAGCGGCGCGACCGCAAGCATGACGAGCGTCAACAGGCAGAGCAGCTCGACGCGGTCGAGTCCGAGGAAGGTCCGGCGAGGGTGATCTTCCGGCCCGGTCCGGCCCATCGCTGTGGCCGCTGACTCCATTCTCCGAAACCTTAGGGCGGTCGCCCGTCAGCGGGAGCCGAGGGCCCGTCGGAGGTTACGCCCCACGCGGCCGGCTGCCCCTCTCAGGCCGTCGGTCTGTGCCGTCTCGGCGACTATCCCCGGGTACTGGCTCAAGGTGAGGCGGCGCAGGAGAGCGCGGTCGGGGGAGAGCCCGCCGGCCGGCTCGCGGCACCAACGCAGGAGTGGCTCCGCGCATCGCTGCCACCTGAGCCGGTCGGCGAGAGCCGACGTGTTCCCGCGGGCCGCCTCGAGTGCGCCCGGGTCGTCGACGAGCCGCTCGATCGCATCGGCGAGGCTCTCGCTGTCGCCCGGTTCGGCCACCGTGCCGATCTCCTCGCGCTCCACGCTGGCGGCAAGCTCGTCCCCCCGCGTTGCCACGGTCGGAAGCCCTGCCCAGATGGCGTCGAGCATCCGGGTCCGATAGGCGAACCGGCTCTCGAGATGGTCGTGGTGGGCGCTCAGGGCGGCATCGGCCCCGGCCAGCCAGTCACCCCGGTCCCGGTAGGGAACCCAACCGCGGTTGACATGGATCCTTCGGCCTTCCTGGCCGGTGGCGCGCAGGTGCTCGAGCATCGCTCCGGTGGCCTGCATCGCGTCGAGCTCCGAGTCTCCGGGCCGGCCAACTCCCATGAAGACGAGGTGGACCGGCGCCCGCCCGTTCCTGCGTGCGTCGACTTCCAGCACTGCATCGATCGCCGTCTGCGCGTCAAGCCAGTTCCAGACGCCGCCGCCCCAGAGGAGAACCGTGTCGTCGGGGGCGATCTCCGGGAACATCTCCCGGATCGGGTCGCCGTCCGGGGCCGGCGGCGGCTCGCCGGGAACGCCGAACGGCACGACGTCAATGAACGAGCGCATGCTGGGGTCACGGTCGTAGGCCTCGAGGGGTATCCGGTCCAGGGCGGCAAGCATCCCCAGCCAGAGGTCCCGCTGGCTCTCGCTGGCGCACATCACCCTGGAGGCTGCCGCGAGCATTGCGCCCGCGGACCGGGTGACCGACCGCTGCTGGCGTCCGCGGGCCCTGGGGGCCTTGTCACGCCCGGCCTCCAGGACCTCGAAGACCGTCGGGTTGTACAGGTCGGCGACGAGCCGGGTCCCGGACTGGGGCAGCCGGGCGAGGAGCCTGGTTGGGAGCGCCTGGGCGACCACGATCTCGGCGGATCGGATCGCCGCGTCGAGCGCCTCGTAGTCCTCGAAGCCGGCGTCGATGGCCGTCACCCGGCCTTCGACGTCCGCGGAGGCCAGGCCCGGTGCGGCAACCGAAACCTCGTTTTCGGCGCCCAGCGCTCCTGCGAGCTCGAAGGCCCGGATGGCCGGGCCGGCCATGAGTTCGCCGAGGGGTTCGGCGGAGACGACGAGGACCCGGGACAAGGGTCTCAGCCGACCCTGGTGGTGCTCGAGCGCGCGTTCTGGGGTCCGGAGACCGGACGCCGAAGAAGGGGCCAGCGCCGGCGGCGCTCGTCGATGCGGTAGCGGGCAAGGACGCCGAGGGTCTCCAGGCCGTAGCGGACGGAGGCGCGGAAGCTGACGCTGGACGCCTCGAGGAAGTAGCGCGTGGGGATCGGAATCTCGACGACCCGGGCTCCGCGGTCGACGAGCTGGGCGAAGATCTCCTGGTCGAAGACGAACCCGTCGCTGTTACGCAGGTAGGGGATCGTCTTCAGGAAGTCGGTCGAATAGGCGCGGTAGCCGGTGTGGTACTCGGAGAAGTCCTTGTTGAAGGCGAGGTTCTCGATCGATGTCAGGAACCGGTTGCCGACCCACTTCCAGCGGGGCATGCCCCCGGCGATGGCGCGGTCCTCGAGCAGCCGCGAACCCATAACCGCATCGGCCCGCCCCTCGATGATGGGCCGAACCATCTCGGTTACCAGGGCGGCGTCGTACTGGTGGTCGGCATGGACCATCACCACCACGTCGGCTCCGTCGAGAATCGCGCGGGTGTAGCAGCTCTTCTGGTTTGCGCCGTAGCCGCGGTTTGCGGGGTGGACGAGCACCTCAAAGCCTTCCTGGAGCGCCACTTCGGCGGTCTCGTCGGTGCTGGCGTCGTCGACGAGCAGCGCCCGGTCGAAGGATGCGACCGGCAGGTCGGCCGCGACGCGCCCGATGGTCGACGCCGCGTGGTAGGCGGGCAGGACGACATGAACCGAGCTCTGGCCGCCCCGGTCGCTGGCCAGGGCCTGCTCGGGCTCCCGGACCTGGGTGTTGACGGCGAGCATCACGCGCTCGTCACCGAGCGAGAGCGAGAGCGAGCGTTCGGGCGGGATGCGCCCTGCGGCCTCGCGGATCGCCTGCGAGGCCGGGCCGGCAATCCCGGCAAAGCCGTCGACCCAGTAGCGGGCAGAGAAGGTGCGCACGAAGGAGACGTCGTCGGTGAGGGTCAGGCCCTCGGAAACCAGGAGCTCGCGAAGGGTCTGTCGGGGGACCAGGAAGGTGTGGGCCGGCAGGTAGCCCCACCAGCGGGGGCCGGCCACCCGGGCGGTCGCCGACGAGGGATCCGGGGTCACCACGCAGAGCACCCCGTCGGGAGCCAGCAGCGAACGGCAGCGGGCGAGGGCCTCGGCCGGGTCCTCCAGGTGCTCAAGGACGTCGATCATCAGCACTGCGTCCCAGCTGCCCTGCTCCCTCGGGTCCAGGGACTCGAGCGTCTGCTCGCGGACGTCGAGGCCGTAGCTCTCCCTGGCCCAGGCGGCAGAGCGCTCCGATAGCTCGAGACCGGTCACATCCCAGCCCCGGCGCCGCGCTTCGTCGAGCAGCAGGCCGTGGCCGCAGCCGATCTCCAGCATCCGGCCCGGGGAGCGGCGCCGTTCCACGAGGTCGAGGATCCAGTTCGCGGTCGCGCGGCGACCACGCTCCTCGGCCAGGTAGTCCGAGTCGCCCATCTCCCGGTACAGGTCGGCGAGCCCCTCGCCCTCCGGGAGGGAAGGCTGCTGGACCGTCCCGCACTCCCGGCACCGGTAAAGATCGCTCCACGCCCGCGGGCGATGGCAGCTAGGCGCAAAATCACCAGGCTGGGGCGGACCGGCCGCGCCCGCGTACCGTAACTCCAGGGCGCCGCTGCAGATCCCGCAGGCAACGGGGGAAGACATCGGTCGCACAGCGTAACGGGCGCCGGCGTGCCACCCGACAGCGGTGATTGCGCCGGTAGGCTCCCGGCCTGTGCCCGAGCTGAGCACGTCGGTGGTCGTGCCGGCCTACAACGAAGAGAAGGCGATAGCCGGGACGGTCTCGGCCGTCTCGCAATGGCTGGAGAGCGCAGGCGGTCCCTGGGAGCTGATCGTCGTCGATAATGCGAGTACCGACGCCACCCGCGAGCGCGTCGAGCCCTTCCTTGCCGACCCCCGTATCCGGCTGCTGGTCAACGATTCCAATCGGGGCAAGGGATATTCGGTGCGCAGGGGGATGCTCGAGGCGAGCGGCAGTGCGCGGCTGCACTGCGACGCCGACTGCGCGCCGTCGCTGCCCTCCCTGCCGAAGATGTTCGCGCTCCTGGAAAGCAACGACCTCGTCGTCGGTTCGCGCCTGGCGCCGGGGGCCGCGCTCGGGATGCGCCAGCCGCTGAGCCGTCGTGTCGTCGGGCGGGGTTTCCAGCAGTGCTGCCGCGCGATCCTGTGGGAGCCGACGCGCGACCTCTTCTGCGGCTTCAAGCTCTGGCGGGGCGATGCTGCGCAGGACGTCTTCTCCCGCATTACGCTCGATGGGTGGACCTACGACGCCGAGGCGATAGGCCTGGCCCGGGCTCTCGGTTACCGGGTCTGTGAGACCGGCATTAACTGGAGCGACAGGGAGGGCTCGCGGCTCGACATGGCACGGGTCTTCGTCCCGGTCATGGCCGAACTCGTCCAAGCCCGGGGGCAGATAAGGCGGGAGGCCGAGCGAGGCAGGTCACCGGGAGGCTCGCAGTGATTGCCTCGGCGGCACCCGAGGCTCCGCCGGGGCGCCCGCGTATGCGCGGGTGGGACTGGGTCGTTCTCGCGGCCCTGTTCCTGCTTGCCGTTGCGCCCCTCACCGGGCTCGTCGTCCGGACGATCGTTCAGGGGGGCGTGATCACCGGCGCCGACGGCTACCTCGTCACCGACCCGATGCAGTACGTCAACTGGCTGCGCCAGAGCGGTGAGTACGGGGCGGCTGCGAACCTTTACGACCTGGCCCCGGGGCCACACAGCTTCGTGCATCCCGGGCTGCTCATCTCGGGGCTCGCCCACCGGGCCGGCGCAGGCGTAGTCCTGGCTTACCAACTCTGGAAGCCGGTGGCGGTCGCCGCACTCTTCTTCGGCTCCTTCTACTTTGCCGGACGCTTCCTGGTGCGCGAGCGCGACCGGCGAACGGCGGTCATCCTGGCCCTCTTCCTCGCCACGCCGGTCGCCGCAGCGGTCGGGTGGAGCGTCGACCCGGCCTCGGAGGTCAAGTTCGACCTCGACTTCGTCGGGGGCGAACTCTGGACCGGCACCTACCTCTGGGGCTACCTGTTCACCGCAATAGGGGTCGGGCTGATGCCGCTGGGCCTGCTCGCCTTTGAGCGGGCGCGCCGGGGTTCTGGAACACGCTTCCTGATCGCGGCCGCGGGGATCGGTCTCGTCGTCTCCTGGCTCCAGCCGTGGCAGGGCGCGACCTACCTGATCATCCTCTGCGTCGCAGTACCGCTCTTCGTCCTCATCCGCCCGGACCGTCGCCAGGAGGTCTGGCAGGCAGCGGTGCAGGTCACCGTCGTCGCACTGGCCACGGCGCTGCCGCTCATCTACTACTGGGCGCTTTCGAAGCTCGACCCGTCGTGGAGACTCGCGGGAGAGGTCAACAGCTTCGGGCGCTGGCCGCTGTGGGTGACGCTTGTGGGCATCGCGCCGCTGGCACTCCCGGCGCTCTTCGCCTACCGGCAGAGGCCCCGGAACCTTGGTGACTGGATGCTTCGCGTCTGGCCGCTCGCCGGGCTGGCGGTCTTCTACCTGCCGGTCGGGACATTCCCCTTCCACGCCTTCCAGGGCCTTGCGCTTCCTCTGGCCGTCCTGGCGGTGCTCGCGGTGCGCGGATGGCTGGGAGAGAGGCCGCTGCCTCTGTGGGGAGCGGCGGCAGTGGTCTTCGTCCTGGCGGTGCCCGGAACCCTCTACCGGGCCGACGAGCTCAGGGGCGCCGTGAATGCCGGGCGGCAGGCCTTCTTCCTGGAGCCCGGCGACCGGGATGCCCTGCGGTGGATGGAGGCTCAGCCCGGGCCCGGCGGGATCCTCGCCTCCAACATCGATGGCTCCTACATCCCTGCCTACACCGGCCGCGAGGTGTGGACGGGGGCGGGGTCCTGGACGCCCGACCAGGGGCTCAGGGCGCTTGGCGCCGACGCTCTCGTCGCCGGCGAGCTGGAGCCTGGCGAGGCGGGACCTTTCGTGGCAGCTACGGGCGCCCGGTTCATCTTCGCCAGCTGTCGCTTCACGGAGCCTCTCGACGCGGACCTCGCGGGGGCCGTAACCGGTCCCCCCCGGAAGTTTGGCTGCGCGAGGGTCTGGGAGGTCCGCGAGCCGCCCGGGGGGTGGGGGCCGTGAGCCCCGAGCCGCGCCCGGTCGTCGCGAGCCACGCCAGGTTTCCCCTGGTCGACGGGGTTCGGGCGATCGCCGCCCTCACGATCTTCTTTTTTCACGTCGCCTTCCATCTCGGGCTGCTGACGCAGGACACGCTCTCCCGGTACCTCGGGAACCTGAACGTCGGGGTGCCGATCTTCTTCGTGGTCTCCGGGTTCCTCCTATACCGCCCGTTTGTCGCTGCGCGCCTCGACAGGCTGATTCGGCCGGCGACCGCTCCCTACGCCGCCCGCCGCGTGATGAGGATCGTGCCCGCCTACTGGGTCGCGCTGCCGATCGTCACGGTGATGCTTGGGATCGAGTCGGAGGTCTTCACCCCGAGCGGGATCGTCACCTACTTCGGCTTCCTGCAGATCTACGACCTGAACACGGTCGTTGGGGGCATCGGGCAGGCGTGGACGCTCTGCATCGAGGTCACCTTCTACGCCGCCCTCGTCTTCTGGGCTATCGGCGCGCGGCGGCTGCCCGCGCGCAGCCGCGGGGAGCTCGTGCGCTGGGAGCTGATCGTCCTTGCCGGGCTCTTTGCTTTCTCGTTCCTCTGGCAGCTCCTCGTCGCACCGGCCTTCACGCCCGGGGACCGCGGGTACCTGGCGGCACAGATCTCGCTTCCGGCTTTCGCCGACCAGTTTGCGCTGGGCATGGCCCTGGCCGTGATCAGCGCTGCCGCCTCCGCCGGAATGAAGCTCCCGCAGCCCTTCGCCGCCCTCGAGAGACGGCCATGGGCGTGGGTTGCAATCGGCCTTGGCCTTTACGCGCTCCTGGGCCTGCGGATCGGGCCGGTGGGGCTCGGCGAGAGCTGGTCGGACGCGGGCATATTCAGGCACGTCATCAAGGGGCTGATCGGAGTCTGCGTGCTCGCACCCGCGGTCTTCGGGGCCTCGATGGGCGGGTGGACGAGGAAGGCCCTGGGATGGCGTCCGCTCCTCCTCCTCGGGCTCGTCTCCTACTCCTTCTACCTCTACCACCTGGCGTTCATCATCACGCTCGACCGGGTCGGCTGGCTCCACGACCTCGGGTGGGTCGCAGTGGCGGCCGCGTCCTTTGCCTGCTCTGTGGTCGCGGCGGCGATCAGCTACCGGCTGATCGAGGCCCCGGGAATCGCCCTCGGCCGACGCTGGGCCGCGCGGCTCTCCGCCCGTCGGGGGGCCAGGCCTGCCGGTAGCGCCTTCTAGGGAATCGCTGCCTCGGCGGTTGCGCTCGCTTCGGCCACAGCAAGCGCCTCGGCCTCGTCGGCGTCGATCGCGCGGTTGCGGTCGACCTTGCCCATAAGCGCTGCCGCGAAGAGCGCGCATGCCAGGAGGCCGTCGAGGACGAGGAGGCCGAGAGCGACCGACTCGAGGCTCGTGTCCCTGAGAGCAACCACCGCAGGGACGGCAACGGCGGCGAGGGCGAGCGCTGCCAGGAAGCTCCTGCGGCCGAGGGCGAGCAGGAACTGGATCGCCAGGTATCCGGCGGCAAGGAAGGTCATGGCCGTCGCGAGCCAGGGGAGGGCGCTCTCAGCCAGGGTCGCCTTGTCGCCGAACACCAGGTCGAGGATGGTGCCCGGAACCAGGAAGAAGGCGGCCAGCACCGGAACTGCGATCAGGGCGAGGAGGCCGGATGTCTTGCCGAGCAGCGCTCGTGCGTCAATCCCGAGAGAAGCCTGCCTCGCCGCCTCCGGAAGGAGGTAGAGACCAAGGCCGACGGCCACCCAGATCACCCCCTTGGCGGCAACCGCGGCCTGCGCGTAGGCGCCGGAGAGGTCTGAGTCGAAGTAGTGGCCGACGGCGATCACGTCCGCGTTCTGGAGGACGGCAAAGAGCGTCAGGCCGGCCATCGGGACGGGGTTGCGCACCGCCAGTTCGCGAAGCCTGCTTCGGGCGGGCTCATGGTCCGAGTGACCCAGCTTGCGCCTGGCGAGGTAGCCGGTAAGGAGGATCGCGGGGACGGTGGCCAGGGGAACCGAGCAGAAGAAGATGGTTCCGACGCCGGCCCCGGCCAGCGCGGCGATGAGCCCGAAGAGCAGGCGAAAGCCCTGCTCGGCCACGAGGCTCACGCCGACACTCCGGTAGCCCCCAACACCCAGGAGGACGCCGCGCTGCAGCGCCAGTGCGATCCAGAAGACGCCGGCGGGAAGAACGAGCGCTGCCCCCCACGGCTGGGAGACCTGCAGCAGTGAAGCGATCTGGTTGCGCAGCAGCGCGCAGACCAGGAAGGTCGCGGCGGTCAGGAAGAGGACACGGATGATCCAGTGGTTCAGGGAGGCGGCGGCCTGCCCCCCGCGGCCAAGCCGGCCGAGGGTCGTGTCCCTCGCGGCGGCAACCTGGAGCGCTGTCGCCGGGACGATGAGGATCGTCACTACGGAGACCATCCGTGCCAGCTCGCCGTAGTCGGCGGTGCCGAGGGCGCGGGCGAGCGCAATGGTCGTGAAGAGCGCGAGAACGTTGGCGATCAGCTGGGCCGAGGCAACACCGGCGGCCCTTACGGTGTCCGACTCCCTGGCCCGGTCGAGCCGCGAGGGGCCTCCGGGGGTCTCGGGCTTTCTCGTCACGGGGCGCGACGCTAGCGGAGCGCGGGCCCCAAACCTTCGCCCTGGCGGCTTTCGTTCACTACGCTTGGGGGGTGCGCCGCCTGCTCGCCACAATCCCGGTAATCGCCCTGCTGGCTCTCGCTCCCGGTGTCGCGATCGCCCAGAGCGCCGGTGACGACCAGTACGTGGATCCCCTGAACGGGCTGACCGGCGGCGGGTCCGGTTCCGGAAGCGGCGGCAGCGGACAGTCGAGCGGCAGCGCGGTCGGTGCCGGGGAGGCCGGCGTCGCCGGGTCCGCGGAGGCCGACGTCGACGGACTTCCTTCGGAGCTTGCGCGTACCGGTGCCGAGCTCCCGCTCCTTGCCGGAGCCGGCCTCCTGCTGCTGGCCGGCGGTATCGCGCTGCGTCGGCTCCCAGGTGAACGGCTCTGAGTCTCGTCTGACGGCCGGGCCCGAGGAGACCGCCGCCCTCGCGGCGGACCTTGCCGGGCGGCTCCAACCGGGAGATGTCGTCTTCCTCGCCGGCGAAGTTGGTTCGGGGAAGACGACCTTCGTCAGGGCGGCATGCCGGACCCTGGGCGTGACCTCACCGGTCACCAGCCCCAGCTTCACGCTGGCCCAGCGATATGAGGGTGGGCGCCTCCCGGTCTCACACCTCGATTTCCAGAGGATCGGGGGAGGAGAAGAGGACCCGTCGCTCTTTGTCGACGAGGCTTCGCCGGAGCGCGTCACCTTTGTGGAGTGGGCAAGCGAGGCTCCCGCAGGTACCGGGTGGGATCCGGCCTGGGTCGTGGAGCTCGAGCATGCCGGCCAGGACCAGCGCCGGATCCTGGTCACGCGTAGGGAAAGACCGTGACCCTTGTCGCGTTCGACACCTCGACCCCCGCCACGGTGGTGGCGGTGGAGGCCGGAGGCAGCGTGAGTTCGCTGCGGCTCGACCCGCCTCCGGACAGCCATCCGGCTCACTCGACGCAGCTCCTGGGTGCCCTGCGTGGTCTCCTCGACGATCTCGGTCTGCTCTGGGAGTCGGTCGACCGCATCGGTGTCGGGGTCGGGCCCGGCACGTTTACGGGGCTGCGGATCGCTGCGGCAACCGCCGAAGGGCTGAGGAGAGCCAACGCAGCTGAGGTGGTTCCGGTCGGCTCGCTTGAGGCCCTGTCGCTTCCGGCGCGCCGGTTCTGGCCCTCACGGTCGGTCTGTGCCCTCATCGACGCCCGGCGGGGACAGCTCTTCGCCGCCGGCTGGGGCCCCGGCGGCGACATCGCCTTCGCTCCCCGGGTGGTCGGGCCGGAGGAGATCGAGGATCTCTTCGAAGCCGTGCCGGAGGACTGGACGGCCGTCGGAGAGGTTCCGGAGGGCTTTGAGGATGCACTGCGCTCGGCAGGAGTAGTGCGTCCCGACGGGAAGGAGGCGCTTAACCTGATCGACGGAGCCGCGCTCTGCGAACTGGCACTCGTGGGAGGGCCCGTCTCCGGGCCGCTGCTCCCGGAGTACCTCCGCGAACCGGACGCCAGGCCCCGCGCGAACTGAAATGGACAGCCCGAGCACCACCATCAGGCGACTCGTCTACGCCGACCTGCCGGAGGTGATCGGGATCGAGCGCCAGTGCTTTCCGACTCCCTGGTCGCTGGCCATGTTCGTCCTCGAACTCAGCAAGCCGGCCGGGATCTGCCTGGCGCTTGAAGACGAAGATGGGCTTGCCGGCTACCTCGTCTGCTCGCGGTTTGAGGACGTGTGGCACCTCATGAACGTTTCGGTGGACCCGCGCCGGCGCCGGAGGGGTCATGCCGCGGCCCTCATCGAGGAGCTGCTCGGAGAGCTCGGAGAGGAGGCGCGCCTCACTCTCGAGGTCCGGCCCTCGAATGCGTCCGCAATCGCCCTGTACGAGCGTTACGGGTTCCTCTCCGTCGGAAGGCGAAAGTCCTACTACCACGACAACGGCGAGGACGCCCTGATCATGTGGCGTACCCCGGCGACACTCCGGGGGAGCCTGGACGATGTGCCTGCCGCCGGGCCGGTGAGCCTCTCGTGAGCGGACCGCTGCTGGCCCTGGAGACCAGCTGCGACGACACCTGCGCCGCGGTCGTAGGGCCCGACGGACGGATCCTCTCGAACGTCATCTCCTCGCAGGGGATCCATGACGCCTACGGCGGCGTGGTGCCGGAGATCGCCTCCCGGCGCCACCTCGAGCTCGTCGGCGCCGTCGTCGACGATGCGCTGGCCCGTGCGGGTGTCGGGCTCGACGCAGTCGAGGGGGTGGCGGTGACCCAGGGTCCGGGGCTCGCCGGAGCGCTCCTGGTAGGGGTTTCGGCGGCCAAGGGAATCGCGCTTTCAACGGGCCTGCCGCTCTACGGTGTGGACCACCTCCAGGGTCACGTGTCGGCCAACTTCGTGGCGCCGGAACCTTTCGAGCCTCCCTTCGTGGCGCTGGTGGCCAGCGGCGGCCATACGATGCTCGCGCACGTCCGGTCGCGTCGCGGCTATGAGCTGCTCGGACAGACGATCGACGATGCCGCCGGCGAGGCCTTCGACAAGGGGGCGCGAATGCTGGGGCTCGGTTTCCCGGGGGGGCCGGCGCTCGAGAAGCTTGCCCGCGACGGCGACCCCCACGCTTTCGATTTCCCGGTGGCCGACCGGCTCGACGGCCTCGAGTTCTCCTTCTCAGGTCTCAAGACGGCCCTCCTCTATGCCACGCGCGACCTGGGGCCACGGGGAACGGCCGATCGAGCGGCCGACCTCGCGGCCTCCTACCAGGAGGCCATCGTCACGGCACTCGTGTCACGTGTCGCGAAGGCGGTCGGGGAGTGTGGCGTTGAGCGCGTCGCGATAGGCGGGGGCGTGGCCGCCAACGGGATTCTGCGGGAGAGGGTTGCCGGCCTCGGTATGGAGTGGCACGCCCCGGAGATGGCCCTCTGCACCGACAACGCGGCCATGATCGGCGTGGCCGCGCTCGAGCTTGATCCGCTCGATCAGGGAGAGGCCGCCGGGATGGAGCCGTACACCACGTCGAGGCCTTCCGCTTGAGCCACCTCGTAACCGTGTACACCCGGGCCGGCTGCCACCTCTGTGATCTGGCGCTGGAAGAACTCCGGGGACTTGAGCGCCCGGACCTGGAGATCGAAACCGTTGACATCGAAGCCGATGAGGCCCTCCTTGTCCGGTACCTGGAGCGGATCCCGGTGGTGGCGCTGGACGGTGTCGAGCTCTACGACTTTCACGTGGACACCGGGGACCTGCTGCACCGGCTCGACCGGCCCACCGGCCGGTAGCATCGGCAGGGTGAGCGTGCCGGAGACCGAGATACCCGCACCCGACGACCCCCAGGCGCCGCGGCTCTCACTGGGCGTGGCCGCACGCCTTTCCCGCTACCTGCAGGTCCTCACCCAGGCACGCAAGATGGGCAAGGAGACGATCTCTTCCCGGGAGCTCTCCGAGTACACGCACGTCAACCCGACGCAGATCCGTCGCGACCTCTCCGGCTTCGGCCGTTTCGGAAAGCGGGGGGTCGGTTACAACGTCGACGGCCTGATCGGGGAGATCCGCACGATCCTGCAGACCGCCGGCCAGCACAACATCGCGCTCTTTGGCGCCGGTCGGCTGGGCAAGGCAATCGCCTCCTCGGACATCTTTGCCGACCACGGCTTCGACGTCGTCGCGGTCTTCGACGCCGACCCGAGGAAGGTCGGGACCAGCGTCGGCGGACTCATTGTCAGGCCGCTGGATGAGCTCGACGAGGTGGTGGAGGAGGACGGGCTTGTGGTGGCGGTGCTCGCTGTCCCGGCCGATGCCGCCCAGCCCCTGGCCGACATGCTGGTTGCCGCCGGAGTCAGGATCATCTTCAACTACTCGGAGGGGCTGCTGCAGGTGCCGCCCGACGTCACGGTGCACACGTCGAGCCCGGCGATCGACCTGCTTCACGCCCTCTACTTCTACCTCTCCTGAACCGGCCCGTGAGCGCACTCGACCTCGAGGTGGCTGAGGAGGGCTTTCTCCAGACCACCGACGGAACAGTGGGAATTGAGGAGGAGTTCGCGATCCTCGACCCGGAAAGCCTGGACCTGGTCCCCGCTTTCGACGAGCTTTTCGAAGCCGCGCTTGCCGACGACCTCCTGGGGGAGCGCGTCGCCGGCGAGCTGATCACCTCCGAGGTGGAGATCAAGTCGAAGGCCGGCGCCGACTTCCAGGACGCCATCGCCGACCAGCGTCGGGCGCGGGAGGCGCTCTTTGCCCTTGCGCGGCGCCTGGGCTACCGGCTCGGTTCCACCGGCACCCATCCCTGGGCCGACTACCGCGAGCAGGTCTTCATCGACACCGAGCACTACCGGCGGGTCACCGAAGAGCTTCAGTACGTGGCGCGGCGCAACAACACCTTCGCCCTCCATGTGCACGTAGGTGTGCGCGGGGCCGATCGCGCGGTCCGGGTCTGCGACCGGCTGCGGCCCGTCCTGCCGACGCTCCTGGCGGCAAGCGTCAACTCGCCGTTCCTCGAGGGGGCCGACAGCGGCCTGCGCTCCGCCCGCACGCAGACCTTCACGCGATCGTTCCCCCGCTGCGGCATCCCGGATGCCTTCGGTTCATGGAAGGCATATCGCAGCTACCTCGAGATGCTCATCTCCACGGGCTCGATCGTCGAGGCGACGCAGGTCTGGTGGTCGATCAGGCCGCACCTGGTGTTCGGCACCGTAGAGGTGCGGATCTGCGATGCCCAGATGACCGCCGGGGAATCGGAGGCGCTGGCCGGCCTGATCGTGGCCTGCGTGCTGCAGGCGGCCCGCGACGAGGACGAGGGGCTTCCGACGCAGGACGTTCCCCCGCGCCTGGTCGAGGAGAACCTCTGGCGGGCGATTCGATGGGGCAGCGAGGGGGAGTTGATCGACCTCGAGGCGCTTGAGGCGATCCCGGCCCGGGAGGCGATTTCGCAGCTGCAGGAGTGGACCGGGGAGCTTCGTGGCGAGCTTGCCATCGACTCGGCCCTCCCGGAGAAGACCGGCGCGAGGCGCCAGCTGGACCAGCTCGCTTCGGGGGCATCGCTCCCGGACGTCTACGCTTCAACCGTGGCCCTGACGGGCGAAAGCTACGGCGCAGGAGCGCTGGGGGTATCCGAGTGACCGAGGAACCGGAAGAGCAGCAGGAGAACGAGGCGCCGGCGTCCGCTCCGGAGGGCGACGTCCCGCAGGAAGAGGTCCCCGGCGGCGACAGGCCGCCGACCGAGGAGGAGTTGCGGGCGGCCTACGAGGCCGAACTGAAGGCGCTGCGCGTCGAGGAAGTTGTCGCCCAGACCGTCGTCTCCCTGCTCAACCTCGGTGCGCGCAAGGCCGGGTTGCTCCCGGGTTCCGAGGACGAAGCCGACGCCGGCCAGGTCGCGCTGGCGGTGGAGAGCGTTCGCAGGCTGCTGCCGCTGATCGAGCCCGCCCTCGGCGAGAACGCACCGCAGATCAAGGACGCGCTGTCACAGCTCCAGGTCGCCTACGCCCGGCTGGCCGGTGAGGAAGGGGAGGCCGGCGAGGAGGCCGCCGGGCCCGGTGCCCCGGCCGCTGAGGGGCAGGCGCCGCCCCCCGGGGCAGGCGAGAGCCCCGGTGGCGAAGAGCCCCCGAAGGACGGCTCGAGCGGTCTCTGGGTACCGGGTCGCTGACCACCTGGTCCAGTTCCCGGGTCGACCGGAGCGCCGGTGGCCCGGGCGAACCGATAACATCGCCGCCGCTTGGCGCAGCGCCACCTCGGCGCTGCCGCCAGTGCCGCCCCCAAGCGGGCGGCCAACCACCTGAAACCCGGAGGCATTAGTCCCTTGTCCGCATTCTTTATTGACCACGGTGTTCTCATCGCGGTCGCCTGTTCCCTCCTCGCCGTCGGTTACGGCATCGTCACCACCCAGCGGCTCCTGGCCCTCTCCCCGGGTAACGCCGAGATGCAGCGCATCTCGGCCGCCGTCCAGGCCGGTGCGCGCGCCTACCTGAACCGCCAGTACCTGGTGATCGCCGCGGTCGGAGTCGTCCTCTTCGTCGCTCTTC
Source organism: Solirubrobacteraceae bacterium (assembly GCA_040398965.1). Taxonomy (GTDB): domain Bacteria; phylum Actinomycetota; class Thermoleophilia; order Solirubrobacterales; family Solirubrobacteraceae; genus F1-60-MAGs163. Next base: position 199,210 of record JBBASZ010000001.1, on the reverse strand, counting down.
TCTTCATCCAGGACCTCGCGGTGGCCATCGGTTTCATCATCGGCGGTGTCCTCTCCGGCGCAGCCGGCTACATCGGCATGAACGTCTCGGTCCGCGCCAACGCTCGCGTGGCCGAGTCGGCTCGCGGCGGAATCGGCCCGGCGCTCGGCGTCGCTTTCCGCGGCGGTGCCATCACCGGAATGCTCGTCGTCGGTCTCGCACTCCTCGGGGTTGCCGGCTACTACGGCGTCCTCACCGCGTTCTTCGACGAGACCCCGAAGGAGGCCGTCATCGCCCTGATCGGCCTCGGCTTCGGCGGCTCGCTCATCTCCGTCTTCGCCCGGCTCGGCGGCGGCATTTTCACCAAGGCCGCCGACGTCGGAGCCGACCTTGTCGGCAAGGTCGAAGCCGGCATCCCCGAGGACGACCCGCGCAACCCCGCGGTCATCGCCGACAACGTCGGCGACAACGTCGGGGACTGCGCAGGTATGGCTGCCGACCTCTTCGAGACCTACGCGGTCACCGCGGTCGCCGTGATGCTCCTCGGCGTCCTGACCTTCTCCCAGCAGACCGCCGTGGCGCTCTACCCGCTCGTCCTTGGCGCTGTGGCGATCATCGCTTCGATTATCGGCACATTCGCCGTCCGTTCGAAGAAGGGCAATGTCGAGCGTGCGCTCTACCAGGGGCTCATCGTCTCCGGCCTGATTGCCGCCGCGGCTTTCTACCCGGTAACCGCCTGGATGATGGACGGCATCACCCTCAGCGAGGTTTCGGGTGCCGTCCAGGCTCCGAGCGTGCTTGAGCTCTACCTCTGCGCGATCGTCGGCATCGTCGTCACCGCGTTCCTCTTCCTGCTGACCGACTACTACACCTCGACACGCTTCGGCCCGGTCCGCAAGACCGCCGATGCCAGCCAGACCGGCCACGCAACCAACATCATCTCCGGGCTGGCCCAGGGCCTCCAGGCAACCGCGCTCCCGGCGCTGGTCCTGGTGCTCGGGATCCTGGCTTCCTGGAAGCTCGCCGGCGGCGGGGTGCAGGGCATCTACGGAATCGGCGTGGCCGTCATGGGCCAGCTGTCGCTTACCGGCCTGATCGTCGCTCTTGACGCATTCGGCCCGATCACCGACAACGCCGGTGGCATCGCCGAGATGGCCGACATGCCCGAGGAGGTTCGCAACGTCACCGACCCGCTCGACGCGGTCGGCAACACCACCAAGGCGGTCACCAAGGGTTACGCGATCGGCTCCGCCGTGCTGGCGGCCATCGTGCTCTTCGCCGGCTTCAAGGAGGAGCTGGCGATGGACGGCTTCGAGACCGAGTTCCCGATCGACGACCCGGCGATCCTTATGGGCCTCCTGATTGGCGGCCTGATGGTGACGCTCTTCGCCGCGCTCTCGATGGAGGCCGTCGGCCGGGCCGGAGGCAAGGTCGTAGAGGAGGTTAGGCGCCAGTTCCGCGAGAAGCCGGGGATCATGGACGGCACCGACGAGCCGGACTACGCGACCTGCGTGGCGATCGTTACCGCCGCGGCCCAGAAGGAGATGATCATTCCTTCGCTGATCCCGATCGTCCTGACGACGGTCGTCGGGCTGCTCTCGATAGCCGCGCTCGGCGGCCTGCTGATTGGCGTGATCGTCGTCGGCTTCTTCTTCGCCGTGATGATGACTGCGGGCGGAGGCGCCTGGGACAACGCCAAGAAGCTGATCGAGGACGGCGCTTTCGGCGGCAAGGGATCTGAGGCCCACGCTGCCTCGGTGACCGGCGACACCGTCGGTGACCCGTTCAAGGACACCGCCGGGCCGGCGATCAACCCGATGATCAAGGTGGCCAATATCGTCGCCATCCTGATCATTCCGCTGATCACCTGATCGGCGTCAGGCCAGGGGCGCTGGAGCGTTGAGCACGTCGAGCCGCTTCTGGCACCCGTTCGCGGACATGGCCCAGGTCTCGGGCCACGAGTTCGTGATCGAGCGGGGCGAAGGTGCCACGGTCTGGGACGCAGGGGGGAACGAGTACTTCGACGGCACGGCGAGCCTGTGGTGCGTGAACGCAGGCCACGGCCGCGCGGAGATCGCCGAGGCGGTGGCCGCCCAGATGGGACAGCTGGCGACTTATCAGACCTTCAGCGCCTTCTCCAACCGCCCGGCGATGGAGCTCTCCGACCGGCTTGCCGCCTACGCCGAACCCGTTGTTGACGACCCGAGGGTCTTCCTGGTCCTCGGCGGGGGCGACGCCATCGACACCGCCGCGAAGCTTGCCCGGCGCTACTTCAACGCGATTGGGCAGCCCGAGCGCCAGCACATAATCGGGCGTACCCAGGGCTACCACGGCACCCATGGGCTTGGCACCGCGATTGGGGGCATCGCTGTCAACCAGGACGGTATGGGCCCGATGGATCCACAGACGACGCACGTCGCCTGGGACTCGCTCGAGGAGCTCGAGGCCGAGTTTGAGCGGGTCGGGCCCGGCCGCGTGGCAGCTGTGTTCGCCGAGCCGGTAATCGGCGCCGGCGGCGTCCATCGCGTTCCTCCGAACTACCTCCAGGGGCTCGCCGAGCTCTGTCGCCGGCACGGCGCGCTCTTTATCGCCGACTGTGTGATCGCCGCGTTCGGGAGGCTTGGCACCTGGTGGGGAGTCGACCGCTTCGACCTGCGCCCCGACATGATCACATTCGCCAAGGGCGTCACGAGCGGTTACCTGCCTCTCGGGGGCGTCGTCGTCGGCGGGCGGGTCGCCGAGCCGTTCTGGGAGGGCGAGGGCGCCTGGTTCCGTCACGGACAGACCTACTCCGGCCATCCGACCTGCTGTGCCGCGGCGATCGCCAACCTTGACGTGATCGAGCGCGAGGACCTGCTGGCCCGCGGGCGGGAGATGGAGGACGAGCTTGCGCGTGCCCTGGAGCCGCTGGCCGAACACCCGCTGGTGGGCGAGGTCCGAACCGGGGTAGGTGCCCTGGCGGCGGTGGCGATCGAGCCGGAAGTGCTCGCCGAGCGCCCCGGGCTCCAGTTCAGCCTCTTCGCCGGGGTCAAGGAGCGCGGGGTGCTCGTGCGGCCGCTCGGAGACGCCGTCGCGCTCTCGCCGCCGCTGGTCGCCACCGAGGCGCAGATCGAAGGCGCCGCCGAGGCAATCGGCGAATCGCTCGACGCACTTGGCTCCGCTTAGCCACGTCGCCGGGTTGCTGAACGGCGGCTCTCACCGGGCCGTGGCACCCGCACCCGCCCATAGAATCGGCCTCTGGTGACCAGCCAGGGCGGAAACTGAATGGCCAAGCGCCGACTCTTCGGTCTCCAGAGGGTTCTCGGGGTCAACGCGCTCTTCTCGACCGCCTA
>JBBASZ010000001.1:190143-195799 GCA_040398965.1 Solirubrobacteraceae bacterium | reverse complement strand
ATCTCGGCCTACTTCGTGCCGCATTACCTGGGCGCGATCTTCTGGGAACCTCTGCGCAGCGCGCCGGCGGACATCATCGCGGCGATCGTCATCGTCGCGGTACTGGCGGCGATCAACGTTTTCGGGACCCAGGAGTCGACCGGGGTCAATATCACTCTCGCACTGGTTGACTTCGCGACGCAGCTGCTGCTCGTCGTCCTTGGTCTCGTGCTGGTCTTCTCGCCCGACGTGCTGATCTCCAACGTCCAGTTCGGCATCGCGCCGACCTGGTCGCAGTTCCTGCTGGCGATTCCCCTCGGGATGATCGCCTACACCGGGATTGAGACGATCTCGAACATGGCCGAAGAGGCCAAGGATGAAGCGGTGACGGTGCCCAAGGCGATCAACCGTGTCGTCATCGCCGTCTTCGCCATTTACGCACTGCTACCGGCGGTCGCGCTGTCGGCGCTCCCGGTCACCAAGCAGCCCGACGGCTCCTACCAGACGCTCCTTGGACTCCCCGAAGACGAAGGCGGCTTCGCCGGGGATCCGGTACTCGGGGTGGTCAAGGAGATCGACCTCGGACCCCTCCAGGCCGGGGCGGAGGTCTACGTTGCCGTGCTCGCCGCGACGATCCTGCTCATCGCAGCCAACGCCGGGATCATCGGCGTATCGCGCCTCGTCTACTCGATGGGGATTCACCGCCAGCTGCCGGACGGCCTGCGTCGTCTCCACCCGAGGTTTGGCACGCCGTGGATCGGGATACTCATCTTCAGCGCCGTTGCCTGCCTGGCCATCACTTCCGGCCAGGCTGAGTTTCTCGGGAGCATGTACGCGTTCGGCGCGATGCTCTCGTTCACGATCGCCCATGCAGCGGTGGTGCGCCTGAGGTACGCCCGGCCCGATGCCGAGCGCCCTTACCGGGGGCCCGGGAATATCCAGTTGAAGGGTTGGTCTCTCCCGGTCTTTGCGGTCCTTGGCGGGATCGGGACCGGCCTCGCGCTGATCGTTGTCAGCGTGCTCAACCTCTCGGTGCTGGCGGCAGGCAGTGGCTGGCTCCTCGCCGGTGTCGTCACGTACGTCCTCTATCGCCGGAGCCAGGGCCTCGGGCTGCTGGCCGAGGAGAAGGTCGACCTTCCGGTCCCGGCTACCGAGACGGAAGCCGAATACGAGTCGGTCCTGGTCGCCCTCGAGCCTCGCGATTACTCACCAGGGGCTGTCGCCACCGCCGTCAAGATGGCCGCCCGTCGCCGCCACGGGGTCCATGTCCTGGTGCCGATAACGGTGCCCAGCGCCCTCCCGATCGATGCCGCGATGCCGGAGCGGGAGGCTGCCGCACAGGCGGTAATCGAGCAGGCTTGCATGCAGGGAGGCAGCCGCGTGGACGGGCACTGGGAGAAGGTGCGGCCGGGGCAGGCGGGAAACCTCATCGCCAAGGAGGCCGCCGAGATCAACGCCCAGGCAATCGTTATGGCGCTTCCGCCCCGACAGGCCGGCTCGCTCTTCGGAAAGACCCTCGAAACCGTGCTGGAAAAGCGGCCGTGCCGGGTAATCATCCAGAGCGATCCCGCCGTCTCGGCCAGGCGTTCGGGGGCCCGGTCATGAGCGGTGGCACCGGCAGGTCGGGAGTAACGACCTTCCTGCTCTCCGGCCTGCTCCTCGTCATCGGCGTGGTCATGCTGGCCCGGACGTTCTCGTCCGGAGGGAACGCCTTTTCGCTGGGGACCGTTCTCGGGGCACTGTTCGTAGCTGCCGGTGCCGCGCGCCTGTGGCTCGCCTGGAGGATGCGTTGAGCGACGAACTGCAGGTGCCGGCCGACGGTCACCAGAGAACGGCGCACTTCGTCGCGAGGACCGTGGGTTCCCCGGTCCTCTTCAGCGTCCTGTACACGATCCTCGCCGGCGCGATCTACTTCGTCCTCGGCGTCGTCGCCGGTTACGCGCTCGGCCTGACGCCGCTCGTCTTCGTGGTCGCGGGGATCATGTACCTGCTGGCCGCCATGACCTACATGGAGGGTGTGACGCTCCTCCGCAGCGGGGGCGTGACGGCATTTGCTCGCCATGCCTTCGATGAGCTCTGGAGCTTCGTCGGCGGCTGGGCGGTGATGCTCGACTACGTGATCCTCATCGCCGCGACGGTCTTCTCCGCGACCAGCTACATGGGCGTATTCTGGGCGCCGCTGGGGGAGGGGACGGTCGAGCTCCTCATCATCGCGGCGATTCTCGCCTACGTCGCGCTTAGAAATGTCCGGGGCTTCCCGGCTTCGCGATCCCGCCGGATCGGGCTGCTCGTCGCCGCTGATGTGGCCCTCCAGGTGGTGCTGGTCGTGCTCGGCATGGTCCTGATCTTTGACCCGGAGCTCCTCACCGCCGGCCTTGACTTTGGGCGCACCCCGACGGTCGGGAACTTCATCGTCGCGCTCGGGATCGCGAGCGTCGTGGCGACGGGGTTTGAATCCGCGGCCGGGGTGGCCGGTGAAGCTTCCGTAGACGGGCCGGGGATCCGGCGCCTGGTGAGCGGCTCGTCCCTGCTGGTGATGGTGATCTACGGTGGCATTGCCCTCGTTGCCTTGAGCGCCCAGCCGGTGGTCGACGGCGTAACGCCGCTCGCTTCCACCTTCCAGGAGACGCCGATGATCGGCATCGCCGAAGGGTTCGGACAGGAGTGGGTGCGGGAACTCTTCAGCTACCTGATCGCCGGTGTGGCCATATTCACACTGGTGGCAGGCTCGAATTCAGCGATGCTCGGCCTCTCGCGGCTTTCGTACTCCCTCTCGACCAACCGCCAGATCCCGAGGGTGCTCGGGCGCCTCGACCCGGTCCGGTTTACTCCCTGGGTCCTGATCGTCACCGCGAGCGTCGCCGCCGGCGCGCTGGCCTTCACCCGCGACCTCGAGTTCCTGCTCGGGCTATACGCCTTCGGGGCGCTCCTGGGCCTGACGCTTGCCCACGTCTCAGTGATCCGGCTTCGGTTCCGCAGCCCCGACGCTGAGCGCCCGTACTCGGTGCCATTCGGCATCCGGCTTGGGGGCGGAACCGTTCCACTGCCTGCCGTTCTCGGCGCCGCACTGAGTGCGGCCGTCTGGTTGAGCGTCGTCATTACGCACCCCGGCGCGCGGCTCGTTGGGACCGTCTGGATGCTGGGAGGCATTGCCTTCTACGTCGTCTACCGCAGGTCGTCAGGGAAGCCGGTCCTCCGGAGAGTCGAGGTTCCACGGGAGGCCCTGATGGGTGAGCCGGAGGAGGCCCAGTACGGGGCGATTTTCGTGCCCGTCACCGGGACCCCGCTCGACGACGACATCATGCAGACCGCCGGCCGGCTCGCCTCGGAGGAGGGCGCCGAAGGCGACAGCAGCGAGCCTTCGCAGATCGAGGCGGTGTGGTTCTTCGAGGTCCCCATGTCGCTTCCTATCGACGCGCGCCTGCCGGACGGCGAGCTCGACAGGGCGCGGGGCTCGCTCGAGCACGCACGGAGGGTGGGGGAGGAGTACGAGGGGGTTCAGGTCGCAACGGCAAAGGTGAGGACCCGGAGGACCGGTGAGGGCATCGTGGCCGAGGCTCGCCGGCGGGGCGTCCAGGCGATCGTCATGGCGGCCGAGGAGCCGTCACGGATCGGTGGCGGGGCACGCCTCGGGGGAGCGCCGAGCGACCGGTTCGTCGGGGCCACAACCCGGTTCGTGCTTGCCAACGCCCACTGCCCGGTGATCCTCACCGCCCCTGCCCGGGAAGACCGGCCGGACGCCGGCCCTGGCCCCGGCTGACCGCGCCCGCCCGAGCCGCACGCGGCCGCTAGCATCCCGCCGCGATGGCGTTCATTCTCATCGTCGGTTGTGGGCGTACCGGTTCGGCGGTTGCGCGCAAGATGCTCGCGGCCGGCCATGAAGTGTCGGTACTCGACGACGACCCCCTCTCACACGACCGGCTCGACGCCGACCAGGAGAGCAGCTGGGAGGACGCGGGTGGCAGGTTCACCATCGGCAAGGCGATCGAGCGCGACGCTCTCGTCGAGGCCGGAATCGAGCAGGCCGACGTCTTCCTCGCCTCCACAAACGGCGACAACACCAACCTGACCATCTCGCAGATCGCGCAGAGGATGTTCGAGGTTCCCCGGGTGATCGCCCGGGTCATGGACCCGGCCCGTGCCGAGTGGTACGAGTCCCAGGGGCTTGAGACGGTCTGCCCGACCCGGTACGCGATCGATGTCTTCGAGCGAGAGCTGAGCGGCCTTGGGAGTGGGAGCTGATGTACGCGATCGTCGTCGGCGGCGGGAAGGTCGGACTCAACCTGACCCGCGAGCTCCTGGACAAGGGGCACGAGGTGACGCTGATCGAGTCGCGCCGCGAGCGATACCTCAAGATGGAAGAGGAGCTTGGCCACGTCGTTCAGTACGGCGACGCCACCGAGCTGTGGGTCCTCGAGCGGGCCGGGATCCAGCGCGCCGGCCTCGTGGTGGCGGTGACCGGCGACGACGAGGACAACATCCTCATCTGCCAGGTCGCTCGCGACAAGTACCTGGTCGAGAGCTTCATCGCGAGGGTGAACAATCCCCGTAACCGGCCTTACTTCGACCTGCTGGGCATCCGTCCCGCCGTTTCCGCCACCGACCTGATCCTGCGGCTGATCGAGCACGAAGTGCCCGAGTACGGCCTCGTCCACCTCCTCGACCTGCCCGGCGAGTCGCTGGAAGTAATTGAGATTCAGGTCACAGAGGGCGCTCCGGCGGTGGGCCGGAAAGTCTCCGAGATCGACCTGCCCGAGGGAAGCATCGTGATCTCCGTCCTGCGCGGGGGCGGCGGCTTCGTTCCCAAGGCCGACACCGTCATCGAGTCTGGCGACGAGGTGCTGGTCTGCCTCGACCCGGGGCTCGAGGATCAGGTCACCCCCCAGTTCGCAAACGCCTGAGCCGCTGCGGTCCGGGGCGGCCGCGAACATGGGCCCATGCGCCTCTATCCGGACCTTCCCACCGCGCGTACGCGACAGGTCGCATCGGACCTGGTCGTGGTTGCGCTGATCGTTCTCTTCGCCTGGCTGGGCATCAAGGTCAATAACACGGTCGACGACCTCGCGGTGCTCGGGCGCGGGGTAAAGGACGCCGGCGGGGCCGTTCAGGGGAGCCTGAGCGACGCCGGTAAGGCGGTAGCCGGCATTCCCCTCGTGGGAGGCGACCTTCAGAGCGCGCTAACCGACGCCGGTTCGGCAACCGGCGGCAACGTGCAGAGCGCGGGCAGCGCCGGCGAGCAGGCTGTCGAGCAGACCGCCCAGGTGCTGGGCTGGATCACCTTCGGGATTCCGACGCTACTCGTGCTCCTCGGGTACCTGCCCTGGCGGTTCCGCCGGTGGCGAAGGCTCAACGCCGCCGCCGCCGTCCTCGGAGCCGGAACCGACGAGGAACGACGACGCCTGATGGCCATGCGGGCCGCGCTGGCGCTCCCGTACGGTGACCTGCTCCCCTACACGCGGGACCCGATCGGGGATCTCGCGGAGGGGCGGTACGAGCCTCTTCTGCAAGCCCTTTATGCCGATTGCGGCCTGCGTCCGCCGCCGGTCACGAGCCGTTCCTGACGCCTATACTTCGCCACCCTTGCGGGATGGTGTAATGGCAGCACGGCGCGCTCTGGACGCGTTAGTCTAGGTTCGAATCCTAGTCCCGCAGTCTCTTTGAGCGCGGCCCTACGGCG
>JBBASZ010000001.1:145433-190043 GCA_040398965.1 Solirubrobacteraceae bacterium | reverse complement strand
GGTGCGCCTGCGGCGGAGCAGGTGAACGGGGCCGCCTCGGCGGCCCCGTTCGAAGCTTCCTACTCGTCGTCGGCCTCGATGACGGTCACTTCCTCCTCGACCGCGATGTTGCCGTCGGCGTCCTCCACGACGATGGTCTCGTCGATCACTGCATTGCCCTCGCCATCCTCGGCGATGACGATGTCGTCGACCACGGTGTTGCCTTCGTCGTCCTCGACGACTTCGACAATCTCGGTGACCTCGATCTGTTCTTCGTCCATCTGGTCCTCCAGGGTTTGATTGGTTGCCCGCAAGCTATTGATTGTCGCGATGCGAGGCAATCCCGCCCCCGGGTGCCAGCGGCGGCTCGGATCGGCCAAGGCGCGACATGAGCGTCCTGAAGCCCCACCACTGGTACAGGATGATCACCGGCACGAGCAGTACCGCCCCGGCGGTCATGACGATAAGCGTGTACTGGGACGACCCGGCCTCGGCGATCGTGATGCTCTGGTCGAGCCCCAGGGAGGAGACCATGATCCTGGGAAAGAGGGCGATGAAGAGCGTTGCTACCCACGAGACGACGGTGAGAGCAGTTGCGGCGAACGCCTTCCCATCGTCGCGGCGCAGGGCGGCGAATACCGCGTAGACGATCGCCAGGCAGCCCACCGCGGCCGGTATGGCGACCAGCCAGGCAGGCCGGTCGGCGGTGGACGAGGCAACGATCACCGTTGCGACGAACCAGCCGATAACCACCAGGGCGCTGGGAACAGCAACCTGCCGGGCCCTGGCCGATGCTCGCCCGCGGAGCTCCTCGGGAGCCCTGATGCCCAGGAAGACCGCTCCGTGGAAAAGGAACAGCGCCACGAGCGAGAGGCCCCCGAGGACCGTGTACGGCGAGAAGAAGTCGAGAACATCGCCCAGGTAGCGGTCCTCGTCGATGCGCGCGCCACCATCCACGGGGAGTCCGGCGAGCAGTGCGGTCAGTGCTACGCCCCAGATCAGCGGCGCCAGGACGCTTGCGGTCGTGTTGACCTTCGTCCAGAACCCCCGCCACCTTGCCCCGGCACGCCCGCGCCACTCAAAGGAGAGGATGCGCAGGAGCAGGGCGACGATCAGGACCACCAGCGCGAGGTATGCGCCCTCCAGCCATGTGCCGTACCAGACCGGAAAGGCGGCGAACGTCAGACCGCCGGCGACGAGCAGCCAGACCTCGTTCGCGTCCCAGACGGGGCCGATCGTCTCCAGGAGCTCGCCGCGCTCGTCCTCGTCACGCCCGTCCAGCGGGAGCATCATCCCCACGCCGAAGTCAAAGCCCTCGAGCACGAGGTAGGTCGCCCAGAAGGCGCCGATCGCAAAGAACCAGAAGTCGGCGAGTTCCATCTCAGAGTCCCGCTACAGCGATCGGCTGGTCGTTCTCGTCGGCCGGGCTGGCCTCGGGGGGATCGAGGCGTGCGTAGCGGCGCAGGAGCGTGAAGGCGGTGATCGCCAGCACCGTGTAGAGGGCGATGAAGATCGACAGGCTCGCAGCAACTTCGCCGGCGCTGACCGAAGGGGAGACGCCGTCCTCGGTTCGCATCACCTCGTAGACGATCCATGGCTGCCGGCCGGCCTCGGTAAACACCCAGCCGATAAGCGCGGAGATAAAGGGGAAGGAGATGGCGACGATGCCGAGCCTGAGGAACCATCGGCTGTTCTCAAGCCTTCCTCGCCAGTAGAGGAAGCCCCCCAGCAGCGCCACGAGCATCGAGAGGGTGCCGATGTAGGCCATCCCCCGCATCCCCCAGTAGGTCAGGTAGATGTTGGGCAGGTAGTTGCCCGGCCCGAGGCGGCTTCGCTGCTCGTCCTGGATCTGCAGCATCCCGTCGACCTCAGAGGTCGGGTTGTTGGTGGCCAGGAAGGAGAGCAGGTAGGGAATCTCGATCGAGAAGCTCGGTTCCTGGTCCTCCTCGGTAAAGCCACCTACCTGGAAGATGGAGAACGAGGCCGGCTTCTCGCTGTTCCACAGCGCTTCGGCCGCCGCGATCTTCATCGGCTGCGGCCCCTCGTAGAGCGCCACGCCGAACCCGCTGCCGACCGCAAGGTTCAGTGCGGTCGCCGGGATGGCGACAATCAGGGCCAGCTTCACGATCGGCCGGAAGAGCGCCGCGTTACGGCCCCTGAGGATGTGCCAGCAGGCCACCCCAAGCAGCAGGAAAGCCCCGGTCATCAGCCCCATCAGGAGGGTGTGGGCCACCGCCCAGATCGCTATCGGGTTGGAGACCACCGACCACAGGTTCTCCATCCGGGCCTGGCCGGTAGCCGGGTCGATCGAGTAACCGACGGGGTTCTGCATCCACGAGTTGGCCATGAGGATGAAGGTCGTCGAGAGCCAGGTTCCGCCGGCGACCAGCCAGATAGTCGCCAGGTGCATCTTCGGGGAGAGCCGGTTCCAGCCGAAGACCCACAGCCCGATGAAGGTGGATTCGAGCATGAATGCGGCCAGGCCCTCAAGGGCCAGCGTGGACCCGAAGACGTCCCCCACGAAGGCCGAGTAGGCAGACCAGTTCATCCCGAACTGGAATTCCTGCAGGAGGCCGGTGGCCGCCCCGATCGCGAAGTTGATGATCAGGAGCGTCCCGAAGAACTTGGTCAGGCGCAGCCACTGCTCGTTCCCGGTGCGGTACCAGAGCGTCTGCATCACCGCGACGAGCGGAGCGAGCCCCAGGGTCAGGGGAACGAAGGTGAAGTGGTAGAGGGTCGTGCCGGCGAACTGCCATCGCGCGAGATCGAGCGCAGACGCGGCGAGGGGTAGCGCCTCCATAGGCCGAGACTACACCCGCCGTCAGCGGCTGGCGGCGACGCGGAAGCCGGTGTTGCCGCTGGTGCTGTCCGGCGTGTTGGCGCTCCGGGCGTCCACCCGGTAGCGCCGGCAGTAGGAGGCATGGCAGAGGTACGAGCCGCCGCGGATAACCCGCTGGTCGCCGGCCTGTGGGCCCTGCGGATCAGCCGGCGGGCACTCGCGGTACGTATTGGCGTTGAACCGGTCCGCGCACCATTCCCAGACGTTTCCCGTGGTGTCCACAAGCCCGAAGCCGTTGGGCTCGAAGCTGCCGACGGGAGAGGTCCCGGCCCAGCCGTCAGCGCAGGTGTTTGCGCCCGGGAACTCGCCCTGGAAGACGTTCATCATGTGGCGGCCGTCCGGCTCGAGCTCATCGCCCCAGGGGAACTGTGCGCCGTCAAGCCCCCCGCGGGCGGCGAATTCCCACTCGGCCTCGGTCGGCAGGCGGTTACCCGCCCACTGGCAGTAGGCAATCGCGTCGTCCCAGCTCACGTGGGTCACCGGGTGCTCCGCCCGGCCCTTGAGGTCGCTCCGGGGTCCCTCGGGGTGGCGCCACTGGGCGCCGAATACCTGCCTCCACCACGGAGCGCGCTCGATCGCCCGCGTCGGCTCAAAATCCTCCGGGAGGAACATGTTGAAGACGAACGACCATCCGGACCGTTCCGCTTCGGTGAGGTGGCCGGTGTCGCGCACGAACGCGTCGAACTCGGCATTGGTCACCGGCGCCCTGGCGATCGCGAAGGGGGAGAGGGAGACCTCGTGTACCGGCTCCTCACCGTCCTGCGGGTAGCCGTCGCCGCGCGGATTGCCCATCAGGAAGCTGCCCCCGTCCAGGTCAATCATTCCGCGCATTACGAGCCTGCCTGCCGGGCCCAGTCGTGGTAGAGCGAGGCGTACGGCCCGCCGGCCCCAACCAGCTCGTCGTGGCTGCCCTGCTCGACGATCTTCCCGTGTTCGAGGACGATGATCCGGTCGGCCTCGCGGATCGTGGAGAGGCGGTGGGCAATGACGATCGCCGTGCGCCCGGCCAGGAGCCTCTGAAGGCCTTCCTCGATGGCCAGCTCGGTGTGGATGTCGACGTTGGAAGTGGCCTCGTCGAGCACGAGGATCTTCGGGTCGGCGGCAATGGCGCGGGCGAAGGCGACCAGCTGGCGCTGCCCGGCAGAGAGCTGCACCCCTCGTTCGCCAACCTCGGTGTCCAGGCCATTCGGGAGCGACTCGATGAACGCCATCGCCCCGGCTGCCCGGGCCGCGGACTCCAGCTCCTCTCGTGTCGCGTCCGGGGCGCCGAAGGCGATGTTGTCGGCGATGGTCCCGCTGAAGAGGTAAGCCTCCTGGGGGACGTAGCCCATCTGGGACCGAAGGGAGTCCATCGTGACCGACCTGAGGTCGTGGCCGTCCACGGAGACCGCTCCCTCCCCGGGATCGTAGAAACGGGCCACAAGCTTGGCCAGCGTCGACTTGCCGGCACCTGTGGAGCCCACCAGGGCGATCGTCTCCCCGGGTGCTATCGAAAGATCGACCCCTTTCACCGCCGGTGCGCCTGGCTTCCCGTCTGCGGCGCGTGAGGGATAGGCGAAGGTGACGTTCTCGAACTCGATCCGGCCCTTCACCGGCGGGAGGGGACCCGCGTCGGGAGAGTCGGTGAGGTCGGGCTCGGTGTCGAGCAGCTCAAAGATCTTGTCGAGGGCGGCCATGCCGGACTGGTAGGTCGTGTAGACCTGCGAGAGCTGCCCGATCGGGTCGAAGAAGCCGTTGAGAGCGGCGACAAAGCCGACGAGGACCCCGATCTCGATGTTTCCGTTGATGGCCTGGAGCCCGCCGAAGAGGATCACCAGCACGGTGGCCAGCGCGCTCACGAATTCCACGGCCGGGAAGTAACTGGCATTGAGCCAGACCGTCTTCATATTTGCCTCGCGGTTGGCGGCATTAATGCCGGCAAAGCGCGCCCGGTGCATCGGCTCCTGGGCGAAGGCTCGGACCACGTGGACTCCGGAGAGGGTCTCCTGCAGGTAGGCGGTCAGCGAACCGATCGTCTCGCGCGTGCGGCGGTAAGCATCCGCGCTGGCAATCCTGAAGGCCAGAGAGAGAACCGCCATGACGGGGAAGATCAGGAAGATCAGGAGGGCCAGCTGCCAGTCGAGCAGGAGCAGGATGACCATCGAGCCGAGCAGGGTCAGCGTCGCGGAGATGAGCGTGATCACGGTGTCGGTGACCAGCGAGTTGAGCGCCTCCACGTCGTTGGTCATCCGGCTGATGAGCACCCCCGAGGGGCGGCTGTCGTAGAAGCCGACCGGCAGATCCTGAAGGTGGCGGAAGATCCTGCGGCGCAGGTCCTGGAGGGCTCGCTGGCCGACCCAGCCGACCAGGTAGGTCTGGACGTAGGAGGTGCCCCAGACAATCAGGACGCTGGCCAGGTAGGCGGCCACGACGAGGTTCAGCGCATCCAGGTTTCCGGGGATGATCCCGTCGTCGATCGCCCTGGCAGCGAGCGGTGCCGGGGCAAGCGAGGCCGCGACACCGATCACGAGGGCACCGAACATCAGCGCCGCCCTGCCTCGGTAAGGCCCGATCAGGTTGACCAGGCCGCGCACCTTGCGGCCGCGGCCGGATGTGCCCTTCAGGCGGCGCTGGATATCGGCGCGGCGGCCGGCTGCGGCGGTTGTCACAGGCCCGCGACCTCCCGCTCGGCCGGCTTGCGGGTCAGGAACACCTGGTCGGGCAGTCCCTTTTCGACGATCTGGCGGTAGAGGTCGCTGGCGGCCAGGAGCTGGTCGTGGTCGCCGTGGGCGACAAGGCGTCCGCCTTCGAGCAGGACAATCTCCTCGGCCAGGGCGATGGTGGAGAGGCGATGGGCGATCACGAAGGTCGTGCGCCCGTCCATGACCTCTTCGAGGGCGCGCTTGATCTCGCTCTCCGTCGAGGCGTCGACGCTCGAGGTCGCGTCGTCCAGGATGAGGATTCGCGGGTCGGTGATGAGCGCCCGGGCGATCGCGATCCGCTGTCGCTGGCCGCCGGAAAGCGTCATGCCGCGCTCGCCCACGACGGTCTCCATGCCGTCGGGGAGCTCCTCGATGAACGAAAGGGCCTGGGCGCGCTCGGCGGCCTGGCGGATCTCCGGGTCGCCGGCATCCGGGCGGCCGTAGGCGATGTTCTCGGCGATGCTGGCGGAGAAGAGGAATGGGTTGTCGTCGACGACCGCGACCTGGCCCCGTAAAGAAGAGACCTCGACGTCGCGCACGTCGACACCGTCGACCAGGACGGCGCCTTCGGTGACGTCATAGAGGCGCGGAACAAGCTGCACCAGCGAGCTCTTCCCGGATCCGGTGCCGCCCACCAGTGCCACCGTGCGCCCGGCGGGCACGGTCAGGTCAATCGCCTCAAGGGCGTCCCGCGCCGCGCCCGGGTAGCGCAGCGTCGCCTGCCTGAACTCCACCTTGCCCCGGCCGGCGGGCAGCGGTGGCGCGTCGGGCCGGCTGGTTACCCGCGGTTCACGGTCGAGGACCTGGAAGAGCCGGGCGCCGGAGGCGGTGGCCCTCTGTGCGAGCCCGAGCGAGACGCCGAAGGTCCGCATGGGGGAGATCAACATCAGCAGGTAGACGTAAAAGGCGCTGAATGCGCCGATCGTGAGGTTGTCGTTGATCACCTGGCGGCCGCCGATGAAGAGGACCGCGGCCAGCCCGAGCTGGGGAAGGAAGCCGATCAGCGGGTTGTAGAAGGCCTGCAGCCGGGTGGAGATCATCGCCTGCTCGAAGACTCGGCCTACCTGCCAGTCGAAGCGGGCCTCCTGGCGCCGTTCCGCCGCAAACGCCTTGACGACGCGGACGCCGCCGATGTTCTCCTCGACGTCGGCGGTGAGCTCGGCGATTCTCTGCTGCACCTCCTGGAGGGCCGGCCGCGAACGGCGGCCGTACCGGAAGGCCACGAGGATGACGAACGGAACCGGTGCCAGCGAGATAACGGCAAGGAGCGGGTCGGTGATGAGCATCGCGACCGACGCGAGGACGATCGTCAGTAGCGACTGGATCATGAAGATCAGCCCGTAGCCGAGGAAGAAGCGGACCGACTGCAGGTCGACGGTGGCGCGTGACATGAGCTGCCCGGTCTGCTCCGTGTCGAAGAAGGCGAGCTCCAGCGATTGCAGCTGCCGGTACATCCGCGAACGCAGGTCGTACTCGACGCCGAGCGATACCCGGCCGGCGACGATCCTGCGGATGAAGGTGAGCCCGAGGCGCAGCACCCCGGCAAGCAGGACCGCCGCGGCGAGCGTCTTCAGGTCGGCTTTGTCCCCCTCGTTGATCTGGTTGATGGCACGGCCGGTCAGCCAGGGAATCGCGACCGTCATCGTCATGGCGGCGGTCGCGAAGGCAAAGCTGGCCGCGACGGCCCGGCGGTAGGGGCGCAGGAAGCCGAGCAGCCGCCAGAAGGTGGCCAGTCCGGATTGTGGGGTTGCGTCAAGCGTGCTCATGTCGTGCGGGTGGGCCGTTGGCCCTGGTTCAGGGTACGGGCGCGATAATCAGCCGATGGCGCCTCACAATGCGTTCGGGCTCTGCGGGGAGTGCACCCACCAGAAGCTCGTAGGCAACACGCGCGGCTCGCGGTTCTCCATGTGCCTGCTCTCGCGCGAGGATCGGCGGTACCCGAAGTACCCGCGAATGCCCGTTGTGCGCTGCACGGGGTTCGCTCCCCGCCCTCCCCGCCAGGAAGGCTGAGTCCCCCGACGTCAGGGCTCGCTGCGGACGCAGACCTGCTTCGGGTCCTGCCGGCAGAGCGCGTAGGACGAGCCGAGCTTCATCTCGGAGCGGCGGCTGATCACGTAGGGAACCTCGGCCGAAGGCCCGTCGCTGACCTTGACGATGTAGTTGGCGTCGGGGTCCCAGCCGGTCAGGCCACCGAGGGCCGCGGAGGCGCCCTCGCTGGTGCCCTTGATCTCGCCCTGCTGTTCGCCCTCGCTCTTGCCCTGCTGGTAGCCGATCTCCTTCCCGGCCTTCTTTCCTTCCTTGCGGCCCGCCTTCTCCCCCTCCAGGGAGCCTTCGCCCTGGCCTGCCTGGTAGCCGTCGTTGTAGATCTCGTCGTAGGCCGGCTTGCCGGCTTCGTACTTGTTCTTCTCCACGAAGGTCCCGATGAAGAACCCGCCGACGAGGAACGCAAGCGCGACGACGACCGCCGCGGCCCACCAGCCCCCGCCCGGCCTCCCCGGCGGGGGGCCGTAGCCGGCTACCTGGTAGGGGGTCTCCTGACCGACCTGGCCTCCGTAGGGGGCGGGGTCCTGCGGTGGTTGTGCGGACTGCATCCGGAGCTCCTCGCTTGGCTGGAGCCAAAGCTAGAGGCCGGCCCGGACCTAAGAAGAGCGCCGGGCGGCCGATGCGAGCCGACGCCCGGTGATGCGCGCGGCTGCGACCTTCATCAGCACAGGCCAGGTGGCGGAGTCGAGCATCCCGGTCACCTCGATCTTCCTCGACTCCTGAAGCGACCTGACCGCTGCGGCGGTCGCGTCGCCGAAGATTCCGTTGGCCTTGACGGCGCGGTAGCCGGAGGCGATCAGGAGACGCTGGCCCTGGCGGACGGGGTCACCCTTGGCGCCTCGGCCGAGCGCCGGCCAGCCGGGATCGCCCGGGTTGATCCGCGAGACGTTGCGGTTGGCCAGGGCGGCCCATTGCCGAGCGGAGGTGGTGCTCCATTCCCACCAGCTGTAGCCGGGGGCGTCCCATGCCCGGGCGAAGGCTCGGAATCGTGCGATATCCGAGACCGGGGCGCTCTGGTAGGTCTGCCCGATGGGGACGATCGGGCGGCCGTAGATCCGGTTCTCGCGCCAGGTACGGGTCATCGCGGTGGTGACCGTCGTCCCGATGTCGCGCCAGTAAACCTGCGGCATGTTCACCTGGGCGCCTCTTGCCCCGAGGAAGACCGAATAGGGAAGCGTGGTGTGGAAGCTGACGTACGGAAAGCTCGTGAAGCCGAGCGGGAATGAATTCCCAACCCTCCGGCGCAGCTCCTTCATGTAGGAAGCGGCCGAGGAGTACTTGCCCTTGTAGGCACTCTCGGCATCGATGATCAGGCATTCGGCCCCGGCGGCCTTCGCCGCCGCCCCGGCCGCTGCCTCTGTGAGGGGCCGGCTTCCGTAAACGAACTGCCAGCCGCAGACGCGCAGGCCCGCGGCCTTGAGCTGGGAGACGGCCGCGGCGGAGAACTGCGACCAGCGGTTGCCGGCATCGGCCGACTTGATGTAGACCGCGCCAATCCGGTTGGCCCTGGCCCGGGCGATGATCCGCTCGACCGATCCGCCCTCGGTCTTCGGCAGCTGCCAGATCCACATCGCCTGGGTGGCGAATGCAGGGTGGACGCGGGCCGCCGTTGCCGGCTGGGCCTGCAGACCAAGCAGGGCGGCCGCCGTGATGGTGGCGGCAACAAGCCATCTGTGTGTCCGGTTCAGTGCCATCGTGATGAGGCTAGGCGGCTCCAGCGCGCCCGGCGCAGCACCCCCTTCAACCCGACCCCGGGTGAAAAGGTGCGCCCCGGCTATGCCGGAGGAGGGACTCGAACCCCCGACACGCGGATTATGATTCCGCTGCTCTAACCAACTGAGCTACTCCGGCCGGAGGCGCAGAATAGCCTGCCGCAGCGCCGCTGCGACTCGGAGTAGGCCCTGCGCAGGCAGGGAGAAGGGGCTGTAGTTGAAGCGCGAAGAGACCCTCCTGGCGGTTCCCAACGTTTCGGTCGGCGGCGATCGGCGGCTGGTCGGCGAGCTCGCCGATGCATTCGTCCGAAACGGTAATGCCGTCCTGCTCTGCGAGCCGCACTTCGACCCGGACCACGGCCGCGCCGTCTTCACGCTGGCAGGGCTGGCAGGAAGCCTTGCCCTGGCGGTACGGGATGGTGCGCTGGCCGCCCTTGCCGAGCTTGACCTGCGCGATCACGGGGGAAGGCACCCGTGCGTCGGGGTGGTCGACGTCGCTCCGATCGTTTACCTGGACCCGGATCGCCGGGGTGCCGCCTGCGCCGAGGCCCTCGTGCTGGCGGACCGACTCGGTCACGAAGCCGGGCTTCCGGTCTTCCTTTACGGGGAGCTGGCGGGCGGCCTGCAGAGAGCCGACCTCCGACGTGGAGGGCTCGAAGGGCTTGCCGGCCGTGTCGACACAGGAGAGGTAAGTCCGGACTTCGGCCCCCGCCGGCTTGCCGACAGGTCGGGAGCCGCGCTCGTCGCCGCCCGGCCTCCCCTCGTCGCCTTCAACCTTGAGCTGGCGTCCCCGGCAACCGTCGACACCGCACGCGAGGCGGCAGCGCAGATCCGGGAGGGAGGCGCGGCCGGCCTGCCGGGGGTGCGCGCGATCGGGCTGGAGCTACCGGCCCGCGGCGGGGTCGCTCAGGTTTCGGTCAATGTCGAGGATCACCTGGAGGTGCCCCTCGCCAGGATCGTTGAGGAGGTCGCCCGCATGGCCCCGGTTAGCGCCACCGAGCTTGTCGGGCTGGCACCCCGCGATGCGTTCCGCGATTTCCCCGCGGGGCTCGAGTGTCGCGGGCGGGCCACGCTGGAAGACGCTCTAGGCTTCTGAGGCCGATGGCCCAGACCAGGAAAAAGCGTCGCACCAAGCACCGTGGGAATGCGGCCGGCATGGTCGAAGCCCGCGGGCGCACGGGGCGAGCCCCTTCCACCGCCGAGCGCGGCAAGGCGACGGGCAAGCCCGACCGGCGAGATCGTCCGCCGTCGTGGCGCAGCGCCGCGAACCGCTCGCTTATTGCCGTCGTCATCTTCGTCGCCGTCCTCGTGCTCTTCCTCAAGCAGCCGGTGGGCACATCGATGGTCCTCGGCGCGGCGATGCTCGCCTTCTACATCCCCCTCAGCTACTTCACCGACCGCTGGATCTACCGCCGGCGTATGGCGAAGCTGGGCCAGGGCGGCGGAAAGGCCGACCGGTAATGGACGTCCGGATGGCCACCGTTGGGCCCTTCCAGGAGAACAGCTACCTGCTGCGCACCGCTGCCGATGCCCCGAAGGCGATCTTCGTCGACCCCGGCGACGAGGGAGAGCGCCTCGCCGGGATGCTCGAGGAGACCGGCGCCGAGCTGGAAGCGATCCTCGTTACGCACTGCCATGTCGACCACGTCGGGGCGGTTGCTCACCTCGCCCGGCTGACCGGCGCTCCGGTCTACGCCCCGGAGGCCGAACGCGACTGGCTCAGGGACCCCAACCTGGCCACCTCTCTCGTCGGGCTGCCACCGATGGAGGGCTGGGAGGCCGAGCACTTCGTCAGCGGCGGCGAGCGGCTCGATCTGGCGGGCTTCACGATCGACGTCATCTCGACACCGGGCCACAGCCCCGGCCACGTCACCTACGCGCTCGAGGCCGAGGGTTCGCCGGTGGGAACCGTGCTGGCCTCCGGTGACGTCCTGTTCCAGAGCTCGGTCGGCAGGACCGACCTGCCGGGCGCTGACCACGGCCGCCTGATGCAGAGCATCGCCGGGCTCGTCGATCGCTTTCCGGACGAGACCCCCGTCCTGCCCGGACACATGGGGGTAACGACTCTCGGCCAGGAGAAGGCCACCAACCCGTTTCTCGCCGACCTCCCGGCGGCGCAGTGAGCGAGCTGCTGCGCCCGCCGCGCGGGACCTTCGACATCCTTCCCGAGCAGGCCCCGATGAGGCGCGCCGTGGTGGAGACCGCCCGGGCGATTCTCGAAGGCGCCGGCTATCGGCGGATCGAAACCCCCGCGTTTGAGGCGACGGAGCTCTTCACCCGAACCGTCGGGGATGCCACCGACATAGTCCAGAAGGAGATGTACACCTTCGAGGACGGTGGCGGCCGATCGCTGACCCTCCGCCCCGAGGTCACGGCGCCGGTCATGCGCGCCTACCTCGACCACGGGATGCACAAGCTCCCACAGCCCGTAAAGCTCTGGTACGCGTCGAGCTGCTGGCGCTATGAGCGTGCCCAGTCCGGGCGCTACCGCCAGTTCTGGCAGGTGGGTGCCGAGGCGATCGGCTCCGACGATCCGGCGGTCGACGCGGAGGCGATCATTCTCCTGGCACGAATCCTCGGCGAGCTGGGGGTAAGCGGTCTCGTTCTCCGGGTGGCCTCGCTCGGCGATGCCGAATCCCGCGCCACTTATCGCGAGCTGCTGCGCAACTACCTGAAAGGACACGACGACCGGCTCTCCGACGAGGTGAGGGGACGCCTCGACGCCAATCCAATGCGGGCCTTCGACTCCGACCACGAAGGTACGCGCGAGGTAATGGCAGGGGCGCCACTGCTCTCCGACCACATCTCCGAAGCCGACACGGAGCACTTCACCGAGGTGCTTGCGTTGCTCGATGCAGCGGGCGTTACCTACGAGGTCGACCCGACGCTCGTCAGGGGCCTCGACTACTACACGCGCACCGTCTTCGAGTTTTCTTCGGAGGCTCTCGGTGCCCAGAGCGGAGTGGCGGGGGGAGGGCGCTACGACGGCCTCGCCGGCCAGATCGGCGGGGATGCCGTTCCCGGGATGGGGTGGGCGGCCGGCATCGAGCGCATCATCCTGGCCGCCGAGGAGCGCCCCGAGCCCGAGCCGGTAACGACCCTCTTCGTAGCCGTCGCCGACGACTCACGGCAGACGCGCCTGGGGGCATTCGCGCTGGCGTGCGAGGCCCGCAGTGCCGGGGTCGCCACCCAGATGGAGCTCGCCGGGCGCTCGCTCAAGGGGCAGCGCAAGCAGGCCGCCCGCGTCGGGGCGCGATTCACGGCGGTGGTCGGCTCTGACGGCATCGTCCTCGAAGACCACGAGGCCGGAGAGAGCTGGGACGAGGAGAGCAGCAGCTCGACGGTTGCCTCGGTGCTGCGTGAGCGGGGCCTGGTCTCGTGAACGCCCCGCGGCCCAATTCGATGAGGGACGCCTGGTGCGGTCGGCTTGGGGAGGAGCAGGTTGGCGAAGAGGTGCGGGTGGCCGGCTGGGTTCATCGGCGCCGCGATCACGGGGGCCTGATCTTCATCGACCTGCGTGACCGGAGCGGCCTGCTCCAGCTCGTCTTTCACCCGGAGACCGATGCCGGGCTCTTTGCCCTCGCCGAGAGGCTTCGCCCGGAGCATGTGATCAGCGCGGCCGGGGAGCTGGTCCTGCGCGCCCCTGAGAACGTCAACCCCGACATGGCCACCGGCACGGTCGAGCTGGCGGTGAGCTCCTGCGATCACGTCGCCGTCAGCCAGACCCCGCCGTTCCCGATCGACGAGGACGGCCCCGTCGATGAGACCACGCGCCTGAAGTACCGCTGGCTCGACCTTCGGCGGGAGGCGATGGCCGAGACGATCGCCACCCGTTCCCAGGTCGCCGGCACCATGCGCAGGGTCCTCGAAGAGAACGACTTCCTCGAGATCGAGACGCCGGTCCTGACCCGATCCACGCCCGAGGGCGCCCGTGACTTCCTGGTGCCCAGCCGGATGGCTCAGGGCGACTGGTACGCGCTTCCCCAGTCGCCCCAGCTCTTCAAGCAACTGCTGATGTTCGCCGGGTTCGAGCGCTACTACCAGATCGCGCGCTGCTTCCGTGACGAGGACCTGCGCGCCGACCGCCAGCCCGAGTTCACCCAGCTGGACATCGAAATGTCCTTCGTGGAGGAGGACGACGTAATCGCCATCTCGGAGGCGGTGATGGGCGCCGTCTTCGAGAAGGTCGGCTTCAAGGTGGCCCCACCGCCATGGGAACGCATCCCCTGGGAGGAGGCGATGCTGCGCTTCGGCAGCGACCGGCCCGACCGGCGGTTCGGCATGGAGATCGTGGACGTGAGCGAGGAGCTGGCCGGCTCAGAGTTCAAGGTTTTCCAGTCGGTCCTCGATTCCGGCGGCGTCGTGAGGGCACTCAACGCCGGCAGCCGGGAGATGTCGCGCTCCGAGCTCGAGTCGCTAAACGAGGTGGTCCAGCGCCACGGAGCGAAGGCCGTGGCGCCGATCGTCGCCGGCGAGGGCGGATGGACCGGCAACCTCGCCCGCTTCTTCACGCCGGAGCAGGTCGCGGCTGCCAACTCTGCGCTCGGGGCCGTCGACGGTGACCTGCTCTGTTTCGTTGCCGACAGCGCGAGCGTCGCGCCGGTGGCAATCGGGGCGCTGCGCCTCGAGCTGGCCGAGCGCTTCGGCCTCGCTGAGGGGGCGCCCCACGATGCCTGCTGGGTGGTCGACTTTCCGATGTTCGAGGAGGGAGACGAGGGCGGGCTGACCGCGCTTCACCATCCGTTCACCGCGCCGGTAGGCGACCTGGATGATCCGGCGGCGCTGATGTCGCGGGCCTACGACCTCACCGTCGACGGTGTCGAGATCGGCGGGGGCTCCATCCGTATCCACACGCCCGAGGTCCAGCAGAAGGTTTTCGACGTGATCGGGCTTCCCGAGCAGGAGGCGCGCGAGCGATTCGGGTTCCTGCTCGACGCGCTCGGCTACGGAGCTCCCCCGCACGGCGGCATCGCCTTCGGGCTCGACCGGATAGTCGCGCTCGCATGTGGGCGCGATTCGATCCGCGACGTGATCGCCTTCCCCAAGACGGCGAGCGGCGCCGACCCGCTGACCGGGGCGCCCGGACCGGCCGAGCCCGGGCAGCTGCGCGACCTGGGGCTCAAGTCGACCGCGCCTCCGCGGCACGATTCCTGAGGGCTCCGGCCTAGACTGCGGCCCGATGGACCGCGTGGCCTTCGAGGAGCACCTGACCCATCCGCACGCCCGCGGGGGACCGATGCCGGATACCGCCAGCGGTACAGCCGGCGGCGCCCCCTGCGGCGACCTTGTGAGGATCTCCCTGCGGGTGGAAGAGTTGCGCGTGACCGCGGTGAGCTTCGACGCGTCGGGATGCGGGAGCGCGGTCGCAGCCGGCAGCGCGGCTGCGTCGCTCGTCGACGGCGCGTCCGTGCTGGACGCGGCGTTGGTCGGACCGGCCGAGATATCGCAGGAGCTGGGGGAGCTGAGTGCAGGGAAGTTCCACGCCGCTGAGCTGGCCGCCGAAGCGCTGGCGCGGGCGCTCGGCGCCGCAGTGATGGCCGCCCCGCCAGCGCTTGCAGATTCACGGCGGGTGTTGGTGGCCATGAGCGGAGGGGTGGACTCTGCCGTCGTGGCTCTCCTGTGCCGGGACGCCCCGGACTGCGAGCCGGTAGCGGTGACCCTCGAGCTCTGGCGGGATCCCGAGGGCGATGCGGAGGCGAGCTGCTGTTCGGCCAGCGCCGTGGTTCGGGCGCGTCGGGTAGCCCGCGCGATGGGCATTCCCCACCTGACCCTCGACCTGCGCGAAGAGTTCGGGAGAGAGGTGGTTGCCCCCTGGCTCTCCGGGCACCGTGAGGGACGGACCCCGAACCCGTGCATTCGGTGTAACGGTTCGCTTCGACTGGACGCCATGCTCGACCTTGCCCGATCGATCGGGGCCCGCGGCCTGGCTACCGGGCACTACGCGCGCGTCGGCGGTGGTGGCGAGCTGCTCTGCGCGATCGACGGCTCCAAGGACCAGAGTTTCATGCTCGCCGGGCTGGAGCCGTCCTCGCTGGCCAGGATGGAGTTCCCCCTCGGGGAGATGACCAAGGAACAGGTCCGGCGTGCTGCTTCCGTGGCGGGGCTCGAGGTTGCGGCGACTCCCGACTCCCAGGACCTCTGTTTCCTTGCCGGAGTGGGACGCGAGTCCTTCCTTGCGCGGTTCGGCGAGATGAACGAACGCGAGGGCGAGATCCTCGATGTCGAGGGGCGCGTCATCGGCCGTCACCGCGGCGCCCACCGCTTCACCGTCGGGCAGAGGCGCGGCCTCGAGATCGGTGGCCTGGATGAACCGCTCTACGTGCTGGAGACCGACACGCGGCGCAACACGGTGACCGCCGGACCGGCCAGCAGCCTGCGCCGTCAGGAGATCCCCGTGACCGACGTGCGCCTGCGCGACGGGGCCGAGCGGGTCGCCACGGTCAGGCTCCGTTCCCACGCGCCGGCCGTCGCCTGCCGCCTGGAGGGCGACCAGCTCCTGCTCCGGAAGCCGGTTCTGGCTCCGGCGCCGGGGCAGACGGCCGTCTTCCTTGACGGCGACCGTGTCGTCGGATGCGCGACAATCGCCTGATGGCCCCACGGAGCTCCGACGAGATTCGCGGCGAGTTCCTCGGCTTCTTTGAGAGCCGGGGACACCTGCTGCGCGAGTCTGCCTCCCTGGTTCCCGCCTCGTTCGACCCGTCGGTCCTCCTGACGACCGCAGGCATGCACCCGCTCAAGGAGTATTTCCTCGGCCTGGAAACGCCGCCCGCCACCCGGCTGACCAGCTGCCAGAAGTGCTTCAGGACCACGGATATCGAGAACGTCGGGACGACGGCGCGGCACCTGACCTTCTTCGAGATGCTCGGCAACTTCTCGATCGGTGACTACTTCAAGGAGGGCGCCATCGAGATGGCGTGGGAGCTCTCGCTGGAGGGCTTCGGCTTCGACCCCGGGGATATCTGGATCACCGTTTTCGAGGGAGACCCGGAGCTGGGCCTCGGGCCCGACGAGGAGGCGATAGCCGCCTGGGAAGCGGTTGGCGTGCCGCGCGAGCGGATAGTTCCGTGCCCGCGCTCGGAGAACTTCTGGCAGGCCGGCCCGACCGGTCCCTGCGGGCCCTGCAGCGAGCTCTACCTCGATCGCGGGGAGCAGTTCGGCTCGCCCGGAGACCTTCCGGGAGGCGAGAACGATCGTTTCCTGGAGTACTGGAACCTCGTCTTCATGGAGTTCGACCAGGACTCGCCCGGTCGGCTGAGTCCACTTCCCGCGCGGAACATCGACACCGGCCTCGGACTCAACCGCCTTGCGTTGATCCAGCAGGGCGTCGCGTCGGTCTTCGAGACCGACCAGTTTTCCGGCCTGATGGCGCTCGGGCGTGAGCTTGCCACCGTCGAGCCTGAGGAACGGGCGCTGCGAATCCTCGCCGATCATTCGCGGGCCATGACCTTCCTCATCGCCGACGGGATCGTCCCTTCGAACGAGGAGCGCGGCTACATCCTGCGGCGCGTGATGCGCAGGGCGATCCAGCAGGGCAGGCGCATCGGCATCGAGGGGATATTCCTCCCTTCCTTCGTAGAGGAGGTAATCGAGGTGATGGGCCCTGCCTACCCCGACCTGGTCCAGCAGCGGGAGACGATCCTCGGCTGGGTGAGGGGAGAGGAGGAGGGCTTTGCGCGCACCCTTGAGCAGGGCAGTGTCCTCCTCGACGAGCTCCTGGACCAGGGCGAGCTCAGCGCGCAGGATGCCTTCAAGCTTCACGACACGTTCGGCTTCCCGATCGAGCTCACCCGTGAGCTCGCGGCGGAGAGAGGGGTGCCGTTCACAGACGACAGCGAGTTCGACCGGCTGATGGATGAGCAGCGGGCCCGGTCGGCTGCCGGTGACGGCGGAGGGCGGGTTGCCGTCAGCGCAGAGGCGGTACACGCGCTGGATGCAGACTCCACCCGGTTCGTTGGCTACGACGAGCTCGAGCGGGAGACCGTCATAACGGCGGCGACGCCGGGCGAGGACGGGGTGCTGGTGAAGGTCGAGGACTCTCCGTTCTACGCCGAGGGGGGTGGGCAGGTGGCCGACACCGGGCGGTTGCTGAACCTTGACGGCAGCGAGATCGGCCAGGTCCGGACGGTGCTGCGAGCCGGCGAAGACCAGGCGATCCTCGTCGAAGGGCCGGCTGCCGAGACGCTTGAGCCGGGCGCGAGGATCGTTGCCGAGGTAGACCGTACGGCGCGGCACGCCACCGAGTGCAACCACACGGCAACGCACCTGCTCCACGCAGCGCTTCGCCGGACTCTCGGCGACCACGTCCGGCAGGCGGGCTCCTACGTGGGGCCCGACAAGCTCCGGTTCGACTTCACTCACTCCGGGCGCCTGACCGAAGAGGAGCGGCGCTCGGTCGAAGACGAGGTCAACGACCAGATCCTCGCCAACCTCGATGTCGCCTGGCGGACGACCTCGCTCGGGGAGGCGCAGGAGCTTGGGGCCATGGCTCTCTTCGGGGAGAAGTACGGCGACGTGGTCAGGATGGTGGAGATCGACGGAGGCGACGGGTCGCGCGAGCTCTGCGGCGGGACCCACGTGAGGCGCACGTCGGAGATCGGCGCCTTCCGGATTCTCAGCGAGGGATCCTCCGCGGCCAATGTTCGCCGGATCGAGGCCGCTACCGGGCCGGTCGCCGTCGCGATGCTTCGCGAGCACGACCGACTCCTCGGGGAGGCGGCCTCCTCGCTCAAGACCACGCCGGAAGAGCTCCCGAAGGCGGTCGAAAGCCTGCGCGAGAAGGCCTCACGTGCGGAGGCGGCTCCCGCCGGGGCTGTCGATGCCGGGGCGATCGCCGGTGGCGCACGCGAGATCGGCGGGGCGAAGCTGGTGGTCGCGCCCGTGGAAGGGATCGGGGCCAAGGCGCTCGTCGAGATCGCCGACCGCGTAAAGGGAGCCGCGGGGCCTGATGCCGCGGTGCTTCTCGGGAGCGTCGACGAGGGCCGGGTCCACCTGGTCGCGGTTGTCGACCCGGCGCTGGTCGATCGGGGAGTCCGTGCCGGTGACGTGGTTGCCGCCGCGGCCGCCCGCGTGGGAGGGGGCGGTGGCGGGCGCGACACGATGGCCCAGGCCGGGGGGCGTGATCCGGACGCGCTCCCGGACGCCCTCGAGGCCGGCGAAGCGGTGATAGTTGCCGCTCTTGGTGGCTGAGGGGGTGCGGGTGCTTGCCCTTGATTACGGAGCGGCCCGCTGCGGGTGCGCGGTCAGCGACCCCAGCGGGACGATCGCCACGCCGGTCGAACCGGTTGAGAGACCAGGTACCCGGGCGGGAATGAGGCGCCTCGTTTCCCTCGCCGAGGAGACCGGCGCCGAGGTCGTGCTCGTCGGGCTCCCCGTATCGCTGTCCGGTGGCGACTCCGCGCAGACCGCCGAGGTGCGTGAGTTTGCCCGGCGGCTGCAGGGCGCGCTCGGTCGCGGGAGCGACGTTCAGCTCTACGACGAACGTTTCACCACAAGGCTCGCCCAGGCGGCGGGCGGAAGCGCAGCTGAGGACTCACGGGCCGCGGCAATCCTGCTCGAGGAATGGCTCGAGTCCAGCGGTTCCGGGAGCGCCGGCCGATGAGCGACCGCAGCCCGGAGGAACGCGAGGCCGCCCGCCAGGAGCGGCTGAGGCGCCGCGGTGCGGGCGGAGAGGAACCTCCCCCGCAGGCGCAGCCTCCCGTGCCGCCGAACCCGGAGAGGCCGATCGGCACGATCCCCCCGCGGGGCGCCGCCCCTCCTCCCGCCGGGCCTTCGCCGCGGCGCAGGAGCCCCGGGCGTCACGCTCTGCTCGCCGGCCTGGTCGCGGCGGTGGCAGCGGCGATCGTGTTCCTGGTGGTTGCCGTCTTTGAGCCGTTCAAGGGCGATGGAGGAGAGGAGCTGCGAATTCGCGTGCCGGCCGGACTCGGTGCGGGGGGCGTCGGTGACCTCCTGGCCGAGCGCGGCGTCGTTTCCTCCGGCCTCCTCTTCGAGATCAGGGCGACCCTGGAGGGCAAGCGTGGCGATCTGCGATCGGGGACCTATGTCCTGCGTGAGGGCATGGGCAACGGGGCGGCACTCGCCGTCCTTACCGACACCGGCAACGCGGCGCCGGTCATCAGCGTCGTGGTGCCCGAGGGACCGTCGCGACGCGAGGTCGCGCCCGTGGTCGCCGAGCAGGGGGTCCGGGGGAGCTACCTGAAGGCGAGCATCTCGTCTCCCAACCTGAACCCGAAGCGGTACGGCGCACCGGCCTCGGTGAAGAGCCTGGAGGGGTTCCTCTTCCCGGCCACCTATGAGCTCACCCGGACGCGACCTGAGGCCCGGATTCTCGTCGACAAGCAGCTGCGCGCCTTCAAGGACGCATTCCGGACGGTGAACATGTCCTATGCCCGGAGCAAGAACCTGACGCCGTACGACGTCCTGACCATCGCATCGATGATCGAGCGCGAGACGAGTGTGGCCTCCGAGCGCCGACTGGTTGCCGCGGTCATCTACAACCGCCTGCGTGATTCGATCCCGCTCGGAATCGACGCCACCACGCGCTACGCGGTCGACAACTGGAGCCGGCCGCTCACCTCGAGCGAGCTGCAAAGCAACTCCCCGTACAACACCCGCAACCGCCAGGGCCTGCCTCCCGGGCCGATCGGGAACCCCGGCCTTGCGTCGATGAAGGCGGCCGCCCGCCCGGCAAACGTCGACTACCTCTACTACGTCGTAGCCCCGTGTAAGAACGGCGCCCACGCCTTCTCACGCACCGAC
Source organism: Solirubrobacteraceae bacterium (assembly GCA_040398965.1). Taxonomy (GTDB): domain Bacteria; phylum Actinomycetota; class Thermoleophilia; order Solirubrobacterales; family Solirubrobacteraceae; genus F1-60-MAGs163. The sequence continues at coordinate 170,034 of JBBASZ010000001.1, read as the reverse complement.
GCCGAGTTCCAGCAGGATGTAGCTGCCTACAACGCCAAGCGCGCCGAGCTTGGCGGTCGTGACCCGAAGGTCTGTCCGAAATGAGGTTCGCCGATGCCCGCTGAGCGCCTGGGCGTGGTCGGCTACCCGGTGGCCCACAGCCTTTCTCCCGGGATCCAGAACGCCGCTCTCGAGGCACTGGGCTTCGACGACTGGCGCTTCCAGCTCCTCCCCGTTCCGCCGGAGCTCTTCGAAGAGACCGTCAGGGCGCTGCCGGCCGCCGGATTCCGGGGGGTGAGCGTCACCGTTCCTCACAAGGAGGCGGCGCTCGCGCTTGCCGGAGAGGCCACCGCGGGCGCCCGCGAGATCGGCGCCGCCAACACGCTTACGTTCGAAGATGGCGTAATCCACGCCGACAACACCGACGCACCGGGCTTCATCGATTCGCTTCCGACTCGGCCGGAGCCGGGCTCCACCGCCCTGGTCCTCGGTGCCGGGGGAAGCGCCCGCGCGGTCGCCTGGGCTCTCAGCCGGGCCGGTGTCGATGTGAAGGTTTGGAACCGGACGGCCGAGCGGGCGCGCAGCCTTGCCGCCGACCTGGGTGTCGAGGCGGTCTCCGAACCGGTTGGCGCCGGCATGCTCGTCAACTGCACGACCGCGGGCATGGAGGGCGACCCGTTCGAGGTCCTTCCTATCGGCCCTTCCGGGATCGGTGACTACGAAACCGTCGTCGACCTCGTCTACGCCGACGCGGAAGGAAGGCTCCTCGCGGCCGCCCAGGCCGCAGGAGCGCGGGTGGTCGACGGGATCGAGATCCTCGTCAGGCAGGGCGCAATCGCCCTCGAGCGGTGGACCGGAAGGCCCGCTCCGCTCGAGGTGATGCGCAGCGCGGCCCGGCAGCAGCCGGGCCGCTGACCCTTACTGCAGGCGCGAACCGATCGCCTTCAGCTGGAAGGCGCGGACGATGTCGGTGATGCCGGCCATCAGGGCCCACACGCCGGCGAAAATCACCAGCAGGACCTCCTTGGCGCCGGCGAGCTGACCGGCGGTCCAGAAGGCAATGACCAGCATCAGGATGCCGGCGATCAGCCCCAGCCACCAGGCCGGGTTGTGGTCCTTCTCGCTGAAGGCCTGGAAGATCCAGGTGAATCCGACCAGAAGGAAGATGAATCCCAGGACGTCGGCGACGGCCTCGAAGGTCTCGGCAGGGTTGAAGATGGCGACGACGCCACCGATGATCAGCAGCGTTCCGAGCAGCATCCAGACCCAGCGCCAGCGGTCGACAAGGGTCGACAGGATGAAGTACTGGACCCCGGCGCCGATGAACATCGCGCCGATGATGATCCCGACGACGTCGAGCGACTCCTCGGTGAACTGGAGGATCACGAGGGAGATGATGATCCAGGCGATCCCGATCACCAGCCAGACCCACCAGTAGTTGCTCATCTGCTTCAGGGCCTCTCGCCCCTCAGGAGGCAGGTCGGCGAGCTCGTCGGCCGACGGATTGGGCGTTGCCTGCATGTGGTGCTCCTCTCTCCGGCCTGTTCTCAGGCCACGGGTGTTCTTTGCACTTCAACCTGTTCTTCGGCCGACGGCGGATTGTCCAGCAGAAGCTGCGGGACGGTCACCATGTCGAAGCCCTTCTTTCGAAGGCCTTTGATTATGAGGGGCAGGGCGGCGATTGTGTTCTCGCGAGGCCCGCCGCCGTCGTGCATGAGGATCACCGAGCCAGCCTGGGCCTGAGCGACCACGTCGGCAGCCATCTGCTTGGGGTCGGGCTGCTTGTAGTCGTTGGTGTCCACGTCCCAAAGGACGCTCAGCATTCCCTTCCTGGCGACCTCCTGCGTGACCTTCTGGTCGTAGGCCCCGTAGGGCGGGCGGAAAAGGTTGATCTTCGGGGCCCCCTTGGCGGCGAGGGTGCCGTTCACGTCGTCGAGCTGCCCGCGAAGGTCTCCGGTGGAAAGGGTCGTGAAGTCGGCGTGGTTCCAGCTGTGGTTGCCGAGCGCGTGTCCCTCGGCCATGACGCGCTGGAGGGGAAGGGGGAAGCCGTCGATCTGGTTGCCGAGGATGAAGAAGGTGCCCTGCGCCTTGTAGCGCTTCAGGATGTCCAGGACCTGGCTGGTGTACTGGCTGGGCCCGTCGTCGAAGGTCAGGGCCACCTCCTTCCGGGCGCTCCCCCCGCGCGTCAGTACGGGGTTCTGCCGGATAACGGCCTGGATCGCGCGGTCTTCTGCCGCCTGCTCGGCCTTGCGCCTGGCGATCTGCCGCTCCGCCTCGCGCGCCTGCGCCTCGAGCTTTAGCTTCGGAAGCTCGGCGCGCGCGCCGTCTTTCAACGCGGTGGGATCCCAGGTCCCTGCGCTGCCGGCGGTAACGGCGAGGAGGACGATCGCCAGCGTGATGGCGCCGCCGCTTACCAGCGCGGCGATCAGGCGCCGGCGCCGATGGATCTCGGCGTCGGAGCGGCCGCGGCCGCCGCGGTTGCTGTCGTCGGCCATGACGAAAGTGTAGGGAGGGGTGCGGCCGAGGGTTCCGGCAACTGCGGCCTACTCCTCGACGACCACCCTGAGCTCATCGTCGATCCGCAGGCTCCGTCGACCGGCAAGCATCTCCAGCAGTTCGTTGCCGACCACCTCTCGGCGCCAGCCGCCAAGCGTGCGGACGTCGGCCTCGCGGTCGCCCTCGCGGAAAGCGTTGATCACCGCCTGCAGGTCGGCGCGCGAGGCAAGCAGCTCGTAGGCAAGCCCGGAATCGGCGGCCCGCGCCCGTACCAGCGATTCACAGACCACGATCAGCGCGGCGTCATTGCCGTCGGTGGCCGGCGTCCGCCTGGGACCCCTGGGGATTGGCTCGGCCTCGAGCCCCTGCTGGACGGCCTCCACTATTGCCCGCCCGCGGCGCCTGAGGATGCCGTCATGGAGGCCCCGGATCTGGCGGAGCTGCTCGCGGTCGGCAGGTGAGCGGCGGGCGATGTCGACGATCGCCGCGTCGGGCACGACCTTTGCCGGCGGCCGGTCCTCGCGCTCGGCCGCGCGGTCGCGCCACTCGAGAAGGGACAGGGCCACGGCGCGCTCTCCGGGGTCGAGGGAGCCTGCCTTGGGAAGCTTCTCGAGCGTTGCCCGCGGGTCGCGCAGGTCGCTCGACTCCTCGAGCGGCCGGCACTCCTCGGCTACCCAGCCGGACCGCCCGCTCTCCGCGAGCCGGGCCTTGAGGACATCGGCGGCATCAAGCAGGTGGAGGACGTCTCCCCGCGCGTACTCCAGCTGCTCGCTGCTCAGCGGGCGGCGGTCCCAGTGCGTGAAGCCGGCTCCCTTCGGGAGCTTCACGCCCAGCAGCGAAGAAAGCATCGCCTCATAGCCGATCTGCGCCCGCATTCCGGCAAACGCCGCGGCCACCTGGGTGTCGAAGACGGCTGTGACGTCCGTCGACCAGCAGCGCCTCAGGAGCGCGATGTCCTGCCTGCCGGCGTGGAGCACCACTTCGACCTTGGGGTCGGCAAGGACTCGCGCGAGCGGCTGGACCGAAGCGTCGCCCTCGATCGGGTCGATCAGCTCAACGCGGTCAGGCCCGTCGCCGTCGCCGCGTACGGCGACCTGCACCAGGCAGAGCTCGGTGAGGTACCGCCCTTCGCCAACGAACTCGGTGTCGATGGCGATCTCCCCGGTCTCCAGGGCGCGGGAAGCCAGCTGCTCGATCGTTGCGGCGTCGGCCACGAGCGCCTACTCGCCCGGCCAGCGACCGGTGCGGTCGAAGTGTTCGCGAGCAGCCTCCTCACGGTCGCGTGCCCGGTCGCCGCGAACCCCGAGGCGGAACAGGAAGTTCAGCAGGTAGACGGATAGCCCGGCGCTGATGAGCAACGCCCCCGCCTCCCAGGCGATTGCGCGGCCGTCGATCAGCCCCAGGAGCAGCCCGGAGAGCATGATCAGCCCGGGCAGTACATAGCGCACGAAGAGCATGCCGCGGCTCGTGTCGCCCGCTCCTCGCTTCGTGCCTTTCTTTCGCGCCTCGCCTTCGCTCACGGATTCACTCGAAGCTATCAGCGCTAACCTCCGCCAGCCGATGGCCGACGACGACCAGAAGCAGGACGCGCCAGCCGAACCCGGGCCATGCGTGCCGTGCAGCGGCACCGGCAAGGTGGTTTCGAACTCTGGCGGCGAGCCTCACCCGGTGACGTGCCCATGGTGCGAGGGCGGGGGCGTCACCATTCCCGGCCATGACGCCCAGGCGGCCAGGCGCGGGGAAGCCTGACCGGTCAGCGGGCGACCGAGACAGTTCCGATCCTCTGCGCGCCGATAGCGAGCGTGACCGGGAAGCGTCCCGTCGCCCCGGCGACGAAGTCAAGGGTGCCGGGGGTGCCGGGCCCGGTTGGAGCGCGAAGGCCCAGGTCGTCGATCACCACGATGTCCGGCCGGCTGGTCTTCACGCGCAGGACGACCCTCTCGCCGAGCCGGACCTGCACCGGTTCTCCTGACGGGAGCCGGCGTACGGCGATCCCACGCTCCCTGGGCTGCCCGGACTCGACGGTGTCGGCATTCTCGGAGGACTCCCCGGTAGGGGTGGCGCCAGGCGCCTGTGATGTGGAGGTGGTCTGCTGGGACTGGCCCGCCGGACCCCGCCTCGAGATGTCCCGGCTTGCCGAAAGGACGCTCAGGGTGACGAGGAGCATCACCAGGACGAGGATCAGGCGGCGACCGGGCACGCCACGATTCTGACGCATGGGGGAAGAGGTGCCGGTGGCCACCCTCTCCACGGCATGGGTGCGTTCCCGATGGCAGAGGCTGCGACCTGCCTGCTGCTGGGGTGGGCGTCGGCCTCCGACCTGCGGACAAGGACGATCCCAAACGCCTGCAGCGTGGGGGGAGCGGTCTCGATGGCGGCGGTCTCCATCTTCGCCGACGCCGAGCCCGTCGTGCTCGCGTGGTCGGTTGGCCTGGTGGCCGTGTTCTTCGGGGCCGCCGTGGTCTGCCGACCCCGCTCGCTCGGCGCCGGGGATGCCAAGCTGGCGGTCCTGCTGGCCGCGGCCATGGGGCCTTTATCGGTCCTGGCCCTTCTGCTCGGTCTCGCGCTGGCTCTGGCCTGGTGCCTGGCCGTCTCGGCCGTGAGCGCCGGCGGGCCGCTAAGGCAGCTGGCAGTCCCCCTCGCCCCATTCCTTGCCGTCGGCGCCGCCGCAACACTCGGGCTGGCCGGATAGGGCCGACTGACGGCAGACGCGCTCGCTAGCCTCCGACTCGACCATGACGGTACGGATGACCACGGCAGGCGAATCCCACGGCCCTGGGCTGACCTGCATTATCGAGGGTCTGCCCGCCGGCCTTGAGGTTTCCCGGGAGACCATCGACGGCGACCTTGCGAGGCGCCAGCTGGGTCACGGGCGCGGCGGCCGGATGAAGATCGAGACCGATCGCTGCGAGGTCACCGCCGGGGTCCGGCACGGCAGGCTCCTGGGAGGACCGATCGCCATCCAGGTCGCCAACCGGGATTACGAGAACTGGGAAGAGAGGATGAACCCGTGGCCGGTGGAGGCCGAAGTGCCGCCCGTCGTGCTTCCTCGCCCCGGCCACGCGGATCTCGTGGGGGCATGGAAGTACGGAACCGGGGACATTCGCGACATTCTCGAGCGTGCGAGCGCTCGCGAAACCACTGCGCGCGTCGCTGGGGGCGCGCTCTGCCGCGAGTTCCTGAGGGCGCTCGGCGTAGAGCTTCGGTCTCACGTGGTCCAGATCGGGACGGTCGTTGCCCCCGAGGCGGAGAGTGGCCTTGAGGTCGAGAGCTTCGACGGGGTGGACGACGATCCGGTCCGCTGCCTGGATCCCGATACAGGGGCGGCGATGGTCGAGCACATCAACGTCCAGCGCAAGGCAAACGAATCGATCGGCGGCGTCTTCGAGGTCGTCGCCTTCGGGCTGGTTCCGGGCCTTGGTTCCCATATCTCGTGGGAGACGCGGCTTGACGGGCGGATCGGAGGGGCGATCTGCTCGATCCAGGCGGTGAAGGGAGCCTCCCTCGGGGACGGATGGGACCTTCCGGCGCGGCCCGGCTCCGAGGCCCACGACGAGATCTTCTACTCGGAGGACCGTGGCTTCTACAGGGAGACCAACCGCGCCGGCGGGCTCGAGGGGGGAATGACCACGGGAGAGCCGCTGACCGTCCGGGGCGCGATGAAGCCCCTCCCGACCCTGACCAAGCCCCTGCGCTCGGTCGACATCTCCACCCGGGAGCCGGCCGAGGCGCTCAGGGAGCGGACCGACTCGTGCACCGTGCCCGCCGCCGGGGTGGTCGGCGAGGCGATGGTCGCCCTGGTTCTTGCCGGCGCCTACCGCGAGAAGTTCGGGGGCGACCACATCGACGACGTTCGCCAGTCCGTCGCCGCCTACTGCGAGCGGATCGGGTGGCGCCGGCGCTGATTCGCTCGATCGTGCTCGTCGGCTTCATGGGGGCCGGCAAGAGCACGCTGGCCGAGTCGCTGGCCGGCGAACTGGGCGTTCCCTGGTGCGACAGCGACGCCGAGGTGGAGGCCCGTGCCGGCCGCAGCGTCTCCGAGCTCTTCGAGGCGCAGGGCGAGGGCGCCTTCCGCGAGATTGAATCGGCGGTGGTCACGGAGCTGCTCGGCGGGAAGCCGCAGGTGATCGCACTCGGTGGAGGCTCGTTGGGTGACCCCGGGACGCGGGAGATGCTGGAAGCGCACCTGGTCGTCCTGGTCGACGTCGAGGAAGAGCAGGCCTGGGAGCGCAGCTACGGGAGCGGCCGGCCCCTCGCCGCCGACCGCGAAGCTTTCTCTGCCCTGTACCGCTCAAGGGAAGGGCTTTACCTGCTCAGTGCCGACGCAATCGTCCCCTCAACCGTCGGCGCTGCCGGGCCGCTGGCTTCCGTCCTCGGCGGTATGGCCTCGGTGCCAGGTCCGCTGCCCTACATGCTCTGGGCAGTGGCGGGAGGTGATTCCTACCCGTGCTGGGTGGGTGAGGGGGCGCTCGCCGGGGCTCCATGGCCCGAGGACGGCGGCAGGAGGTTCGTAATCACCGACAGCAACGTTGGAGAGCTCTACGCCGGCCTCGTGCCCGACAGCGCCGGCCTGGTTGAGATTCCCCCGGGCGAGGAGACCAAGACACTGGAGACCGCCGAACGTGTCTGGGAGGCGCTGGCCGAACAGCAGGCTACGCGGGCCGACACGATCGTGGCCCTCGGCGGAGGGGTGGTCGGCGACCTTGCCGGCTTCTGCGCCGCCGGCTACCAGCGGGGAGTAGCGGTTGTCCAGCTTCCGACCACGCTTGTGGCCCAGGTCGACTCGGCCTACGGGGGCAAGACCGGGGTGGACCTGCCGGCGGCAAAGAATTATGTCGGCGCGTACCACCAGCCGGAGGCGGTTATCGCGGACACTGCGCTGCTTGCCAGCCTCCCGCCTGCGGAGATTGCCGCCGGCATGGCGGAGGTAATCAAGACCGGGCTCATCGCCGGCGGGGAGCTTTGGGCGCGGATAGCAGCGGGGGAGCCGATCGACGAGCGGATGATCCGCGACTGTGCATGGACCAAGCTCAAGGTCGTTGCCGCCGACGAGCGTGACGGCGGGCGCCGGCAGGTGCTGAACCTGGGGCATACCACCGGCCATGCGATCGAGACGGTCACCGGCTACACCGCGCTTCGCCACGGGGAGGCGGTTGGGCTGGGCCTGCTGGTCGCCCTCAGGCTTTCCGGCGCCGGCGGACTGAGGGACGAGGTTGCCGGGCTTCTCGGTGAGGCAGGGCTCCCGGTCCACTACCCGGGGCTGGACGTTGATGCGGTGATCGAGGCGACGCGGCTGGACAAGAAGCGGGTGGGGGACGAGGTGCCCTTCGTGCTCTGCCCGGCTCCCGGGGAGGCGCGGCCAGGCTGCCCGGTGGAGCCCGAGACGCTCCGCGCCGCCGTGGCCGAGCTCGCCGGCTGAGTACCTGCCGGGGTCTCCCGGCGCTGGTGGCACACTGGTGGCGTGCTCGCACACAACCGGATAGCCGTGATGCACGGGGTCAACCTCGACCAGCTCGGCCGCAGGGATCCCGCCCACTACGGAGGGATGGACTTCGACCGCCTGCAGCAGGCGGTTGGCGCATGGGCTTCGGAGCTCGGCCTCGAGGCTGCCTTCTTCCAGACCAACGCCGAAGGTGAGTTCGTCGAACACCTCCACCGCCTCGACGGGATCGCCGACGCAATTCTCCTGAACCCCGGGGCCTGGACCCACTACTCGTGGGCGATAAGAGATGCCCTGGAGATCGCGGCCCTCCCGGCCGTCGAGGTGCATCTCAGCGACGTGGACAACCGGGAGGAGTTCCGTCGCGTTTCGGTGATCTCCGACATCTGCATCGCCACGGTCAAGGGCAAGGGACCGGACGGGTACCGGGATGCCCTCGAGATCCTGCACCAGCATCTCTCCCTCCCGTCGTGAGCGTCCCGGCGCAACGCAGGGAGAGGCTGGCCGGGGAGCTGGACAGCCAGGGGCTGGATCGACTCATCGTTTCCGATAAGCACGACCTTCGGTGGCTTACCGGCTTCACCGGCACGAGCGGGATCGCGATCGTCCCAGCCGGTGGCGGGGACGATGCCCTCTTCCTCACCGACTTTCGCTATGTCGAGCAGGCCTCTGAGCAGCTGCCCGGCGGCTGGCGCGTGGCGCGCACGAACGTCGACCTGCTGGGCGCAGGGCTTGCCGAGGCGACGGCCGGCCAGGACCTGGGAAGCGTCGGCTTCGACCCCTCCCAGGTGACCGTCGAGCAGTTCTCTTCGCTCGCCGGTGCCATGGAGGGAAGGGCCGTCCTGGTGGAGGCCAAGGGGCTTGTCGGGCGCCTGCGTGAGGTCAAGGACGAAGCTGAAGTAGCCCGGATCGCTGCCGCTTCACGGCTCGCCGACGCGGCGCTTGTCGACGTGCTTTCCCGTGGACTCGCTGGACGGCAGGAGCGCGAGGTGGCCATCGACATCGAGACGACCCTCCTTCACCTCGGTGCGGACGGGCTCAGCTTTCCCCCGATCGTGGCCAGCGGCAGCCACGGAGCGCTCCCGCACGCCGAGCCGAGGGAAGTCGCAATCGGAACCGGGCTGCTGGTGACGATCGACTGGGGCGCGCGGCTCGACGGCTACTGCTCGGACTGCACGCGCACCTTCGCAGCCGGTTCAGTCGGCGACCGCGAGCGCGAGGTTTACGGGGTGGTCGACGCAGCACGTGCCGCCGGAATCGACGCCGCACGGGCCGGCCGCAGTGGACCGGAGGTGGATGCGGTTGCGCGCGGCCTGATCGAGGAGGCCGGTTTCGGGGAGTTCTTCGGGCATGGTCTCGGTCATGGCGTGGGGCTGGACGTCCACGAAGCGCCGCGCCTCTCTCCACGCGGCAGTGCCGAGCCCCTGGGGGCCGGGATGGTCGTGACCATCGAGCCTGGCGTCTACCTGCCCGGCGAGTTCGGGGTGCGAATCGAGGACCTGGTCGTCGTGACGGAAGCGTCGGCCGACGTGATCACCACGCTCGACCGCGAACTCGTCGAGGTCGAGTAGGTAGCCGGGCTACCTGCCCGGGGTGGGCGGCAGCAGCCAGCCGTCCTCCTCGATCGCCCTCAGGGCGAAGGGAGCGAGGGTCTGGTTCCACTGGGGCGACTGGTGGTTGCCGTCGGCGTAAACCAGGACACCCCCGATCACCGGGTAGCAGCGCTTCCTGTCGCAGTAGTAGTCGGTCAGGTCGACCGTGCGGTACTTCCGACCTCCGAGCTCGCTCGCCGCTACAGCCGCGCTGTCGCTGCGGAGGGACTCGGAGCGCCGGTTTGCGCACACCCTTCCGGCCTGTTTTCCACTGCCGATGGCGCGCTCGATGCAGTCAAGTGACGTATCGGAGGTCTTCGGGTTGTCGCGGATCACAACGATCTGCTTGACCGTGGCCGGTAGAGCCGCCCACGCCTTCTTGTAGGAGGCAATCTCCTTCCGGTTGCCGGTCGCGACCTGGCTGAAGAAGACAGTGCTCACCTCCGGATGGGCGGCGAGCCACCTGGGGATATTTCGCTTCCACCGGGCGCAGCCTTCGGGGTCCTGCGGGCTGCGGACCTGCGAGACCGTCGTGAAATCGCAGCCGCTCTCGGTCATCGAGGCGATGTACCAGTCGCGTTCCTTGCCCAGGTCGCTGAAGGCCGGGCGCCACTGGGCGGCGTGGCTGTCTCCAATCAGCGCCGCCTGACGCTTGGCCTTCGCAGGCCGGACCCCGAGCCCGCAGACCGAAACCCCGTTCTGCTTCTGCAGCCCGTTGATGCAGAGGTTCTTGTTCCGGTTCTCTCCGGTAGCAACCTCCTGGAACTTCACCGAGCTGGGAGAGGGAATGACGACGTTCTTGAGCTTCGGGTTGACGCAGGGCTGGTTCTTGGGATCACGGGAGGCGGCGCCGAGGCAGGGCGGGTTGCTGGCAACGAGCCGGTCGGCGGCGCGCTGGTCGGTTGCCTGCCGGTCCTTGAGGCCGTTGAGCGCGAAGGTCACGCCGAGCAGCACCGGGAGCGTGGCGACCGCCATGACCAGCGCCGTCTTTCGCGGGCGCGCCTTCGCCAGGAACGGGCCCTCGCGTACGGGGTCCTCCACAAACCGCTTGGACAGGGCGGCCAGGATGAGGGTCAGGGCTATGAGGAGGAGCTTCACCGGATTGGAGAGCTGGCGGTCGAGCAGGAAGGGCGTGAGGATGAGCAGCGGCCAGTGCCAGAGGTAGATGGAGTAGGAGACATCTCCCACCCACTGCACCGGCCGAAGCTTCATCCAGCCTAAAGGCGACCAGGCGACATTCGGCGAGCCGGCCCAGATCACGAGCACGGTGCCGGCGATCGGGAGGATCGCCGCGTACCCGGGGAACGGCGTTGCCTTCGTGTAGAGGAATGCCGCGGCGAGGATCATCAGGATCCCGAGCCACGAGACGGCTGCCCTCAGCCTGGGGTCGGCGCGTGAGACGGCCAGCAGCGCCAGGAGCCCCCCGGCACCAAACTCCCAGATGCGGGTCGGCGTGATGAAGAACGCGGACTCGGGCGAGTTGGCGGTGCCGATGATCGACCACGCGAGGCTGATCCCCGTGAGCAGGGCCAGCATCGTGGCGATCGCCCGCACCCGGACGGCGTCTGTGCTCCTGCGGGCGAAGAGCATCGCAATCACGATCAGGACCGGCCAGAAGATGTAGAACTGCTCCTCGACCGAGAGCGACCAGTAGTGCTGGACCGGGGACGGCCGGTTGTCCTGGCCGAGGTAGTCGACAGCCTGGCCGGCCAGGTACCAGTTCTCGTAGTAGAGCGTGCTGGCCCGGATCTCGGCCAGGAACTGGTCCCACAGGTTCTGCGGGACGACCAGCAGGACGGCCACGAGGGTGAAGGCCAGTACGAGCAGGGCGGCCGGGAGGATGCGCCGGGCGCGGCGAGCCCAGAACCCGGGTAGCGACACCTTCGAGGTGCGGCCGACCTCGCGTATCAGGTGCCCGGTGATCAGGAAGCCGGAGATGGCAAAGAAGACATCGACACCGATGTAGCCGCCGGTGATCAGCCCGGGCCAGTAGTGGAAGATCACCACGGTCACCACGGCGATGGCGCGGAGGGCCTGGATTTCGGGCCGTATGGCCTTGCCGACGCCACGGGCGGCGCGGTCGCTGCGCTCCTTCTCGCGCTCGGCAGCGCGCAGGGCGGCCGCCGAGGGCGGCTTTTCTTCGTCCGGGTCCGCAGTCAGGTCCGTCATCAGCGATGCTCGCGCGGCGCGCGACCCGGAACGGTAGCCGCCGCACAGGCGGGCAGAGCCAGTCCGGGCGCTAACCTCGCCGCCGCGATGCTCTCGACCAGTGAATTCAAGAACGGAAACCACATCGAAGTCGATGGGACCGTCTACAAGATCCTCGACTTTCAGCACGTCAAGCCCGGCAAGGGCGGCGCCTTCGTCCGCACGAAGCTCCGCCGGACTACCGACGGCAATGTGATCGACAAGACCTTCCGGGCCGGAGAGAAGTTCCGCTCCGTCCATACGGAGGCGCGTCGCATGAGCTTCCTGTACTCAGACGGGAGCGAGGCCCACTTCATGGACAGCGAGAGCTTCGAGCAGCTTGCCCTGCCTGAGGACACGGTGGTCGAGGAGCTCAAGTGGACCAAGCCAAACGACGAGGTGGACATGCTGTTCATCGACGGCAGCCCCTCTTCGCTCCAGTTGCCTGCGTCGGTCGAGCTCGAGGTTTCCGACACCGAGCCCGGTGTCCGTGGCGACACCGCTTCCGGCGGTGGCAGCAAGCCGGCGACGCTTGAGACCGGCGCCGTCATCCAGGTTCCGCTCTTCGTTGACGTGGGAGACCGCGTGAAGGTGCAGACAGAGTCCGGCGAATACATGTCCCGGGTCTGACCCGGTGTCCCGCCGCACCGATCAGCGGCGGGATGCCGCATTCGTGCTTTACGAATCCGAGATTTCAGGGCGCCCCGTCGATGAGGTGCTTGCTTCCCGCGAGGCGCCTGACTTCACCGTTGCCCTGGCGCGTTCGGCCGACTCGCACCGGGAACGGCTGGGCGGGCTGATCGCCCGCAACGCCACCGGCTGGGAGCTCGACCGCATAGCCGCGCTCGAGCGCTCGATCATGCTCGTGGCCCTGGCGGAGGTTGCCTATCCGGAGGCGGTCCCATCCGACAGCCCGATCCCGCCCGCCGGGGCCATCGAGGAGGCGGTAGAGGTGGCCAAGGAATACTGCGGAAGCTCCGCGCCGGCCTTTGTCAACGGGGTGCTCGACGCCGCCTTTGACGAGTTGCGGCAGAATCCGGTCGACGATGAGCGAACTTGACACCACTCAGCTCGACGAGCTGGTCGCACGGCTTGAGCGGGCCGCCGAGCAGCTGCGGGGAGGGGAGCTGAGCCCCGACGCGGCAGCATCCCTCGTCGAGGACTGCGCCGCCCTGGCCTCGCAGGCCTCGGGGGAGCTGGAGCGCCTCACCCGTGAGGGCTCGGCCGAGCCTGCACCCGGGCAGGACCGGCTCTTGTGAGCTACCCGGACGACCTGCGCGCCCAGGTCGATCGGTATCTGGAGGGAATCGAGTTTGCGGGCCCAGCGACAGCAGGGGGGCTCGTCGAAGCGATGCGCTATTCGCTGCTCGCCGGTGGGAAGAGGATCCGTCCGGTGCTGGCCCTGGCGACGGCCCGGTCGCTCGGCGCTTCCCCGGGTGAGGTGATGCCGTTCGCCGCCGCTGTCGAGCTCGTGCACACCTACTCGCTGATCCACGACGACCTCCCGGCCATGGATGACGACGACCTGCGTCGCGGGCGTCCGACCTGTCACGTGGCCTTCGGCGAGGACGTGGCGATCCTTGCCGGGGATGCCCTCTACGCCGAGGCGTTCCGGCTCGCCCTCGCCGAGCAGGGCGGTCCGGACGGCCGCAGGCTGGCCGCCGCGGCCGAGCTCGCCCAGGCGACCGGCACCGACGGGATGGTCGGGGGTCAGTACATCGACGTCAGCGGGCGTTCGGCTCCCGGGCAGGAGGGGCTGAGGGAGCTCCACGCGCTCAAGACCGGCCGGCTGATTGGCGTCTCGGTAGAGGGTCCGTGCCTGCTCCTTGGCGCCGAGGGGGCGAGGCTCGACGCGTACAGGCGGTTTGCCCGTGAGCTCGGGATCCTCTTCCAGATCGTCGACGACGTGATCGACGTCACTTCGAGCGACGAAGAGCTCGGCAAGCCGGCGGGGAGCGATGCGAAGCACGGAAAGCGGACCTACGTGACCGAGTTCGGGACCGAGGAGGCGCGCGAGCTTGCGGCTGCATCACGCGATCGTGCGCTCGATGCGCTGGGCGAGGCGGCCGGGCCCGAAGGCTCCGAGCTGGAGGCGATAACCCGCTATATCGCCGACCGGGAGAACTGAAGGCACCGCCTGCGCGTACCCTCCCTGTGGCCGTGGAACGACTACTCGACCAGATAGACGGGCCGGAAGACCTGAAGGAGCTCGACGACGAGCAGCTTGCGCAGGTGGCGCAGGAGGTGCGCGAGCACATCATCGGCACCGTCGGCGAGATCGGGGGGCACTTCGGCGCAAACCTTGGAACCTGTGAGCTCGCAGTGGCGCTTCACTCGGTGCTCGACTCGCCCAGGGACAAGATCCTCTGGGATGTCGGTCACCAGGCCTACCCGCACAAGGTCCTGACCGGGCGCCGCGACCAGCTGGAGACGATCCGCCACTACGGCGGCCTGGCGCCGTTCTGCTCGATCGCCGAGAGCGAGCACGACATCATGGGCGCCGGGCATGCCTCCACCTCTATCGGCTACGGCGTCGGCCTGAAGGAGGGAATGCGCGTTCTGGGCCATCCCGACGCGGGGCGGGTGGCCGCGGTTATCGGCGACGGTGCGATGACCGGCGGCGTCGCCTTTGAGGCGATCCACCAGGCCGGGGGTCTGGGCACCCCCATGGTCGTAGTCCTGAACGACAACGGGATGTCGATCGCCCCGAACGTCGGGGCGCTCTCGCGCTATTTCAACCGTGTCCGCCTCAATCCGCGCTTCTGGCACGCACGCGAGGGCGTAGAGGGGCGCCTCTCGCAGCTGCCGGGAGGGATTGGATCCCGGTTCGAACGGCTGGGACCGCAGTTCAAGGAGTCGATCAAGGCGTTCTGGGCGCCGGGGCTCTTCTGGGAGGAACTCGACTGGGCCTACATGGGCGTAATCGATGGCCACGACGTGGGCGCGCTGCGGCGGGCGCTGACCGATGCGTTCGCCGCCCAGCGCCCGGTTGTCGTCCACGTCGCCACGGTCAAAGGCAAGGGCTTCGCGCCGGCGGAGGAGGGCGGCCTGGAGGGAATGGAGAAGTGGCACGCGGCCAAGCCGGGATCGATCGCCGACGGAAGCCCGGTTGTGAAGGCAGCTGCGGCGCAGGCCAACCCGCCGGTGCCCACCTACACGGAAGTCTTTGGAGAGGCGATGGTCCGCGAGGTTCGCGCCAACCGGCGAGTGGTGGGGATCACCGCGGCGATGAACTCGGGCACGGGGCTCAACATCCTCCAGGAGGCCGAGCCCGACCATTACTTCGACGTCGGTATCGCCGAGCAGCAGGCCGTCCTCTTTGCCTCCGGGCTCGCGCTCGAGGGGGTGCGCCCGGTCTGTGCGATCTATTCGACCTTCCTGCAGCGCGCCTTCGACCAGATCGTTCATGACGTCGCACTCCAGTCGCTTCCCGTTGTCTTCGCGATGGACCGTGCCGGGCTGGTGGGAGACGACGGGCCGACCCATCACGGGGCCTTTGACATCGCCTACCTGCGCCCGCTTCCCAACATGACGCTGATGGCGCCCAGGGACGAGGCGATGCTGGTCAACATGCTCCACACGGCCATCGCCTGGGAGGAAGGCCCGGTCGGCCTGCGCTATCCCCGCGGCGAGGGCCTGGGAGTCGACATCCCGGCGGAGCCGCAGATCCTCGAGCGCGGAACCGGCGAGATCCTCCGCGAGGGCAAGAGGGCGGCACTGCTGGGGTACGGCCTCGGCGTCGCCAAGGCGACGGAGGCGGCGGAGATCCTCTCCAGCGCCGGCCTTGACGTGACCGTCGCCGATGCCCGCTTCGCAAAGCCCCTGGACGCCGCCCTGCTTGGACAGCTTGCGGCCGAACACGAATTGCTCGTGACGATCGAGGACGGTGCCCTGCAGGGCGGGTTCGGAAGTGCCGTTCTCGAGCACTTCAACGACTCCGGGCTGCAGCCGCCCAGGATCCTCAGGATCGGGCTGCCGGACCGGTTCGTCACCCACGGCAAGCCGGCCCTGCTCCAGGAAGAGATCGGCCTGACCGGTGGCCAGGTCGCCCGGCGCATTGCCTCGGCGCTCGACGTCGAGGTCGAGATACCGGCCGGAGCCTGAGCCGCCGCAGCGGCCTGCGCGGCGGTCCGCCCGCTGCAGAAAGAGAAACGGCCCGCCGGTTAGGCGAGCCGCTTCGGGGAGGAGAGATACTTCTTATGTGGGTCCAGCTTTGGTCGCCGCCGAAGTTGTTCTGGCTGCGACGCTCTGGACTATGAGGCCTCGGCCGCCAGAAGACTGTGAGTGCAATCACACAGCTTGTGTGACAGTTGCCATACAGCGTGTAGGCCTGATTCCAGCCCCGCGCGAGCACGCCACTAACGTCAAGGCCCGATGAACGGGCGAATCCGCCTTGACAACCTTCTCGCCGAGCGCGGCCTGTTCCCGAGCCGGTCCAAGGCCGCGGCCGCGGTAATGGCCGGCGAGGTCCGGATCGACGGTGCGCCGGCCGCCAAGCCGGGGCAGCTCGTTCGCGAGGATCTCGACCTTGAGGTCGCCGAGCGTCCCCGTTACGTGTCACGGGGAGGGCAGAAGCTCGAAGCCGCCCTGGAGGCGACCGCGGTGGACCCCGAGGGCCTCTTCTGCCTCGACGTGGGAGCCTCCACCGGCGGCTTCACCGACTGCCTGCTCCAGCGCGGCGCCGCGGGCGTCGCATCGGTCGACGTTGGCTACGGCGAGCTTGCGTGGGAGCTTCGCGAGGATCCCCGCGTAAGCGTTATCGAGCGGACCAATGCGCGCCACCTGACGCCAGGGGACCTGCCTTTCCGGCCCGGGCTGATCGTTGCCGACTGTTCGTTCATCTCGCTGACCAAGCTCCTCCCGGCGGTACTCGCAACCGCCTCTGAGCGTTATGACGCCCTGGTGATGGTCAAGCCGCAGTTCGAGCTGGGGAAGGGCCGCGTGGGGCGCGGGGGCGTCGTACGGGACCCCGGTGAGCGTGCGGAGGCAATCCTGGGGGTGGCGGAGTTTGCCCGCGAGAGTTGCGGGGCGACCGTCCTGGGCTTTGCCTCTTCCGAGCTGCCCGGACCCAAGGGAAACCGGGAGACGTTTGTCCATCTGGCGGAGGC
Organism: Solirubrobacteraceae bacterium; assembly: GCA_040398965.1. Classification (GTDB taxonomy): domain Bacteria; phylum Actinomycetota; class Thermoleophilia; order Solirubrobacterales; family Solirubrobacteraceae; genus F1-60-MAGs163. The sequence goes on along the minus strand of JBBASZ010000001.1, from coordinate 153,232 downwards.
GGGCCGTCCCGGCGGCCTGGAAGAGCTCGAGACCGTCCTCGAAGGGGTCGAGGTCTGATGTCGGACCCGCGCGGCCCGGTCACCGTTTTCACGCACGCTCGCCCGGAGGAGACCGACGATGCGCTGCGGCACCTCTGCGCTGCGGCTTCCTCCGAGGGCCTGGTGGTGCGGCTGGACAAGGAGGAAACCAGCAAGCACCCCTCGATCGCCGGCAATGACGGCGTCGAGGTCGACGCCGCAGTCGACAGGGATTCGTCGGTCGCGGTCGCGCTCGGTGGCGACGGAACCGTCCTGCGGGCGCTCCGGGAGTTCGCGGGAACCGCGGTGCCCGTGTACGGGGTCAACTTCGGGGAGATCGGCTTCCTTGCCGCATCCGGCAGGGAAGAGGTGCCTGAGTCGTTCAGGGATGCACTGGCCGGCAGCTTTGAGCGGCTGGCGATGCCCGCGATCGCCGTGGCGACCTCCGCCGGGGAGCTTTTCGCCTTCAACGACGTTGCGCTCACCAGGAGGGCGGGCGACCGCGTTGCCGAGCTGGGCTACTCGGTTGCCGGCGAAGAGGTGGGGCGGGTGCGTTCAGACGGGATCGTGGTTGCCACCCCGGCAGGGTCGACCGGGTACAACCTCGCCAACGGCGGCCCGGTAATGGCATGGGGCGTCGAGGGGTATGTCGTTTCATTCATCGCCCCTCACTCGCTGACGGCGAGGGCGCTCGTAGTGGCGCCGGACGACGAGATGCGGATCCAGAACCGCTCGGGTGACCCGGTTGAGTTGTCGATCGACGGGCGTCCGGTTGCGGAGGTCGAACCCGGCGCCGAGATCACGGCAACTTTCGCCCCCGATAAGGCGGTGCTTGCGCTTCCGGCCCAGTCAAGCTTCTATCGGCGCCTAAGGGAGACCTTCGGCCGCCTTTCCTCCTCGTAAGCGCTCGCTTTTCCCCGTCTTCGTGACATGCGACTGCCGCCGGGCAACACGGGCTGCGGTCCGTCCCCGGCCGCTGGTTCACTCGGCCTGTGCTTGCCGAACTGCGCGTACGGAATCTGCTCCTGATCGAAGAGGCCGAGCTTGAGCTCGGTCCCGGCCTAAACGTCCTGACCGGGGAGACCGGAGCAGGGAAGACCGTCCTCGCGCATGCTCTCGACCTCCTCCTGGGCGGCCGGCCCCGGAGCGGCATCGTGCGCCCAGGCGCCAGGGAGGCCTATGTAGAGGGCGTCTTCGAGCTCGACGGTGCCGCGCGGGAGGCCGCCGGCGACCTTCTGGGCGAGGGAGAGGAGGAGCTCGTGCTGGCCCGCAGGGTGCTGGCGGGGGGAAGGACCCGCGCGCTGGTCAACGGCCGGACGACGACGGTCGGCGAGCTCCGCGAGGCCTGCGAAAGGCTCCTGTCCTTCTACGGCCAGCACGAGCACCGCAAGCTGACCGTCTCCGCCTCCCAGCTTGAGATCCTCGACCGGTTTTGCGGTGACGGGCAGCAGCCACGGCTCGATGCCTGTGCCGCGGCGCACGCCCGTGTGCTCGCGACGCAGGCCAGGCTCGCGGAGCTCGAGGAGCTCGAAGGCAACCGGGAACGCGAGCTGGACATTCTCGAATACGAGCTCGCCGAGATAGAAGCTGCCGCCCCGGACCCTGGGGCCGAGCAGGAGCTGCTCGCCACCCGAGGCCGCCTGGCCAACCTCGAGGAGCTGCGAACCGCCTGCGCAACGGTGCTCGCCGCGCTCGAGCCCGAGGACGGCGACAGCGTCGCGGGCCGGCTCGCTGCCGGCGAGGAGGCGCTCGAGGCGGTTGGAGGAGCGTCGGACGAGCTTGCCGAACTCGCCGGGCGCCTTTCGGCTGCCGCGCTGGAGACCTCCGACGTGGCAGCGGAGGTTCGGGCCTACGCCGACTCTCTCGAGGGTCACCCCGGTGAGCTGGAGGCGGTCGAGTCGCGTCTCGCGGACTGGGACCGCCTCAAGCGAAAGCACGGCGGATCGATAGAGGCCGTGATGGAGTACGCCGCGGCGGCCAGGGAGAGGAGAGAACTCCTCGCCGGCTCCTCCGAGGCGATCGCCGATATCCGCGCGGAGCTCGAAGAGGCACTCGCGGTGAGGGAGGGGGCGGCAAAGGCACTCCGTACCGCACGAAAGAAGGCCGGGCCGAAGCTCTCCGAGCTCGTCGGGGAGAGGCTCGAGGGACTGGCGATGGCCGATGCCACTTTCGAGGTCCGCCTCGCCGGCCGCGAGCCGGGACCGACGGGCGCGGACGCCGCCGATTTCTTCGTGGCGCCCAACCCGGGGGTCCCCTGCGGGCCATTGCGCGAGATCGCGTCCGGGGGAGAGCTTTCCCGTGTCATGCTGGCCCTGCTCGGGGTCGCCAGCGACGGCTCAGGGGCCACGCTCGTTTTCGACGAGGTCGATGCGGGTATCGGCGGCAAGACCGCCAACGCCGTCGGTGACCAGCTTCAGGCACTCGCAGCCGGGCGCCAGGTCATTTGTATTACCCACCTGCCCCAGGTCGCCTCACTGGCCTCCCGGCACTTCTCGATCGAGAAGGTGAGCCGCGGTGGCGAGTCACGCACCGCCGTTCGCCGGCTTGGGGAGGAGGAGGCCATCTCGGAGCTGGTGCGGATGCTGGGGGCCGACGCCGGGGATGCTGCTGCCGTCGAACACGCGCGGCGGCTGCGCAACGGCGCCGTCCCGCCTCACGCAAGCGCTGCCTAGACTCGGGCGGCCATGGCCGTCAGCACAGCTTCCAGCGCCTCTCGCGCACCCGTGAGCGGGCCCCTGCGGGCAGGTCGCCGCACCAAGCACCTCGTCAAGCGCCTGCAGCCTGGGGAGGTGGCTTTGATCGACCATGCCGACCTCGACCGCGTCTCCGCCGAGGACCTCATCAGCGCCGGCGCGGCGGCCGTCCTGAACTGCCGGCCGTCCTCTTCACTGGACTACCCGAACATGGGTCCCGAGCTCCTGGCCGACGCAGGCATTCCCCTCGTCGACCTGCCGGACGACTCGCTCTTCGATTCCTGCCGTGACGGTGACGGGATAGAGGTCCGCGGCGGAGAGGTATGGCGCCGGGGCGAGCGGCTGGCAAGCGGCGAGCTGCTGGACCCGGTCGTCATCAGGCGCGAGACCGAACAGCGCCGCCGGGAGATCGGAGGTGCGCTCGAGTCGTTTGCCCGGAACACCGTCGAGCACATGGTGGAGGAACAGGACCTCCTGTCCGGGCGTATCGAGCTGCCGCGGCTGAGGACGGAGTTCCGTGACCGCCCGGCCCTCGTAGTGGTCAGGGGCGTGGACCACCAGGCCGACCTTCAGGCGCTCCGGTCCTACATCCGGGACCAGTCGCCGGTGATCGTCGCCGTCGATGGGGGAGCCGACGCCGTTCTCGACGCCGGATACGAGGTGGACATGCTGGTGGGCGATATGGACTCGGCCTCCGAACGCGCCCTGGGCTCAGGTGCGGAGCTGGTGGTCCACGCCTACAGCGACGGCAGCGCTCCCGGCAGCGAGCTTCTCGACCGGCTCGGGCTCGAGTACGTGCTGATGCCTGCCCCCGGTACGAGCCAGGACGTCGCGATGCTGATCGCCGCCGAGCGCGGCGCGTCGCTGATCGTTGCGGTCGGCTCCCAGTTCAACCTCGTCGAGTTCCTTGACAAGCGCCGGCAGGGCATGTCCTCCACCTTCCTCACCCGGCTGCGCCTCGGAGAGCGGATCGTCGACGCCAAGGGAGTAAGCAAGCTCTACCGGCCCAGCCCCTCCATAGGCCCGATTGCCGCGGTTCTCGGGGTGGGGCTGCTCGCCCTCGTAGCGGTGGTCATCGCCACGCCGGCGCTGAGGGGCGTCGCCGAACTGCTCTGGGTCAAGCTGCGCCTGCTGCTCGGCGGGAGCGTCTAGGGTCGCCTGCGATGCTCGATCCCCGGTACCACGCCGCCTCCCTGGTGGCCGTACTCGTCGCCCTGGTCCTTGGCCTGCTCCTTGGCGTGGCGATCGGCGATTCCGGGCTTGTCTCCTCCGCTGAGCGCAAGGTCCGGGACAGCCTGCGCCAGGACGTCAGGGACGCCCAGCGCGAGTCGGACGCGCTCGAGGCCGATCTTCGCGGCGAGCAGCGGTACTCCCGCGCCTCCTATCCGCTGCTGGTCGCCGGCAGGCTCGACGGCCTGGATGTCGGCCTCGTTTTCCTGGGCGCGCCGAGCGAGCAGGTCACCGCCGATGTCCGCAGCGCGCTGCAGGGCACCGGGGGAAGGCTTACCGGCATCCTCTCGCTAAGGCTTCCCCCCGACCTCGAGGCGATCTCCGAATCGGCAACCGGACGCTTCCGGAGGATCGACACCACTCCCAGGCTTCTCACTCCCTTTGGACGCCGGGTGGGCGGCCAGCTCGTCTTTGGTGGGAGCCTGCTCAGGCGCGAGGCCGAGGCGCTTTTCGCAGAGCGGGCGGGGGAGCTTGGGCGCTACGAGGCGGTGATCGTCGCCCGGCGTCCGGAGGACCTGGAAGGCGACGCTGAGAGCAATTCGGCCCGCCTCGAGAACTCCCTGGTAGCCGGGGTAGTGGCCACCGGAGTGCCCTCCGTTGGGGTGGAACCCTCGGGTGCCAGCCCTTCGCAGTCCGAGTGGTACCGGAGCCGCGGGCTGTCAAGCGTTGACGACATCGACACCACGGCCGGCCACGCTGCGCTGGTCTTCGCGCTCGGGGGCGCGGAGGGGAGCTTCGGAACCGGGCCGCAGGCCGGGAGCCTTCTCCCAGGTCCGGAAGCGGTCGGTCGCTAGCTGGGGTCAGGCCCGGGCGTCGAAGTCAAGCGCCCGCGAGTTGATGCACCAGCGTTGTCCGCTCTCGCCGGGCCCGTCATCGAAGACGTGGCCGAGGTGGCCACCGCAGCGCGAGCAGACGACCTCGGTGCGGACCATTCCGTGGGAAACGTCCCGGCGAAGCTCGACCGCGTCGGCCACAACGGGGTCGGTGAAGCTCGGCCATCCGGTTCCCGAGTCGAACTTCGCCTCGGACGAGAAGAGCTGGGTTCCGCATCCCCGGCAGTGGTACATCCCGTCGTCTTTGAGGTCGACGTAGTCCCCACTGAACGGCGGCTCGGTGGCGGCCTCCCGCAGGATCGCGTAGGACTCGGGATCCAGCTCCTCGCGCCACTGCTCCTCGCTCTTGTTTGGCTGTCCCTCTGCTTCCATCTCCGCTCCTCCCGTTTGCGGCCCCGACAGTATCGGGAGGGCCGTTTCGGCGTCCGAATTTGCCGCTAGGTTCGGACAGTGCCGGCGCTCCCGCTGATCGTTTCGACCATAGCCGCCCTGCTCCTCGCGGGCCCCGTGGTGAGGTTCCTCGTCTCGGGCGGGCACGTCAGGGCCAACTACCGCGGGATCGCCGTGGCCTGCCCGCTCGGGCTGCTGATAGTTGTCGCGGCGGTCTTCGCCCTCGTGCCGCTCGCTCTTGTCGCGGGCCTCTTCGACACGGAGGCCCTTGACATCGCCGGACTCTTCCTGGTGCTGGGTGTGGCCCTCCTGGGCCTGGCCGACGATGCATACGCCGGTGAGTCAAGGGGCTGGCGCGGCCACGCAAGAGCGGTAGCCGGCGGCGGCTTCTCCACCGGGCTGTTGAAGGCGGCCGGAACACTCGGGCTTGCGCTGGCATGGTCTGCCCTGACGCAGGATGGGGTGGCCGACTTCCTTCTCGCCGCGTTGGTGATCGTCCTGACCACCAACATCTTCAACCTGCTCGATCTTCGTCCGGGACGGTCGGTCAAGGCCTTCGTCGCCCTCGCCGTCGTTTGCAGCCTCGTTGCCTTCGACGTCGAGCCGCTCCTGGAGCTCGGTCTATGGGCCGGACCGATAGTCGTCGCCGGGATTCTCGACCTTCGGGAGCGCGGCATGCTCGGGGACACCGGCTCGAATGTCGTCGGCGTGGTAGCCGGCCTTTGGCTGGTGCTCACGCTCGACACGACCGGATTGGCGATTGCCGCCGGTCTGCTCGTTGTAATAACCGTCTACGGGGAGCTCAGGTCGATCAACTCGCTGATCGAGGGCACTCCGGGACTACGTCACCTAGACTCAATTGGGAGAGTAAGAGCCAGTGCCTGATCGCCAGCGTCATCCCCGCCACATCTTCGTTACCGGGGGAGTCGTCTCCTCGCTGGGCAAGGGCATAGCTGCCGCGTCGATCGGCAGGCTGCTCGTGAGCCGCGGGCTCACCGTCGGGATCCAGAAGTTCGATCCCTACATCAACGTCGACCCGGGGACGATGTCCCCCTACCAGCACGGCGAGGTATTCGTCACCGAGGACGGTGCCGAGACCGACCTCGACCTTGGCCACTACGAGAGATACACCGACTCCAACACCTCCCGCGCATCCAACGTGACCGCCGGCGGCATCTACGACTCGGTTATCCGGCGCGAGCGCCGGGGTGACTACCTCGGGGCCACGGTGCAGGTCGTTCCTCACATCACCGACGAAATCAAGAACCGTGTCCGGGTGATGGCAGAGACCAGCGCGGTCGACGTCGTCATCACCGAGATCGGCGGGACGGTCGGCGATATCGAATCGCTTCCGTTCCTCGAGGCAATTCGCCAGTTCCCCGTAGACGCCGGGCGGCGGGACTGCATGTTCATCCACCTGACGCTCGTGCCCTACATCGGCCACGCCGGCGAACTGAAGACCAAGCCGACGCAGCATTCGGTGAACGAGCTGAGGCGGATTGGGATCCAGCCCGACATGCTCCTCTGTCGCAGCGAGTCGGAGCTCTCCGAGGAGATCCGCAGGAAGATCGCTCTCTTTGCGTCCCTTCCGGTCGACGCCGTTATCTCGGCCAAGGACGTCGGGGACATCTACGAGGTTCCGCTCTGGTACCGCGACCAGGGCGTCGACGACTTCATCTGCGAGACCCTCGGCCTCGAGGCACCGGAGGCCGACCTCGGTGAATGGGAGCAGGTTGTGCAGCGGACGGCGGCCGCCGACCAGCCCGTGAAGATTGCCCTTGTCGGCAAGTACGTCGAACTCGAGGACGCTTACAAGTCGGTCTCCGAGGCGCTGCGCCACAGCGGTGCCCACGCAGGCGCGAACGTCGAGATCGACTGGGTCGACTCCGAAGAGCTGACCGACGACGACGTGGCGCTTGAGCGCGTCGGCGATGCCGACGGCATCCTGGTCCCGGGGGGCTTCGGGGGACGCGGGATCGAGGGGAAGATCAGGGCCGTGCGCGTGGCCCGCGAGCAGCGCATTCCGTACCTCGGAATCTGCCTCGGCATGCAGATGGCGGTCTGTGAATATGCCCGCCACGTTGCCGGAATGGACGGTGCCAATTCCACCGAGTTCGACCTCGAGACCGAATGGCCCGTGATCGACCTCCTTCCCGAACAGAAGGAGGTCTCCGATCTCGGTGGCACGATGAGGCTCGGCGCCGACCCGATCAAGCTCCACGAAGGAACGGCGGCGCGCGCGATCTACGGCGAGGCGGTCGTATACGAGCGCCACCGCCATCGCTACGAGGTCTCAATCACCCTCCGCAAGAGGCTCGAGGATGCGGGCCTGGTCGTCTGTGGCACCTCACCAGACGAGCGGCTGGTGGAGGCTGTCGAACTCCCATCGGACCAGCATCCGTTCTTCGTTGCCTCCCAGTACCACCCAGAGTTCAAGTCGCGCCCGGAGCGCCCGTCGCCGCTCTTCCGCGAGTTCGTTGCCGCCGCGCTTGACCGGTCCGGGGGCGAGCGCCTCGTGGACCCGGCCGGGGAGATCCGCGCCGGCCGCGCCTCCGGCTGAGGACCACGCTTGCGCCGCGCCTCCGAATTGGAGCAGCGGCGCCTCGGGGAGACCTTTGCCCGCCTCTGCTCGATC
>JBBASZ010000001.1:137697-145333 GCA_040398965.1 Solirubrobacteraceae bacterium | reverse complement strand
ATCCTCGGCGCCGACAACAAGGCGGCGGTGGCGGTCATCGTCGAGCTGGCGCGCCGTGTCGCCATCGAGGGGGCCCCGGTCGGGGTCGAGCTGTGTTTCACCGTCCGCGAGGAACAGGCCCTCCGGGGCGCCTACGAGATCGACCCGGGGCGATTCAAGGCCGGTGTCGGTTACGTCTTTGACCACGCCACCCCGATCGGGGAGGTCATCGCCGCATCGCCCACCTACGTCCAGTGGGAGGCGGTCCTGGAGGGGCGCGCCGCCCATGCCGGAATCAGCCCGGAGGAGGGCCGCAACGCCATAGTTGCGGCCGCCCGTGCCGTCTCACGCATGCCTTCTGGACGGATCGACGATGCGACCACGGCCAACGTTGCCGCGATAACCGGCGGAGCGGCCACCCACGGAACCAACATCGTTGCGCCTGACTGCCGGGTAACCGGCGAGGCCCGCTCACTCAAGGAGGGGGTGGCTGAGAGACTGGCCGACGAGGTCGTCGAGATCTTTCACGACGCCGCCAACGAGCCCGACTGCTCGTGCGACGTCGACGTAACCCTCGAGCGCTCCTTCGAGGGCTACCGGATCGAGCCCGACGAGCCCGGCGCGAAGATCGCCGTGGGCGCCCTGGAAGCGTGCGGCCACGAGGCAAAGCTCGTCGACAGCGGTGGCGGGTCGGATGCCAACGCATTTCGCAGTGCGGGGCTTGCCGTGATCAACCTCGCAAACGGCACCGAGCGGCCTCATATGCCTGACGAGCGCGTCAGCGCCGAGGCGCTGGAGCAGATGCTCGACGTGGTCATCGCCCTGACCGACGAGGCCGGGGAGCAGCTGCGTTGAGGCTCGTTCTCAGGAGGGGCACGGTGATCAGCGCCGATGACTGTGCCGAAGGAGCCGAGCAGCGGCTCGTTGTCGAGGTGGAGGGCGACGGCGAGAGGGAGGCGATCTGCGACACCGCGCTCTATGGCCGTTCCGAGGCCGGGGACGAGCTCATCCTCAACGTCCAGGCAAGCCGGCTCGGGCTTGGCTCGGGCGGGTTTGACATCGTCCACGCCAACCTGACTCGTGGTCTCGGCGGGGAGGGAACCCCTGGGGCGCACGTGATGAAGCTGAACTACTCCTCGATCCAGCACGCGGTCCTTCCAGTCGAGGGTGAGGACCCGCCGCCGGTCGACGGCCGGCCGGTTGCCGCCTGCGTGCTGCATGGACAGCTCGCCCCGCTGGCCTGGGCCTTTTCGCAATCGGCGCCCGGCGCCCGGCTCGGCCTGATCCAGGGACCGGGCGGCGCCCTGCCCGGAAACCACTCGAGGACGGTCGCCGGCCTGCGGAGGCAGGGGCTGCTGGGCGGCTTTATCACCGCCGGCCCTTCCTACGGTGGCGAGCTCGAGGCGATGACTGTCGCCGGCGCCATAGCGCACGGCATTGGGGTTCTCGGCTGGGATGCGGCGGTCTGTGCTCCGGGCCCGGGGATCATCGGCTCCGGATCGCGCCTGGGGAACGGTGCGCTCGCCGCTGCCGATTCGCTGAACGCGGCGATCGCGCTTGGGGCAACAGCGCTGCTCGTTCCGCGGATGTCAGACGGCGATCCGAGGGATCGCCACCGGGGGGTATCTCACCACACGCAGACCGTTGCCTCGCTGGTGCTCGGGCCGGCACTGGTCGCCTGGCCGCGCGGGCGGGACCCCGAGAATCTCGGCGGCCTCTCTCTGAGGGCCGCCGACGCCGACCTTGACGGATACGCAGCCAGCGGCCTGCCTGCCTCCACGATGGGGCGGACGCTGGATGAGGACCGTGCCTTCTTCGCCTCGGCCCTCGCCGGCGGTACGGCGCTTGCCGGCCTGGCCCGGCCCTGAGGGCCGCAGCCGCGGTTGCAGCGGCGAGGAGACGCCGGCACCGTGCCGAAAGCCTCCCCGTGTCCGGAGCAGCCACGCCTACGTCGTTCGACCTGCTCGTCCGCGACTTCCTCGCATACCTCGAGCTGGAGCGCGGGCTCTCCCGGAACACCCTCGACGCCTACCGAACGGACCTGTCGCAGTTCGGCGCGTGGCTCGCCGCGCAGGGAGCGGACCCGCTCGAATCGCGCCACCGTGAACTTGCCGGATTCCTCGACCACCTCGTCGCGGGCGACGATGAAAGGGCGCCCGCTTCCCCGGCGACCATCCAGCGCAAGACCGCCTGCCTGCGGTCGTTCTACCGGCACCTGCGCCGGGAGCAGCAGATCGATCACGACCCCACCGCGGACCTGAAGGCCCCCGGGAAGGGCCGAACGCTTCCGCGAGTCCTGACCCGGGAAGAGGTGGACCGGCTGCTCGAGGCGCCGGCGGGGGGTTCGCCGGCCGCCCAGCGCGACCGTGCCCTGCTCGAGGTGATGTACGCCTGCGGCCTGCGCGCTTCGGAGGCGACCGGGCTGCGCGTCTCGGACATCGACCTGGATGAGGGGCTACTCCGCGCGACAGGGAAGGGCTCCAAGGAGCGCCTTGTTCCCATTGGGCGGCGGGCCGTTGTCGCGCTACGCACGTGGATCCACAGCGGGCGCCCGGAGCTGGTGGGGCTGCGGGAGGAGTCGGCGCTGTTCGTGAACCAGCGCGGCGGCGCGCTCAGCAGGCAGGGGCTCTACAAGATCATTCGCGGCCACGCCGGCGCCGCCGGGCTTGAGGGCCGTATGAGCCCGCATACCCTGCGACACAGCTTCGCCACGCACCTGCTCGCCGGTGGGTGCGACCTGCGCGTCCTCCAGGAGATGCTCGGGCACGCGGACATCGCCACCACCCAGATCTATACGCACCTCTCCGCCGAGCGCCTCAAGGACCAGTACTTCAGCGCGCATCCGCGCGCCCTCGCTCGCTGACCCGCGCGTAGCCGGCTCCTAAGCTGGGGCAGTGCCCGAGCTGCCCGAGGTGGAGACGATCCGGCGTTCGCTTGCTCCCCACGTTGAGGGGCGCCGGATATCCGGGGTGGAGGTTTTCGACTCGCGATGGTGCCGGCCAATCGCGCCGGCAGAGTTCTCCGACGCCCTCCAGGGCCGCACGATCGATTCTCTCCACCGCAGGGGCAAGTACCTGGTGTTCGAGCTAAGCGGGGAGCTGTTCCTGGTCTGTCATCTGCGAATGACCGGCAACTTTCTCTACGAGGCGCCGGCCGATACCCCTTACCAGCGGGCGTTGGTAGCGCTCGACGACGGTCGGGCCCTGCGCTATTGCGACGTGCGCCGCTTCGGCACGGCGGACATTCTCGTCGGCGTGCCGTCCCTGGACTCCTTCTTCGACGGGCGCCTGGGGATAGAGCCACTGGCCGGAGGTCTTGACGGCGAGGTTCTTCGCGTGTTGGCAAGTGGCCGGCGCGCACCGGTGAAGAGCTTCCTCCTGGACCAGAGGATGGTCGCCGGGATCGGGAACATCTACGCCGACGAGGCCCTCTACCGGGCACGGGTACACCCGCTCAGGCCGGCCGGCAGCCTGCGTCCCGGCCAGTACGAGGAGCTTTCGCTCGGGATAACCGGCGCCCTGTCTGCCGGGCTCGAGGCCGGCGGTGCGACGATCGACGACTTCCGCCATCCCGACGGCCTCTACGGCTCCTTCCAGGACGAGTTCCAGGTCCACAGGAGGGCAGGGGAGCCCTGCCTGCGGTGTGGGCGGGAGATACGGAAGCTGACCGTCGGCGGGCGCGGAACCTACGTCTGCGAGTCCTGCCAGCCGCGCCCGCGGCGAAGGGTCAGCCGGTGAGGTCGGCCAGCCGGCCGCTTGCGTCGGCCTCCCGCAGCTCGGCGAACCCGCCGATCAGCTCGTCCCCGACGAAAACCTGCGGAAAGGTCATCATCCCCGTTTGCGCAACGAGCTCGGCCCGTCCCTCCGGGTCCTTTGAGAGATTGACCTCCTGGTATTCGAGGCCGCGGCTCTCAAGGAGCGCCTTGGCCTGGCTGCAGAAGGGGCACGGCTCGGTGGAGAACATCCTGATCTCGTTCATGGGGCAGACAACGCTAGCGGTCGCTGGCTCGACCGGCTGATGGCGGGTCCGGTACACACCGAGGCCGTGGTTCTCAGGTCGATCCGTTACGGCGAGGCCGACCGGATCCTTCACCTCTACAGCGTCGACCGCGGGCGCATGAGCGCGATCGCCAAGGGATCAAGGCGTTCCCGCAGCCGTTTCGGGGGGCGCCTGGAGCCGTTCTTTCGCCTGCGCCTGGACCTCCACGAGGGTCGCAGCGACCTTCTCACGGTGACCGGTGCCGAGACGGTCAGCCCGTATGCCCGGCTCCGGGAGGACGCCGATGCGATCTCGGCCGCGGCCAGGGGATGCGACGCGGTCTCGCGGCTGTTCGACTCCGGCGAGCCGCACCCGGAGGTGTTCAACCTCCTTTGCACCTTCCTGTCGGTGCTCGACGAGGATCCGGGGCGCAGCGGTGTGGCGCTCCAGGTCGCGCTCCGGCTGAAGCTCCTGCTCGCAGCCGGACTTGCACCCCAGCTGCGCCAGTGTGCGCGCTGCGGGGCGACAGAGTCCATTTCGGGGTTCTCGCCGTCTGCGGGCGGCGTCGTCTGCCCGGCCTGCGAAGCGGGGTCCTTTGCGCTGGACGAAGAAGCCCACCGGTTCCTCACCGTCGCACTGGGCACACCATTGTCGGAGCTCCCCGATTCGTCACCGGCGGCGCTTGCCGCCGCCACCCGGGCGGTCGACGAGACCGCAGAGCACCACGGCCACGTGAAGTTCCGACCGGCCGCGTAGGGGAGCCTCTGCGAGACGGGGCGGTGCAAGACTGGTGTCCGTGAACCCCCACGAGAATCCCGGTCCTGTCGCGTCCCGGTTTGCGGAGGCGATGGCTGCGCGCGAGGAAGAAACCCTCAGCCCTATGGCTGCCCGCTCATGGCCTGCACAGCGCCAGGTGGCCGAACCCGACTGCACCGTTCGCTCGCCGCTCCAGCGCGACCGCGACCGGATCGTCCACTCCAAGGCGTTCCGGCGCCTTAAGCACAAGACGCAGGTCTTCGTATCGCCGGAGGGAGACCATTACCGGACCCGCCTGACCCACACGATCGAGGTGACCCAGATCGCCCGGACGGTCGCCCGGGCCCTCAGGCTCAACGAAGACCTGACCGAGGCGATCGGGCTTGGCCATGACCTGGGGCACCCGCCGTTCGGTCACATCGGCGAGGCGGTGCTGGACAGCGCCCTCGCGGAGCGGTTCGGCTCCGGCTTCCGCCACTACGAGCAGTCCCTTCGCGTGGTCGACGTCCTGGAACGTGACGGAGCAGGCCTGAACCTCACCGACGACGTGCGTGACGGGATCGCCTGTCATTCCGGTCGCGCGCCGGAGCCGCGGACGCTGGAGGGGTCGATCGTGAGGCTGGTCGACCGGGTGGCGTACATCAACCACGACATCGACGACGCCCTCCGGGCCGGAGTGATTGCCGAGGCAGACCTTCCGTCAGGCCCGATCGATGCTCTTGGCACCTCCGGTTCGGCACGCATCGACATGCTGGTTCACGACCTGATCGAGAATTCCGAGTCCGCCGGGGCGATCAGGCAGGGAGAGGAGGCCGGCGCCGCGATGGACGAACTGCGGACCTGGATGTTTGAGAACGTCTACCTCGGTCCGCAGGCGCGGGCCGAGCACGACCGCATCGACCGGGTGATCCGGACTCTTTTCAACCACTACAGCTCCTCGCCGGAGCTGATTCCCGATGGCGGAGGCTTTGCCGGCGATGACCTCCCGGTCCGGGTCACCGACTACATATCGGGCATGACCGATCGCTTCTGCGTGCGCATCTTCGAAGAGCTGACCGTCCCCGAGTCGTTCGCCACGTAGGCTCCCGACGTGGCGCTCTACACCGACGATTCGATCGACCGTGTCCGGCAGGCCGCCGACATCGTCGAGATCGTCTCCGCCAAGAGCGAGCTCAAGCGCTCGGGACGCCAGTACATGGGCATCTGCCCGTTCCACGACGAGCGGTCGCCCTCGCTCAGCGTGGATCCGGAGAACAAGGTCTTTCACTGCTTCGGCTGCGGCGAGGGAGGCGACCTCTTCCGGTTCGTCGAGCTCACCGAGGGCGTTGACTTCCGCGGTGCGGTCGAGTTCCTCTCCGACCGGTACGCGGTGCCGCTTGAGCTGACCGACGAAGATCCCCGCTCGGCCGAGAAGCGCAAGCGGCGCGAGCGACTGCTCGAGCTCCTCGAGCGGACCGCCGCCTACTACGTGCGGAATTTCTGGGAGAGCGACGAGGCCGCCGATTCGAGGGCATACATGGCGGGCCGGGGCCTGGACGAGGCGATGCTCCGCGAATTTCGCGTCGGCTATGCGCCGAGCGCCTGGGACAGGGTCCTCGTCGCATCCCGCGAGGCCGGGTACAGCGAGGCCGAGCTGATCGACGCCGGCCTGGTGGCCCGGAATGAGAAGGGCAACGTCTACGACCGCTTCCGGCGGCGCATCACCTTTCCCCTCTGTGATCCCAGGGGACGAGTCCTCGGGTTCGGGGCGCGCGCGGTGGGCGCGGACCAGAAGCCCAAGTACCTGAACTCCTCCGACAACGCCGTCTTCCACAAGGGCAGGAACGTTTACGCCGCGGACCTCGCCCGCAGTGCTGCGGCGAAGGCCGGGGAGGTGATTCTCTGCGAGGGCTATACCGACGTGATCGCAATGCACCAGGCCGACCTTCGGAACACCGTGGGGCTCATGGGCACCGCGCTCACCGACGACCAGGTGGGGGCGCTCGCGCGCCTTGCCCCGACGGTAATCCTCGCCCTCGACGCAGACAGTGCGGGCCAGCAGGCAATGGTGAGGGCTGCCGGAGTGGCCGCGGGCAAGGGGCTGGAACTGCGCGTGCTCTCCCTCCCGGCCGGAAGCGACCCGGCCGACCTGATCGAGGCCGACGGGCCGGACAGGATTCGTGAGCTTGCGAGCGAGTCGGTCCCGTTCGTCCGCTTCCGTGTCGATCTCGAGCTCGCGCGCGGCGACCTGTCGACTGCGGAGGGCAAGGACCGGGTGGTTGCCGCGCTTGCCCCCGTGCTTGCGCCCCTGGGGCCTGGAGCCCAGCGTGACGAGCTCTACGAGCTGGTTGCCGAGCGACTTGGAGTGACCGCGGCAAAGCTGGGGGAGTGGCTCAGGAGACCCGCGGTTGCTGTTGCTCAGGAGCCTCTGCCCGCGCCGTCGGAACCGTCGCCGGCTCTACGGTCCGCCCGGCCGCCCGGTCCTTCGGTCATCGACCCGGCGTCCCGTATTGAGAGGGCATTCCTCGTGCAGTGCATCGCACTCCCTGCCGACGGGAGGGATGCGCTCGCCCAGATGGACCTCGATGCCGACCTCACGAACCCGTCCTTCCGCCGCATCGCAGTACTGCTCGCCTCAGCGAGCCCCGGTGAGGAGCTCGCCGCCCCGGCCGGAGACGAGGAGCTCGGGCCGGTCCTTGCCGAACTGCAGGTTCGCGCTGCCCAGGCCAACGCCTCGGCGGCGGCATTGGGGGCGGAGCGGCTTCGCCTGGAGCTGGCGAGGACCGAGCGCGAGATCGGCGCGGCCAAGAGTTCGGGAGGCGACCTTGTCGGCCTCGTCGAGCGCCGTGAGGCTCTCCGCGCACAGATCGAGCGCCAGGTCGAAGCGACGCTCGACCAGTCCCGCAGCGCCGACTGAACCGCTAGCTCCGGGGGTGGGACTCGA
>JBBASZ010000001.1:133042-137597 GCA_040398965.1 Solirubrobacteraceae bacterium | reverse complement strand
GCTCGACCAGTCCCGCAGCGCCGACTGAACCGCTAGCTCCGGGGGTGGGACTCGAGCTGGCGCGCGAGACTCAGAGTTAGCGCGAGCGCGGGCCGCGGCGCATCTGAATAGTCACTTGGCGCTCGCACTCTTCCAGCAGCTCGCCGGTCTCCGGGTCGCTGCTGTTGCCCAGTAGCCTAAGGCGAGCACTGCCGCGACCGGTGGAGCCGAGTACTCCGCTGATTCGCACCGAAGCAAGGCGGCCGGTGCTAACCGCTGTTGTGTTGATCACAAACCGGTTGCGGGCCATCGTGGCGCGGACACGGTTGTTGAAAACGCTGAAGGCGACCTTATTGACGCGGCCGTCAGATCTGTCGGTGCAGTCCATAACGGACTGGAGTGTCTTGATCGAAACCTTGCCTGCGCTTACCTTCAGTACCAGAGTCTCTCTGATGAAAAGTGTCGAGGTGCCGCCAAATCCGCTCCAGAGAACAGGTGCAGCGGCTGTGGACCCGGTAGGCGAGGCCGATGCGGCGGCAGGAACGGCCAGAAGGCCAACGGCAGTCAGCGCGATCAAGAAAAGCTTCATGATGCGACGCTAGTTGATTTCGCCCCTCTGCGCGCCGGTTTTTCAACCTGGTCGCTCAGCGCGGCGATCGCCCTAACCCGTGGTACAGGGTCGTTTTTCTGCCCGGCTCTCGTCACCTGCTCCCAGAGAGCCAGGCCCTGCGAGAGCTCCGGGGGTGGGACTCGAACCCACAACCTAACGGTTAACAGCCGTTCGCTCTGCCATTGAGCTACCCCGGATCGGCGCGCCATCGGACGCGGCTCTGCATGGTACGCAACCGGCGCCCCGGCTCAGCTGCCGGCGAGCTCCTCGATCAACAGGGCGCAGTGCGAGCCGGCGTCGTTCCCCGCCTCCCACTCGGCAAGCCGCGCCGTTCGGTTCGCCATCGCGCGGTCGACGAGCACGCTCTCCGTGGCTCTCGCCAGCGGGCCGGCCGTCGCCAGGCGTCGGGGGAGCCTTGCACCAACCCCGGCCCAGGCGATCCGTGCGGCGTTCTCGCCCTGATCTCCTCCGTCCGGGACGGCGATCGGTACGCAGGCAGAGGAGAGTGCCCGTACGAGCGTGCCGTGGCCTCCGTGACAGATCACTGCATCGCAGAGGGGCATCGTCTTGGCGTAGCTCAGCCACTCGACCACTTTCACCCCGGGCGCGTCGTGCACCGGGAAAGGCGGCGGGCGCCGGTTCCAGGTGGCGATCACCCGCACGCCCTCCAGCCGGGAAAGCGCCTTCAGCGAATTACCCAGCAGTCGCTGCCCCGGATCCTGGGCGGTGGAGGGGGCGACGAGTACGAGCGGGCCGTCTCCTCCGGGAAGCTCGACCCTGGGGAATGTGGGCTCCCACATCAGCGGGCCCACCACGTGCGTCGAAGGTTCCGGTTCCCGGGGGTACTCGAGCTGCGGAAAGGTGGCGACCATCACCAGCTCCCGCGACATACCTCCGTGCAGGCGATCCACGGGGGGAAGCCCGACCCGACGGCGGGTCTCGTTTAGCTCGTCGCGTCCCTGGCGCAGGCCGCGGTCGGTAAGTGCCCTCATGGAGCCCCATGCCTTACGTCCGAAGCCGGTGCGGGGGAGCCGGGCCCCGACCGAGTAAGGAGGAGCTCCCGGGGCGGTCCGTGGGTCGACATGGGGGACAAGCGTTGCGACGGGGATGCCAAGTCTCTCGCCGGCCAGGGCAGGAGCGAGGGTGAGGATGTCGTGGACGACGACATCCGGCCGGGCCGCCTCGATCGCCGGCTGGGTCTCCGCGATGGCCTTGACGACCGCCTCGTAGGGCTTCATCGGCCGTTCGCGGGTCGGGAATGTCGGGTATTCCGGCGCCGGCGTGAAGGCCAGCCCTTCGGCCTCGCAGTCCTTCCGCCAGCGCTCCGCGGTCTCGATCGTGACCGAGTGGCCACGGGCCTTCAGGGCCCGCCCGAGGGCAATCATCGGAAAGGCGTGCCCCGGGTCCCCGAAGGCTCCCAGGAAGGCCTTCACGAAATTCTCAGCCGTTCAGTTCGGCGAGCAGGCGGAGCTGCTCGATCCGCTCGTCCCGCGTGAACGCGATGGGGGAGACCCCAAGCGTGCCGACCCCGGCATCCCGGTATGCGGCGATGCGGTCCTTCACGAGGTCGGCGGGCCCGCAGAGCGAGACCATGTCGATCAGCTCGTCGGGAATCGCGGCCATCGCCTCTTCCTTCTTCCCGTCGAGGTAGAGGTCCTGGATCTCTCGGGCTGCGTCCTCGAAGCCGTAGCGCTGGACGAGCTGGTTGTAGAAGTTCTTGTCGCGAGAGCCCATCCCGCCGACATAGAGGCCGATGAACGGGCGCATCAGGTTTCGTGCCGTCTCCAGGTCGTCGGAGATGTAGGCCTGGACGGTCGGCGCGATCTCGACGTCGTCGACCGTCTTGCCCCCGCCGGCCCTCTCCACGCCCTTCTCGAGCTCGCCCCGCATGATCGACACGTGCTCCGGCGAGAAGAGCGTGGGGATGACGCCGTCGGCAATCTCGCCGGCGAGCTGGGTGTTCTTGGGCCCGATGGCGGCGATGAAGATCGGGATCTCGTCCTGGACCGTGCCGATCGTAAGCTTGAGTGCCTTCCCTGGGCCGTCGGGAAGGGGGAGCTCGAGGGTTTCGCCGTCGTACTCGACGCGCTCGCGCGCGAGGGCCATCCGGAGCACCGCCACGTAGTCGCGTGTGCGGGCGAGCTGCTTGGCGAACCGGACACCGTGCCAGCCTTCCGACACCTGGGGGCCCGACGAACCGATGCCGAGAATCATGCGGCCGTCGGAGAGCTGGTCGATGGTGGCTGCCGTCATCGCCGTCATCGCCGCCGAGCGTCCGGGCATCTGGAAGATCGCAGAGCCGAGCCGGATGGTCTTGGTCTGGGCGGCGAGCCAGCCGAGGATGGTGGCGGCGTCCGACCCGTAGGCCTCGGCGGTCCAGACCGAGTCGTAGCCGAGTCGCTCGGCTTCCTGGACGATCGAGAGCTGGTCCTCGCTGGTGAGGCCAAGGCCCCAGTAGCCGAGATGCGTACCGAGCTTCATCAGGAGCCCCCGACCCCGGGAATCTGCAGGCCACCAGGCTGCTCGAACTGAATCTCGGGGACCATGCACCCGGGGCTGACCGACAGCAGGTAGCGGACCGCGCCCGCGATGTCCTCGGGCCGGATCATCTCCTCCGCAGGTACGTGCTCCTTGATGAAGTCGGTCATCGGCGTGTCGACGAAGCC
The DNA here is from genome assembly GCA_040398965.1 of Solirubrobacteraceae bacterium. Classification (GTDB taxonomy): domain Bacteria; phylum Actinomycetota; class Thermoleophilia; order Solirubrobacterales; family Solirubrobacteraceae; genus F1-60-MAGs163. The sequence goes on along the minus strand of JBBASZ010000001.1, from coordinate 134,342 downwards.
GGGGCAGAGGGCCGTGTTCCGGATCCCGGCCGAACCGAGCTCCTTGTTCATCGCCTGCGTGAAGCCGATGACGCCGTGCTTGGTGGCCGAGTAGACGGAGAGAAAGGCCTCTCCACGGATACCTGAGATCGATGAAAGGTTGACCACCAGCGCTTCGCGGTGCTCCTCGGCGGCCTTCCTCAGCATCGGGAGGCACTCGCGGTAGAAGAGAAAGATCGAACGGAGGTTGACGTCGAGCTGCATGTCGACCCGCTTGGTGGTCAGGTTGTCGGCCAGCTCGCCAAAGCCCACCCCGGCGTTGTTGATCAGGACGTCGAGGCGACCGAAGCGCTCTGCGTGGGCTCGCACTACGTCGATCACGGCCTCTTCGTTGCCCACGTCGGCGGCGATCGCCTGCAGCTCGATTCCCTCGGCCCGGAGGCCCTCGGCCGCCTGCTCGAGCTTTTCGGGGCGCCGTCCGACCACGGTGAGCTCGTAGCCTTCCTCGCCGAGCATGCGCGCGATGGCAAGCCCAATTCCGCTCGAAGCGCCGGTAACCAGTGCTGCCCTTGCCGCCATCGTTCCTCCCCGAAGGTTGCTTGACGCCCCTATTCGATCACAGTGGACGGGGCAGCGGCGGCCCGGCTCCCCGGCACGGCCCGGTGCCTAGAATCCTGAACGTGAAGCCGGTTTCCCTCCTGATTGCCGTCGCCGCCACCTGCGTGGCGGCGGGTTGCGGCTCCTCGGACGAGGAGGCCTCGACCGCACCGGCCGGCACCGTCGCGAGCTCCACTTCGGCATCCACGGAGTTTCCCTCGGCCAAGGGGAAGACGATCGCCAGCATCGCACCGGAAGGCGAAGGGCTGGTGCTGGCGCCCAGCACGTCGGTGATGGAGACCGGGCCGAACCGTTACGGCTTTGCCATCTTCGATACAGCCCGCAAGCAGATCAGCGGGGCCCCGGTGGCGATCTACGTCTCCCGCAAGGACGGAAGCGGGCTCAAGGGCCCGTACGTGGCAAGGAGCGAGTCCCTGAAGGTCAAGCCCCAGTTTCAGAGCCTCACATCCAGCCAGGACCCGGATTCGGCCCAGAGCGTCTACGTCGCCGACGTGCCCGTAGCGAAGAAGGGCAGCTACCTGGCCGCCGCCGTAGTGCGGCTCGACGGTCGGAACGTGGTCACCTCGCCGTTCGAGTTCAAGGCCGGTGCCTCGGGTACGCCTCCAAGGCCCGGCGAACAGGCGCCGAAGGTTCACACGCCAACCCTCTCCGACGTCGCCGGTGACGCGGCGCGCATCTCCACGCGTGAGCCGGCTGCGAAGTC
>JBBASZ010000001.1:76531-132942 GCA_040398965.1 Solirubrobacteraceae bacterium | reverse complement strand
TTCTCGGTGGCGGAACTCAAGCGGGCCGTCGCCCGCGCCGGCGGTTAGTTGATTCTCAGGCCTGAGATCGCGCGCGAGATAACGAGCCGCTGGATCTCGGAGGTGCCTTCAAAGATCGTGTAGATCTTTGCGTCCCGGTGCCATCTCTCTACCGGATACTCGCGCGCGTAGCCGTTACCGCCGAGAATCTGGATGGCACGTTCGGTGACCCAGACGGCCACCTCACCGGCCTTGAGCTTGCTCATCGAACCCTCGGCAGCGGTGAACTCCTGCCCGGTGCGGCCCATCCACGAGGCCCGCCATACCAGGAGGCGGGCGGCGTCAATCTCCGTCTTCATGTCCGCAAGCATGAAGGCGATCGACTGGTTCTCGATGATCGGGCGCCCAAACTGCTCGCGCTCCTTGGCGTACTGGAGCGCGTACTCGTAGGCGGCACGGGCGATGCCGACGGCCTGCGCGCCGACGGTGGGGCGGCTGGCCTCGAATGTGGCCATAGCGGCCTGCGAGCGGGCCTGCGTGCCCTCACGGGCGCGGGCCAGCCTCTCGTCGAGCTTCTCCTTGCCCCCGAGAACGTTCTCCGCGGGGATACGCACGTCGTCGAGCAGCACTTCGGCGGTATGAGAAGCGCGGATGCCGTGCTTCTTGACCTTGACGCCCTGCGACAGCCCAGGTGTGCCGGGAGGAATGACGAACGCTGCCTGCCCGCGGGAGCCGAGCTCCGGGTCGACTGACGCAACTACGACATGGACGGCCGCGATCCCCCCGTTGGTAGCCCATGCCTTCTGGCCGTTGAGCACCCATTCGCCGGTCTTCTCGTCGAACTTCGCGCGCGTGCGAAGGGATGAGACGTCCGACCCGGCGTCGGGCTCCGAGACGCAGAAGGCCGCCACCTCGGGCTCGTCGACGGTTCCGAAGCACTGCGGGATCCACTCGCCGATCTGCTCGTTCGTGCCCTGCGTGAAGATCGACGCGACCGCGAGGGATGTACCGAAGATCGACATGCCGATCCCGGCATCTCCCCAGAAGAGCTCCTCGTTGACGATCGGCATCGTCAGGCCGGTGGGGTCGGAGAAGAACTGGGCGATGCCCTCGAATCCGTAGAGGCCGACCTTGGCCGCTTCCTGGATGATCGGCCAGGGAGTCTCCTCGCGCTCGTCCCACTCCTCGCCGGCGGGGCGGACCACGTTCTCGGCGAATCCGTGGGCCCAGTCCCGGAGCTCCCTCTGCTCCTCGGAGAGGGCCATGTTGAACGGGACCTCGGCCTCGGCGGTTACCTCTGTCTCTTCGGGAAGCTGCTCGGTGTCGGTCATGACTTCAGCATAACTGACCGCACGGTCAGTTAGCCGGCTGTGTCTGCCCCTCCTCGTCCAACAGCGCATCGGGGCCGTCCGCCGAGTCGTCCCCGGACGGGAGCCGCTCTCCCTCGTGGTCTATCCAGCGGTAGTCGGTGTGGTCGGCCATCTCGCTGACCGCAAACGCCGAGAAGGCAAGCAGCTCGGCGCGGTCGAGCTCCCGCAGGACATCCCAGACGCTCCCCGGCCCCTCGCGCTCGGAAAGCGCGCAGAGCGCGTCGAGTGCCGTTGCGGCACGGGAGAGCGACCGCTCACGGTCGTGGGGGGGTGTTTCGGCCCGGAGCTCCTCGAGTGCGGCGCTGCGGATCATCGCCTCGATGTCGTCGGCGTCCATATTGATGCGATCAGCCACGGAAAAGAGGTTATTGGCGGCAGGAACCCGGTAGCAGTGCGTCGAATCAGTTCCGGCCATGAGCCGAACCACTGCCACCGCCAGCAAACAGCGCCGTGAAGCACCGGGCCACCAGGCCCTCTCGGCCTATATCGAGGCCCGTTTCGACGAGTTCTCGCGCTCCCAGAAGGACGTTGCGCAGTACATCGTCGACCACCTCGACGAGGTCGCTTTCCAGACGGCGGAGGAGCTGGCACGCCGTGCCAACACCTCAAGCTCAACGGTCGTGCGCTTCTCCCAGGCACTCGGCTTCGAGGGGTTCCCGGAGCTGCAGGCCTCCGCGCGTGAGGAGTACCGGCGCCGCGTCGCCAGCGGTGAGGAGGGGGGAGGATCGTCTTCGGAGCCCCTTTTCGCCCTCGACCAGAACGAGTTCGAGACGGCGATCGTTGCCGACCACCTGAACGTCGAGGAGACGGCGAGGAAGGTGTCGCGCAGGGACGTCGAGGCGGCAATCGACGCGATCGCGCAGTCCCCCCGGGTGCTCGTCGTCGGTACCGACCAGATGGCCTTCTTTGCCAGTTACCTGCGCCACCTCCTGATGCTCCTCGACATCGAGGCCGAGACCGTGGCCTCGCCCTCGCAGGAGGCCCTCGGCCGGCTTTCGCGAATTGACGAGGACTCGCTCGTAATCGGCCTTGGGGCCGGCCGTCCGCACCCCCTGGTGATCCGCGCGATGAAGCTCGCCCGCCACCGCAAGGGCAGCACGATCGCCATCACGGATGCGACGCTTTCCGACGTGGCAAAGCTCGCCCAGGTGCAGCTTTACTACTCGTCCAACTCCCCGGCTTACGTCCGTTCGCACACGGCACTGCTGTCGCTCATTCAGGCACTCGCCTATGGCGTATACAGCCGCGACACCGAGCGGTACGCCGACCGCATCAAGGCCTTCCGCCTCAAGTAGCTCCGGGCTGCCTGCTCCTGCCGCTGGTCCCGCCGGCGCGGCGGGCCGTAGAATCATCACCATGCGTGATGAAGCGACCTTCCAGGTAAAGGCCGGGCTCGCCGAGATGCTCAAGGGCGGCGTGATCATGGACGTCGTCGACGCCGAGCAGGCCCGCATTGCGGAGGCTGCCGGCGCCTGCGCGGTGATGGCGCTTGAGCGCGTCCCATCCGACATTCGCCGAGACGGCGGCGTGGCGCGTATGAGCGACCCCCAGATGATCCGGGGGATCCAGGAGGCGGTCACCATCCCCGTGATGGCCAAGGCCCGCATCGGGCACTTCGCCGAGGCGCAGGTCCTCGAGGCGCTCGAGGTCGATTACATCGACGAGTCCGAGGTCCTGACTCCCGCCGACGAGGCCAACCACATCGACAAGTGGCCGTTCAAGGTTCCCTTTGTCTGTGGGGCGACGAACCTGGGGGAGGCGCTGCGGCGCATCGCCGAAGGTGCCGCAATGATTCGCTCGAAGGGCGAAGCGGGAACCGGCGACATCGTCGAGGCCGTGAGGCACCTGCGCACCATCAACGGCGAGATCAGGCGCCTGGGAACCCTTGACGAGGCCGAGCTGGCGACGGCCGCCAAGGAGCACGGTGCCCCGGTAGAACTGGTCCGGCAGGTTGCGCGAGACGGGAAGCTGCCGGTTGTCCTCTTCTGCGCCGGGGGTATTGCCACCCCGGCAGACGCATCGCTCGTGATGCAGCTCGGGGCAGAGGGAGTCTTTGTCGGGTCCGGCATCTTTAAGAGCGAGGACCCGGAACGCCGGGGCGCCGCCATCGTCGAGGCCACTACCCACTTCGCCGACGCAGAGCGCGTTCTCGGCGCCTCGGACGGCCTTGGCGCGGCCATGGACTCCCTTGAGGCAAGCAAGCTCGAGGAGGACCAGGTTCTCAGCGCCCGCGGGTGGTGAGCGCGCCCGGGGAGGCTGCGCCCGTGCGGGTTGGGGTGCTGGCTCTCCAGGGTGACTTCGAGGCTCACGCAGCGATGCTGCGGAGAGCCGGAGCCGAGGTTGAGGAGGTACGTGTCCCCGCTGGGCTCCTGGGCATCGATGCCCTCGTCCTGCCGGGCGGGGAGTCGACCACGATGGCTCTGGGGATCGAGCGGGAGGGCCTCGCCGGCCCGATCCGCGACTTCTGCGCGAGCGGACGCCCCGTCTTTGGAACCTGTGCCGGGATGATCATCCTCGGGCGAGAGCATCTGGGGGTGCTCGACGCGGCCGTGAGGCGCAACGCCTTCGGCCGGCAGGTACGCAGCTTCGAGCAGGAGGTCGACCTCGGGCTGGAGAGCGGTCCGGTGCACGCCGTCTTCATCCGTGCTCCGTGGGTGGAGGATTGGGGTCCAGGCGTCGAGGTGCTCGGCGAAGTCGACGGTCACGCAATCGCCGTTCGGCAGGAAAACGTCATGGCCGTCTCCTTCCATCCGGAGATCAGCGGCGACGAACGGCTCCACCGCCTCCTGGTCGATCAAGCGGCACGCGCGAGGGTCGGGTCGAGCGGGAGCTGAGACAGCCGGTACTGATCAACGGCAGGGCTGCCGTGCGCCCGCAGCTGGGTGGCGTCGAGAGGTGGGCGCGCGAGCTCTCCTTCCGCCTCCCGGCCGTAAACCCGCTTCGTTACCGGGTGGCAGAGCCCCCCGTGGGCTTCGGCGGTCCAGCGGGACAGGCGTGGGAGCAGGCCGTGCTGCCTGTCCGGGCGCGGCGCGGAGGCTGCCGCCTCATCCTCAACCCAGCCAACCTTGCGCCGCTCGCCTTCGATGGAAACGTCGTCGTCATTCACGACGCGACCGCGATCCTCGAGCCCGGCTGGTACTCGGCGCCCTACGCCGCCTGGCAGCGCCTGATGATGCCCCAGATCGCCCGACGGGCCAGGCTGGTGATCGTTCCCAGCGAGTTCGCCAGGGAGGAGGTCGTGGACCTCCTCCAGGTCGCGCCCGGCAAGGTCAGCGTGGTCCCTGGCGGAGTCGACGATCGCTTCTCGCCCGGGAGCGACCCTGAACCGGCGCGTCGCGCGCTCGGCCTGGACCGCCCCTACGTTCTGACGGTGGGGGGCCTGACCTCACGCAAGAACTTCAGCGTGCTCGAGAAGGTGGCCCCCGTCCTAGGGCGCGAGGGCGTCGAGGTGATCGTCGCCGGAGAATCAAGGCGCGAACTCGAGCCGGGCGCCGGCGGGGAAGGCCTGCGATACGTCGGGAGGGTTCCCGACGCCCTTCTTCCCGGTCTTTACGCGGGGGCCGGCGCATTTGTCCTGCCCTCACTCCACGAGGGCTTCGGCCTGACCGCGCTGGAGGCGATGAAGAGCGGACTCCCCGTCGTGGCCTCCCGGCGTGGGGCGCTCCCGGAGCTCTGTGGGGATGCGGCCGCCTACGTCGATCCGCTGGACCCGGCCGCCATCACGGCCGCCCTTCAGGCGGCCCTGGCTGTCGAAAGGCCGGTCCAGGCGGCCGTTGACCGGGCCTCCCGGTTCAGCTGGGAGGCAACCGCCGGCGAGGTCGACAGGCTCGTCGGAGATCTCCTGGGACCGGCCGGACCCTAGGCCGCCGCAAAGCGCACGACCCCCGAGTCTTCGGAGACTTCGACGGAGCCCGATGCCCTGAGGAGGTCTACGTGCCCGAGGATCTCGGAAAGCGTCAGGTAGGCCTGCGTGACCGCAACGTTGCCCCACATCCGTCCGGCCAGGTCGTGTGCGGTAGCGGGACCCTCTTCGAGCATCCGCAGGATCTTGGCTGCGCGCCGGTCGTGTAGCTCACGGCGCTCGGCTATGAGGGACCGGTAGTCGGCGAAGGCGGGCCCGTGGCCGCCGAGGACGGCGTCGATGCCATCCATCTCCTCTGTCACTGCGAGAGAGGCCAGGTAGATCTCGAGCTGGTGGGGGCGCTCGAGTGCTTCGGAGGCCGGGTCGCCGGGGAGTCCCCAGTCGAGACGGCGCGCGATGAGCGGGTTTGACGAAACATCGGCGAGGAGGTGGTCGCCGCCGATCAGCACGCGGGCCTCGCGGTCGAAGAAGATGGTGTCCGAGGGCGAATGGCCGGGACGGGAATGGACCTCCAGTTCCCGTCCGGCGAACCTCACCACCTCGCCATCGGTGAGGGTGATGTCAGGGGCTACCGGCGCTCCCCAGCCGCGGAACGAGGCCGAGACGGCCTGGAGCGCGAGCCGGACGTCGTCGGGAATTCCGTGACGTGCCATCACCCGCTCGGCGAAGGCATCCTCTGAGGCCATCCACTGCCCGTACTGCTCAAGGCATGGCCCGAGGCCGGAGATCGCCGCGACCTCGGCTCCTGAGGTGCGGGCCAGGACGCCGGCGAGGCCTATGTGGTCCATGTGCTGGTGAGTGAGGAGAATCCGCTCGACATCCTCGATCCTCCGCCCAAGCTCGGCGAGGCCCGCGCCGAGCGCCTCGAGCGCGAGTCCCGAATTTGGGCCGGCGTCCACAAGGGTCAGGGGGTCGTCCTCGATCAGGTAGAGATTCACCGGCCCGACGAGGAACGGGGTCGGCACCGGGATGCAGTGGATGCCGGCGCGAGCTGCCAGGTCCGCCTCCGGGGCATCGGGGTCCCAGCGGCCGCTCATCCGCGGATGATTTCCAGCACCTCGTCTCGCTTGGCCTCCATGTCCTCCTCGGAGACGAGCGATTCGAGGCAGAGCCTAAGAAGCGGCTCGGTGTTCGACGCCCGCACGTTGAAATGCCAGTCGTCGAAATCGACGCTGACGCCGTCGATGTGGCCGATCTCGGCGCCGCGGGCGGCGTATATCTCCTCGATCTCGTCCATCTTCGCCTGGCCGTCCTCGACCTCCGAGTTGATCTCGCCGCTGATGAAGTAGGTCGATCGAAGGTCCTCCAGCATCTCGCTGAGGCTCCTTCCGGATTTTGAGATCTGCTCGAGCATCAGCAGGGCAGGGATCGTGCCCGAGTCGGCGCAGTAGAAGTCACGGAAGTAGTAGTGGCCGGAAACCTCGCCGCCGAAGATCGCGCCCTCCTCGCGCATCCGGGTCTTGAAGAAGGCGTGACCTACACGGTTGGGCAGTGCCGTTCCGCCGAGGCGCTCGACGGTGTCCCTCACCGCCCGCGATGCCCGCACGTCGTAAAGGATCAGGGATCCGGGGTCCTTCTCGAGGAGGTTCTCGGCCAGCAGGGCGGTGAGAAAATCGCCGTCCACGAAGCGACCCGTGTCGTCGATGAAGAAACAGCGGTCGGCATCACCGTCCCAGGCGATGCCCAGGTCGGCACCTGTCTCGAGGACCCGGTCGATGATGAACTGCCGGTTTTCCGGAAGGAGCGGATTGGGCTCGTGGCCTGGGAAATTGCCGTCGGGTACGAAGTAGTTCTCGTCCAGGTCGAGCTTCAGGTAACGCAGGATTGGCCCGACCATGGGACCGGCCATGCCGTTCCCGCCGTCGACCACGACCTTCAGGGGCTTGATGGCGCCGGGGTCGATGAACTCCAGCGCGGCGGCGCCGAAGGGGTTGTAGATCTTCTTGGTCTCGGAGGTGCCGCCGCCGGGCTCCGGGCCGAGACCGTCCTCGACCAGCCGCTGGATCTCAGCGATTCCGCTGTCACCGGAGAGGGCGATAGCGCCCTCCTTCACCATCTTGGCTCCCGTGTAGGCCTTCGGGTTGTGGGAGGCGGTGCACATCAGTCCACCGTCCAGCTCGCGGCTGCCGACGAGCCAGTAGAGCATCTCCGTACCGACCTCCCCGATGTCGATGACGTGCGCCCCTTCGGCCATGATTCCCTGGCGGTAGCGCTCGCTCAGCTCCCCGGCGGGAAGCCGCATGTCGTGCCCGAGGCCGATACCCAGGTCGGCCGTGTCCTTTCCGGAGAGGTCACCGATGACTCTCGTGAACGCCCTGCCGATCTGCTCGGCGAGGTCCCCGTCTATCTCGTCGCCGTAGATCCCTCGGATGTCGTAGGCCTTGAAGATTCCGGGCGGTGCGCTCATGGCGCCCCAGCCTAGCCCGTGGCTGCGCGACGGCGGCCGACGCTCGCGCGCCTCTCGTGCGACGATCACGCGCCGATGGCCGATGCATCCCAAACGCCGGTGGTGATTCTCTGCGGAGGGCGCGGCACGCGCCTGAGCGGCGACGGGGCAGCCCTGGCCAAGCCGCTGGTCGAGATCGGCGGAATGCCGATCGTCTGGCACGTGGTGATGCTCTACTGCGCTTCGGGCTTCCGCAAGTTCCTGCTCCTGACCGGCTACCTCGGAGATCAGGTTGCCCGTTTTGCCGGGGAGACCGAATGGCCCGAGGGCGTGACCGTGGAGGCAGTCGATACCGGCGAAGACACACCGACCGGTGGGCGCATCCTGAGGGCGCGTGACCGGTTGGGGGATGACACCTTCTGCCTGACTTACGCCGACGGCCTCACCGACGCCGATCTCGGCAAGATCCTGAACGAGCACGAGGCGAGCGGGGCCGTGGCCACGGTCACGGCCGTCCGGCCCGACCTGCCTTTCGGCGTGGTGGAGGTCGACGAGAGCGGAGAGGTGACGCGCTTCATGGAAAAGCCCCGCATCTCCGACTGGGTGAACGGGGGCTTCATCTGCGCCGGGCCCGGCCTCATCGGGGCTCTGGACCCGGACGGGCCGCTCGAGGGAGGTCCGCTCGAAAGCCTGGCGGGGGACGGCAAGCTTCACGCCTACCGGCATGATGGATTCTGGGCCTGCATGGACACCTACAAGGAGGCGGCAATGCTCAACGGACTCTGGGAGGCCGGTCAGGCCCCGTGGTGCCGGTGGTAGGCAACGGCTTCGGCAGGAGCGTCGACGGGGCGTCGATCTTCGTCACCGGCGCCCACGGCTTGCTCGGCTCCTGGCTCTGCGACCGGCTCCTCGACCTGGGTGGTCGGGTCACCGTGCTGCGAAGGGAGCCCCAGCCGGACAGCGCCCTCGCGCTCACTGGCAACGAGGGGCGGTGCGACGTGGTCGACGGGGACCTTCTCGATGCGGCACTCCTCGAAGAGACCGTTGCCGCGCGCGGGATCGACACGGTCGTACATCTCGCTGCCCAGGCGATCGTCGGGGTGGCGCGGACCTCTCCGCGATCCACGTTCGAGGCGAATGTCGTCGGGACCTGGAACGTCCTGGAGGCCTCCCGGCTTGCCGGGGTAGGCCGCGTGGTGGTTGCGTCCTCGGACAAGGCATACGGCCCGAGCGACGTGCTCCCGTACGTTGAAGAGCTCCCGCTGCGTGCCCAGTTCCCCTACGACGCCTCGAAGGCGGCGGCCGACCTGATCGCGCGGTCGTACTGGCACACCTACGGGCTTCCGGTGGCGGTCACCCGGCTGGCCAACCTGTATGGCGGCGGGGACCAGAACCAGTCGCGGCTGGTTCCCGAGGCAATGACTGCAGTGATTGAGGAGCGCAGGCCGGTAGTACGGTCGGACGGCTCCCCCGAGCGGGACTACCTCTACGTAGAGGACGCCGCAGATGCGTACCTCGCCGTGCTCGACATGCTTGCGACAGGCGCCGGGGCAGGCGAGGCCTTCAACGCCGGAAGCGGAGTCCCCCGAACCGCACTCGAAGTCGTTGAAGAGATCCTGCGTGTCGCCGGCTCTGGCCTGGCTCCCGAGATAAGGGGAACAGGAGTCCCGGAGGGGGAGATCGAGCGACAGGTGATTGATTCGTCGAAGCTCGAGGCCGCGACCGGCTGGCGAGCCACCACCCCCCTGGAGGACGGCCTGGCCCGGACCCTGGCCTGGTATCGGGAGCACCCGCGGTCGCTCGGAATCTGAGGAGGCCCCTTCGGGCCAATAAGATCTCCTTCCATGGCCGGCCATTCCAAGTGGGCGAGCATCAAGCACAAGAAGGCGGTCGTCGACTCGCGTCGCGGCAAGCTCTTCACGAAGCTCGGCCGCGCAATCACCGTCGCCGCGAGAGAGGGCGGCGGAGACCCGGACGGCAACCCATCGCTGGCCCTCGCTATCCAGAAGGCCCGGGATGCGTCCATGCCCAAGGACAACATCGAGCGAGCAATCGCGCGTGGCACCGGCGAAGGCGCCGATGCCGACGCAATAGAGGCGGTGCTCTACGAGGGATACGGCCCCGGCGGCGTGGCGCTGCTGATCGAGGCCCTGACCGACAACCGCAACCGGACCGGCGCCGAGGTCCGGCACGCCTTGAGCAAGCACGGGGGAAGCCTTGGGGAGCCCGGATCGGTTGCCTACCTTTTCGAGCAGTGCGGCCTCATCAGCGTCGACTCGGGAAGCCACACCGAAGACGAGCTGCTCGTGGCCATAGACGCCGGCGCCACCGAGATCGACAGCGACGAGGACTGCTACGAGATCCTGACCGCCCCCGGCGACCTCGCGACGGTCCGCGGTGCGCTCGAGAGCGAAGGAATTTCCTTCGAGACGGCAGAACTTGTCCAGCGGCCAACCGTCCGCGTTGAGCTGGACGCCGGCGAAGCCGCGTCGCTCATGCGGCTTATCGACGCCCTCGAGGAGAACGACGATGTCGGCGAGGTTCATGCCAACTTCGACATCGACGCCGAGGTTATGGAGAAGATTGCCGGATGAGCGACGGCGGCGCACCTCCCAGGAGGAGGATGAGCGCCTCGGCGAGGAGGGACGCGCTCCTCGATTCGGCAGCCGAAGTCTTTGCCCGTTCCGGGTACAACGGAGCGTCACTCGAAGAGATCTCCTCTGCGGCGGGTGTCTCCAAGGCCCTCATCTACGAGCACTTCGACTCCAAGCGGGAGCTGCACATCGAGCTCGTCAACCGCCAGGCGGCTGAGGTCTTCGGGCGGCTCGAGGAGGCCGCCGAGAGTGGCACCACCGGCGAGGAGCGACTCAGGCTCGGCGTCGATGCCTTCCTGTCATTCGTCGAAGAGAACCGGGACGCGTGGCGGGCTACCTTCCGCGACGCGACCGACGCCGAGACGGCTGAGGCGCTCGCCGGCGTCCAGGCGCAGGCGGTAGCGGTGATCGCCGGACTGATGGCCGGCGATCCGGACCGGCGTCCACGCAAGAACGGGAGGGCAGAGTCGCAGGCCCTCTTCATGGAGCTTCACGCCCAGCTGCTGGCCGGCGCGGTACAGGCAGTGGCGAACTGGTGGTACGACCATCCCGAGGTTCCCAGGTCAGCGGTGACGGACCGCGTGATGGAGTTCTGCTGGATCGGGCTTGAGAGGGTCAGCGACGGGGTGGTCGTCTCGTCGGACGCGCGCCAGCAGTCACCCTGAGAGGCCATTCGGGAGGCATCCGGGCCGCAACGGAGAATCCCGGGGCGATGATCGTCCTCGGAATCGACCCCGGACTCGCCAACACCGGCTTCGGAATCGTGCGCCGTAGGGGTGGGCGGCTCGCCGCGCTCGACGGCGGCGTCATCACGACCCGCGCGGAGCGCTCTCCTGAGCGGCGCCTGGCAGAGATCTTCGCCGCCGTGGACGAGCTGGTCGAGCGCCATTCCCCGGATGCCTTCGCGCTCGAGGCCCTCTACTTCGGGCAGAACGTCAGGTCGGCGTTCTCCGTTGGGCAGGCGCGAGGAGTCGTGATGCTCGCGGCCGGTCGTCACGGCCTTGAGTGCCACGACTACACGCCCCAGCAGGTCAAGGGAGCGGTCTGTGGCTCGGGGCGCGCCTCCAAGGAACAGGTGACCAGGATGGTCCAGTCGCTGCTCTCGCTGCCTGAGGCCCCACGTCCCGACCACGCAGCCGATGCGCTCGCCGTGGCCATCTGCCACGCCAACCACGCTCCCCGGCGCAGTGCCGAGATCCGCGCGGCCCGGCTGAATACAAGGACAACAGCTTGATCGCCCTCGTAAGCGGCGAGCTCGCCTGGAGGTCGGACGAGGAGGTAGTCGTACTCACCTCTGGCGGCGTCGGCTACCGGCTCGCGGTCTCGGCCCAGACACTCGCGGGGCTCCCGAACGTCGGCGAGCAGGCCACCCTCCACGCCCACCTCGTCAGCCGTGACGACACGATCGCGCTGTTCGGGTTTGCCTCCGAGGCCGAACGTGAGCTGTTCATGATGCTGCTCGCAGTCCAGGGCGTCGGACCCAAGGTTGCGATCGCGGTCCTGGGCGGCGGCACAACCAGGGAGCTGACCGCCGCGCTGGCCTCCGGGGACCGCGCCAGGCTCCAGGCCGTCCCAGGCGTCGGCAAGCGGACGGCCGAGCGGATCGTCATGGAGCTGCGCGAGAGGGTCGGCGGCCTGGAGGGGGCCGGCGACGAGATTCGCGTCAGCAGGGCCAGCGACCCAAGGACGATTGCCCGGGACGGCCTCGTCGAGCTTGGCTTCTCCATTCAGGAAGCCGACTCCCTGACCGGGGGCGCCGATGGTGAGAGTGCCGAGGAGATCCTCCAGAGCGCCCTGAGGGCCGCCAAGAGATGAGTGACGAAGGGGGAGAGGTCACCCGGATCCAGACGCCGGGGGCCCTCGCCGACGACGACGAGGTGGAGACAACCCTCCGCCCGGCGACCCTGAACGAGTTCGTTGGGCAGGAGGTCGTTCGGGAGCAGCTCGCGGTCGCGCTGGAGGCGGCCCGGGAGCGTGAGGAGCCGCTCGAGCATGTCCTCCTTGCCGGTCCGCCGGGCCTGGGCAAGACATCGCTGGCCCAGATCGTCGCGCGCGAGCTCGGCGCGCCGTTCGTGCAGTCGGCAGGGCCGGCGCTCGAAAAAAAGGGCGACATCGCGTCGCTGCTCACGGCCCTTGAGCCCGGGTCGGTCTTCTTCGTCGACGAGATCCACCGCCTGAACCGGGCAATAGAAGAAACCTTCTACCCCGCGATGGAGGACCGCCGGCTTCCGATCACCATCGGACAGGGTCCCGGCGCAAGGGTTGTGACGCTCGACCTGCCTCCGTTCACGATGATCGGAGCTACGACGAGGTCCGGCCTGCTCTCCACACCACTCCGGGACCGGTTCGGCCTCCAGTACCGCCTCGAGAGCTACGAGCCGGCCGAGCTGGCGGCAATCGTGACCCGCTCGGCCTCGATCCTGGAGATCGTCCTGGAGCCAACCGGCGCCGAGGTGATCGCCTCGAGGAGCCGGGGGACGCCCCGCGTGGCCAACCGTCTCCTGCGGCGCGTGAGGGACTGGGCGCAGGTGCGGGGCTCGGGCGAAATCGATGCGGACTCGGCCAACGCCGCGCTGGAGATGCTCCATGTCGACTCGCTTGGCCTCGACCGCCTGGACCGCGAAATTCTCGCAACTCTCTGCTCGGACTACGCCGGCCGCGCGGTCGGGCTTTCCACGTTGTCGGTCGCGGTCGGTGAAGAGCCGAACACGATCGAGGAGGTTTACGAGCCCTACCTCCTCCAGTGCGGCCTGATTGCCCGCACGCCGCGGGGCCGCGTCGCTACTCCGCGGGCCTACGAGCACCTTGGGATGGACCTCCCCGGAGACTCCCAGCTGTTCTAGGCGCCCGGCATCGGGGGAGAGAGGTCCTACTCTCTTTCCCCGGCTATGGCCCACCACTTCATCTGCCCCAGCTGCGGGAACCGGTCCGCAGCCACCGACCGGAATGCCGGGTTTCGCACGAAGCCCAAGGGCTGCAGCGAATGCGGGTTCGGCTTCCTTTTCGAGCTGCTGGACGATTACTACCCGGCACCGGACGCGGCCTTCTTCGTCTGCGACCAGGACGGTCGCGTGCTGGCCTGCGGGCGCGGGGCCTTCGAACTCACCGGCCTCGATGACGAAAAGGTGATCGGGAGGCCCGTCGGCGACGTGCTGGGCCTCGATTTCCGCGAGCAGGAGAAAGACCCGGTCGCCACGGTCCTCGAGTGGGGCGTGCGCGCGCTGGACCGCCCGGTCGAGGTCAACGCGGAGGGAGACCTGCCCGCGGCGGCCACGGCCGACATATTTCCCGCCTATGACGAGGACGGCGGACTGCTGCTCGTCCTCACCCCCGACAAGTAGGCTGGTCGGCCGATGTCCGACCGGCGGCGCAACCTCTTCGTCCTGCTCTTCGTGGGCGGGCTCGTAGCCGCGTCGCTGCTTGTCATCTTCACCAAGCCCACCAAGCTCGGGCTCGACCTGCGCGGAGGCGTGGCGCTTGTCTACCAGGCCAAGCCGACCAAGCAGTCGCAGGTCACCGGGGAGGCGGTCGACCGGACGATCGAGATCATGCGCCAGCGCGTCGACGCGTTCGGCGTCGCGGAGCCGGAGATCCAGCGCACCGGTGAAAACCAGATCGACGTCTCGCTGCCCGACGTAACCAATGCCGACCAGGCCGCATCCCAGGTCGGCAAGACGGCGCAGCTCTACTTCTATGACTGGGAGGCCAACGTCCTCGGGCCCGACTGCAAGCCCGACCCGCAGAACGCGCAGGTCACCGGCGGCCAGGCGTCCGGGTCGGGTGCCGGGGGGCTCTCCCGGTACGAGGCGGTCAAGCGGGCTGCCGGCTGCCCACCCGACAAGAGCGGGAAGGCGACCACGAACGGCCAGTACTTCCTGGTGGACAACGCGAAGAAGACCGTCCTGGCCGGCCCACAGGAGAGCAGGGCCGATCTCGATCGTGAGATAGCGGACAAGAAGATCGCGACCGGGCCCGATACGGAGGTTGTGAAGACCTCCTCGGGCGCCCTGGTGGTGAGGGCGCAGAAGGCCGACAACGGCAGGGAGTCGAATCGCTATTACGTCCTGCGCGACCAGCCGGCACTCGGCGGGACCGACATCAAGGACCCGAAACAGAACTTCAGCGGCGGTGCGACCGGTAGCGGCGCGCCAAGTGTCACCTTCGACTTCACCGAGAAGGGTCGCGCGACCTGGGAGGAGACGACTCGCGGAATTGCGCAGCGCGGCCAGGAGAACTTCTTCGGGGGTAATCCCCAGGAGAACTTCCAGCACTTCGCGATCGTGCTCGACGACGAGCTGATCTCCGCCCCCTACATCGACTTCCAGCAGAACCCGGACGGAATCAGCGGGGCAACCGGCTCCGAGATCTCCGGGGGCTTCACGATCCAGAGCGCCCAGGAGCTCGCAAACCTGCTGAAGACCGGCGCCCTGCCGATCAAGCTGGAGCTGATCTCGGCCTCGTCGGTCTCGGCGACGTTGGGCCGCCAGGCGCTCGACCAGGGACTGCTCGCCGGGATGGCCGGCCTCCTGCTGGTATCGATCTTCCTGCTCGCCTTCTACCGCGTGCTGGGTGCGATTGCGGTCTTCGCCCTGATCGTCTACGCGATCTTCCTCTTTGCCCTGGTCAAGCTGATCCCGATCACGCTGACCCTCCCGGGCATAGCCGGCCTGATCCTGACGATCGGCGTCGCCGCCGACGCGAACATCGTCGTCTTCGAACGGGTCAAGGAAGAGGTGCGTAACGGGCGTGCCATACCGGTGGCCATCAAGCAGGGCTACCGGAAGGGAATCACGGCGATCATCGACGCCAACGTGGTCACCTTCATGGTGGCCTTCATCCTCTTCATGCTGGCTACCTCCGGAGTCAAGGGGTTCGCCTTCATGCTTGGCGTCGGGACAATCGTCTCGTTCCTGACCGCCGTCCTGCTCACCCAGGCGATCCTCGGGGTCCTGGCCAATACGAGGGTCGCCTCAAGCCCGGCTGCGCTGGGCGCCCAGTCCACCAAGAGCCGGTTCCGGTGGGACTACATGGGGCGCGCCAAGTACTTCTTCGCCCTGTCGGGCCTGATCCTCGTAGTGGGAGCCCTGGCCATGGGTGCCAAGGGCTTCAACCTCGGGATCGACTTCACCTCGGGCACCAGGGTGGTTGCCGAGTTCCAGCAGCCGGCCACCGAGAGCGAGATCCGTTCAACCCTTTCGCCGCTCGGGCTCGGCGACGCCAAGGTCCAGAAGCTGAGCGGCGCCGGGTTCCCGGCCGACCGCGCCTACCAGGTCTCCAGCCGGGAGCTGAAGCCTGCCGAGCGGGTCGAGGTCGAGCAGTCGCTGGACGAACGGTTCGGTGGGACCTACAGCTTCGAGACGATCGGCCCGACGTTCGGGAACACGGTCGCGCAGAGCGCGATCATCGCGATCATCGCCTCGCTGATCGTGATCAGCGCCTACATCGCCCTTCGTTTCGAGTGGAGATACGCAGTCCCGGTGCTGATCGCGCTGACCCACGACATCCTGATCACGGCCGGCGTCTACGCGCTGCTCGGATTCGAGGTCAACACGGCAACGGTTGCCGCCCTGCTGACGATCCTCGGGTACTCGCTCTACGACACGATCATCGTCTTCGACCGAATACGCGAGAACGTCCCTCGAATGCCGAGGGCCACCTTCTCCCAGATCGTCAACCGTTCCAACAGCGAAGTGCTGATGCGTTCCCTGGCGACGTCGGCCAGCACGCTGCTTCCGATCCTGGCCCTTCTCTTCTTCGGCGGGGAGACGCTCCAGTCGTTCGCCTTCGCCCTGGCGGTCGGAGTCCTCTCCGGCGCCTACTCGTCGGTCTTCATCGCCACGCCTGTCCTCATGTACTGGAAGGAGGGCGAGCCGGTGTGGCGCGCGCGCCGGGCACGGGTGGCAAAGGCCAACGATGGTGTCGTGCCGGCCTACGCAACGGCGGCCGGCGGCGCGGCAACCGATGTGGAGCCCGAGCCCAGGAAGCGCCCTGGCCGCCGGATCACCGAACCGGAAGACCCGGAGCGCAAGGTCTCGAAGGAAGAGTTCGACGAGATGGTCAAGGAGGTCCAGGCTGACACCGGGGGCGCGCCCGTCGCGGTGGCCGATGAAGATCTCGAGGGCGATGCAGTCGCGGCGCCCGACACGGCCGCCGACCTCTCACCGGAAGAGGTCGTCTTCGAGGAAGACGTGCGCGACTCCAAGCCGTCGCGAAAGCAGAAGAGAAGGAAGCACGGGAGGCGCTAATGGGACTCTTGGCATGGGTGACAATGGGCGTGGCCATCTGGCATTTCGCCATCTTCGTACCCGACCGCTTCTTCGGCGGCATAGTCGGCAGCTTCTGCTTCGCCCTCGTAGGGTCGGCCCTCGTCGGCTTCGCCATCAGCGGTTTCCAGGTTCCTGGAAACAGCGACGTGACGATCATGACCGCGCTCGAAGGCATCCCCGGCGCGCTGATCGGCATGGCGCTCGCATATTTCATCGGGGTTCGCCGGGGCAACCCGGCTCTCGACCTGTAGCTCCTTTCCGTCGGTCACGCCGCCTAGTTTTGACGGGTGGACGAGGTCACGTTCAATGTCGCCGAAGCGCCCTTCGAGGCCGTCTCCCGCCTTCAGCACGAGCTGGAGGTAGGACCGCTGGCCGCCCAGGCGCTCGTAAGGCGTGGGCTGGGAGAGGTCGATGCGGCCAGGCGCTTCCTCGCCGCCGACGAAACCCACGACGCCTCGCTCTTCGAGGGCATCGACGATGCCTGCGAGCTCATCGAGAGCCATGTTCGTGCTGGAACGCCGATCCTCGTCCATGGTGACTACGACGCAGACGGCGTCTGCTCAACGGCGATCCTGATCGAGGTTCTCAGGGAACTGGGTTCCGACGCCACCTGGTTCATACCCGGGCGTCGCGAGGACGGTTACGGGCTCTCCCTTGAGACGGTCGAGCGTGCTGTGGCCGGCGGCACCGGCCTGCTCGTGACGGCAGATTGCGCCATCACCGCGGTGGAGGAGGTGGCGCACGCGAGGAAGCTGGGCCTCGACGTCGTGGTCACCGATCACCATCGCCCTCGCGCCGACGGGATGCTGCCCGATGCCCCAATCGTCCACCCGACGGTCTGCGGCTACCCGTTTGCCGATCTCTGTGCGGCAGGCGTTGTTCACAAGCTCGCCGGTCGACTGCGGGAGCGCGCAGGGATCGCGGCCCCGGCACGGCCGAATCTCGACCTCGTGGCCATCGCAACGATCGCCGACTGCGTAGACCTGAGCGGCGAGAACCGCCGGCTCGTGAAGGAGGGCCTGGAGGCCCTTGCGACGACCCGGCGGCCGGGGCTCAGGGCGCTCATGCGCGTCTCGCAGGCCGACCCCTCGGAGGTTGACGAGCAGACGGTTGGCTTCCGGCTGGCGCCCAGGCTGAACGCCGCGGGAAGGGTGCAGAGGGCCGACGCGGCGGTGGAGCTGCTTCTCGCCGGAGACGAGGAAGCGGCCGACCGGTGCGCACACGAGCTCGACCGCCTCAACGGCGAGAGGCGTCACATCGAGACGCGTATCCGGTTCGAAGCCGAATCGCAGATCTCGGCTGCCGGTCCCCAGCCCGGTTACGTCCTGGCCTCGACCGAATGGCATCCAGGCGTGATCGGCATCACCGCCTCCCGCCTCTCGGAGCGCCATGGCCGTCCCGTGATCCTGATTGCCATCGACGGAGAGACGGGAACGGGCTCCGGGCGCTCGGTCCCCGGATTCGACCTGCTGGAGGCGATCGACTCCAGCGCCGCGCCCCTGTCACGGCACGGCGGCCATGCGGCCGCGGCCGGCTGCACCGTGGACGCCGCCAGGATCGACGAGTTTCGAACCCTCTTCACCGATGCCTGCCGGCAGCGTCTTGGTGACGACCCGCCAAAGCGCTCAATCGATGTCGACGTCGTGGCCTCACCCGGTTCGATGACGATCGAGAACGCCGCCTCGCTGTCGGTCCTTGGTCCATTCGGTGAAGGCAACGAGAGGCCACTGTTGATGCTCCCGGGGGTGGTGGCGGAGAAAGCCCGGGCGATGGGGGAGGGCCGACACATCCGGTTCACCGTCGCCACCGGCCGGCAGAGAGCCGGGGCCGTTGCCTTTGGCACGCCTTCACTCCCGGCCTTCGCGGCCGATCCGGTGGACCTTGCATGCCGCCTCGAGGTCAATCGCTGGAAGGGACGGGAGGAGCCGCGCGTGCTGGCGGAGGCCATGTCTCCCGCGGCCCTGCCACCGGCGGCCATTATCGGCGAACCGGACGACGAAGCGACTGCGCTGATCGAGGCGATCGAGAGAGCCGGCGCCGCCTCGGCCCCTGCCAACCCGGTTGAAGCCGGAAGGACGCTGGTCGACCGCCGCGAGGAGGATGGCCTCTCGGTTGCTTCGTCGCTGGCCGCCGGCAGGGAAAGCGTCGTGGCGCTCGTTCGCGACGCCCATCGGATGCGTCGGCGTACCTCGGGCTTCAACCTCGGTGCAGACCTCGCTTCATGGGCCGCCGCCAGGCGCGATCCGTCGCTGCTGGAGCGGTACACGCACGTCGTGGTGCTGGATCCGCCGCTGGAGGCCAGCGATATGGCGCTCCTGGCCGCAGGGCGGGCGCACCAGTTCAGCCACCTTGCCTGGGGCGATGCTGAGCTACGCTCAACCCTGGATGAGCTTGAGCGGGAACACGACCTGCGCTCCGCAATGGTCGAGGTTTACAGGGCTGCGTCCGAGCGGCCGGGAGCCCATGCCCTTGAAGTTCTCTCCCTGGCCGGGGGAGAGAGGCCTGGTGAGCTTTCTGCGCTCATCGCCGGTGTCTTCATCGAGCTTGGGATCGCCGAGGTCACCGGCGACGGCCTGTTCGTCATTCGGGAGGGCGCAAAGGCCGACCTGGAGTCTTCTGAACTCCGGCGGCGCCACGTCGCAAAGGTCCGGGAGCAACTCCAGTGGCTGAGCACACAACAGTCCCGGGCGGCCTGAACGCAACCGGCGAAACCCTCGAGCCGGAACTGGCTGACCTCTTTGCCGTCGCCGAGGAGAACGCGGCCCAGCAGGCCGACCCCGTCGCGATCGACGAGGGGCGCGTGGCCGAGGCCTACCGGTTTGCCGTCGAGCACCACGCCGAGCAGCGACGCCGGTCGGGGGAGAGATTCGTCTCGCATCCGCTCAGCGTCGCGCGCATCTGCGCCGGACTGGGCCTCGACACCGAGACCCTGATTGCGGCGCTGCTTCACGACACGGTTGAAGACACGACGGTCACCCTCGAGCAGGTTCGCGACCGGTTCGGGGACGAGGTTGCCGCGCTCGTGGACGGCCTCACCAAGATCGATTCGCTGACCTTCAATTCGCGGGACGAGGCCCAGGCCGAGAACTACCGCAAGATGCTCGTCGCGATGGCCAGCGATATCCGGGTCATCATCATCAAGCTGGCCGACCGCCTCCACAACATGCGGACGATCGGCGCGCTCCCGAAGCAGAAGCAGATCGAGAAGTCACGGGAGACCCTGGAGATCTATGCGCCGCTGGCCCATCGCCTCGGTATCCACACCGTCAAGTGGGAGCTGGAAGACCTCGCCTTCGCCACCTTGCACCCCCGCAAGTACCAGGAGATCAAGGCACTGGTCAGCCAGCAGCGGGACGACCGTGAGCGGTACGTCGCCGAGGCCGGCGCCGAGCTCGCGGCGGAGCTGGGTCGACTGGGCATCGAGGCCGACATCTCAGGCAGGGCCAAGCACTTCTACTCGATCTACTCCAAGATGACCCGCAAGGGCCGGGAGTTCAACGAGATCTATGACCTGACGGCAATGCGCGTGCTCGTCGATTCGGTCAAGGACTGCTATGGGGCAGTGGGGGCGATCCACTCCCTCTGGAAGCCGCTGCCCGGGCGGTTCAAGGACATGATCGCCATGCCGAAATTCAACCTCTACCAGTCGCTGCACACGACGGTCATCGGCCCGGGAGGGAGACCGCTCGAAATCCAGATCCGCACCCACGAGATGCACCGGACGGCCGAATACGGGGTTGCCGCCCATTGGAGCTACAAATCGAGCGCGTCGAATCCCAATGAGCTCGAAAAGGATGCCTGGCTGCGTTCGATGCTGGAGTGGCAGCAGGGAGTCAGCGACCCCGGCGAGTTCGTCGAGGAGTTCAAGGGCGACCTGTTCGACAAGGAGGTCTTTGTCTTCACCCCCAAGGGCGAGGTCCGTTCGCTGGCGGCAGGTGCCACTCCGCTCGACTTCGCCTATTCGATCCACACCGACCTTGGCCATCGCTGTGTCGGTGCAAAGGTCAATGGGCGGATAGTGCCGCTCGGATATGAGCTGCGCTCCGGTGACAGGGTCGAGGTGCTCACCGGACGTCGCGAGCGCGGCCCCTCGCGTGACTGGCTGGCGATGGTCAAGACGACCAGGGCCCGCAACAAGATCAAGCAGTGGTTCAAGGCCGAGGGACGCGAAGATGCCGAGAGGACCGGTCGCGAGCTGCTCCAGAACGAACTGCGTGACGCCGGCCTCCCGCCGCAGAAGATCACCGGCTCGCCGCTTCTCGCCGGCGTCGTGCGCGAGATGGGATTCCGCAGGACCGAGGACTTCTACGTCGCGCTGGGCGGGGCCAAGATCAGCCCCGGAGTAGTCGTTGCCAAGGTGCTCCAGAGCCTCAAGGAGGGCAAAGCGGCCGAAGACGACCGCGAGGAGCAGCCGGTCGCAACCACGCGCCCGTCGTCACGCACCCCGCGGGCCACCTCCGAAGAGTTCGGGATTCATGTCGAGGGTGTCGACCGCGTGATGCTGCGGCTGGCCCGCTGCTGCCACCCGGTGCCCGGGGACCCGATTGTCGGCTACGTCTCACTCGGCCGGGGAATCACTATCCATCGTGACGACTGCCGGAACGTGGCAGCCCTGCGAAGGGACCCGAACCGCTTCGTGCCTGTCCGCTGGGAGGGAGACCACGAAACCGCATTCCAGGCCGAGATCCACATCGACGCATGGGATCGCCACCGCCTGCTCGAGGACCTGACCCGCACGATCGCCGAGCAGGGCGTGAACATCGTCGAGGTTCGTTGCCTGGACCAGCGACCGATGGTCAGCGACCGGTTCGTGGTCGAGGTGGGGGACACCCGGACCCTGAAGGCAACCATCGCGCGCCTGCGGCAGGTTGATGGGGTCTTCGACGCCTACCGCGTCACGCCGTCGGCCTGACGGGCGTCGACGACGCTCAACGCTCCCGGGAGCACGCCGAAGCTCGCGGTGCCGAAGCGACCCATGAAGTCCCCGTCGACCTGAATCGCGAACGTCTCTCCCGGCGCGGAACGCACCGACAGTGACTCGACGTGGTCGAAGTTCTCTATCCCCCGGTGGCGCTCCGTCGAGAGCTTGCGGCTGTAGAGCCTCAGGGCAACGGTCGGCAGGCCCGCCAGGCCCTTGAGCAGGACGGCAGCGGAGAGCCGCCCATCGTCGAGCGTTACACCCGGACAGGCCTCAATGGGGCGCTCACCGGCATAGGTGTAGCTCGGGCCGTTCTGGATCAGCACCGTAATCCCGCGCACGCTTCGCATATTCCCGGTCACGGTGATCTCGGGAGGCTTTCGGACGTAACGCCGGGCAGCCACCTGGCCTACGGTGGCCATGTAGTACCACTCGCGCCAGCGCGCTTTGCGCTCGGGCGTGGCATCGACTATCTCCACGGTGTCGGCGTCGATCCCCGCCCCGGCGCAGAAGGCGAAGACCCGGTCGTTGACTGTCCCGAGATCGACGCTGCGAACCGGAAGTGGTGCGGGAAGCCTCAGAACCAGCGAGGTTGCCTCCACTACGTCGGCGGGCAGTCCCAGGAGCTTGGCGTAGACGTTCTGTGAGCCGCCCGGAAGCGGTACGAGAGCCGTCCGCGTGCCGGCAAGCCCTCCGGCAACCTCGTTCGCCGTTCCGTCGCCCCCGACGGCGACAACAGCGTCAGCACCCTGCTGTACCGCCTCACGTGCAAGCTCGGTGGCGATGCCCGGCCGATCGGTATCGATTGCCTTGACGTCAAAACGGCTGCTCAGCGCGGCGACCACGAGACTGCGCAGGGAGGGATCGACCGCGCTGGCATGGGGATTGACGACCACAACCAGCCGCTGGCGTGGGTCCGCTGGGCTTCTTCTTCGAGCCATGGCCGGCCGCTAGAGAATGCCGCGGCGCCGGAACGCCCAGAGCATTCCGCCGAGAAGGACCGCCATCACACCGAGGACGATCCAGAATCCCTCGATCTGCCCCTGGCCCGGGACCTCGACGTTCATGCCGAAGATGCTCGCGATCAGGGTCAGGGGCAGGAGGATGACGCTGAAGGCGGTGAGGATCCGCAGGATGTTGTTGAGCTGGTGGGAGAGGACCGACTCGTTGGTCTCCTCCAGGGCCTCCACGACTTCCTTGAAGTTCTCGAGCATGTCCCAGACCCGCTCCGAGGCGTCGTTGATGTCGTCGAAATACATCTCCAGGTCGTCGGCGATGTAGCGGCTGGTGGTGCGTTCGAGGTCGACAAGGGCCGGGCGCATCGGGCGAACGATGGTCCGGAAGTTGATGACCTCCTGCTTGGCCGTGAAGAGCTCGCGTACGACCTCGTTGGAACGACCCTCAAAGACGCTGTCCTCGAGCGCTTCCAGCTTGGCTCCGATCTTCCGGAGCATCGGGAACGATGCATCGACTGAATCGTCAACGATGCGGTAGAGCAGGTAACCGGTTCCCTTCCCGAAGAGCTGGTCCCGGAACTCATCATCCCCGCGACAGCGTTCGAAGAGGTAATCCAGGGCGGCGATCTGCCGGTTGGGGATCGTGATCACGTAGTCGGGACCAACGAAGACGTCGAGCTCGGCTGCGCTCAGGCGCCCGATCTCCTTGTCGAATCGGGGAAACTGAAGCACGACGAAGAGGTAGTCGTCGTAGTCGTCGACCTTCGGTCGCTGGTTCCTCGAGCGGAGATCCTCGTAATCGAGCGGATGGAAGCTGAAGTGCTCCTCGAGCCACTCCCGTTCCGGCGCGCCGTAGCGCGGGATATTGATCCAGCGCAGGCCCTGCGGCCCGGTGGTCTCGACGATCTCGACCTGAGGCTCGACGCGCTCAGGCGTCGACGGTGCACCCGGGTCGATGCGGCCCGAGCGGCGCAGGCGTGGCTTGGGAAGGCTCGGCATAACTACTTCGGGGCTCGTCGGGGGAGGGCATCGCGATCGTCGCGCAGTGTAACGCCGGAAGCCTGCGGGGCCGGGCCGCAGGTTGCCGGCCCGTGCTATCTTCCGGACCACATAGCTGAACACATCCAGAGGGGTGGAGGGACTGGCCCGTTGAAACCCCGGCAACTCCCGTAAGGGCAAGGTGCCAATTCCTGAAAGATGTGGTCGGAGTTTCCAGAACCTCCGCCACGTGTTACGGCGGAGGTTTTTTCATGTCAGCCACAAATCTGAAGTGCCGGGAGTGCGGTTCGCAGTACGAGCTGGGAGCCGAATATGTCTGCAGCAGGTGTTTTGGGCCCCTCGAGGCTGAATACGACCTGACCCACCTGGCCGGCGAACCCGGGGAGCTGCGACGCCGGATCCAGGGCGGGCCCCAGAACATCTGGCGCTACGCCGACTTTCTTCCCCTCGCCGGCGCCCAGCCTCCTTCGGCCGGGCGCCGTTCCAGCGGGTTCGGGCTGCCCGCGGGCTGCACGCCCCTGATCCAGGCCGACCGGCTGGCCGAGCGGCTCGGGATCGGTCAGGTGTGGGTCAAGAACGACGCTCACAACCCGACCCACTCGTTCAAGGACCGCGTGGTCAGCGTGGCTGCGGCGCGCGCCCGCGAGCTCGGGTTCGACGTGCTGGCGTGCGCCAGCACCGGAAACCTGGCCAACTCCGTGGCCGCCCACGGAGCCGCGCTTGGGATGGAGAGCTACGTCTTCATCCCCTCCAACCTCGAGGAGCAGAAGATTCTCGCTACCGGCGTATACGGGACCAACCTGGTCAAGGTGCGCGGCAACTACGACGACGTAAACCGGCTCTGCACCGAGCTGAGCGGGGAGCGCGACTGGGCCTTCGTCAACGTCAACCTGCGTCCCTACTACGCGGAGGGTTCCAAGACGATCGCTTACGAGGTGACCGAGCAGCTTGGCTGGAAGACCCCGGACAGGATCGTCGCCCCGGTGGCCTCCGGTTCCCTTTTCACCAAGATCGGCAAGGGCTTCGAGGAGTGGCTCTCTCTCGGGCTGATCGACGGTGAACTGCCGGTAATGAACGGGGCCCAGGCGTCCGGCTGCGCGCCGGTGGCCACGGCCTGGGAGGCCGGCGAGGAGGTCTGCCGGCCCGTGAAGCCCGACACGATCGCCAAGTCGCTGGCTATTGGCAACCCCGCCGACGGGCCATTCGCGCTCGACCTGGCCCGCCGCAGCGGTGGAGCGGTCGACTCGGTGACCGACGAGGAGATCCGGGAGGGAATCCGGCTGCTCGCCGAGACGGCCGGCATCTTCACCGAGACCGCTGGGGGCGTCACTACCGCCACGCTTGCCAAGCTGGCCCGGGAGGGGCGTATTGCGGCCGACGAGAGCGTCGTGCTGGTCATCACCGGGGACGGGTTGAAGACGCTCGACGCCGTGCGCGACACCTTTACCAGCCACGAGATAGACCCGAGCTTCGACGACTTCGTCTCCGAAGTCGAGAACACGGCGGTGCCGGCGTGACGGTCACGGTGAAGCTCCCCACCCAGCTGCGGGCGGCCGCCGGAGGCAGCGGCGAGGTCGTCGTCCCGGTTGAAGGCGGGACGGTGGCAACCGTAATCGAGGCGCTATTCGCCGAGCACGGCGAGCTTCGGGAGCGGCTGACCGACGAGGACGGTGAGCTGCGCCGGTTCGTCAATCTCTATGTGGACGGCGAGGACATCCGCTTCTCCGAGGGACTCGAGACCGCCGTCGACGACGGCGGCGAAGTCCAGGTCCTGCCGGCCGTGGCCGGCGGCTGACGCGCCCGGCAGGATTCGAACCTGCGGCCTCTCGCTCCGGAGGCGAGCGCTCTATCCACTGAGCTACGGGCGCCATGCGGCGCAAGGCGCCGTTCGTCCGAAGGGTACCGGGAGCAGGTGGCGCCGCTACGCTCGCGCGCGTGGATGAGATGGACCTCTTCTTCGCCGGCACGGCCGGTTCGGTGCCCACCGCAAGGCGTGGAATGCCGGCTCAGCTGCTCCGTGCCGATGGCCAGCGAGTCCTGTTCGATTGCGGCGAGGGAACCCAGCGGCAGCTGATCAGGAGCATCGGGCTCCCGGAGATCGACGCGGTCTTCCTCACCCACCACCATGCCGACCACTGGCTTGGGATCCCCGGACTTGTCAAGACGTTTGAGCTGCGGGGTCGCGAGCGACCGCTGGACCTCTTCGGGCCTCCGGGAACCGCACGGCTGCTCGCCGGGGTGGGAATCACCCCGGAGAAGTCGGCCTTTCCTTTCGAGGTAAGCGAAGTGGAGGCCGGAGACGCGATCGACTTCGATGGCTTTCGCATTGACGTGATCGCGGTACGCCATCGCGGGACGGCATTCGGCTACGCGGTCGTCGAGGACGAACGGCCTGGTCGCTTTGACCCGGGAAAGGCGGCGCAGCTGGGTATCGAGGAAGGCCCGCTCTTCTCTGCGCTCGCACGCGGGGAAGAGGTGGACGGGGTGGTGGCAGCCGACGTCATAGGACCCCCGCGACCCGGGCGCAGGATCGTCCTCTCCGGGGACACCGCCCCTTGCGACAGTGTCCGCGCCGCCGCGTGGCAGGCCGACCTCCTGGTCCATGAAGCGAGCTTCGTGGAGGCCGACAGCGAGCGCGCAGGGCAGACCGGGCACGCCACCGCCGCGGAGGCCGCGGCGATCGCCAGCGAGGCGCAGGCCGGGATGCTCGCCCTCGTTCACCTGTCACCCCGGTACACGGTTCGCGACGTACGCGACGAGGCACGCTTGACCTTCGACAACACCGTGGTCCCGCGCGACTTCGACTCGATCCGGGTGCCTGTTGCCGAGAAGGGGCCCCCCGAGCTGATGCGAAGCGACGAGTCCGAGGCAGCCGTCGACGTGTCGTGAGGTTCCTGCCGTCCTTCGGCCGGGGCCGCTGCTAGCTTCTTCGCCGTCAACCCTTTAACCCGGTCCCGTGAGGCCAGGAAGGGAGAGAAGGTGGAGCAGGAGCGGATCGTCCTCGACGAGGACGAAATCGAGAGGGCAATCACCAGGGTTGCCCACGAGATCCTTGAGGCCAATGAGGATGCCTCCCTCCTGCGCGTCGTTGGCATTCAGCGGCGGGGCGCGGTGCTGGCCGCCCGCGTAGCCGCGCGGATCTCAGAGTTCTCCGGCACCGAGGTTCCGCTTGGGCTACTCGATATCGGCTTCTACCGGGACGACATTGGCAGCCGCCCCGACGCCCCGATGGTCTACGCGACCGAGATCGACTTCGAAGTCACCGGCGCGTCGGTGGTCATCGTCGACGACGTGCTCTTTACCGGCCGCACGGTCCGTGCCGCAATCGACGCGATATTCGGATACGGCCGGCCCGACCGCGTCCAGCTCGCGGTACTCGCGGACCGGGGCCACCGGGAGCTCCCGATCCGCCCCGACTTCGTTGGGAAGAACCTGCCTACCTCCCCCGAGGAACGCGTCTTCGTCCGCGTGCACGAGATCGACGGCGTCGAGCGTGTCGAGATCGGCTCTCCCGCCGGGAGCGCGGCATGAGGCACCTTCTGAGTTCGGAGGACCTCTCGAGAGAAGACGTAGAGCGCATCTGCGATCGCGCCGCTGCCTTTGCGGAAACGCAGGAGAGGGATGTCAAGAAGCTCCCTGCCCTCCGCAACCGAACGGTCCTGAACCTCTTCTACGAGGCCAGCACCCGCACGCGCGGCTCGTTCGAGCTCGCCGCGAAGCGGCTCAGCGCCGACGTCGTCAACTTCACGGCGTCCGGATCCTCTACAGAGAAGGGCGAATCGCTGAAGGACACGGTGCTGACCCTCTCAGCCCACCAGCCGGACGCGATTGTCGTTCGCTGCCCCTGGGCCGGGGCGCCGGCCCTACTTGCTGACTGGACCGACGCCGCCATCGTCAACGCCGGCGACGGCAAGCACGAGCATCCGACGCAGGCCCTCCTCGACATCTACACGCTGCGCCGGCGACTCGGAAACCTCGACGGCCTCAACGTCTGGATCGTTGGCGACGTCCTGCACTCGCGCGTGGCCCGCTCGAACATCCGGCTCTTCCAGGAGATGGGCGCCGACGTAACCCTTGCCGGGCCGCCGACCCTCATGCCCCGGGACATCGAGGCCACCGGCGCCCGGGTTGCCTACTCGCTGGATGATGTCGGGGAGGCAGACGTTGTCTACTCGCTGCGGATGCAGAACGAACGCATGGATGAGGCCTACGTCCCCTCGCTGCGGGAGTACGCGTGGTTCTTTCAGGTGGACCCGCGCCGCATCGCCCCGGGCGCGCTGATCATGCACCCCGGCCCGGTCAACCGTGGCGTCGAAATCTCTGCCGACGCGACCGACAGCGAGCGCTCGCTGATCCTCGAGCAGGTAGCCGCGGGCGTGGTGGTACGAATGGCGGTCCTCTACGAGCTCCTTGCCGCCAACAGGGCCGGCGCCCCCGTCAGGGAAGGCGCACCGGCATGAGCTTCGCTGGCGAGCCGGTGCTGGTAGGGGGTCCGGAGCAGGCCGGAGACATAGTCATCCGTGGCGCACGGGTCGTCGACCCGAGAGCCGGGCTTGACGAGGTCCGCGACGTTGTCGTCCGGGAGGGCGAGATCGCTCAGATCTGTTCTGCGGGCGAGGCCCCTGCCGGTGGGGAGAAGGTCGACGGCGAGGGCCTGATGCTCGCCCCCGCCTTCGTGGATCCTCACGTCCACCTGAGGGTTCCGGGACAGGAGCACAAGGAAGAGCTTGAGACGGGAACCCGCGCCGCCGCCGCCGGCGGGTTCAGCGCCGTCCTGGCAATGCCGAACACCGATCCGGTTATCGACAGCGGCTCGATCCTGGGCGCCCTGCGGGAAGGCGCACGCCGGGAGGCCCGGATCCCCGTCGGATTCCTCGGCGCCATTACCCAGGGACAGCGAGGCGAGAGCCTCACGGCGATGGGCGAGATGCGGGAGCTCGGCGCCGCCGGGTTTACCGACGACGGCCTCCCGGTCACCAGCGCGGGCGTCCTTCGCCGGGCACTTCAGTACCAGAAGATGGTCGGTGGGGTGCTGGCACTGCACGAAGAGGACCCCTCTCTCTCCAGTGGCGGCGTGATGCACGAAGGAGCGGTCAGCGCGCAGCTCGGAGTCGCCGGCATTCCGTCGGCGAGCGAGTCCTCGATGATCGCCCGGGACGCCCTGATCGCCGGTTACGAGGGCGGTGCCATCCACGCTCAGCACCTCAGCAGTGCCGACTCGGTCCGTGTCGTCTCCGAGGCCAAGGCCGCCGGGATAGCAATCACCTGCGAGGCCAGCCCGCACCACCTCTGCTTCACGGATGAGGATGTCCGGGGGCTGGACACGCGCATGAAGATGAACCCGCCCCTGCGGACAGAATCCGACCGGCAGGCCCTGATCGACGGTCTGCGCTCCGGAACAATCGACTGCATAGCCACCGACCACGCCCCGCATGCGCCGCACGAGAAGGAGGTGCCCTTTGAACAGGCACCGATGGGAACGACCGGCCTTGAGAGTGCCTTTGCGGCCTGTTACGACGAGCTGGTGCTGCCCGGGCTCATCAGCCTCGAGACCCTGCTCGAGCGAATGAACGCAGGAGCCGCGATCTTCGGGCTGGCCACGCCCACGATTATTCCCGGAGCGCCTGCCGACCTGGCGCTGATCGACCTCGACCGCGAGTGGGTGGTCGGCGCCGACGGTTACGAGAGCCGCTCCGACAACTGCGCCTTCGGCGGACGCCGGCTCACCGGCCGGGTGCTGATGACGATCGCCGGCGGCGCTGTCGCCTACCGCGACCGCGGCTTTGCCCTCAGCGCCGCCCCCGAGCCGGAGATGCAGGGTTGACCGGCGCAGGGCTCATAACTCCGGCCAACTCGACCCTCGTGATCGTCGACCTGCAGGAACGCTTTGCCCAGGCCATAGAGGGCTGGGAGCGGATCGTGGAGCGGGCCTCGATCCTTGCCCGCACCGCGGCGCTCCTGGGCTGGCCGGTAGTCACCACGGAGCAGTACCCGCGTGGCCTGGGATCCACCGTCCCTCAGATCGCCGGTGAACTGGAGCCGTTCGAGCCGCTCGAGAAAACCTCCTTCCCCGCAACCGGGGCAAGCGGCTTCGACCTCGGGGGGCGCCCTCACGCGGTGATCTGCGGGGTCGAGACCCACGTCTGCGTCCAGCAGACGGCTCTCGACCTCGTCGCGAAGGGCATCGACGTGCAGGTCGTGGCCGACGCCACCGGGTCGAGAGCGCGGGCCGACCGGGAGGCCGCGCTGACCAGGATGGCCCTGTCGGGCGTGGCGCCCACGACCGTGGAGGCCGTGGGCTTCGAGCTCCTCGGCTCGTCGGGCGCCGACGGCTTCAGGGAATTCCAGGAGATGATCAAGTGAGCCGGCCGGGGTTCGTTTTGCTCGAGGACGGAACCCGCTTCGAGGGGGATCTCTGCGGGGCCGAGCAGCACGGCTGTGGCGAGATGGTCTTCACGACGGGGATGAGCGGCTACCAGGAGTCGGTCACCGACCCATCCTTTGCCGGGCAGGTCCTGGCCTTCACCTATCCCCTCATTGGCAACTACGGGGTCAGCGGCGCGGCCATGGAGAGCGACCGCATTCACGTCAACGGCGTGGTGATGAGGGAGGCGGTAAACCGTGATGACGCCCCGGCAGCCGAGCAGGGATGGCTCGACTGGCTTGCGGCCGGCGGCGTGCCGGCAATCACCGGCGTCGACACCCGCTCGCTTGTGCGCCACCTGCGCAGTCGTGGCTCGATGCGCGGGGGAATCTTCGCCGCCGCCGACGAGGAGTCCGCTCGCGGCCTTGTCGAAGCCGAGCCGCCGATGGATGGCCGCGACCTGGCAAAGGTGGTGGGAACCCGGACCGTCGTGCACGAGGGTGTTGGCGGGGACGGGCCGCGCGTGGCAGCGATCGACACCGGCATCAAGCGCTCGATCGTCGAGCAGATGGTCCAGCGGGGGGTGCAGCTCGACCTCCATCCGCCTGACGTAACCGCAGAGGATCTGCTGGCAGGCGATCCCGACGCGGTCTTCCTGGCCAATGGACCGGGAGACCCTGCCGCGCTTGGCTACGTGGTCGAGACGGTTCGCGGCGTGATTGGCAAGAAGCCGGTATTCGGGATCTGCCTCGGGCACCAGCTCTGCTGCCGGGCGCTGGGGCTCGAGACCTTCAAGTTGCCGTTCGGCCATCGCGGGGCAAACCACCCCGTAAAGGACCTCGAGACCGGGAAGATCGAGATCACCTCCCAGAACCACGGCTTCGCCGTCGCCGCGCCCGACGGGGGACTGCGAGTCGAGGAGGACGAGCCTGTCCGCTGGGAGACCGATTTCGGGGTCGCCGAGCTCAGCCACGTGAACCTCTACGACCGCACCGTCGAAGGCCTTCGCCTTCTCGACGTTCCGGGAGCAACCGTCCAGTACCACCCCGAGGCCGGTCCTGGCCCCCACGACTCGCTCTACCTCTTCGACCGGTTCCTCGACCAGGTGAGGGCCGCCTGATGCCCAGGCGGGACGACATCCGCCGCATCATGATCATCGGCTCAGGCCCGATCGTCATAGGCCAGGCCGCCGAGTTCGACTACTCAGGGGTCCAGGCCTGCAAGGTGTTGCGGGAAGAGGGCTACGAGGTCGTGCTGGTGAACTCCAATCCGGCGACGATCATGACCGACCCCGAGTTCGCAGACGCCACGTATGTGGAGCCGCTGCTCCCGGGACCGGTCGCCGCGGTGATCGAGAAGGAGCGTCCTGACGCGCTGCTGCCAACCCTCGGCGGCCAGACCGCTCTCAACCTTGCCAAGGCCCTGGCCGAAGACGGGACGCTGGAGCGCTACGGCGTAGAGCTGATCGGCGCCGACTACGAGGCGATCGACCGCGCCGAGGACCGCGAGCGATTCCGCGAGACGATGGAGGCTGCCGGTCTCAGCATGCCGGCCAGCGCCATTGCCACGTCGCTCGAGGAGGCCAGGTTGCACCTCGACTCCGTCGGGCTGCCCGCGATCATCCGTCCCGCCTTCACCCTCGGCGGGCGCGGCGGCGGCATCGCGCGAAGCGCCGGGGAATTTGACGAGATCGTTGCCCGTGGCCTCGAAGCGTCCCCGATCGGCCAGGTGCTCATCGACCAGTCGGTGCTCGGATGGGGCGAGTTCGAGCTCGAGGTGATGCGTGACGGCGCCGACAACTGCGTGATTGTCTGCTCGATCGAGAACATCGACCCGATGGGCGTCCACACCGGGGACTCGGTAACGGTTGCCCCACAGCAGACGCTGCCCGACGAGCTCTACCAGCAGCTGCGAGATCAGGCCCTCACGGTTATTCGGGCCGTCGGGGTGGAAACCGGTGGCTCGAACGTCCAGTTCGCCGTCAATGCGCAAACCGGCGAGATCCTCGTCATCGAGATGAACCCCCGGGTCTCGCGCTCATCGGCACTGGCCTCGAAAGCAACGGGTTTCCCGATCGCCAAAATCGCCGCCCGGCTCGCCGTCGGCTACACGCTGGACGAGATTCCGAACGACATCACCGAAGTCACTCCGGCGAGCTTCGAGCCCACCATCGACTACGTCGTCGTCAAGTGGCCCCGATTTGCCTTCGAGAAGTTCGAAGGTGCCGACGCGAGGCTGTCGACCCATATGAAGAGCGTGGGCGAAGCCATGGCGATCGGCCGGACCTTCAAGCAGGCCTTCGCCAAGGCGATGCGCAGTCGGGAGCTCGATTCGCCGGCGGCCACGTCGAAGATGTCGCCCACGGAGCTGCTCGACTCCCTGACGGTCCCCGGGGCCGACCGGTTTGACTGCCTGATGGCTGCGTTTGCCGGTGGCGCAAGCGTCGACGAGGTACACCAGCGGACAAGCATCGACCGCTGGTTCCTCGAGGAGCTGCGTGACCTGGCCCTGTACCCGGAAACCCCTTTCGAGGGGGAGCGCACCTTCAGGGCCGTCGATACCTGCGCCGCCGAATTCGAGGCCCGCACGCCGTACTTCTACTCCGGCTGGGACACGGGCGCGGTAGACGAGGTCGAGCGGGGGGAGAAGCCATCGGTGATGATTCTCGGCGCGGGACCAAACCGGATCGGTCAGGGCATCGAATTCGACTACTGCTGCGTCCACGCGGCGATGACCGTGCGTGAGTCGGGCCGCGACGCGGTAATGGTCAACTGCAACCCGGAGACGGTCTCCACCGACTACGACACCTCGGACAGGCTTTACTTCGAGCCGCTCACCCTCGAAGACGTCCTTGCGGTTGCGCGGGTGGAAAAGCCCGAGGGAGTGATTCTCCAGTTCGGGGGGCAGACCCCGCTCAAGCTTGCCGCCGGGCTGGCCGATGCAGGGGTACCGCTGCTGGGAACCGACGTGGAGGCGATCGATCTCGCCGAGGATCGCGGACGCTTCGGCAGGCTTCTCGACGAGCTGGGTTACCAGGCACCTCCCTATGCCGAAGCCCATTCGGTGGAGGAGGCGATTACCGCGGCCGGCGAGGTCGGGTTCCCGCTGCTGGTACGGCCAAGCTACGTCCTTGGTGGCAGGGCGATGGAGATCGTCTACGACACCGATGGCCTGGAGGACTATCTCGCCCGCCACGTCCATGACGACGGGCGGGCCATCTACCTGGACCGGTTCCTCGAAAACGCAATCGAGGTCGACGTCGACCTCCTTTGCGACGGCCGGGAGGCGTGGGTCGGGGGGATCATGCAGCACGTTGAGGAGGCCGGAATCCACAGCGGCGACAGCGCCTGCGTGCTGCCTCCCCATTCCCTGGGGCCGGAGATGCTCGAGCGGATCCGCACACAGGCCGCCGGCCTCGCCCTGAAGCTGGGCGTGGTCGGGCTCTGCAACGTGCAGTTTGCCGTCTACGGCGCAGAGCTCTACGTAATCGAGGCCAACCCGAGGGCCTCTCGCACAGTTCCCTTCGTCAGCAAGGCAATCGGCGTACCGCTGGCCAAAATGGCCTGCCGGATCATGCTCGGGGAAGCAATTGCGGAACTTGGGCTTCCGGATGACCCGATGGGCCACGACCATGTCTCGGTCAAGGAAGCGGTGATGCCGTTCGACCGGTTCGACGGCGCCGACGCGCTCCTCGGGCCTGAGATGCGCTCCACCGGAGAGGTCATGGGAGTGGCGCGGGACTTTCCCACGGCGTTTGCCAAGGCCCAGGCCGCAGCCGGCGCACGCCTGCCCGACGGCGGCTGCGCCTTTATAACCGTGACCGACTCGGACAAGGCGGGGGCGGTGGCGATTGGGCAGACCCTGCACGATCTCGGGTTTCGCATCGTCGCCACCAGCGGGACGCGCGAAGCACTGGAGCGCATGGGTGTCCCCGCCGAGGAGCTCAAGAAGATCGGGGATGGCTCACCGAACGTGGTCGACATGATCGAGAGTGGCGACGTCACTCTCGTGGTCAACACCCCGACAGGCTCGGGCGCCAGGACCGATGGCTGGCAGATCCGCCGGGCGGCCGTCGCCCGGGGGATTCCCTGCCTCACGACCCTGTCCGGAGGCCTGGCCGCGGTCAGGGCAATCGCCGCGGCACGCCAGGGAGCGGCCGAGGTGCTCTCGCTCCAGGAGCTCCACAGGGAACCAGGCGCCATGGAGAGCGCCGCGTGAGCTGGGAGCTTCCCGCGGAAGGG
Organism: Solirubrobacteraceae bacterium; assembly: GCA_040398965.1. Classification (GTDB taxonomy): domain Bacteria; phylum Actinomycetota; class Thermoleophilia; order Solirubrobacterales; family Solirubrobacteraceae; genus F1-60-MAGs163. The sequence goes on along the minus strand of JBBASZ010000001.1, from coordinate 99,007 downwards.
CGATACGGCCCGGCTCCGCCACAGCGCCGCCGGCTCACCGTGGCCGAGCGCCGGGAGGTCGGGTCCTACGTTGTGATCGCCGCGGACGATCCCGACGGCCCCCGTCCTGCACCGGGCCAGTTCTACATGCTCGCCCTTGCCGAGCGCTGGGGGGGAGGAGTAGACGAGCGCCCGTACCTGCCCCGCGCGATCTCGGTGATGAACGCCAACGAAGGAAGGCTCGAGTTCATGCTCGAGGACGTCGGACCGGGCTCAGGGGAGCTCTGCTCGGCCGCTCCGGGAGAGGGGCTGCTCGTCCTCGGCCCCCTGGGCCGCGGGTTCCGGGCGCGAGAGGGCTGCGAGCCGGTGGTGTGCGCCGGCGGGATCGGGGTGGCGCCGATGGTGATGCTCGCCCGGGTGCTGGGGGAGGGCGCGCACGTCGCCCTGGGTTTTCGCGACGGGGCCCACGCCGAGGCGTCCCGGCTGATCCCCGGTGCCCAGGTCGCTACCGACGACGGGAGCGTGGGCCACAGGGGAAACGCCGTCGAGTTGCTCGCAGGGGTCGTCGAGGGGGTGGCGACCGCGGAGGTTTACGCCTGCGGACCGCCGGCCATGCTGGCGGCGGTCAGGGAACTCTGCCTCGAACGCGGCGTTGGCTCGCAGCTGGCCCTTGAGTCCGGGATGGCCTGCGGCTTCGGGGCCTGCTACGGCTGCGTCGTCCCGATGGCCGCCGGCGGGTACTCCCGGCTCTGCGTCGACGGCCCGGTGCTCGACGGCGCGCTGCTCGACGACCAGTGGCAGGTCGCCTACGGATGAGCCAGGTCGAGTTCTGCGGCATCTCCCTTCGGCACCCCGTTGTCAACGGGTCCGGGACGTTTGACCTGATGGCAGCCGTCGCGGCCTTCGGCGAAGCGATCCGGGAGCGCTTCCCGTTTGCCGCCTTCGTCTCCAAGACGATCACCCTCGAGCCCCGGGCGGGCAACCCGCCGCCCCGGCTCTACGAGACTCCTGCGGGGATGATCAACTCGATCGGCCTTCCGGGACCGGGAGTCGATGGATACCTCGAGCATGACCTGCCGGAGCTCGCCAGGCTTGGGGTTCCACTCTTCACCAACGTCATGGGGTCCTCGGCCGATGAGGTCGGGGAGCTGTTTGACCGTGTCGACAGCGAAGCGCAGATCGCCGCCATTGAGCTGAACGTCTCCTGCCCGAACGTCAAGACCGGCCTGGACATAGGCTCCGACCCGGGCGAGCTGGCGGGGCTCCTGGGGGCCGTCAGGCCACGGCTGTCCAAGCCGCTGATCGTCAAGCTGACACCGAACGTGACGGACGTGGCCGAGATTGCCCGTGCCGCCGAGAGCGCGGGGGCAGATGCCGTCTCGCTCGTCAACACGCTCAGGGCCTGGGCACCTCACCCTGAGCGGCCGGCGGAACCCTGGCTGGGTGCCGTCCGGGGCGGCCTGTCGGGGCCCGCGATCCGGCCGGTGGCGCTCTCGCAGGTCGAAGCCGTTGCCTCGGCTACCGGGCTGCCGGTCGTAGGGATGGGCGGCATCTCGCGCGGCGAGCATGCCCGGCAGTTCCTCGACGCCGGCGCAACCCTGGTCGCCGTTGGAACCGAGAGCTTCCGCGATCCGCTCGCCGCCGCGTCGATAGCTGCCTCCCTCTACTGAGGCACGATCCGCCGAGCACCGAGCCGGCGCCTCGACCACCGTCGACCTCAACTTGAGGTCCAGCCGAATTCTCGCGATGCCGGCATCGCTCCGTGACGAAGGTGTATGGTTGCCGCTCCGTGACCCCGGCGACCGACAGCAAGACCAGCGGCACCTCAGCGGCACCCGGAAGGTCACAGACCCAGAGGATGGAGGCTCTCGAAAGGGCCAACCACATCCGCACCCGGCGCGCCCAGCTCAAGCGGGACCTGCGCTCGGGCAAGGCGCGGATCGACCAGCTCCTCGAGTCACCTCCCGACTACGTGGAGACGGCGAAGGTTTTCGACATGCTGCTCGCCGTGCCGAAGTACGGGCGGGTCAAGGCCAACAAGGTCCTGCAGCAGGTCAGGATCTCCCCCAGCAAGACCATCGGCGGACTCTCCGACCGCCAGCGCACGGAGCTCGTCGCCCTGCTCCGCGCCCGCCTCGGCTAGCGCCGGAGCATCGCCTAACCTGCCGCCGATGGCGCTGGTCGTCGTGATTACGGGGCCCTCCGGGGTCGGGAAGGGAACGCTGATCGGTGCGCTGCGGGACCGGCTGGGTGGCCTGCGCCTCAGCATCTCGGCAACCACCAGGAACCCCAGGCCCGGGGAGGTGGACGGTGTCGACTACTTCTTCCTCGACCGCGAGAGGTTCGCCGAGCTGGTCGATGCCGACGCCTTCGTCGAGCACGCCGACTATGCCGGCGAGCGCTACGGCACGCTCCGCGAACAGCTGGTCAGCGGTCCGGCCGATGAGGCGGTGCTTCTCGAAATCGAGGTCCAGGGCGCGCGCCAGATCCGCGAGACCCTCCCCGGCGCCATGCAGGTGTTCATCGCCCCGCCATCGGCCGAGGACCTCAGGGAGCGCCTGGAGAACCGGGGGACAGACTCCGCGGAGACGATCGACAGGCGCCTCCAGGCCGCGCAGGGCGAGATGGAGGCCCAGGGAGAATTCGGGCGGGTGGTGGTAAACGACGACCTGGCCCGCGCAACCGACGAGCTGGAAGCCATCGTCCGGGGCGCTCTCGAGGAAGGGGTAGACTCAGGCTCATGATTTCGCCCCGTATCGACACGCTTCTCGAAGAGGTTGACTCCAACTACGCCACCGTGATCGTCGCCGCCAAGCGGGCGCGGCAGATCAACAGCTACTACCACGCCCTGGGTGAGGGCACCTTCGAGGAGTTCGTCCCGCCGATGGTTCCCTCGACCTCGAACAACTACCTGACCATTGCCCTCGAGGAGATTGCCGAGGGCAAGGTTAAGTACAGCTACCCGGACTGAGCCCCGAGGCTCTCTGCCGGAGCCTGCCATGGCCCGGATTCTCTTAGGCGTCACCGGAGGAATTGCCGCCTACAAGGCGCTCGAGTTCGTGCGTCTGGCAACGACCGCCGGCCACTCGGTCCGCGTCGTGCAAACCGAGTCCTCCACCCGCTTCGTCGGCCAGGCGTCTTTCGAAGCGTTGACCGGCGCACCGGTCCTCACCAGCGAGTGGGAGAGCGACCCTGCGCGCGGGGCCTTCCCCGGGCAGGAGCTCCCGGGACACGACCCCCTGAACCACCTGGAGCTCGTCCGTAACGCCGATGTCTTCGTAATCGCTCCGGCGACGGCAAACACAATCGCCAAGCTGGCCACCGGACTGGCCGACAACCTCCTGACGAGCTGTGCGCTGGCGTCGACCTGCCCCCTGGTGATCGCCCCGGCCATGAACCACAACATGTGGCGTCACCCGTCCACCAGGGCCAACGTCGAGACGCTGTCCGAAAGGGGAGCGTTCATCGTCGAGCCGGGGGAGGGCGCGCTGGCCAGCCGCGGAGAATGGGGCGAGGGCAGGCTGGCTGAGCCCCCGCGCATCCTAGACGCCGCAGAGGCCCGGGTGCCGGCGGGCGCGCGCCCCTGGGACGGCCTGCGTGTCCTCGTGACGGCAGGTGGCACGCGGGAGCCGATCGACGGCGTCCGGTACATAGGCAACCGCTCATCAGGCCGCATGGGTTTCGCCCTTGCGCAGGCGGCCCTCGACCTCGGGGCGCAGGTCACGCTTGTCGAGGCAAACACGAGCCTCGACGCCCCCGCCGGCGCAGAGCTCGTATCGGTGGAGTGCACCTCCGACCTTGCATCCGCCTGCGCGGAGCACTTTCCGGGCTGCGACCTCCTCCTGATGGCTGCCGCGGTTTCGGATTACCGGAGCGGGTCGTCCTTCGACGGCAAGCTCCCGCGCTCCGGTGTGGGCGTGACTCTCGAACTGTCTGCGACCGAGGACGTACTGGCCGGCCTGGCCGCCATCCGCCGTGAGGGGCAAGTGGTCATTGGTTTCGCTGCCGAGCACGGGGATGGTGCCGAGGAACGCGCCCGGGAGAAGCTCGATCGCAAGGGCGTCGACGCGATCGTCGTAAACGACGTCTCCCGCGCGGACATCGGATTCGAAAGCGTCGCGAACGAGGTAACGATCATCGGCAGGGACCAGACCGTTCACCTGCCCAAGGCGTCAAAGCCCGAGATCGCCGAAGGGATCCTTGCCTTCTGCTCCGGCCTGGTCGGACCGAGGCGGCGCACAGAGGCCTGAGGCGCCGCTACGCTTGAGGCGTGGCCGCCACCGACGCATACGAGGACTACCGCTCGGGTTGCGAGCTGCTCGAGGGCGGTAATCACCACGCCGCGATCCTCCCCCTGGCGAGAGCGCGGGATTTCGATCCCGCGAAGGCTTCGGTCAGGGAGGCGCTGGGCCGTGCGTACTTCGGCGCGCAGCGCTATCGCGATGCCGCCGGCGAATTCCAGGCGGTCGTGGAGATATCCCCGGTGAACGACTACGCGCTCTTCTGCCTTGGTCGCTCGCTGCAGAAGCTGGGCCAGCACACCGAGGCATGCCAGCCGCTCGCCATAGCCGCATGCCTCAGGCCCGAGCGGGGCGACTACGTCGCTTACCGCGACGCCTCACGGCGCCTCGCGGCCTGACGGTTCAGGTACAGACGGATCTCCCACGGGTGCCCGCCCGCTGCTATCTTTCGGGAACGGCTTTCGAAGGGCGGGCAACCGCCCGGGCAGGACCGGAAGTGGGCGAATGCCCACTTTTTTTTGCCCCAAAACCATGACCGCGGACCTCCAGGAAGACATAGAAAGAAGGCTCTCGGGCACCCGGCCGGATGTCGAGGTCGTCCTCGTCGAGCCGTCGGGCGCGGGAAAGCTGCGGGTCACCATCGACCACCCCGAAGGCGTGACGCTCGACCTGTGCGAAGCGGTTACAGGCGACCTTGCCGATCTTCGCGAGCGCTACGCGCTGGAAGTTTCCTCCCCTGGTACGCGCCGCCCGTTAACCCGCCCCTCGCACTACCGGCGGTTCACCGGGCGCCGCGTGAAGCTGAAGCTTGACGGCGAGGACGGCTCCCTCACGGGGGAGATAACCGCCGCCGGCGCCAGTGACGTGACGGTCAGCGGCCCGGACGGCGTGGCCACGATTCCCTACGAGCAGATCAAACGAGCAAACCTCATCGAGGAGTAACAAGCATGTCCACCGAGATCATCGAGGCGATGACCGCCCTGGCCAACGAGAAGGGGATCAGCCCGGACCGGCTGATCGCCGCACTTGAGGATGCGCTGCTCTCGGCGTACATGAAGCAGCCAAGTGCGGTCAAGTACGCCCGCGTCCAGCTGGACCCACAGACCGGTGACTACCGGGTGATCGAGCTGATCGTTCCCGAGCGCCTCGAGGCCCAGCTGATCGTCGAGGCGATCGACGAGGGCACCTACCTCGACCCCGATACGGGGGAGTTCGTCGAGCCGGAGGAACCCGAGATCACCCAGGAGAAGTTCGCCGAACACCGGGACGAGATCCAGGAACGGGACGTTACGCCCGACGACTTCGGGCGCATTGCCGCACAGACGGCCAAGCAGGTGATTCTCCAGCGCGTCCGCGAGGCCGAGCGCGACATCATGTTCGAGGAGTACCAGGACAGGGTTGGCGAACTGATCAACGGCATCGTCCAGCAGTCCGACTCGCGCTACACCCTCGTCCAGCTCGGCGTCGGTGGTCGCGTAGAGGCACTCCTCCCAAGGTCAGAGCAGGTGGACGGCGAGAGGTATGACCACGGCCAGCGGGTAAAGGCGGTCATCAAGGAGGTATCCGACTCGACGAAGGGGCCGTCGATCATCCTCAGCCGCCGCGACCCTGAGCTGATCAAGGCGCTGTTCGAGCTCGAGGTGCCGGAGATCGCCGACGGCCTGGTCGAGGTCGCCAACGTTGCCCGCGAACCCGGCTACCGCTCAAAGATCGCCGTCGTCTCGTATGCCGACGGGGTCGACCCTGTAGGGGCCTGCGTCGGCCCACGCGGCTCGCGCGTGCGCATGGTCGTCTCCGAGCTCAGGGGCGAGAAGATCGACATCATCCCCTACAACGACGAGCCGGCCCGTTTTGTCGCCAAGGCGCTCTCCCCGGCGCGTGTGCGCGAGGTCCTCGTTGACGACGAGGCCCGCCAGGCGACGGTCATCGTCCCCGACGACCAGCTCGCACTGGCGATCGGGCGCGAAGGCCAGAATGCCCGCCTCGCCGCCCGGCTCACCGGCTGGAGAATCGACATTCGCTCGGAGACCGAGTTCGCCAGTGAAGGCGGGGGCGAAGAGGGCGAGGTCGAGGAAGTTGGGGGCCGCTGCCTTGCGGTGCTTTCCAACGGCCGCCGTTGCCCCAACGCAGCCCTTCCGGGGACCTCGTACTGCGGCCTTCCGGCCCACGTCGCCCTCGGTCGCTTCCAGGGCAACTCCGTAGCGCTTGTGGCCGAGCTCTCCGAAGAGGAGATCGAAGAATTTGCCTCCGACAGCTTCGACGAGGCCAAGTTCGCCGCGCAGATCGCCGAAATCGAGGAGCGGGTCTCGGCCGCCCTCGCCGAGGAGGAGGCCCGCAGGGCCGCCGAGGAGGCCGCAGCGGCCGCGGCAGCCGAGGAAGAAGCCGCAGCGGCCGCGCTGGCCGAGGAGGAAGGCGGGGCCAAGGCCGATGAGTCCCCGGACGGAGCCGATGAAGGGAACGGTGCCGACACCGAAGAGGGGGAGACTGAAGAAGACGGAGGTTCCGCGGAAGAATCCGTGGAGGCCGGTGAAGGAGAAGAGGCCGAGTCAGCCGATGCCGACACCCCCGAAGCCGAGCCCGACACGGAAGACGATGCCACCGGGGAAGAGACATCCTGAGCTCCGGGAAAGAGCCCCTGCCGGCACCGGCATCGGCCTAGGATTTAGATAGCGAATGGCCAACAAGCGCGTACACGAAATCGCCAAGGAACAGAACCTCTCGAGCAAGGAGGTCCTCGAGGCACTGGTGGCTGCCGGCTACGAGGTGACCGCAGCCGCCTCAAGCATCGACGAGGATGTCGCGCTGCGGGTCCTGAAAGGTGAGGCTCCTTCCACGGACAACGCCAGCAGGCCAGGCAAGCCCGCCGCTGCGCAGGCCCCGGCCAAGGCGCCGGCTCCGCCTGAGAAGGCGGCGGACTCCGACCAGCGCGTTTTCGAGCCCGACACCGCAGGACCTGCGACTCCGAGCGGCAAGGGCGCGGGCCGTGAACCCGCGCTCCCGCCTGCCCCCAAGCCGAGGGGTGCCGAACGGGCCAAGGCGGGACCGCCGCCTCCCAAGCCACGCGCCGAGCAGCCCGAGGCGAAGACCGCCGCCAAGCCCAAGGCCACGGAGAAAAAGCCTGAGCAGCCGAAGGCGCCGCCGCCCAGTCAGGGCGAGCAGCTGGGTCCCAAGATCATCGCCCAGCCGGAGAAGCCCAAGCGCCAGGAAGGACCGAAGCCGGGTGCCCTACCCGGTGGCAAGCGGCGAGTCGTGATCGACTCGCAGGCCTCCCGGAGGCCCGGGGGACCACCGCCTCCAGGCGGGTTCCCCCAGAGGCGGCCGCGCAGGCGCGGGCGCAGGCGGCTCGACGACACGCCGCTCGAGCCACTCGACACCTCTGCGCAGAGTGCAACCGACGTCATCCGCGTCAACTCGGGGTCGACCGTCAAGGACGTCGCCGAGTACCTGGGTGTACCGGTGCCCGACGTGATCAAGGAACTCATGGGCATGGGGGAGATGGCAACACTCACCCAGACACTCTCGGACGAGGCGGTCCTCGTGCTGGCCGAAACCTTTGGCAAGGAGATCGAGATCGTCTCCGCAGCCGAAGAGGCAGCCGAGGAGATCCTCTTCGACGACTCCGAAGCCGAACTTGTCGAACGTCCACCGGTGATCACGGTGATGGGGCACGTCGACCACGGGAAGACCTCGCTGCTGGACGCGATCCGCGAGACGGAGGTCGTGGCCGGGGAGGCCGGAGGGATCACGCAGCACATCGGCGCCTACCAGGTCCACCACGACGGAAACTCGATCACCTTCCTCGACACCCCGGGCCACCAGGCGTTCACCGCCATGCGTGCACGCGGGGCGCAGGTCACCGACGTCGCCGTCATCGTCGTTGCCGCCGACGACGGCCCGAAGCCGCAGACCGACGAGGCGATCGACCACGCCCGGGCCGCCGGAGTGCCGATCGTCGTCGCCGTCAACAAGATCGACAAGGAAGGCGCGGATCCCACCCGCGTCCGCACGGAGATGACCGAGCGCAAGCTGCAGCCGGCCGAATGGGGAGGCGATACCGAGTACGTCGACGTCTCGGCGAGGTCGGGGGAGGGAATAGACAGCCTGCTCGAGACCCTTCTCGTGGTTGCCGAACTCGCCGACCTGAAGGCCAACCCGGAAGCCCGGGCGAGTGGCGTGATCGTTGAATCGAGGCTCGACCCCGGTCGGGGACCGGTGGTGACGGTCCTCGTGCAGCGAGGCACCATGCGCGTTGGCGACCCGCTGGTCGCCGGAGCACACTGGGGCAAGGTCCGGGCCATGCACGACTACAACGGGCAGGACTGCCCGTCCGCAGGACCGGGGGACCCCGTGGAGGTCCTCGGCTTCGACGGGGTCCCCGACGCCGGCGAGTTCGTGATGGTGGCCGAGGACGACCGTTCTGCGCGCCAGCAGGCAGAGGAGAGGGCCACGCGCCTGAAGAACGAGGCGCAGGCTCGGCGGTCCGGTCGCAAGGTCTCCTTCGACGACCTTTTCTCCGAGATCAAGGAGGGCGAGCTCAAAGACCTCAACCTCGTGCTCAAGGCAGATGTTTCCGGCTCCCTGGAAGCATTCGAGGACGAGATCGCCAAGCTCCCGCAGAAGGAGGTCGCCGTCAACATCATCCACCGCGGCGTAGGCGGGATCAACGAATCGGACGTGATGCTCGCGGCCGCTTCCGACGCGGTCATCCTCGGGTTCAATGTGCGCCCCGTCGGTGAGGCCCGTGGCAATGCTGAGCGCGAGGGCGTCGAGATCCGAACCTACTCGGTCATCTACAACGCCCTCGACGACCTCCGCGGGGCCATGTCCGGGATGCTCGAGCCTGAAGAGGTTGAGGTCGAGGTTGGATCGGCCGAAGTGCTGCAGACGTTCAAGGCCTCGAAGGTCGGGACGATCGCCGGCTGCAAGGTCACGTCCGGCAAGGTGATGCGAAACGCGCGGGCACGCGTCATTCGCGACGGCTCGGTCGTCTACGAGACGAAGGTCGACAGCCTCAAGCGTTTCAAGGAGGACGCACGCGAGGTGACCGAAGGCATGGAGTGCGGCATCACCCTCGAGAACTTCCAGGACGTCAAGGAAGGCGACGTCATTGAGGTCTTCGACACGCGCGAGGTCGAGCGGGAGCTCAGCTGAGCACCACCCGGCACCCCCGCAAACTTCCGGCACCGGCATGAGCCACAGGATGCGAAGGGTCGACGAGGTGATCCGACAGGTCGTCGCCGAGGCGGTAGCTACGTATGTCGCCGATCCCCGGGTAGGCTTCGTCACTATCACCGACGTACGTACCAGCGCCGACCTGCGCCAGAGCGATGTCTTCGTGAGCGTGATGGGAGACCAGGCGGCAGGTGAAGCCGCGATAGAGGGGCTCCAGTCCGCCCACGGCCGCATCCAGGCCCAACTCGGCGACCAGCTACGCATGAAACGGACGCCAACCCTCAGTTTTAGGCTTGACGAGACCGCCGCACAGGCAGAGCGCGTCGAGGAGATCCTGCGCGGTCAGGGGGAGGAGCCATGAGTACTGCCGGAGTTGCGACCGGCCGTTCCGAGGCGATCGGGGCGCTCAAGGGTGCCGATTCCCTCGTACTGGCAACCCACGAACATCCCGACGGGGATGCCGTCGGGTCACTGCTGGCCCTGGGCTGGCTGCTGCAGGCCCTGGGCAAGGACGCCCTGATCCACATCGGCCCCGACGACCTTCCCCTCCCTTACGAGTACGACTGGCTCGACGTTACCGGTGTGACCACCGAAATACCCGAAGACATCGCCGATCGGGTCGTCGTCCTGCTCGACTGCGGGAACGCCGAGCGCTGCTCACTGGTCGACCCCGGCTCCCTGCCCGGCCGCCTCGTGAACATCGACCACCACCACGACAACACCGGCTTCGGCACGATCAACTACGTCGACAGCGGGGCCTCGTGCACAGCGGAGATCGTCTGGGAGATGATCGGTGACCTCGGGGCCGAGTTGACCCCCGCGGTGGCCGAGGCTCTGTACATCGGACTGGTGACCGACACCGGGCGCTTCATGTACTCCAACACCGACTCGCGCTCACACGAGATGGCAGCCGACCTGCTTCAGACGGGTGTCGACCACAACCTGATCTACCGGCGGATCTACGAGCGCCTGCCCGGGCCGAAGCTGAAGCTGTTTGCCCGTGGGCTGAGCTCCGTTCAGCGGCCAATGGACGGAGCCCTGACGATCTCCTTCCTGACCGCATCGGATTTCGCGCAGACCGGTGCGAGCTCCGACCACACGGAGGGAATCGTCGACTTCCTGCGCGCAGTCGACGGGACACGCGTAGCGGCCCTGGTGCGAGAGCTTGGCGAGTCGGCCCCCGGCGAGTGGCGCGTTTCGCTCCGGTCGAGCGACGGAGCGATCGACGTGTCGCGCATAGCCCGCGAAGGCGGGGGCGGAGGCCACCCGGCTGCGGCCGGCTTCCGCACCACGATGGACCCCGAAGAGCTCCTTGGCTTCCTCGGTGAGCAGATCCTCAAGCAGCAGTAGCGCGCCGGACGGGATGGTCCTCGTCGACAAGCCGGCGGGGGAGAGCTCCCGCCAGGCGGCGGCGAGAGTTGCGCGATCGCTGGGAGCGGTCAAGTTCGGACATGCCGGGACCCTTGACCCATTCGCCACCGGGCTTCTGGTCGTCCTCCTGGGGCGGGCCTGCCGGACCCAGGACTGGTTCACGCGACTGCCCAAGTCTTATGAGGCGACGGCCCGGCTCGGCTGGTTATCCACGACCGGGGACCCGGAAGGAGAGCTGCAGGAGACAGGAGTCCTGCCCGAGCAGCCCCTCCGCCTGCCTACCGGCAGGATCCTCCAGCGGCCGCCGGCCTTCAGCGCGGTTCACGTCGATGGCCGGCGGGCCTACGAGCTGGCGCGCGCCGGCGAGGAAGTGGAGCTTCCGGAACGCGAGGTGACGATCTACGAGTTTCTCGAGACCGAAAGGGAGGGTGATCTGGTCGGCCTTCGGGTCTCCTGTTCCTCCGGGACCTACGTGAGGTCGCTGGTCTCCGACCTGGGCGACGCGTACACCACCGCCCTTACCCGGACGTCGGTCGGGCCCTTCACCCTGAAAGAGGCCGATCCCGGTCGCGTTCGCTCCCTGGCGCAGGCGCTCGCGTTCCTGCCCACCGTGGAGCTCGACGCGGAGGAGGCGCGGAGAGCCGGCCATGGCCAGGCGCTCGAGCCCGCTGCCCAGCTGCAGCCCCCGGCCTGGATCGGACCTGGCGAGGCTCCCGGCGAGGTGCTGCTGGTTCACGAGGGGGATGCGGTTGCGATTGCGCGGGAAACAGGGGAGACACCCGGAATCCTCAAGCCCGTCGTAGGGTTCAGGGGATGAAAGTCACGGCACTGGGCGACGCAGTACCCGCAGCACGCAAGGTCGCCGTGGGCACCTTCGACGGCGTCCACGCCGGACACCGCGCGGTGATCGGTGATGCAGACACGGTCCTCACCTTCGACCCGCATCCGCTCGAGGTACTGGCTCCGGAACGCGCGCCCGGTCTGCTGACCGGCACCGAGCGCAAGGCGGAACTGGTGTCCGGACTCGGCGTCGGGGAGATGGTCGTGATTCCCTTCGACCGCAGCTTCGCCGCCCAGTCTCCCCAGGCGTTCATCGATGCCGTGCTGGTCGAGAGGCTCGGAGCCACACATGTGCGGGTAGGTGAGAACTTCCGCTTCGGCAAGGGAGCGGGGGGCGACGCCGACCTGCTCGTCTCCCAGCCCTCGTTCGAGACCACGGTCGTCGAACTGCTCGAGCGCGACGGACGGGTCGTCAGCTCTTCCTGGATTCGCGATCTGGTCACCGAAGGTGCCGTTGGAGGCGCAAATGACCTCCTCGAATCGAGCTTCGAACTTTCCGGAACCGTCGCGCAGGGCGAGAAACGGGGGACCGGGCTGGGTTATCCGACGGCGAACCTTGAGCCCGACCCCAGGAGATGCCTCCCGGGTTACGGCGTTTACTCAGCCTTCGCCGTGCTGGGTGACGGTTCTGAGATTCCCGCCGCGGTAAGCATCGGTGTCCGGCCAACGTTCGACTCCGAGCTCGGTGAGCTGATCGAGGCCCACCTGCTCGACTTCGACGGTGACCTCTACGGGAGCGAGCTGAAGCTGCGCTTTCAAAACCGGCTTCGCCCGGAGCTCGAGTTCGACGACGCCGATGCACTCATCGAGCAGATGGCCAAGGACGTAGCGGACGCCAGAACCCTGCTGGCCGGGGGCTAGGGCGCCTGCTACCGTGCTTCGCCGATGAGCACCCTTACGCCCGAAAAGACCGCTGAGATCGCGGAGCGGTTCGGCGGCAGCGCCGCGAACACCGGAGATGCGCGCGTGCAGATTGCACTGCTGACGCAGCGGATCGAGGACCTGACCGGCCACCTTCGCGGCCACGCGAAGGACCACGCCTCCCGCCGTGGCCTGCTGATGCTCGTGGGCCGCCGCCGGCGCCTGCTGGACTACCTGCAGGCCAAGGACATCGAGGCCTACCGCTCGCTGGTCTCCGAGCTCGGCCTGCGCAAGTGAGCATCATCGCCGCCGGCAGCGAGGTCCCGGCTTTCACTCTCAAGCGGGAGGACGGCAGCGAGTTCACCGAGGCCGACCTGCAGGGGACGACGACGATCCTGGTCTTCTACCCGTTTGCCTTCAGCCCGGTCTGCACCGACCAGCTCCAGATCTACAACGAGGCGCTGCCGGAGATAACCAACAATGGCGCCGTCATCTATGGGGTCTCGACCGACCCGACCTTCTCGCAGTCCGCCTTCCGCGAGAAGCTCGGGGTCGACATTGCACAGCTCTCCGACTTTGAGCCCAAGGGCGATGCGTGCCGGGTCTTCGGCGCTTACTTCGAGCCCGGCGGGATGAGCAATCGCGCCCTCGTGATCGTCGGCCCCGACGGCCGGGTGGCCTGGAGCCACCTCGCTGACACTCCGGGCGACCTCCCCGGCGTGAACCTCATCTTCGACGGCCTTCAGGCTGTCTGAAGCTTCGCGCTGCGCTTCTCAATATCGGCAGCCAGAAGGGGGCCGATCACCTCGGCCCGATAGTCGAAGATCTTCTCGACATCCGACCCGACGAACAGCGTCCAGGCGATCTCGCCGGCTGGCCCGAATCCGACCGAGTAGCGGACGGTGTCGGTCATCAGCGTCCTTCCGCCCGGAAGCTCCTCGAATGTGTGGGTGTGGTGCCACAGCCGGTAGGGCCCCTTGAGCTGGCGATCCACGAACCGCGAGGAAGGGCTCCACTCCTCGATCCTCGTCTTCCATCGCACCGGGAACCCGTGCACCCTTAGCCGGTACTCGATGAGCGCGCCCGCGTGCATGTCGATTGGTCGCGGGGTCAGGACCCGGAATCGCAGCAGCGGCGGTGTGATCGCCTCGAGGTTGTGGGCGTCGGCGAAGAAGGGGAAGACCTCCTCCGGGGACCCATCGAGCTCCTGGCGACGTTCGAGAACGTGAACCTTCACAACAGCCTTACGGGCAAGGCACCGGATGTGGACTAACCTCGCCGCGATGCGCGAGCTCACCAGCGCCGACTGCCGGCCCCCGGGCCCGGACGACCACCGCCGCGGGCCCGAGGACGGGGCGCCGATCGTCTTCTTTGCCGATTTCACATGCCCCGAATGCGCGGTGGCCGCAAAGGCACTGAGCGAGAGTGAAGCGCTCGTCCATTTTCGCCACCTCGCCATCTCGAGCCGCCACCGGCGGGCCGTCCCCCTCGCGGCGGCTGCCGAGGCCGCGGCCGCCCAGGGAGCGTTCTGGGAGTTCCACGACGCGCTCTTTGGCGACCCGGGCCGGACCGACGACCCCCACCTGTGGAAGCTCTGCGAGAGCCTGGGCCTCTCGGTCGAGAAGTTCGAGGCCGATCGACGCTCGGACGAAGTTCTTGGGATCGTTGCCCTCCAGACCTCGGAGGCCCTGCGCGCCGGGGCAATCTCGACGCCATCGTTCCTTGCCGGGGGAAAGCTCTCGGCCGACCTGCCCGACGCGGTGGCTGGGGGAGGCTGACCGGCCGCGACCATCACGTCGCCGTCCAACGGCTAGGATCCGTGCATCGGATATCGAAAGTGATTTAGACCCGGGGCCCGCAGGATCCGTAGGCGGCCCCGAAGCGAGGTACGAAAAAAGTATGAGTTCTCCAGCTGTGACCACGGTCTCGACCGAGATCGGCGGCAGCGATATTTCCTTCGAGACGGGGCGCATGGCCAAGCAGGCCGGCGGCGCCGTCGTCGTCCGCCAGGGCGACACCATGGTGCTCTGCACCGCAACCGTAGGCAACCTTCGTGACGTCGACTTCCTCCCGCTTACGGTGGATGTCGAGGAGCGGATGTACGCCGCCGGGAAGATTCCCGGCTCCTTCTTCAAGCGTGAGGGCAGGTCGGGCGAGAAGGGCACCCTCACCGCCCGGATGATCGATCGGCCCATCCGGCCGCTCTTTCCCAAGGGCTGGCACTACGAGACCCAGCTGGTGGCCATGCCGCTGAGCGTCGACCACATCCACCCGTACGACATCCTGGCCATGAACGGCGCCTCCGCGGCGCTGATGATCTCCCCGGTTCCGCTCCCGACCCCGGTCGGCGCAGTCCGGATCGGCAAGGTCGACGGCAGCTTTGTCGTCAACCCGGAGGAGGAGTCCCTCCTCGAGAGCTGCGAACTCGACCTCGTCGTCGCAGGCACCGACGAGGCCATCCTGATGGTCGAGGCGGGCGCCAACGAGATCACCGAAGCCGAGGTTCTCGACGCGCTCGACATCGCCCACGCCGAGATCAGGAAGCTCTGCGCCCTCCAGCGCGAGCTCGCCGAAAAGGCCGGCAAGGAGAAGATCGTCATCGAGCAGCCGCCCAGCCTCGATGACCTGGCCGAGCAGATCCGCTCCTCTCACGGTGCCGACCTTGACTCGGCCACCCAGGTCGAAGACAAGCTCGAGCGCCAGGACGCGACCGCCGCAGTGGAAGAGGCGGTCATCGCCCAGTACGCCGGCCCGGTGGATGCGGAGGACTACGCGGAGAAGCGTGCCGCGGCCGCTGGCGCGTTCGCCAAGCTCGAGAAGTCGGTGGTGCGCACCCGCATCGCCGTCGACAAGAAGCGGCCTGACGGCCGCAGCGCCGACGAGATCCGACCCATCTCGATCGAGGTGGGGGTGGCGCCGCGTACGCACGGATCGGCCCTCTTCACCCGCGGTCAGACGCAGGCCCTGTCGGTTGCGTCGCTCGGCACGCTCAAGGAGGAGATGCGACTCGACACGCTCGGCCTCGAGAAGCAGCGGTTCTACTGGCATCACTACAACTTCCCGCCGTTCTCGGTGGGCGAAGCCGGCTTCATGCGCGGCCCCAAGCGCCGAGACATCGGCCACGGGGCACTCGCTGAGCGCGCTCTCGTGCCGGTCGTGCCGAGCACCGAGGACTTCCCGTACACGATCCGTGTGGTCTCGGACATCCTTGAGTCGAATGGATCGTCCTCCATGGCCTCGGTATGTGGCTCGTCGCTGTCACTGATGGACGCCGGGGTCCCGATCAAGGCCGCTGTGGCCGGCATCGCAATGGGCCTGATCAAAGAGGGCGATGACTACATCGTCCTGACCGATATCGCCGGCGTCGAGGATCACCTCGGGGACATGGACTTCAAGGTTGCCGGCACCAGCGAGGGGATCACCGCGCTGCAGATGGACATCAAGATCACCGGGGTTACCTTCGACATCCTGCGCGACGCGCTCGCGCAGGCCCGCGATGCCCGGCTGAACATCCTCGGCCAGATGAATGAGGTCATCTCCGGCCCGAACGAGGAGATGTCCCCGTACGCGCCGCGGATAATGCAGCTGCAGATCGACCCCTCGCAGATCGGCCTGCTGATCGGCAAGGGCGGCGAGACCATCCGTGGCCTTGCCGAGGAGTTCGAGTCCCAGATCGATGTCAACGACGACGGCCAGGTGCTGATCTACTCGTCCAACGGCGAGCTTGGAGAGGCCCTGAAGGACCGCATCGAGTCGATGATGAAGGAGATCGAGGTTGGTGACGAGTTCACCGGGAAGGTTGTGAAGACCACCACCTTCGGGGCCTTCATCGAGCTGACCAAGGGCACCGACGGCCTCCTGCACATCTCAAACGTCCTGCCGGGCGAACGCGTAGAGAACGTCGAAGACGTTCTCAGCCGCGGGGACGAGATTGAGGTTCGCGTCTTCGAGGTCGACCGTGAGCGAGGCCGCATCGGGCTCCGTCGCGCCGAGGACCCGTCGGTCGCCGGCAAGAGCGCCGACGAGCTCGCCGCGGCTTCCGCCGCCGGCAACGGTGGCGGGGGAGGCGAGCGCCGGGGCGGCGGCGACCGCGGTGGTCGCTCGCGCCGGCCGCGGCACCGCCGCGGCGACGACCGCGACTGAGGAAGCCGAGTGGCAGCACCGATCAAGGTTGCCGTAGCCGGGGCCGGCGGTCGCATGGGCGCGACGGTCTGCCGGGCCGTTGAAGCCTCCGAGGACATGGAGCTCGTCGGTCGGGCCGATCCCGAGCTCGGTTGCGGCGTCGCGGAGGCGATCGTCAACGCCGACGTACTGGTGGACTTCAGCGTCCCCGACAGTGCGCTGGAAAACGCACGCCTGGCCGCCGACGCCGGCGTGAACGTCGTGATCGGCACGACCGGCTTCGACACCGCCGCGCTCGATTCGATCACGGGGGCGAACGTCTTTGCAGCACCCAACTTCGCCATCGGTGCCGTTCTGATGATGCGCTTCGCCGAAGAGGCGGCCGGACAGTTCTCCTCCGCCGAGATCGTGGAACTCCATCACGAGAACAAGATCGATGCGCCGAGCGGCACAGCGGCACTCACCGCCCGCCGCATGGCTGGGCGACTCGGCGGCGATCCTCCAATCCACTCGGTTCGCCTCCCCGGCATCGTGGCGAGCCAGGAGGTCATCTTCGGCGGCCCGGGGGAGACCCTGACGATCCGCCACGACACCGTTGACCGGGAATGCTTCATGCCGGGCGTGCTGCTCGCCGTCAGGCGTGTCGGCGGACTGGAAAGCTCGCCGGTCATCGGGCTCGAGAACCTGCTGTGACCGGTCCCGCAGAGGCAGATTCCGTGGGTAGGGTGGCCTGATGTCCCTGGGGGCGATCCTGACGGCAGTGGTAACGCCGATGGCTCCGGACGGCTCGATCGACGAAGTCGGCTTTGTGGAACTTCTCGGCTGGTGCGCCGAGAACGGCTCGGACGGCTTCGTGGTCTGCGGAACCACCGGCGAGGCGCCGACCCTCACCACCGACGAGCACCTCCGAATGATCGAACTCGCCGTACGGGAGCGCCCTGCCGGCACGACCGTGATCGCCGGGACGGGCTCGAACGACACCGCCCATGCCGTCGCCATGACCTCCCGGGCGGCGGAGCTCGGCGCCGACGCCGTCCTTTCGGTAACGCCCTACTACAACCGCCCCAACCGCCGGGGCGTGCGCGCCCATTACGAAGCGATCGCCGCGGCCAGCGACCTGCCCATCGTCCTCTACAACATCCCCACGCGAACCGGGCTGGACCTGCCCAACGACCAGCTCGCCGAACTTGCCGAGATCCCGACCGTGCTTTACGTGAAGCAGGCGAACCCGGAGAACCTGGCCCCGGTGGAAGGACTCGGCATCTACGCCGGCAACGACGACATGCTCGTCGATGTCCTGGACATGGGAGGCGAGGGAGGAATCCTCGTAGCGAGCCACCTCGTGGGGACCCAGATGCGTGAGATGGTCGACGACTCCGGGCGGCGCCACGAGATCGACCAGCGCCTGCGACCGTTTTTCGACGCCCTCGGCGTAACCACCAATCCAATCCCGATCAAGGCTGCCCTGTCAATGATGGGACTCCCCGCCGGCCCGCTCAGGTTGCCTCTCGTCGAGGCGAGCGACGAGGAGCGCGCGACGGTACGCGAAGCCATGGTCGCGGCAGGACTCGAGCCGACCTCCTGATGGCCGGGGAGAAGCTCCGGATCCTCCCGCTCGGCGGGCTGGGGGAGATAGGCAAGAACATGACCGTCCTGGAGTTCGAGGGCCGGATCCTGATCGTCGACTGCGGAGTCCGGTTCCCGACCGCCGAGATGGTCGGCATCGACCTCGTTCTCCCGGACTTCAGCTGCCTGCGCGGGCGAATCGACGACATCGAGGGGATCGTCATAACCCACGGCCACGAGGACCACCTCGGTGGCCTGCCCTGGATGCTGCGGGAACTCGGGGACGGGGGAGAGATGCCGCCGGTCTTCGGGGCACCCCTGACCATGGCGATGGCCCGCTCCAAGCTCGACGAGCACAAGCTTCGTGAGGTCGAGGTCGAGGACGTTGAGCCGGGCGAGCTTCTCGAGCTTGGGCCCTTCGACGTCGAGCTGATCAGAATGACCCACTCGATACCTGATGCGATGGCCGTAGCCGTCACCACCGACGCAGGTACGGTTCTCGTCACCGGGGACTACAAGTTCGACCAGACCCCCGTCGACGGTCGCACCGCCGACCTGGCCCGGCTGGCCAGGCTCGGTGACGAGGGGCTGCTCGTCCTCTTCGGGGACTCGACCAACGCCGACCGTCCCGGTTACTCCGCCAGTGAGGCCGGCGTTGGCCCTCACCTTGAGGCCGCCTTCCACAACTGTCGCGGAAGGATCCTCGTTACGTCCTTCGCCTCCAACATCCACCGTGTCCAGCAGGTGGTCGACGCAGCGAGGGCCGAGGGCAGGAAGGTCTGCCTGATCGGCCGTTCCATGAGGAAGAACGTCAACATCGGCCGTTCCCTCGGCCACATCGATATTCCGAAATCGATGCTCGTGGAGCCGCGTGAGCTCGACGGGCTCCGCGACGAGGAGATCGTGATCATCTCGACCGGTTCACAGGGAGAGCCGCTGAGCGCGCTGCGCCGGATGGCGGTCGGGGACCATCGCCAGGTGAAGCTCAAGCGCGGAGACACCGTGATCTTCAGCGCCACGCCGGTGCCCGGCAACGAACGGGCGGTCAACGAAACGATCGACCGCCTCTACCAGCTGGGCTGCGAGGTCATCACTCCGAAGGATGCACCCATCCACGCCTCCGGGCACGGCTACCGCGAAGAGCTCAAGCTGATGCTCAACCTGACCAAGCCGAAGTACGTCATGCCGGCCCACGGCGACACCCAGCGCCAGGAGCTGCACGGGGAGCTGGCCGAGGCGGTGGGTATCGACCCCGACCGGATCTTCATCGGACGGAACGGCCTCCCGCTGGACGTAGGGGCCGACGGCGCCGCCTTCGGGGAAGAGGTTGGTGCAGGAATGATCTTCGTAGACGGCGTCGAGCTCGGGGACCCCAACGACGCGGCCCTCAGGGACCGCAAGATGCTGAGCGCCGACGGCATCTTCATTGTGGTGGCGACAATCTCCGAGAGCGACGGCAAGCCGGTCGGGGAGCCGGAGATCATCTTCCGTGGCGTGCCGTTCCCGGACGAGGCCGAGGGCCTGATCGACGCACTCGGCCGGGAGGTCGACTCGACACTGAACCGCGCCGCCCGGGAGGGAAGCCGGGAGCCCGACGTGGTCCAGCGGATGCTCCACGACAACCTCGCCGAGCTGGTCTACAAGAAGCTGCGCCGGCGCCCAATGGTGCTGCCGGTCGTTATCGAGGTCTGAGCCTCTCTCCGGCGGGTCCGGGGGCAGTGGCTCGCGGGCCGGGCCGACCGGTCGCGAGGGGAAGGTCAACCGTGAACCGGGTCCCCGGAGCGGCGTCGGCGAGCGTGACCGAGCCCCCGTGAGCCTCGGCGACGGCACGTACGATGGCCAGCCCGAGCCCGGTTGACCGGCCGCTGTCACCACCCTGCCGCACGAACCGGTCGAAGATTCGCTTGCGCTGGTCGGGCGGTATCCCGGGGCCGTCATCCTCCACGACGAGCCTCGCCCTCGACCCGTCTCGCGCAACGCGGACCGTCACGCGGGTTCCCGGCGGAGTGTGCAGCGCCGCGTTTTCGACGAGGTTCAGGACCACCCGGTGAAGCTCGTCGGGGTCGCCGAAGACCATGGTCCCTGCGGGTGCGTCGACGTCCATCTCGTGATCGGCAGCCAGTGAATCGGCCTCAGCGGCTGCCTCTCTGGCAATCGTGCTCAGGTCGACTTCGTCCCGTATCGGCTCGCTCCCGGCGTCGCTCCTGGCCAGCAGCAGCAGGTCGGCGACGATCCGCCGCATCCGCCGGGTACTGCGCAGCGCCGCCTCTGCAGCCTCCCGGTCATCGCCCTCGAGCTCGCCGGAAAGGAGCTCCAGGTTGGCCAGAACGCTGGTCAGGGGGGTCCGGAGCTCGTGCGAGGCATCGGCCACGAATTCCCGCTGCCTGACGAGCGCAGACTCGGTCTGCTTCTGGGACTGCTCAAGGGACTCAAGCATCTCGTCAAAGGTTCTGGCCAGCTCCGCCACCTCGTCATCGTTCCGGGGCTGGGGGACCCGGAGCGTCGGGTCACCGGTCTGGCTTATCTCGTGGGCGGCGGCGGTGATGTCGGTCACCGGCCTCAACGACCGGCGGGCGAGTGCGAGCCCGCCAAGGAGCGCCAGGAGCGTCCCGCCGCCCACGCCAAGGAGGAGGATGAGGCGAAGCCGCGAGATCGTGGCCTCGAGGTCGGCGAGCGGCCGCGCGTATTCGATCCAGACCGGGAAGGTCAGGGCCGAGCCGGCGTCCGCCCCGACCGGCTGAAGCCGGGCCAGGCGGATTTCGACCAGGAACCCGCGGTACTCGCGGGAACCAGGCTCGGTTGGGATGCCGAGCTCGGGGGCACCGCGCGTGGCCCCTCCGGGGATCGGCTCGCGGTTGGCCCAGAAGAGCCTGATCGCAGCGTTGTTGGGGGCCGCATAGAGATCGAGCGACGGCTCGATGTCGAACCCTCCATCCCCGTCCCGCACGAGCGTCAGGCGCTGGTCGAGCCTGCTCGCCGCCTCGGCGGTGTCGGAGGCGAAATCCGATCGGATCCGGTCGGCGGTCAGCTGACCGAAGACAAGCGCGAAACTGCACAGGACCAGAAAGGTCAGGGCTGCAGAGATCAGCGCGAGGCGCCAGCGGATGCTCAAGCCGCTAAGCACGGAGCACGTACCCCGCTCCGCGAATGGTGTGGAGTATCCGCGGTTCGCCTCCCGCCTCCAGCTTTCGGCGCAGGTTTGAAACGAAGACCTCGATCGTGTTCGTGTCGGCGAACGGGTCGTATCCCCAGATGTCCTCGAGCAGCTGCTGGCGGGCGATCACGATGCGCTCGTTGCGCATCAGGAACTCAAGCAGCTCGAATTCCCGCTGGGTAAGGCCGATCTCCCTGTCGCCCCGCCTGACCTCGTGGCGGTCCGGGTTGAGTTCGAGATCGCCGACTGACAGGGAAGCGCTTCCACGCGGCGGGCGACGGCGCAGGAGGGCCCGGATTCGGGCGAGGAGCTCCTCGCGCTCGAAGGGCTTGACGAGGTAGTCGTCGGCGCCCGCGTCGAGGCCCTCGACCCGCGACTCCACCGCGTCCCGTGCAGTGAGCATGAGGATCGGCACGTCACCGGCCGCCTCTTCCCGCAGCAGGCGCGCAACCTCCATTCCGTCCAACCCGGGAAGGCCGAGGTCGAGCACAACGAGGTCGGGATTGAAGGTGCGGTTATGAGTGAGCGCCTCACTGCCATCGCCGCAGACCTCGGCTTCGTAGCCCTCCATGCGCAGCGAGCGCTGCAGGACGCTCGCAATCTCCTCGTCATCTTCGACAACCAGCACCCGGGGGACGCGTTCAGCCACGATGCACAGGGTACGCCGCCTCCTAACGGAGAAATGAAGGGAGCCGGCCACCGGCGTCGAACGTGCGCAAGGTATGGCCACGACACGGAAGAAGCCCAGCAAGCCGCGGACCAAGGCCTCCACTGGAGCCCGCAAGCCCGCCCAGCGACCGCGGCGCAAGCCGCAGTCACCCCCGAAGCGGCCCTCGTGGCCGGCTTCCTCCGGGCTCGACCAGCGCCAGCGCGACCTCCTGGGACTCGCCCTGGTTGCCCTGGCCATCTTCATTGCCTTCCCGCTCTACTCGACCGGCAATGCAGGAATCGGCGGGGAGCAGCTGGTCGCCGGCCTCGAATGGGCGCTCGGCCAGGCCGCCTACCTCGTCCCGGTAGCACTCGCGGCCGGAGGGATCCTGATGATCCTCAAGCCGGTCATGCCCGTGCGCGGGAACGTTCGCATTGGGGCGGTAATGATTGTCGCCTTCCTCGCACTGGCCCTTGCCGCCGGCACTTTTGGCGTGGGCCCCGACGCTCCCCGCCAGGAGA
>JBBASZ010000001.1:33594-76431 GCA_040398965.1 Solirubrobacteraceae bacterium | reverse complement strand
CTGGCCCTTGCCGCCGGCACTTTTGGCGTGGGCCCCGACGCTCCCCGCCAGGAGAGCTGGCAGCCGGAATTCTTCGACCAGCGGGGTGGCGCCCTCGGGGACGGCCTCTACGTTGGGGTAGCAAGCCTCGTCGGCCCGGTCGGCGCGCACCTCCTGGCCATCTTCGGGCTGATCGCCGGCCTGCTCGTCGTGACCGGCCTGTCCATTGCGACGCTGATCACCGCGCTCAGCCGCTCAGCCTCCGAGAGCGCGGCCTTCGCCCGGCGGGGAGCCGGCGCCATCGCGCGCGGCGCCGAGAAGCCTGAGCCCATCGCCCCGCCCGAGCCCGAAGACGAGGAACCGGTGATCCACGCGGTCGACCCCTGGCCCTCCGACGAGCTCGAGGCCGTCGCGGAAGCCGAGGCGGAGATGCTCACAAGCGAGATCGCTGCCGTCCCCGAGGCCGAAGCCGTGGAATTCGAGGCAAATGCCGACGAGCAGGACCCGGCCGATGCTGAACCTCACGGGGACAGCGAGCCTGAGCCGCTGCCCTCTCCGGGGCGGCCGGTCGCCTACAAGCTGCCGAACCCCAGGCTTCTCACCCGATCGAAGGCGCGCAAGGGAGCCGCGAGCTCCGGGGGAGGGGCAACGGGCGAGGCTCTGCTCGAGGCCCTCAGCCACTTCGGCATTGAGGCTTCGCTCGTTGGGACTGTTTCGGGGCCGCACATCACCCGCTACGAGCTGAAGCTCGCGCCGGGCGTGAAGATGAACAAGGTTGGCAACCTCAAGGACGACCTCGCCTACGCTCTCGCCGCGACGGACATCCGGATCCTTGCCCCGATCCCGGGCAAGCAGGCCGTGGGCGTCGAGGTCCCCAACCAGACCCGCCACATGGTCACCCTCGGCGATGTCTTCGGCGAGGTCCCCTCCGACGCCAGCCCGCTGACCGTTTTCCTCGGCAAGGACGTTGGCGGACGGGCGGTAACGGCCGACCTGGCCAAGATGCCCCACATCCTGGTTGCGGGTACCACCGGAGCCGGTAAGTCGGCGGCCGTCAACGCGATGCTCAGCTCGATCCTCCTGCGGGCCACGCCCGACCAGGTCAGGCTGGTGCTCGTCGACCCCAAGCAGGTCGAGCTGAACCACTACGAAGCGATACCGCACCTCCTTACCCCGGTAATCACGAGCCCGCGGATGGCAGCCAACGCACTCCAGAACCTCGTCAGGGAGATGGAGTGGCGCTACGGGATCATGTCGGTGGCCAAGACCCGCTCTCTACCTGAGCTCAACCGCAGTCGGATCGCCGACGGGGAGGAGCCGCTCCCGTATCTCCTGTGTGTGATCGACGAGCTCGCCGACCTGATGATGGTTGCCCCCGGCGACGTGGAAGACGCGATCATTCGGCTCGCACAGAAGGCACGTGCGGTCGGTATCCACCTGGTGCTGGCCACGCAGAGCCCCCGCGTCGACGTCATCACGGGAATGATCAAGGCCAACGTTCCCTCGCGTATCGCCTTTGCCGTCTCGAGCCAGACCGATTCCCGCGTCATCCTTGACCAGAACGGCGCCGAGACGCTTCTTGGCCAGGGAGACATGCTTTTCTCGCCCCTTGGCTCCTCCCGTCTCCAGCGCATTCAGGGCGCCTACATCGACGAGGCACAGATCGAGGAGCTGACCCGCTTCTGGGGAGAGCAGGGAGAGCCCGCGCTGCGCGAGGACCTGCTTGACGAAGTGGAGTCCGATTCGCCCGCCGAGACCGGCGACCCTGACGGCTGCGACCCGGACGAGGATCCAGTGCTCGCCGACGCCATCCGCCTCGTCGTGGAGATGGACACCGCCTCAACCTCGATGCTCCAGCGGCGGCTGCGCCTTGGTTATACGCGAGCCGGGCGCCTGATCGACATGCTTGAGCGCCGCGGGATCATCAGCGGCTACGAGGGGTCGAAGCCGCGACAGGTGCTCATCACCGCAGCCGACCTACCTCGGGTCCTTGCCTCCCTTGAGCCTGATAGCCCGAAGGCGGGGGAGAGTTCCGAGCCCGACGCAACCGCCGTTGCCGCTGCGCCCGCCGACGAAGCGGAGTGATTAGCCTCTCGGGCGGTGCCCGAGATTGCCGAACAGCTGCGTAGCGCCCGCGAGAGCGCGGGCCTGGACATCGCCACGGTCGAGGCGGACACCAAGATCCGGGGCAAGTACCTCCGCGCCCTCGAGAGCGGTGAGTGGGAACTGCTTCCCGAACCGACATCGACGAAGGCCTTCCTGCGCACCTACGCCGACTACCTGGGGCTCGACGGCCGGGCCCTGGTCGAGAACTTCAAGCTCCGGTACGAGTACACGGGAGATCTCCCGGCACCGACCAGCGCAAACCCCGTCCAACCGCGGGGCCGGCGCCGCCTTAACCGGGGGGCTATCGCCGTCACCCTCGTCATCCTCGTGATCGCCGGCCTCTTTCTGATCGGCCGCGGCGCCGGCGCCAGCACCGGCGCCGCCCTGCTGATGCACCTCGCCATCGCGTGACCATCCACGCAGGGATCCTCGTGACGGGGACCGAGGTGCTGACCGGCCGGGTGGTGGACCGGAACGGTCCCTGGTGCTCCGAGCAGCTTCGTGAACTCGGCATCGAGCACGAGACGACGGTCGTGGTCGGCGACCGTCCGGCGGACATGGCCGGGGCCCTTCAGTGGCTCCGCGACGAGGGCTGCTCCCTGATCGTGACCAGCGGAGGCCTGGGGCCGACCGCCGACGACCTGACGGCCGAAGTGGTCGGGCGGTTCCAGCGCAGGCCGATGGTGGTAGACGAGGCTCTCGAGGGCCGGATCGCAGCGATCCTCGAGAAGGTCACGCGCCGCTGGCCGAACGTGGACATGGACGCCGTCCGGGCCGGTAACCGAAAGCAGGCCACCATCCCGGAAGGCTCGACGATTCTGGAGCCCGTTGGCACGGCGCCGGGCCTCGTGGTGCCGCCTTGCGATGGCGGTGGACCCACTGTGCTCGTGCTTCCCGGGCCTCCCCGCGAGCTGAGGCCGATGTGGGCTGCCGCGGTGGCTACGGAAGCCTTCAAGGCCGCGGTCGCCGGGCGCACCGAAATTCGCCAGGAGATGCTTCGGCTCTTCGGGATTCCCGAGTCGGAGATCGCCGAGACGCTGCGCCTGGCCTCAAGCGACGGCATTGCGCTGGACGACCTGGAGATCACTACATGCATGCGCCGGGGCGAGATAGAGATCGTGACCCGGTACGAGCCCTCGTCCCAGGACGCCTACGACGCCTTCTCCGACTTCGTTGCCTACCGCCACGCCGAGACGCTCTTTTCCACGGACGGGTCATCGGTCGACCGGCAGGTTGCCGCGCTGCTGCGCGAGCAGGGCTTGACCATTGCCATTGCCGAATCCTGCACAGGCGGCCTTGTCGCTGCCCGCCTGACCGATCAGCCGGGGGCGTCGGCTTACGTGGCCGGCGGTGTGGTCGCTTATTCCAACGGGGCCAAGTCCGGGCTCGTCGGCGTCAGCGCAGAGACGATCTCCACCCATGGAGCCGTGAGCCCCGAGGTTGCCCGCGAGCTGGCCGAGGGCGTCCGGGAGAGGCTCGCATCGGACCTTGGCGTTGGCATCACCGGTATCGCGGGGCCGGATGGCGGGAGCGACGAGAAGCCCGTGGGGCTGGTCTGCTTTGCCGTTTGCGGGCCTGGCGGCGGCGTTGAGCGCGCCATCCAGCTTCCGGGAAGCCGCGACGACGTAAGGGACCGCTCGACAACCGTCGCCATGCACCTGGTCAGGGCATTCCTGGAGCAGGGCCCGGAAAAGCAGTAGCTCCGGCACCAACACGCAACAACCGCGCAGTAGAGCCGACAGCCGGGGGTACATACGTTCGCCTTTCCGTCCGGGCCAGCCCGGAAGATGGCCTAGCCGAAAGAGAGGGCAATAACTATGGCTGCAAACGCTGAAGAGAAGGCCGCCAAGGCCAAGGACGACGCGCTCAAGGGCGCGCTGGCACAGATCGAGAAGCAGTTCGGGCAGGGGAGCGTCATGCGCATGGGCGACGAGGGCGCCCAGGTAAAGGTGGACGCCATCCCTACCGGAGCCCTTTCCCTTGACCTCGCCCTGGGAATCGGAGGGATGCCAAGAGGCAGGATCGTCGAGCTCTTCGGCCCTGAATCCTCCGGTAAGACGACGCTTGTCTACCACGTGATCGCTGAAGCCCAGAAGCTCGGCGGCGTCTGTGCGTTCATCGATGCCGAGCACGCGATGGACCCGATCTACGCCCGCACCATCGGGGTGGACATCGACGAGCTCCTGGTCTCTCAGCCCGATTACGGCGAGCAGGCCCTGGAGATCGCCGACATGCTCGTACGCTCCGGGGCAGTTGACCTGGTCGCCGTCGACTCGGTCGCGGCACTCACCCCGCGCGCGGAGCTCGAAGGCCAGATGGGCGACCAGACCGTCGGGTTGCAGGCACGGATGATGAGCCAGGCAATGCGCAAGCTTGCCGGGAACCTCAACCGGGCCCAGACACTCTGCCTTTTCACCAATCAGATCCGCGAGAAGATCGGCGTCATGTTCGGCTCTCCGGAGACACAGCCCGGAGGCCGTGCGCTGAAGTTCTACTCGTCCCAGCGACTCGACATCCGGCGTATCGAGACCCTCAAGGAGGGAACTGAGGCCGTGGGCAACCGGGCTCGCGTGAAGGTGGTCAAGAACAAGGTTGCTGCCCCGTTCCGCCAGGCCGAATTTGACATCGAGTTCGGCAAGGGCATCTCGACAGAGGGCTGCATCCTCGACCTCGGCCTCGAGCACGGCATCGTCTCCAAGTCCGGGTCGTTCTTCTCCTACGGCGACGAGCGCCTCGGCCAGGGGCGCAACAATGCCAAGGCGTTCCTTGCCGAGAACCCGAAGATGGCCAAGGAGATCGAGGAGAAAGTCTACGACGCGGTAGGGGTCGATCAGGACCTCGTCGTCCCGATCGAGCGCGACGAGGACGCCGAGGTACCCGACATCGAGGAGCCGCCGGCAGCACAAGCCGCCTGAGCGTGGAGGACCAGGGCGAGAGCGGTTCCGAGCGCCTGGACGACGCTCTCGGCAGGGCACTCTCCTACCTCTCAAAACGCGACCGCACGGAGAGCCAGGTCCGCCATAAGCTCGCAGCGGCAGGGATCCCGGAACCCACGGTGGAGGATGTCCTGCGCCGGCTCCGTGAGCTCGAATACGTCGATGATGAGCGGTTTGCCCGCACCTACGCCGAGGACCGGCGCTCGCTCGACGGCTGGGGAGGGGAACGGATCGCCCGCGGGCTGAGAGAGGCCGGCATCCCGGAAGAGCTGGTGGCGTCCACCCTGGATGTCCGCGAACGTGACGATGAACTCTCGGGAGCGCTCGAGGTCCTCGACCGCAAGCTTGGTGCGCCCCCGGCCGACGACCGTGACCGGGAGAAGGCACTCGGGCTGCTGGTGCGTCGCGGATACGAGCTCGACCTGGCCTACGACGCAATCCGGGCCTTCGAGCGCAACGCGGCCTGACGGCGGCTAGCCTTCGCTGCGATGGCGACGGGCCGGTACCACGTGACGACGTTCGGATGCCAGATGAACGTCCACGACTCTGAGCGCATGGAGGGGATGCTCGAATCGCTCGGCTACGAACCCGCCGAGCAGCGACAGGACGCCGACCTGATTCTGTTCAACACCTGCTCGATCCGGGAGGCGGCAGATTCGCGCTTCGTCTCGCACCTCATGGAGGCCCGTGCCACCAAGCGACGCCGTCCCGAGACCATTATCGGAGTGGGAGGCTGCTGGGCGCAGTCAATGAAGGACCGCGTCTTCGCCGATTACCCCTTTGTCGACGTCGCCTTCGGGCCAGGGCAGGTTGGCAAGCTTGCCGAATTCCTCACCAGCGACTCGATCGGGGCCCAGGGCTTCTTCGAGTTCGAGTCGTTCACCGCCGACCTTCCGATGAAGCGTGACCAGCGACATCAGGCCTGGGTGCAGATCAGCGTGGGCTGCAACTGCCGCTGCTCCTACTGCATTGTTCCCAGCACAAGGGGGCGGGAGGTCAGCCGCTCACTCGAGGCGCTTGTGGAGGAGGTGACCGGGCTGGCGCGGGTCGGGGTTCGCGAGGTCACCCTCCTGGGCCAGAACGTGAACGCATGGGGGAGAGACCTCAGGCCGGCGCCATCCTCCTTCAGCGAGCTTCTCCGCGCCCTCGATCCGATCGACGGGATCAAGCGGATTCGCTACACGAGTCCCCACCCAAAGGACATGCGTGCAGACGTGATCGAGGCTCATGCCACCCTGCCAACCGTCTGCGAGCACATCCACCTGCCTCTGCAGTCTGGCTCATCGCGGGTCCTGAAGCGGATGCGGCGAACCTACGACCGCAAGCGTTACCTGGAGCGTGTGGCGATGATCCGTGAGCGACTGCCCGACTGTGCCATCACCACCGACATCATCGTCGGTTTTCCCGGCGAGACCGAAGACGACTTCGTTGAGACAGTTGAGGTTGCGCAGGAGGTCGGCTTCGACGGCGCCTTCACCTTCGTCTTCTCCCCGCGCCGGGGAACGGAGGCGGCCGGGATGCGGGAGCTCTTCATCGAACCGGAAATCTCCCGCGAGAGGATGGACAGGCTCGTCGCGGTCGTGCGCCGCCGTGCCGGGGAGCGAGCCCGGCGTTTCGTCGGTCGTGAGCTTGAGGTGATGGTCGAGGGGGCCTCCCGCGAGAACCCGGGTCAGCTTCGCGGCCGCACCCGCCACAACCGGAACGTCTACTTCGAGGGCCTCGGCGAACCAGGCGACCTCGTGCCGGTGACGATCACCGCCGCGACCAGCCAGTCACTTACCGGGGAGATGTCGCTGGCCGGAATGCCTCAGCGCTTGTCGCGCTGACCGCGTGCCAGCTGTCCGCTGACTGCTCCCGCACCCATCCGGTCCATCACGCGCGCGGCCAGCGGCGGAACGGCGCCGGCGACCCAGACGGTCGAGCGCATCATGAGCGGTGCCACGTCCGTCTCGTGCCGGTTCTCCGTGATCGCGCGGGACACAGCGTCGGCTACCTCCTCGGGGGTGTTGGTTCCAACCCAGGAGGGAAGCTTCGTACCGCTGTCGTGGAACATTCCCGCATCACGGATAAACCCGGGGAAGATCACGCTAACCCCGACGCCACTGCGCGAGAGGTCGGCCCGCAGGCCGGCGGCAAAGCCGCGGAGCCCGAACTTCGTGGCCGAGTAAAGCGAGCTGCCCGGAGTCGCGATCTTCCCCAGGAGCGAGCTCATGAAGACGATCTGACCGGCCCCCCGCTCGCCCATCTGCTCACCGATGGCCCGCGAGAGCTGCATCGGGGCGCGCAGGTTCACGTCGAGCGCGCGGTCGATCTCCTCCGCGCTGAAATCGAAGAAGTTGCCCGACCCCGGCAGCCCGGCGTTGGCCACCAGGATGTCGCAGTCGGCACAGCCGGCGGCAAGGGCCTCGACCTCACCCTCGTCGGCCAGGTCGCACGGAAGCACCTCCCCGCCGGTACGCGCGGAGACCTGCTCGAGCTCGGCGACGTTGCGGCCGGTCAGGCGGAGCGAGGCGCCCTGGTGTGCGAGCGCTTCGGCGATCGCTGCCCCGATTCCCCCCGACGCGCCGGTCACCAGTGCAGTCCTTCCACGAATCTCCATTCCCGGAGTCTGTCACGGCCGGCGCGATACTTGCGGGGTGAGCACTGGTCCGGGTCGCGTCGTCTCCCTGTTTGGTCCCACCGCGGTCGGAAAGACATCGGTGGCGCTTGAGCTCGCCGAGATCCTCGCCGCACACGGAGATGAGCCGGTTGCTGTTTCCGCGGACGCATTTCAGCTCTACCGCGGCCTGGAGATTCTCAGCGGCGCACCCACAGCCGCCGAGAGGAGACGGCTCAACCACGTTCTCGTGGCCAGCCACGACCTGGACGATGCCATGAGCGCGGGCCTCTTTGCCCGGGAGGCTCACGCCGCAATCGACGAAGCCCTCGCCACGGGGCGCCGGCCGGTGGTTATCGGCGGCTCAGGCCTCTACATGCAGGCGGCCCTTACCGATCTTGAGATGCGGCCACCCGTGGACTCACCAGCGCACGCGGAGTCCGCCGATGACGCGGCCGACCTCCACGGGCGACTCCAGGCGATCTCGCCTGCGGCGGCGGCCCAGATCGACCCTGGAGACAGCTATCGCGCCGGCCGGGCACTGGCGCTCGCCGAGTCGAGAGCCAGTCCCGAGCCGGGGGAGGCCTTCTGGGAGGCTCCCCTTCGCCATCCGACGCTGCGATTCGCGCTGGTTCGCAGCCGCGAGGAGCTGTACCGCCGGATAGACGAGCGGGTCGACGCGATGGTTGCCGCCGGCGCCGTCGAAGAGGTGCGAGCAGCGCAGGAGCGCGCCTCGGCCACGGCCCGCAGGATCATCGGCTTCGACGAGCTCCCCGCCGGCAAGATCGAAGAGATGAAGCTCCGCACCCGCCGCTACGCGAAGAGGCAGCTGACCTGGGTCCGTCGCCTGCCCGATACCCGGCTCATCGACCTGTCGAGCACCTCCGAGGCTGAGGCGGCCGCGCAGATCGCAGAGACGCTCTCTGGGCGGCAGGACTAGGCTCACCCGATGGAGTTCGCCAAGTGGGAGGCACTCGGAAACGACTACGTAATCGTCGACCGGGTCACCAGTGACTTCCGGCCCACCCCCCGAAACGTGGAACTCCTCTGCAACCGCCACCGCGGAATCGGCGCGGATGGGGTGCTCCTGCTGGACGAGCCACCGAACGGTGCCGCGGTCGCCTCGCTGAAGATCTTCAACCCCGACGGCTCGGAGGCCGAACTCTCCGGGAACGGCGCGCGGCAGGCATTCCTCTATCTGCACCGCGAGGGACGCGCTCCGGGCTCACGCTTCGCGCTGGCCACTCCTGCGGGCGAGGTGAGGGCCGAGATCCTCGCCGAAGATCGGGCGCGGGTGGATATGGGCCGTGCCGTGCTCTCGTCGGGCCAACACCCCGACGGCGATCCCGACGGTCGGGGCACGGTAGCTGCGGGCGGAGAGCTCTGGGCGTTCCAGCACGTATCGATCGGGAACCCCCAATGCGCGATCCGTATTGCCGAACCCGATGCACTGGACGCCCTCGACCTGTCCATTCCCGGGCCGGAGATCGAAAACGCCGAGATCTTCCCGGGCCGGACCAACGTGAGCTGGTGGACCGAGACCGGGCCGGGAACGATTCGGGCGCGCATCTTCGAGCGGGGCGTGGGGGAGACGACCGCCAGCGGCACAGGTGCCTGCGGCGCCGCGGTCGACTACGTGCTGCGCGGCGCCGGCGATGAGGTAACGGTCGTGATGGATGGGGGCGCGCTCACGGTCACGGTTGCCGAGGACCTCCACATCGACCTCGCCGGAGAGGCCCACGAGGTCTACCGGGGGCGAATCGGGCCCGAGCTCGCCTCCCGGCTGGAGGCTTAAACCCTCAGTTGCCGTGAAGCTCAGGGTTGAGGCCGCCCCAGTTTCCCTGGCGCTGAAGAACCTCGACCGACCCTGAGAGGCTGTTGCGACGGAAGAGCAGGCCGTCACGCCCGCTCAATTCCAACGCCTTGCACTCACTCCCGTCGGGCATGGAAACCACGGTCCCGGCCGTGAGGTACAGCCCGGCCTCGACGACGCAGCCGTCCCCGAGCGAGATCCCGATCCCCGAGTTGGCGCCCAGGAGGCACTCCTCGCCAACCGTGATCACCTCGCTGCCACCGCCCGAGAGGGTGCCCATCACGGACGCTCCGCCCCCAAGATCACTCCCGGCGCCCACCAGCACCCCGGCGCTTATGCGACCCTCGACCATCGATGCGCCAAGGGTGCCGGCGTTGAAGTTCACGAATCCCTCGTGCATGACGGTTGTTCCCTCGGCCAGGTGCGCCCCCAGCCTCACCCGGTCGGCATCGCCGATCCGCACCCCTGACGGGACCACGTAGTCGACCATCCGCGGAACCTTGTCGACCGAGCGGACGTGGAGCCTTAAGCCGGACTCCATAGCCCTTACGCGGGCAGCATCCACCTCCGCGGCGGGCAGCGGCCCCGCATCGGTCCAGGCGACATTGGGCAGCAGGCCCAGTAGCCCGTCCACGCTGAGGCCGCGGGGACGCACGAGACGGTGGGAAAGCAGGTGGAGCCTCAGGTAGGCGTCGGGAACGCTCTCCGGAGGGCTGGCGAGGTCGGCGATCGCGACGGCGACCGGGGCCCTCCTGACTCCAAGAAGCGGGTCCTCGCCCACCATCCCCGCAAACTGCCCGGCTCCGTCATCGCCGGGCCCCAGCTCCTCCCAGCCAGCCCCGGTGGCGCCGCCCAGCCGTGGTTCAGGGAAGTAGACCTCGATCGGATCGTCACCGGCGAATGTCGCGAGGCCCACGGCCCTGGCGCCGCCGCTTTGGGGTTCAGTCACGGCCCGAACCTACCGGGACGACCCGTCGAGGATTTCCGCGGCGCGGCGACACGCATCTTCGTCGGGGACGAGGGCGAAGCGCATGAACCCCTCGCCTCCGGGCCCAAACATCGACCCGGGCGCCGCGAGGATCCCCAGTTCACGCAGCCCCGCGAATTCCGCCTCTTCATCACCGCCGGGCACCTCGCACCAGAGAAAGAAGCCCGCATCGCCCCCAACCGGGGGCAACCCGTAGCGCTCGAGTGCGGGAATCATGATCTCCCGCTTGGCCCGGAATCGCTCCCGGAGGGCTTCGACGTGCGCCTCGTCGTTCCAGGCGGCGACCGACGCTTCCTGCACGAAGAGGGGAGGGGTAACCCCCATCGTGGGGCGGAGCGTTCTCATGGCCCCTACGAGCAGGGGGTCACCACAGACGAAGCCGCTGCGATACCCGGGTATGGCAGAACGCTTGGAGAGCGAGTGGAACGCGAGGACGTGCGTGGGGTCGGAGACCTGCAGGACCGATGGCGGCGCATTCGGCCCGGCCCAGATCTCGCTGTAGGCCTCGTCGGAGGCCAGGACAACTCCGTGCCGGCGACAACGCTCGGCCAGCCCTTCGTAGAAGTCCAGCGGAGCGACCGATCCGGTTGGGTTGTTGGGCGAATTGATCCAGATGACCGAGATCCGGTGCCAGGCATCGTCGGGAATCTCCTCATACCGCGGGAGCCACCCGCTGTCGCGGTCAAGCGGGAGCTCGACCACCTGGGCGCCGGCAAGCCTTGCCGCCCTCGCCGGCACCGGGTAGCCCGGCGTAGTGACGACGACGAGGTCCCGGTGCGAACCGTTCCAGTGGAGCAGTCCGGCAAGGTGATAGATCGGCTCCTTGCTGCCCATCGTCGGAAGTACCTCGACCTCCGGATCGACCTGGACGCCATAGCGCCGCTCGACCCAGGCGGCGATGGCCTCCCGCAGCTCGGTCTTCCCCGCCGCCGATGGGTAGCGGGAGACCTCTTCGCCGGCTACCGCCTCGAGCAGCGCCGCACGCACGACGTCGGGGATCGGCTCGGCCGGGGCCCCAATGCCGAAATCGATCGGCTCGCGCCCCCTGCGCGCGGCTTCGGCCCGAGCGTCCTCCAGCCCGGTGAACGGGTACTCCCCGAGCTCCTCTATGAGGGGCTGGACCTCCATTCAGGCCGGGTCGCCCACGAGCCGGTAGATCGTCTCGAAGCTGGTCACCAGGGATTCACCGTCCACCGCCTCGTCGGCCCGGTGCGCCTGTGCCGGCTCACCCGGTCCGTAGTTGACGGCGCGAATTCCCGCCGCGCCGAACTCGGCAACCGGCGTCCACGCCTGCTTGGGCTCGACCGGCCCGCCGCTGAGATCGATGAGCTCATCGACCAGCGGCCCGGACGCCACCACGCTTCCCGACGGCGCGTTGGCCTCGATCTCGAGCATCCCGTGGCCGGCACATGCCTCCTCAAGGCGATCCTCGGCCTCCTGGGGCCCGACGCCCGGCGGGTAGCGGTAGTTGACGTGCGCCGTCGCCTTCCCGGGAATTACGTTTCGCGCAATGCCACCGTCAACCGAAGTCACGGAGAAGACCTCATGGAAGCTGAGGCCCTCGAAGACGTGCTCCACCGGCTCCCGCGCCTCCAGCTCGGCGACTCCATCGGCGAGCGCGGCGATTGCGTTCTCCGCCAGCCAGGGCCTCGCCGAATGCCCGCTCCGCCCGCTGAAGTGCCAGGTCGCGTTGAGGTTGCCCAGGCAGCCGGCCTGCACCCGGTTGGAGGTTGGCTCCATCATCAGGACGAGGTCGGCGCCGCGCAACCCCGGCTCACGCTCCAGCAAAGGGACCAGCGAGCTGTGGGCGGGCGGCAGCTCTTCGCGGCCGAAGAACAGGTACCCGACGTCACATGACTGCCCCGCGCCGGCAAGGGCGAGCTCGATCATCACTGCCAGCGACCCCTTCATGTCCGCCGCGCCGAGCCCCTCGACGCCGGTCCCGGTGATCCGGCCGGGAAGGTTTCCCTGTGACGGGACGGTGTCAAGGTGCCCGGCCAGCAGGACCAGCGGCCGCTCGCCCTTCTCGCCGGCTCCGGCGATCACGCAGTCGTCCCCGGCATCCCTGACTGCAACGCCGGCGGCTTCCAGCACCGAGAGGACGTGGCGGGCGACCTGCGCCTCGCCACGCGATTCGGAAGGAATGTCGATCAGCTCCAGCGTGCGCCGGCAGAGCCGCTGCCTGAGGTCGTCGCTCACCCCACCAAAGCTACTGCGCCCGGCCGCGGCACCCTGATCCCTCCGTAGTCGGCGCACCCCCCGTGCCATTCCGCGCGTGCCACCAGGGCCGCACCCACCGCATCACGGGCATCCTGGCTCATCCTGGCGGGACGGCCGCCCACGCCGGCCGCCTCGAGCCCCTGGCGGCTCCATTCAGCCTTCGGCCTGCCATCCCTCGGCCCGGCCCACACCGTCCACGCCGCGCTGGGAAACACCTCGACGCATCTCGTCGCCGGTAACGCCTCCTGAAGCGCCGCGTAGAGCTCCAGCCCTTCGACCACCCAGCCGTAGAAGGGGTTGCCGGACCGGACCGTCTCTTCATCGGGCGTGTAGAAGATCGGGCAGATCTCCCGGGCCAGCCGGCGCTCCCCGGACCGGCTCTTCTCCCCTGTGAGAGCGCAGGCAGAGGGGCTGTCGATTCCCACGACCCGCGGCCCGGTCGCGGCAAGCAGCTGCGCAACCTCATCACGGCCCTGCCGCGAGCGAAGGTCCACCACGACCGACCCCTCGAGGATGGCGACATCGAACCCCTTCCTGGGACCACCTACATCGACCCCTGCAAATCGCTCCACCACTCGCACGATGGCACATCCAGCAGGCGCCCTAGAATCGGACCCGGTGCCCGCCAACGGACGTACCGGCCGCAAGAAGCCTTCCGGGTCGCGTGAGACCTCGAGGGGAGGCCGCGCGCGGCAACGCGCGTGGTGCGTCTCCGCCAGCGGCGATGCCGACGACCTGGCAGAGCTCGCCGAACTCCTCCTTACCGCCGGCGTCGCCGTCGTCGGCTCATCGGTCCAGCGCCGGGACAGGCCCCACCCAAACACCTATGTGGGACCGGGCAAGCTCGACGAGATCCGGACGGAGGCACAGCGCGCCGACGCAAACGTGATCGTCACCGACGACGAGCTCACGGCCCGTCAGGAGCGGAACCTGGAGACGGCCCTGAAGTTCCCGGTGATCGACCGCACGACCGTCATCCTCGACATCTTCGCCGGCAACGCCCACAGCGCAGAGGGAAAGCTCCAGGTCGAGCTCGCCCAGCTTCAGTACAACCTCGCGCGCATGCGAGGTCTCTGGACGCACCTCGAGCGCCTGGGGGGAGGAATCGGCACCAGGGGCCCCGGCGAAAGCCAGATTGAGACCGACCAGCGCCTCGCGCGCGACCGTATCTCCGCGCTCTCCAGGAGGCTCGACGGAGTTGCCGGGTCCCGTTCGACGATGCGCGCCGAGCGCACGCGCAACCGGATTCCAACCATCGCACTTGCCGGATACACCAACAGCGGAAAGTCCTCGCTGATGAACGCACTCACCGGGGCCGGCGTCATCGTCCGCGACAGGCTCTTCGAGACTCTCGACCCGACAACCCGGACCATGGAGATCGAGGGGCGCCACTACCTGCTTACCGACACCGTCGGTTTCATCCGCAAGCTTCCCCACCAGCTGGTCAGTGCCTTCGGCGCCACGCTCGAGGAGACGCTCTCCGCCGATGTTGTCCTGCACGTCTTCGACTCGTCGGTACCGGAAGAGCGCCTCCGGGAGATGCAGGCGGCCGTCGAGTCGGCCCTCGATGCATTCGGCGACTCGGAGAGCCGCCACCTTCTCGTCGCCAACAAGATCGACCTCGCCGACGATGCCCGTCGGGGCGACCTGCGCATCGCATTCCCCGACGCCGTGCAGGTATCGGCCCTGCGGGAGGAAGGAATCGAGGAGCTCCGCGGGCGTATCGCGGCCGAGTTTGCCGGCCGGTTCGAGGCGGTCGAGCTCCTGGTCCCGTATGCCGACGGTGAGGCCATCGCCCAGGTCCACCACCACGGCGGGCAGGTAGAGCGTGAAGACAGGGCCGACGGGGTCCTGCTGCGCACCTCACTGCCCTCGGTGGTTGCCCGCCGCCTGCGCGCCTACTCCACGGCCCAGCCGGTCGGCTGATGGCGGCGCTCGAGTTCGTGCGGCTCGACGAGCGCGCAACCCTCCCGTCGCGAGCCCATGAAGGCGACGCCGGTCTCGACCTGTCGGCCCTCGAGGGCAACTCGATAGCGCCAGGCGAAAGGGTTCTCGTGCGAACCGGACTCGCGGTCGCAATCCCTGCAGGCTGTGCCGGGCTCGTGCTTCCCCGGTCCGGGCTGGCCAGCCGCCACGGGGTCACCGTCGCCAACGCGCCCGGGCTGATCGACGCCGGGTACCGGGGAGAGATTCAGGTGCTTCTCGTCAACCTGGACCGGTCTGAAAGCTTTCCGTTCGAAGCGGGAGAGCGGATCGCCCAGCTCCTCGTCGTGAGCTTTCCCGGCATCGAGCCCACGGAGGTCCGGGAGCTCGACAGCACATCCCGGGGGGATGGAGGCTTCGGCTCGTCGGGCCGAAGCTAGCCCGCAGCCTGCCCGGCAGCCGCCAGTGCTGAGCTGTGGGCCTCGTCCTCGAGCCTGTCCGGAAGCCCGTCGAGGCCGGGAAGCCCGAGAGCGGCCGCGATCAGCCAGTCGGCAAACCAGGCGTTCCCCGGCAGCAGCGGACCGTGGAGGTAGGTACCGATCGTGTTCCCGGTGGCCGCACCCTCGAACCCCGAGATCCCGTCGTTTCCATGCCCGCTGAGCACCCGTCCGAGGGGAGCCTGGCCCGCGCCGAGCGTCGTCCGTCCGCCGTGGTTCTCGAAGCCGGCCAGGCGACGCGGAGCACGCATGCCGGGCAGCTCTACCTCAATCGCCACATTGCCCACCAGCCTGGGTCCTTCGGCCCTTACCGTCTCCACGTCGAGCACCCGGGCGCCCGGGACGACCTCGTTCCCGAGCTGGTAGGAGCGACCGAGCAGCTGGTAGCCGCCGCAGACGGCGAGGATCACGGTTCCCTCGCTCGAGGCGGCCCGGAGCGCCTCACCCTTGGCTCCCGCCAGTTCCTCTCCGCAGAGGCGCTGGTCCGCGTCCTGCCCACCACCCAGATAGAGCAGGTCGTAGGCCGCCGGGTCAAGAGCCTCTCCCAGCCCGACGGCATCTAGTTCGACCCCGATTCCGCGCCATTCGCAACGGCGTGAGAGGACCATCAGGTTGCCGCGATCGGCGTAGATGTTGAGCAGGTCGGGATAGAGAGCCCCGATCCGCAGCTTCGGTGGTTGCTCAGCCATGGAGAAGGACCACCTCCGCGCCGGCGTAACTCCCGGTTGGCGGTACGAACTCAACGCTCGTGGCCACGAAGCCCGCAGCCATGCCCTCGTCCTGGATGGTCGCTGAATCGACAAGGTCGATCGCCTCGCGGCTGAGGCTCCTTACGATCGTCCCCGTGCCGGCGGTGTGGACGCGCTCGCGTTCGATCACTACCTCGCCGCCCTGGCGGAGCACCGAAACGGGCCGGCTCGAGTAATGCTCGCCCTCGGCGACGAGGACGTCGGCCTCAAAGGTCGCCCGACCGTCGGGAACCGCCTGCGTCATGTCGGCAACCGCGATGGCAAGGCACCCTCCCACAGTGGTGTTGCGACGCGCGCACCGCATGAAGCGCGCCCGCTGCGCGGCACCGCCGAACAGCTGGACCGTCTGCATGGCAACGATCACCAGCCCGAAACCCGACTCGTCCACGAATTCGCGTGCATCGCCACAGACCGTCGCCAGGTCGCCCTCTTCCAGGCAAGAGCCCTTTCGCCTGAGCTCGGAAAGCAGCTCGGCATCGGTGTCGAGGGCCACGACGCACCTTCCAAGGCGGGCGACTTTGAGGCTCACGCGGCCGGTTCCGGCACCGACGTCGAGGACTCTCCCGTCGAACCTGCGGGCCAGCCCCACCCAGGTATCCAGGTCGGCCTCGTAGCCGCCACACTCGACCTCGTGCCAGATGGCCTGTGCAGAGCTCATGCGAACGACTCCGTGGCCGCACCCTCGTCCACCAGGTGCTCGCGAAGTTCGAGCATCGCCGTATAGGTCGGGAACGCAAGCAGCCGGTCGCCATCACCCACGGCCGCGCGTGCAAGTGCAGATGGAAGGTCGCGGACGACCTCCAGCGCCGAGTCGGGGACCCCGGCGTACTTCAGCCTGAGCGCAATCTCCACCGCCCGGGTTCCACTGCAGACCGCAGTGGCCACGCGAGGGGCGAGGGCCTCGAAGTCGGCGTCCCAGATCCAGCTCACGTCACGCCCGTCGGCGATCAGGTCGTTGAGCACGAAGAGCATGTCGTGGCGCCCCTCCTCGAGCGCGACGGTTCGCATCACCTCGTTTGCACCGGCAGGGTTCTTCACGAGAAGGATCGAGCACTGTCGGCCCTCCACGTCGACCGTCTCGGCCCGGCCAAAGACGGGGGAGAGGCCCTCCAGGCCCGCCGCAATCAAGCGCGGCG
Source organism: Solirubrobacteraceae bacterium (assembly GCA_040398965.1). Classification (GTDB taxonomy): domain Bacteria; phylum Actinomycetota; class Thermoleophilia; order Solirubrobacterales; family Solirubrobacteraceae; genus F1-60-MAGs163. The sequence goes on along the minus strand of JBBASZ010000001.1, from coordinate 59,488 downwards.
GCACCCCGAGAGCCATTGCGCCGGCAGCGGCGGCAACCGCGTTGTAGACGTTGTAAAGCCCGGGAAGGGGGATGGACACCGCAGCCACGGCGCCGCCCAGGTCGAGATCGAAGCGGCTTCCGGAGAGGCCGAGCAATTCGATGTTGGACGCGCTCACCTCCGGCCGTGGCCTGGCCCAGTCGCAGCCCGTGCAGCGATAGTCGCCAAGATGGCCGACGTACCAGACGTGGTATTCGAGCGCCGACCCGCACCTCGGGCACCGCACCTGCTCGGAGGCGTGCTGCGGAGTCTTCGCCCCGGCCGAGTGGTCCTCCAGGCCGAAGTAGAGGACCTCACCGTGGCCATCGGCAAGCCCGGCGAGCGACGGGTCATCGGCATTGACCACCAGGCGCCCGACTGCCCCCGAGCCGGCAACGGCAGACCAGCGCGCGACGATGGTGTCGAGCTCGCCGTAACGGTCGAGCTGGTCCCGGAAGAGGTTTCCGAGAACGACGGCCCGGGGTAGCAGCTGGCCAACCAGCACATCAAGCCAGAACTCGTCGACCTCGAAGAGCCCCACATCACCTTTCTGCTCAAGGAGCGTGCTGGCGATGCCGCCCGCCATGTTGGCACCGGCGCGGTTGTGCACGGGTCGCTCGCCGTCCTCGCCGAGGATGGCCGCCAGCATCGAGCAGGTCGTGGTCTTTCCGTTGGTGGCGGAGACGACGATGCTCCCGTTGGCCAGCTGCCCGGCCCGCTCGGAGATCGCATCCGGGTCGAGCGCGATGAGTATGCGGCCCGGGAGGGTCGTTGCGCCACGGCCCGCCAGGCGAAGCAGTGCGGCGGCGCTCCGGGCAATGAGCGCAGCAACCGCCGCGCGCAGGCGGCTCATGCCGGCACCAGCACGCGCGCGGCCGCCGGAAGCATCTCGATCGCTGCCGGCAGCTCGGTGATCGGGTCGCCGTCGGCGTAAAGGGTGAATGGACGACTCGAGCTGAACCGGACGCTACGCCCATGCTCGACCCTCACGAACTCAACCTCGACGTGTGTCCCCTTGAATACCCTCGGGAAAAGAGCCAGGAACCTGAGCCTCCCGGTCTTGAGGGTCCAGATGACGTCGAACGTGCCATCGTCGGTGCGGGCGCCGGGGGCAATGAACATCCCGGCGCCGTAGACGCTGGTGTTGGCGCATACGACCGACCATCCGTCGAAGGCCGACTCGATGCCGTCGACGTCGACCGTGAAACGGGCGGGCTTCCAGCGGGCGAGAGCGACGAGGGCTCCCCACGTGTAGACGGCCGACCCCAGCCACCGCGGGGCCCGGTTGGCGGCGGCGTTGGCCTCGGAGTCAAACCCGGCGCTCGCGATCCCCAGGAAGCGGACGCCGTTTGCCTCTCCGATGTCGACCGGTTGCTCTGCGCCCCGGGCGAGCACCGAACAGGCGTCTGCGAGGTCGTCGGGGATCCCGATATGCCGGCAGAAGTCATTCCCCGTGCCGCCGGGCAGGACTCCGAAGAGCGGCTGGTCAAGCCTCGACGCAGCCGCAGCGACCGCCCCGACGACCCCGTCACCAGAGAAGGCAACCGGTATCCGCCCCTCAGCTGCCGCCTGCCGGACGAGACCTTCCACATCGTCCAGGCTTTCCGTCAGGTGAACGGTCGCGTCGAGGCCAAGCGTGGCGAGGTGCCGGCGAACCGAAGGCAGCTCTCGGGCAACCCTGCCGCCTCCGGCGACCGGGTTGGCAACGATCAGGAAGCGGCGCACGGCCGTCATTCTGACTGCCGGGGCGGGCGATACAAGCGCATCAGAACAGGCTCTCGGCGCCGGTGCCCTGATCCTCGGCCACCGGCTGGACGCACTCCCGGTCGTCGTTGGCGACCCTGTTCACCCGCGTCGAGACCGGCTCGGCCACCAGCATCCCGTCGGGCGCAGGTCCGAGCAGCCCGAGAGCTTCCTCGACCGCGATCGAGCGGTCGAGCCACGACTCCTCGGCCCCGGCCTCCAGTATCGCCGGCATACGCTTGTGAACAGGCCTTACGAGCGCGTTGGGTTCGGTGGTGATGATGGTGACGCTCTCAAGGGGTTCCACCCCGTCGCCGGGCCTCCAGGATGTCCAAAGGCCGGCAAAGGAGAAGACGTCGCCCGACGGCTCGTGGAAGTACCAAGGCTGCTTTGCCGCCCCCGCCCGAGCCTGCCATTCGTAGAAGCCGTCTGCCGGCACAAGGCAGCGGTTGTGCTCCAGGAGCGGGCTGAACGAGCGTTTCTCGGCCAGGGTCTCGGCCCGGGCATTGATCATCTTGGAGCCGACCTCGGGGGAATCGGCCCAAACAGGGACAAGCCCCCAGTGCATCCAGTCGGCGCGGTTCGCCCCCTCACGCCGTGTTATCACCGGGATGGAGGTAGAGGGCGCAATGTTCCAGCGCGGTTCAACGCTGATGTCCTCCGCCAGGCCGAACCGGGGACCAAAGAGGAGGCCGGCGGCGGGGGCCAGCGTGAACCGGCCGCACACCGTGTCAGCCGCCGGAGGCGGCGGCCCGGGCCCTCTTCTGGCGGATTCGCCCGACCAGCGCAAGGATGCCGAGAGCCACCAGGATGAGTACCGCTCCGATCCCCAGGGCCGCCCCCGTAGAGGTGCCACCGAAGGGAATGGAGACGAGCTTCACGATGCCGAAGCCGATTCCCAGCAGCACGGCCACCATCAGGAGGAGCAGCGCGATTCCCCTGATGCGCAGCCAGATGCTTGCACCGGGGGGAGGGGAGATGAGCCCGGTGAGCCGCAGCAGGAAGAGCTGCCGACTGGAAGGTGCTTCCTGGCCCAGCTTCTCGACCGCTTCGCGCAGGTCATCCGGGCGGCGCTCAGCGAGGGCGATCGAAGCGTCGGCCATCCGGCGGATCTGCATCCGCTCCTGCGGGCGGGCGGCGGCGATCGCCTGGCGGAAGTAGTCGCGCGCGGCGTCTGCGTCATAGCGCTCGGCGGCACGGGCCCCGAGGATCGATAGAGCCGCCGAGCGGTACTTCTGCTCCCTGAGGAGCTCGTCGTCGCTGCGCTGCTCGAGCGCCTGCATGTCGGCCATCGCCGACTTCTGGTTGATCCTTACCTGACGCGCCTTCTGGGCCATTGCCACGAGGATAACTGCGGAGGACTGCTGCGAGCCGTCCGCCCACTTGCGCGATGCTTGGTGGGTGCCAGGCGTCCAGGACACCCGCGTATGCGCCGTCACCCTCCCGGGCGGCGGCGAGCCGTGGGTGCGCGCCGGGTTCGAGTGCGACGCGGCAGGCTTTGCCGCCGGCGCTGTGGCGGTCGTGGTCGGCCGACCGGGGGCTGAAGGGGTCCGGGTGGTTCTTGACCCTCCGTCGGAGCTCGACGGAGCCGGTACCTCCGAACCGTTTTTCGCCCCGCACCTCGACCAGGAGTTCGATCATCCCAACGGGGTTGTAGGCGTCGACCACATCGTCGTCGCAACCCCTTCGCTCAGCCGAAGCCGCGCCGCGATGCTGGACGCCGGCCTCGACCTGCGCCTGGAAAGGCAGGCGGAGGCGGGGGACGGAACCATTGAACAGGCCTTCTTCCTCGCCGGAACCTGCGTGATCGAGCTGGTCGGTGGGCCCGGGCAGCCGGACGGTCCGGCATCCGTCTGGGGAATCACCTTCGTGACGTCGCGGCTGGACTGCCTGCCGGCGCTTGAAGGCGGTCCCGTAGCTAGCATCAAGAAAGCCGTCCAACCTGGTCGCCACATAGCCGTGGCGCGCCGGGAACTGGGGCTACCGACCCGAGTCGCATTCATGGATCCGAGAACAAGCGCAGGAGAGCGGTGAACCGCACCGCATCGACAGCCGTGGCAACCGGTCTCTGCCTGCTCGCGATTCCCGCCGCTGCCGCTGCGAGCGCCCCTTCCACACCGCCCGACGGAGACGGAACCGTCCGCCTCAGCAATGAGCGCAACCAGACCCGCGTGGCCATGGCAGAGCTGATGGTCAAGGTCCGCAGCCGGCCGGACCCAGCGGCTTCGCAGGGCCCAAGGCTCAGGGCGACCACCGAGCACGGCGCCCCGGAGGTTTACCTGGCGCTGACCGAAACCACGGGCACCGACGGCAGCCGCTGGGTGAAGATCCGGATCCCCAAGCGGCCCAACGGCCAGACCGGCTGGGTCAGGCGCGAGGCCCTTGGCCGATACCGGCTCCTTACGACGGCGCTGGTAGTCAACCGAAAGACGCTCCGAGTCACCCTCTTCCGCGACGGCAGGCAGGTCCTGCGCTTTCCGGTCGGGGTGGGGAAGAGCAGCACCCCCACGCCCGGAGGCAGATTCTGGATCCGGGAGAAACTCACCTACAAGCCCGACCCCCTTTACGGAAGCCGGGCACTGGGAACCTCGGCTTACGCCCCAAACCTCGAGGACTGGCCGCTCGGCGGAGTGATCGGTATTCACGGGACCGGGCAGCCGGAACTGATTCCGGGCAGGCCCTCCAACGGCTGTATCCGCATGAAAAACGCGGACATCAGGCGCCTCTACCGCGCAGTACCGGTGGGGACGCCGGTACACATCACCTAGGCTGACTCGTCGGCGCAGGGCCCGGTTTTCCTTGCTCCCGGAGGGGATGCAGGCGATCCTGCAGGGCGGCAGGGGCGCCTTGTTAGGTTTCCGCCTCGCCTAGCTGCCGACCGGCATGGCCGGCAGGCGGGGGACCCGATGCGAACCCAGGTTCGCGGGGGCGAATCGCCGCAAAGCCCGCGGCGTAGCGGGGCAGGAGCCTCGCGAGCCCGTCAGCTCACCTCGTAGGCCACAAGAACCGAAATGACCAATACGGTGAAGAGAACCCTGCGCAGCGCGTGCCTTGCCACTGTGGCACTGGCTCTCGCCCTGCCCCTGGCGGGAAGCCTCGGCGCGAGCGACGCGAGGGCAATGTCCGTCGTAAAGCCGGGGGAGAGGGGCAAGCAGGTTCGCGTGCTCCAGAAGTACCTCCGCATCCCCGTCGACGGCATCTACGGGAAGGGCACCAAGCGCAAGGTCAAGGCTTTCCAGCGCTCCAGGGGACTGAAGGCGGATGCCATTGTCGGTCCCGCCACCTGGCGTGCCCTTCACAACCGGTCCGGGGGACGGCGCAAGGCGAGCAACCGGAGCGGCCGGTCGGGCAGCCGGCGCGGTTCGGTGCGTGCCCTCCAGCGCCGGCTTGGCATCTCCGCCGATGGCGTTTTCGGACCGGGCACCCATCGCGCCGTACGTCGTTTCCAGCGCTCGCGCGGGCTGACACCCGATGGCGTAGTCGGACCGGCGACCTGGCGTGCCCTCGGTTTCGGGACCAGCCGCCCGGTCCTCAAGCGCGGCCGTGGCGGTGGTGGAGGCAGTGGGGGCGGGCTCCCGCAGCGCGTCCGGCTGGCCATCGCCGCGGCGCACCGGATCGACAACAAGCCCTACAAGTACGGGGGCGGCCACGGTCGCTTCCGTGACAGCGGGTACGACTGCTCCGGCTCGGTCTCCTACGTCCTCCATGGCGCCGGCCTGCTCGGCAGCTCCCGCACATCCGGCGGCTTCATGAACTACGGGTCGCCCGGAAGAGGCCGCTGGATCACCATCTACGCCAACAGCGGCCACGTCTACATGACCATCCGCACGGCCAGCGGTATCCGCCGCTACGACACCTCGGGCATGGACGACGGCACCCGCTGGGACCGGCGCGCACGCTCGACCAGCGGCTACGTCGTAAGGCACCCGCCGGGCCTCTAGGAACCGGGTTTCCTCCTACCGGTCGAGAAAGCCGATGCCGGTCAACTCTTCGGAGAGCTCCCACAGCCGCCGCGCGGCGATCTCGTCCCGGGCGGCCGCGGACGGCTCGACGAGGGTGGGGGAGCCCCTCATCTCGAACGGCCCGTCGGGCCCGATGAATGCCCCCGGGGGCGCATCCGGGCTCACCGCGGCGTAGAGGAGGGGCAGCGCGCCGGCCTCGGCGCCCTGCGCGAAGACCGCGTTACCAAGGCGCGAGACAAGGCCCATTGCGGGGTTCTCCTCCAGTCCTATTCCCGCGAACTGGAGGTTGGTGGCCGAATACCCGGGGTGGGCCGCCAGCGCCGACAGGTTCCAGCCCGCATCGCCTGCCCTGCGCTGCAGCTCGTAGGTGAAGAGGAGGTTGGCGAGCTTCGACTGCGAGTACGCAGCCAGCCGGCTGTAGCGGCGGCTCGAATGAATGTCCTGGAAGTTGATTCGGCCGGTCCGGTGAGCGGTCGAGCTCACATTGACCACCCGCGGCGCCGGGGCGCGGGCCAGGGCCTCCGACAGGCGGGCGGTAAGGGCGAAGTGGCCGAGGTGATTTGTGCCGATCTGCAGCTCAAATCCGTCCTCGGTCTGCCGATAGGGCGGGATCATTACGCCGGCGTTGTTGACGAGGATGTCCAGCCTTGGGTGCATCGCAGCGAACCCGAATGCCGCCCGGGCCACCGACGCAAGGCTCCCAAGGTCCAGTTCGAGGAGTTCGAAGCTCGCGGCAGGCTCAGAGACCGAAAGCTCCTCGAGGGCAGCGCCACCGCGCTCCAGGCTGCGGCAGGCCAGAACGACGTGGGCCCCGGCAGCGCCGAGCTCCCGCGCAACGATCTTCCCGAGGCCGCTGTTGGCCCCGGTCACCAGTGCCGTCGATCCGTCGAAGCGTGGAATGTCAGCCAGGGACCAGGTCACCGGCCGTCCGCGCCGGCCTCCGGCCTGGGCTGGGCGGCGCCGCGCTCGCTGGCACTCTCGATGACACCCAGCAGCTCGCCGACCCGGCAGACGAGCAGCCTCTCCTCGTCGACTTCGATCCAGACCCCCGCCGAGGCCGGGAAGACGACGTGGTCACCGGGAGAGACCGGCATCTGGACCCCGGCCGAAGCCCACCAGTCAATCCCGTCGCCGACGGAAAGGACGATTCCGTGCTGCGGAGGAGGCTCGTGATTACCTGGCGCCACGAGTATCCCGGAGCGCCGGAAGCGCTCGGGCTCAAGTTCCTTGATCACGACCCGGTCAAAGAGGGGCCTGAGGTTCTGCCGCATCAGCGCGAAGGGTAGGGGAGGGCGGCGCCTGAGTCGTTCTGGCCGCCGTACCGGCTCACCGGCGTGCCGCGGTGGGCTACATTCCCGCCGGTGATCAGGGCCCCGGCAATTACACCGGCCGCGCTGGCGGCCCTGGCGCTGGCAGCCGGCGCAGGCGCTTCCGTCTCGAACAGTTCAGCCGCGGGCCCACGGGGAGGGGCAACCCAGGCGACATACGCGGTCCCGGCGCCCCCCTCCGATGTAAAGGCGGCCAAGAGAGGGGGCCGCATCCGCATTACCTGGACGGCCCCGCCGGCCGGGAGCCCGGCAGTCACCAACTACGTCGTCCACGCGGGGCCGGGCTCATGTCCCGTGACCCTCGGGCCAACCAGGACCTCCGCAACGCTTCCCGTAGCCAAGGGCCAGACAAGGGCGCGCCCCGTGGTCCACGCCGTTAACGCCTACGGCTACTCACCTGGCGCGAGCGCCAGCCGGGAACTGAAGGTGACCGGCAGCAGCACCTATCGGAACATTCAGGTCCTCCAGTTCAGCGACTTCCACGGTGCCCTCGAGGCCTCCGACAACAACATCGGGGCTGCGGTCCTCGAGACGGCCTTCCAGAGGGACCGCACCCACTCCAGGAGCACCTTCACCGCGGTCTCCGGAGACAGCATCGGGGGTGCCCCGCCGATCTCGAGCGCCTTTGAGGAACGGCCGACGATCAAGGCACTGAACCTCATGAAGGCCGACGTTTCGACCTTCGGCAACCACGAGCACGACCGCAAGCTCGACCACCTCCGCCAGATGATCGACCTGTCGGAGTTCAGCTGGACGGTCGCCAACTACAGCACCCTCAAGCCCCTGACCGGCAGGAAGAACAAGGCGAAGCCTTACGTCATCATCAAGCGTGGGGGAGTGAGCGTCGGCTTCGTAGGGATGAACACGCCTGAGACAAGGGATCTCGTCGCACCGGGCAACCTGGAGTACGAGCCCGGCAGGGAGATCGCGATCGGCGCAGGTGTCGCGAGCGTTCAGAGGCAGGTCGACGCTGCGCGCAAGGCCGGCGCCCAGGTTGTCATTGCGCTCGTCCACCAGGGCTGGAGCACAAACGACGCCGGTAAGGCGCTGGGGCCGCTGGTAACCGTCGCCGGCCAGCTCAAGCACGTCGCGGCCGTCTACGGCGGTCATACCCACCAGCCGTACGCCTCCATCACTGCGGGCAACACAACCATCGAGACGAAGAACTCCGGGCAGGAGTATTCGCGCCTGCAGGTCTGCCTGAACCGCAAGACCGGGAAGGTCAAGGGAACCGCCGTCCAGGTGATCGGCAAGAAGGACGTCGCGACCCTCAAGCCCGATAAGGAGACCTTGAGAATGGTCGCCGGGTACCAGAAGCAGCTCGGCGCCAAGTACGACGTGAAACTTGGCTCGGTCAACGGAGTCTTCCCCCGCGGCGGAACCCCGCCGGTCGAGCGCTCCGGCGAGACACCGATGGGAGACATCACCGCCGACGCACTAAGGACGCGGTACGGGACCGATTTCGTCATGACCAACGGGGGAGGGATCCGCGACACATTGCCGGCCGCCGGCTACATCCCGAACCTCAACCCGCCGATCACGAGGCCTCCGGCTCCCGCCGCGGCCTACGACGTGCTGCTCGGCGACATCATGACCGTCTATCCGTTCAACAATGCCGCCGCGACGTCGACGGTGAGCGGCGCCCAATTGTGGAAGGCGCTCGAAAACGGCATCTCGAAGTGGCCCGGGGACGGTCGCTTCCCGCAGATCTCCGGATTCCGCTTCAGCTTCAACCCGGAGCTGCCCGTGGGCTCCCGGGTTGTCTCGGTAACCAAGCCCGACGGCACGCCGGTCGCCGCTGACGCAACCAGCTACACCATCACCGTGATCGACTACATGGCCTTCGGGGGCGACGGCTATTCAGACTTCTTCAACCCCACCAGCGCAAAGATCCAGGGCCCGTTTGCCGACGTCCTGATCGACCTGCTGAAAGCCGACATGGCCGCCGGACGGGTCACCCAGGTCCCCGCGCTGGACGGGCGCATCACCAGGGTCGGCGGATAGGCTGCGACCCGCAACACACAACCGAAAAGAGAGACCAGTGACCACAAGCCGCAGAACCCTCGCCACCCTCGTCCCCGTCGCCCTTCTGGCGATGGCGGCCGCCGCTCCTGCCGGCGCGGCCAGGCCCAGCGGGATCGTCGCGGCCTGGACACAGGTCGTTCCGGAATCGGTCTCAAAGTCGCGGCTCCAGGCCCGGGCCGTCGTGCCAAACGGCGTCACCTGCCCGAAGGTGAAGAAGACCCGCTCGGACGGGAGCAGGAGCCAGGGCACGATGGCGATGCGCTCGCCCGGTGCCACCACCGGCGCCGCATTCGCCTCCTTGCGTGCCTGCACCGCCAACCTCCCCTCGGGCCTCAGTTCCGCCAGCGTGGGGGCCATCTCGATTCCCTCGAGCCTGCCTTCGAAGATCGACCGGATCGCCGCCTTCGGCGACGTGGGCTGCCGAGTGACCACCTCCCAGATCCAGAACTGTGCCAACCCGAACGAGTGGCCCATGGCGAAGATCACGCAGCGAGTGGCCACCGAGAAGCCGGACGTCATCTTTTTCACCGGCGACTTCCTCTACCGGGAAGCCAGCTGCCCGGCCGCGGAGCTGGCAAAGTGCGGGGGGAGCCCGGGACCTGCGTTCGAGCCGGTGGCCGGCAAGTTTCCCCCGTTCTCGGACACCGACTACAGCTGGATGGCCGATGCCCTGATCCCGATGGCGCCGGCCTTCTCGGCAGCGCCCATCCTCGCGGCCCGTGGCAACCACGAGTCGTGCTTCCGCGGGGGCAACGGATGGATGATGTTCTTCGAGGTCAACCTCAAGTCCGACGCGTGCGCCCCGAATGTCGCCGGGCCGGACGGCACCACGCCGAAGACCATCGCGCCTTCGTATGCCGTCGACTTCCCGATCGCCTCTGGACGCAAGCTGCGCGTCGTCATGGTCGACTCCAACGAGGGCAGCAACTCAAGTGTGAACAGCTGGACTCCAACCCAGAGGACCGCTTACGAGAATGCCAGCAAGCTCGCGGCACCGAAGTCGGGGCGAGAGAGCTGGCTGGTTACCCACCGGCCGATGTTCGGGGTCGACGCCAAGTCGGAGGCTGACCCGGGTGACCTGAACTGGACCTCGATCACGCAGACGGCCGCAGGCCAGGGCCTGATCGCCAACTACAACATGATGCTTGCCTCGCACGTGCACGTCGCACAGGTGGTCCAGATCCCGGGCCAGCCGGCACAGGTGGTGCTGGGTAACGGCGGCTCGGTCCCCGACTCGACCGATCCGGCGCAGTACGCGCTGCCGGCCTTCGGACCGATGAACGACGACAAGGGCCAGCCCCTGACAGACCGAAACACCGGCCAGCCGGTGACTCCTTATCCGAACGCCGAATACCTCCAGACCTGGATCAAGTACGGCTACGCGATGTTCACGCCCGGCAGCAAGGCCGGGAAGTGGACGATCTCCCACCGTGGCGTTGACGGAAAGCAGTTCTCCTCCTGCAGTGCCAAGGGCAAGACCGTCACCTGCAAGTAGATCCAAAGGTTACATAATCTCCATTATCGGACGTTAGGGCCTGATTTTTCGGGTCTTGAGGGCCTGTTTCCCCTCTTATGGGCGCGCCGAGCCCTGGAGTAGCCTCCCGGCGGTGGAGGTAGCGCACGGCTCTGGAGGGGCCGCACATCACCTGAAGGCCACGCAGGCCCCGCTGGCCTGGCAGATCGCGCTGGCCTCGCTGGCCGCGATCGTCATCGCCTGCCTGGCCGCCTACGCGCTCGGTTTCAAGCCCGGGGTCCTGGTCCAGGACCTGCACCGCAGCAGCATCGGCAACCGCTACGACGTCCAGTACGAGCTGATCGTCATCGCGAAGGTGATCCCGGCGGGGCTGATCGCCATGTTCGTCGTGGTCGCCGGCATCTCGGCCCCGAAGAGCAACCAGGCCCTGCTCGCCACGATCGCCACGGGGCTGATGAGCGTCGCGGCGATGTTCCTCGGCTGGGCAACCTTCAAGGAGCCGGTGCTCGCGGGGATCGCGATGGCTGCGGTGATGACCCTCACCGCCCTGGCGGCACGGCAGTCGGGGGCGGTTCGCTCGACCGGGATGCTGCTCAACGTCGTCTACTTCTTCTACGGGGCGTTCGGGCTCCTGAACCACCTCGACGCACTCGACCTCGTGAAGCTCGCCGCCATCGGGTTCGGCTCCGCCGTCGTTGTCCTGGTTGTGGCTCACTTCCTGCGCTCGGCCCTCGGCCGGCATATGCCCGCGCCCGCGCCTGCCCCCCGGCCCGCAGACGCCGATGCGCCGTTCTTCGCCGGAGGGCCGACGATGCGTTACGCCCTGATGCGCGGGCTCCTGCTCGGGGTCCTGATGGGCGTCTACGCCTCGGGCAAGAACCAGGATGTGTTCTGGGTCTTCCTCACCATCTGGGTGACCTTCCTCCCGGTCGCGGAGGTAGCTCGTGACCGGGCGATCCGACGGGTGGCCGGCGTGATGATTGGCTGCCTCCTGGTCGCAGCGCTGGCCCAGGCAATGCCGGCGGCGCTGGTGATCTGGATCGGTATCGGGGCCGTCCTGCTCGGGATGATGTGGATCTGGCGCAACTACGCGATCTGGGAGGCCACCGTGAGCTTCCTGGTGATCGCCCTCTTCGGCGACCTGCACCGCGACCAGTTCGTCGACTGGGCCGGCAAGAGGCTCCTCGACACGATCATCGGCGTTGCGATCGCCATGCTCGCCTACCAGCTAGCCGTCATCCTGCCCGGGCGGCTGGGCCGCGACGCCAAGTCACCCGCGTCCTGACCGGCCGGTCGCTCAGGCGCCGGGACGCCGGGGAATCATGCTCGAGCGAACGATCTCGGTGCCCCCGGCCGGGAGGCTGAAGAGGTCGCCGTCACGCGCGAGCCAGATCGGCCCCCCGTAGAGCTCCTCACATCCCTCCAGGAACGGTCCTTCGAGCGCCTTGATCGGGAGCGGAGGGACGATGTGCGTAAGCACCAGCCCGCGCACCCCGGCCTTCTGCGCGATCTCGGCAGCCTCCTGCGGAGAGGCGTGGTAGTCCACGATGTCGACCATTATCTGGCGCCTGGTCGGGCGGCCGGCATCACCGGCGGCCTTCTCGACGAGGCCCAGGAGCTCGCGGGAAAGCGCGTCGTGGACGAGGAGGTCGGCGCCGGAGGCGATCTTCTCCATCATCGGCACGTACGAAGTGTCACCGCTGATGACGGCGCTGCGGCCCGCGTAATCGAACCTGTACCCGACGGCGGGGTCGACCGGCGCGTGATCCACCCGGAAAGCGGTGACCTTGAGGCCGTGCTCGTCGAGGACGACCAGCTCCTCCTCCCCCTGCGGGGACCTGTAGGGCCGCGCCTCCATCCCGGCGCCGCTCGCGGGCGCGATCCCTTCACCGTGGTGGGCCGTGCGGTACGAGGAGTCCTGTGCGTAGGCAAGGTTGAGACCGTCAACGACCTGCTCGACACCATCGGGCCCGATAACCGGCATCGGCTCGGTGGCCGGCGTACGACCCGCCACCCACCGCTGGAGCGCGATGCTTCCCAGCCCACCGATGTGGTCGGAATGGAAGTGAGTCATCAGGACCCCCTCGATCCGCCCAGGGTCGACCTGCATCCGCCCGAGGGTCTCTGAGGCTCCCTCTCCCGCATCGATGATCCACACGCGCCCGCCGGCCATGACGGCGACGCAGGGATTCCCCCGCTGTCGGTCGGGAATCGGCGAACCTGAGCCGACGACCGCGATGTGAAGCCCGTCCCCCATCCCCGCGACCGGGTCGGCGCTCATCCGCCCGGGAAGCGAGCGCTTCGTGACCGCCAGCGCTGCACGGCCCTTCATCTCCTTCAGGTTCATGACGCTCCCTTGGGCGGTTTATAAACGTGGACCGATCCTATACCCAGCCGCGCACCTCCGTTGCTTGACAGCCCAGCTACGCAAAACTACGTTGCCGCGATGCGCTGGGCGCTCATCGCTATTTGCGGCTTTCTGGTCGCCGTCCCCTCCGCGAGAGCCGGCGAGTACACGGTCTACTCATGCAGGGCCGACGACGCCGGGAGAAACAGCAGCTGGATCGCGAGCGCCTCGTCGATTCACGTGACCGCTTATCCGGATGGCTGCGGGTCCAGCGGCTCAGGCCTGGTCGCCCGGGCCGGGGTTGAGGGTGCGGGCTCGCTTGCTGCCGCCTTCGACGCGGCGAACTGGCGTTTCGAAGCACCGACCGGTGCCTCGATCTCGCAGGTCGCCCTCTCCGGGCGCCTCTACAGGGCAAGCGGGGGGCGCTGGGGCGTGGGGCTCAGCGACCAGGCCGGCAACTACTACCTGGGCGGAATCTCCTCCGACCTGATGGTCTGGGAGAGCGGCGGCTACTCCAGCATCGCCACTCCAGGCAGCTCGACGGTCTACTTCGGCGTGATCTGCGCCAGTGGATCGGGCTGCCCCACCACCTCAAACGGCCAACCCACCTGGGGCTACGCGCGGGCTCGTGCCGACCTTTACGGCGCACGGGTTCGGGTCATCGAGTCCGCTCCCCCCTCTCTGTCCGGCGTCAGCGGCCCCCTGGTCTCCGGCGCCTGGGTGGGCAGCACGCAGAGCGTCAGTTTCAGCGCTGCCGATCCGGTTGGGGTAGCCAGCCAGTCCTACGCGATCTCATCACTGGGGGGCTCGGACCGCAAGGCCTGCGACTACACACGGGCGGCTCCGTGCCCCACCGCTGAAGCTTCCCGGTTTGCGTTAGATACACGAGCGATCCCCGACGGCGAGCAGGCCATCGTGCTCAGCGCCACCGACAGCGCCGGCAACCGAGCCACCTGGTCGGGTACCGCACTGATCGACAACACAGCGCCGGCACCACCGTCTCAACCGGTGCTTCAGGGTCTGCCTGCATCGTCCTGGCGTTCCCAAAACGGCTTCGTCCTTGCCTACCGGAATCCCGCTCGTGCCGGCGGGGCTCCGCTGAGCTCTCACGATCTTCAGGTCTGCCCGTCGGATCCCGACGGGGATGTCGACCAGGCGGCCTGTACGTTCAGCAACCTTTCCGGCACCCCCGAGTCCGACACGGTCCAGCTTCCGGGCCCCGGGACCTTCAGGGTGCGGGTCAGGGTGAATGACACCCTCTATTCCGGGGCATGGAGCCCGTGGTCGGATGTGCTTCGCTTCGACGCCGTTGCCCCGGGCACGCCATCGGTGACCTTCCCCGCGCGGTGGATCAACGCCGCCGGCGCCACCGGGGGCCTTGAGTTCTCAACCGCGCGCTCCCAGGCCCCTGTCTCCGGCATCGTGAGCTACCTCGTCGGCGGCCTGAACGGCGGCGAGCGCTCGGTCTCTCCCGCAGCCGGTGGGACCGCCCTTCTTCCCTACTCCCTGCTGGGTGAGGGAACAACCTCCCTGACGATCCGCGCGGTCAGCGGCTCCGGACTGGTGACCGACGCCTCCAGGCAGGCGGGCGGCACCCTGCGCAAGGACACGATTCCACCCAGCCTCTCCATCAGCGGCGCGCCGGCGCCGGGAGAAAAGGTCGATTACGAGGTGACGATCGCCGCGTCCGCAACCGATGGCGTTTCGGGGATGGCCCCTGCCCCCGACGACCGGCCCGTAACCGACGGCGGCTACCTCAGCTTCACTCCCGAGGGTGCAGGGCGGAACCTCTTCCGGGGCGCCTCCGGGCAGCTGAGCCCGGGGGACGGACGCCAGGCGGTCTCGATTTTCGCGGCCGACGTGGCGGGGAACCTGAGCCCTGAGAGCCGCGTCGCCTATACGCAGGACACCCGCGCCCCGTCCGGCGGCCTGCTCCCCCCTCCCGAAGACTCTCCAAGCTCTATCCGCTTCCAGGTCATCGAGAGCTGCCCCGGTCGGGCCGACATCGAGATTTCCACGACCCCTGGCAGGTGGGAGGCGCTGACCACCGCCCTCGACGACGAGATCGCCTCGGCCCGCGTGCCGGCAGCGGTGATGGACGCGGAGAGCCCCTACACCCTCAGAGCACTGGTTGCCGACTGCGCCGGAAACCAGTCCACGCTTGACCACTGGGCCGCCGGCCCTCTTGCCGGTCAGCTGATTGGCGAACTCCAGCCCCCCGCACGAACCAGGACGTCCGCGCGAGCGAGCATGAGTGTCCCGCATCGAGGCACCTCGGCAGCCTCGGCGAGAAGGACAGTCTCCGGCCAGGTTCGGGGCCCGGACGGCGAGCCGCTCAAGGGTGTGCGCGTCCTCTTCGAGAGCCAGCCGCGCGCCAGCGGGGCAACGTGGACAACCGTCGCCACCGCGCAGACATCCGGCTCCGGCAAGGTGTCCCACTCGCTCTCCAACCACCACTCGCAGCTGATCCGGATCAGCGTCCCGGAGACCGCAGCGCTTGCGCCTTCCACCTCAAACCTCCTGCGAACCAGCGTCCGCGCCGCCAGCTCGATCTCGGCAAAGCCGTCGAAGCTGAGCAACGGCGGCCGCGTCGCACTCAGCGGGCGGCTGAGGGGTGGCTATGTCCCCGCCAGGTTTGAGATCGCCCTATACGGTCGCGCGCCGAAATCGCGATCCTGGGTTCCGGTCCGCGCGCCGGTGGCGGTCTCCCGGTCCGGGCGATGGAAGGTCGGGTACCGGTTCACGAGAACCCGGACGCGTGCCCTCTACCGCTTCCGCGTCCGGATCCCGTCGCGCCCCGACTATCCATTCTCGAGCGGCTACAGCCCGGAGCGCAGGGTGACAGTGGTCCCCTAAGCGGCGCGACTCAGCCGGGCGCGGTCCGGCCGGCAAGCTCCGCAACGACCTTCGAGAGCTGGGATCCCTGCCATGCGATCGGGGACTCGCCTGGCTCCTCCACCACGAGACCGCAGCCGAGCGCCTCGGCCCACCTCTCGCCCACCGCCAGCGGATGGCCCGGGTCTGGCTCGTCCCGGTCGGCCACAACGACGGCCGGGACTGCGATCCGGCCCAGCTCAATTAGCGACTCGAACGGGCGGGAGCGGGGAACCACCTCCAGGGCGTCGGCGACCGCTTCGGGGTGCTCGTGCCTCGAGAGCCGCTGGCGCATCACTGTCTCGACCGTCTCCCGCCAGCGCTCGTCGCCCGCGGGCCCGCCGTAAGCCTCGATGAAGCCGTCCACCCCGCCGGTACGCAGTCCGTCTGCCAGCCCGTCCCACCAGGCAAGGGCCTCGGGGTCTTCGGAAGCCTCGGGGTCAAAGGCCGGCGTTATGAGGACGAGCCCTCCCACGCGGTCGGGGTGGTCCAGCGCCAGCCGGGCTGCCGTGTGGGCGCCCATTGAGGCGCCGGCAATGACGGCACTCTGCGTGGAGGTTGCGTCGAGCACGGCGAGCATGTCCGCGGCCAGCTCCTCATACCCGTAGGCCTCCGGATTGGGCGCGGGGCCGGACTGGCCGTGGCCGCGGGCGTCGTAGGAGATCACCCGATGGCCGGAACGCTCGAGCGCGCTGGACCCCATCACGACGTAACGCCGCGTCGCCGTAAGCCCGTGCGCGAGGAGGACATTCGGCCCATCCCCCTCCCCCTTCACATCAACCGCCAGGCGATCCGCGCTCATGCCCGGAAGTGAAGCAGGGACCAAGGCGTCGAAATTCCCTCTTTGCGGCCTGCGCTGGTAGGGTCGCCGCCGTTCACTGTTTCCAAGGGAGGAACCACCTAATGCGCATCACCTACTTCAGGGCGCCGCTGGCGCTGGCCACCGTCGCTCTGGCCGCCACCGCGATCGCGGCCTGCGGCAGCGACTCCGGCTCCGACACAACCACGGCGGACTCCGGAAGCATCACCGCCACCAAGGACGCGGCCATCGCCGAGCAGGTTCCGGCCAAGTACCGCGACGCCGGCACCCTTTCGGTCGCCTCCGACGCCTCCTACCCCCCGATGGAGTTCATCAAGGAGGGCACCAACGAGATCATCGGGGCCGACCCCGACCTCGCGACCGCCCTCGGCCAGGTCATGGGCGTCAAGCTCAACCTTGAAAACGTGCCTTTCGACTCGATCCTCGCCGGGATCGAGGCCGATAAGTACGACCTCGGAATGTCCTCCTTCACCGACACCAAGGAGCGTGAGCAGCAGGTCGACTTCGTCACCTACCTGACGGCCGGCACCTCGTTCTTCGAGAAGGCCGACGCTCCGAGCAACGTCAACTCGCTCGCCGACCTGTGCGGCAAGAAGGTCGCGGTCCAGAAGGGCACCACCCAGGCCGACGACGCCGAGGCCCAGAGCGAGAAGTGCGCCAAGGACGGCGACCCCAAGGTCGACCTCCTGGTCTTCCCCGACCAGAACGGCGCCAACAACGCGCTGATCAGCGGCCGGGCCCAGGTGGGCATGGCCGACTCGCCGGTTGCCGCCTACCAGGTCCAGAAGACCAAGGGTGACCTCAAGCTCACCGGCGAGGACTATGGCGAGGCTCCCTACGGCATCGCGGTGCCGAAGGACAGCGGGCTGGCCGAGCCGATCCTGGCAGCTCTCAAGAACCTGATCGACGGCGGTCAGTACGAGGCGATCCTCAAGAAGTGGGGCCTCGAGAACGGCGCCATCGACGACCCGAAGATCAACGGGGCAATCGACTGATCAACCGGTCGCCTGTGAGCCTCGATGACCACAGGTGATTCCTTGAGTTCCGCGCCGGCGCCCGACGCCGGCGCGGACATCAAGGCCGTCCCGGTCCGCAGGCCCGGGCGCATACTCGCCGCGATCCTGATCGCCGTCCTCGCGGCGGCAGCGATCAGCTCGATCGTCCAGAACCCCCGCTTCCAGTGGGGCACCGTCGGCGAGTTCCTCTTCGCGCCGACCGTCGTCTCCGGCGCCCTCAAGACTCTGGAGCTGACCGCCATCTCGATGGTGGTCGGGATCTTCCTCGGCATCGTTCTCGCCATCATGCGCCTCTCCCCCAATCCGCTGGTTGCGGGCGCAAGCGGCTTTTACATCTGGCTCTTCCGCGGAACGCCAGTGCTCGTCCAGATCCTCTTCTGGAGCTTTATCGCGGCCCTCTACCCCGACATCTCGGTCGGCATCCCCTTCACCGGCGTCGAGTTCTTCTCCGTCAAGGCCAACGACATCTTCCTGCCATTCGTCGCCGCCGTGCTGGCCCTCGGCCTAAACGAGGGCGCCTACATGGCCGAGATCGTCCGGGCCGGCTTCGTCTCGGTCGACCAGGGCCAGGAGGAGGCGGCCAAGGCGCTCGGCATGCGCCGCATGCAGACGATCCGCCGCATCATCCTCCCCCAGGCGATGCGGGTGATCATCCCGCCGACCGGCAACGAGGTCATCTCGATGCTGAAGACCACCTCGCTGGTGGCCTTCGTGGCCTTCCCCGACCTGCTCTACGCGGTAACCGTCATCTACTCGCAGAACTTCAAGCAGATCCCGCTCCTGATCGTGGCGAGCATCTGGTACCTGTTCTTCACCACGATTCTCTCGATCGGCCAGTACTTCATCGAGCGCCACTACGGCCGGGGCACCGCGGCCGCCGGCCCGCAGCCGCTGATGGCCAGGGTCTGGCAGCTGGTCTTCACGACGCGTCATTCCGACCTGGCCGAAAAGAAGGGCAAGCCTCCTGCCACGGCACCAGGCGAGGAGCCTCCCGAAAGGCACGGGCTGTGAGCACGGCGGCGGACGACACGATGGTCCGGGCCGAGGGCGTCCACAAGCGCTTCGGGAGCCTCGAGGTCCTCAAGGGTGTCGACCTCGAGGTCCAGCGCAGCGAGGTGATGGTGATCCTCGGGCCGTCGGGGTCGGGCAAGTCGACCTTCCTGCGCTGCATCAACCACCTCGAGAAGATCAACCGGGGCCGGATCACCGTCGACGGGACGATCGTGGGCTACCGCCAGAAGGGAGACACGCTCCACGAGCTCAAGGAATCGGAGGTGGCCCGCGAGCGAGCCGCGATCGGCATGGTCTTTCAGCGCTTCAACCTCTTTCCACACATGACGGCCCTGCAGAACGTCACCGAGGCGCCCGTCTGCGTCCTGGGCCAGTCCCGGGAGAAGGCGCGCACCCACGGTCGCGAACTGCTCGACCGCGTCGGCCTCGCCGACAAGGCCGACGCCTACCCCGGGCAGCTCTCGGGCGGCCAGCAGCAGCGGGTGGCGATCGCCCGCGCCCTCGCGATGAAGCCCAAGCTGATGCTCTTCGACGAGCCGACCTCGGCGCTCGACCCCGAGCTGGTCGGCGAGGTGCTCGACGTGATGAAGGGCCTCGCCAGCGACGGGATGACGATGGTTGTCGTCACGCATGAGACCGGCTTTGCCCGGGAGGTCGCCGACTCGGTGGTCTTCATGGACGACGGCGTCGTCGTCGAGGAGGCCCCTCCCGAAGAGCTCTTCGGGAACCCGCAGCACGAGCGCACGAAGCGCTTCCTTGCCACCGTCCTCTAGGCGGCCTCCTCGCCGACCGGTAGCTCGAGCTGGTCGCGGTCACCGGCGCCACCGGCGGGGGCGAAACCGGTGACCCCGACGCCGAGAAGCCTTACGGGTCGCTCCGGGCCGTACTGACGCAGCAGCTCAACCGCGACCTCTGAAATGGCTGCGGCCCCGGCCACCTCCTGCGGAAGGGTCCTGGCCCGCGTGACCGTGGTCCAGTCATCGAGGCGGACCTTGATTCTCACCGTGCGCCCGCGGCGCCCGCTCCGGGCCAGCCCTTCGGCGAGGTCGGACGCAAGCTCCCGCAG
Source organism: Solirubrobacteraceae bacterium (assembly GCA_040398965.1). Taxonomy (GTDB): domain Bacteria; phylum Actinomycetota; class Thermoleophilia; order Solirubrobacterales; family Solirubrobacteraceae; genus F1-60-MAGs163. Next base: position 39,804 of record JBBASZ010000001.1, on the reverse strand, counting down.
GCGCTCCTCCATCTCCGACGCATCGGCGACATCGAAATCGAAGGTCGCCTCCCTCGACTCGCTGACGCGCTCGCGGTCGGTCTCGATCTCGGCCGATGCCTCGAAGTGCGACAGCGCGAGAAGCCACGGCCCCTGCCGCGGCCCAAAGTGCTCGGCCAGCCACCCGGGCTCGCAGCGGGCAAGCTGGTCGATCGTCCTGACCGAGAGCCCCTCCAGCTTCTCCACCGTCTTGGGCCCGATCCCGGGAATCATCCGGGGGCTCTCATCGCGGAACCGCAGGAATGCCTCCCGGCGGTCGAGCACGACGAACCCGGCAGGCTTCTCGGCGTCGGAGGCAACCTTGGCCACGAGGCGGTTGGGCCCGATGCCCACCGAGGCGCTCATCCCCGTCTCGGTCCGTATCTCGGCCACCACTCGCCGAACGGCGCTCTTGGGCGACAGCAGTCCGGAGAGGTCCAGGTATGCCTCGTCGAGGCCAAGCTGCTCGACCCGCGGTATATGGGAGTGGATGATCTCCATCACCTGCCCGGAGACCTTTTTGTAGCCGGCGAAGTCAGGGGCGATGACCTTCGCCTGGGGACAGAGTCGAAGGGCCTGCGACGCCGGCATGGCCGATCCGACCCCGTAGGCCCGGGCCTCGTACGAAGCGGTCGTCACTACGGCACGGGGGCCGCTCCCGGCCACGATCACCGGCTGTCCCTTGAGTTCGGGGCGCTTCTTAAGCTCGACGGCGGCGTAAAAGGCGTCGAGGTCGATGTGGGCAACCGGGCCGGGCACCTCCCAAGCCTAGGTTTCAGGCGCGATGGAACCCGTGAAAGTGGCATTTCCGGGGTAATCCCCGGTAGGGTTCCGGCCGTAACCGGCGAAGTCGGACTCTGGCCCCGTCCGGGGCCGGAAAAAAAGCCCTCAGGAGGAGCGATAGTGAGTGACTTGATGCAAACTTCCACGCAGGAGACGTGGCTCTGGATTGGGACGATCGGGATGGCGCTCGGCGCCTTCGTGATCTACGCCCTCGGCGCGAAGATGCAGGAGCGCCACCACCAGATCACGAGCTTCTTCGTCTGCGCCATCGCGGCGTGCATGTACCTGCTTATGGCCTTCGGCCAGGGCGATGTCGTCGTCTCCAAGGCGACGCTGGCAATCACCCCCATCGGGGTTGGCGCCGACATCAATGCCGAGCTGGTCTACTGGGCCCGCTACCTGGACTGGGTCGTCACCACTCCGCTCCTCCTCCTGGGCCTCGTCACCGTTGGCCTCAAGGCGATCAGCGGCGGCGGCGAGCCGATCCGTGAGCGGCTCGGACTCGTCGGCGGCATCATCGGCGCGGACGTGCTGATGATCCTCACCGGCCTCTTCGGCGCCCTTTCGCTCGATGACAACCACAAGTACGTCTGGTTTGCCATCTCCTGCGGCTTCTTCCTGGCCGTCCTGGTCCTCGTATGGGGTCCGGTACGCGCCTCGGCAGCGGCCCAGGGTGCCGGCGTTGCGTCGCTCTACAACAAGCTCCTGGGAATCCTGACGGTTCTCTGGTTCATCTACCCGATCCTCTGGATCCTCGGAACCGAGGGCACGGGAACGATCAGCCTGAACACCGAGGTGATCGTCTTCACGATCATCGACCTGTCGGCCAAGGTCGGCTTCGGGATCCTGCTGGTTACCGGCGTCAAGAAGCTCGAAGCCGCCGGCTCGGGCAGCGCCGCCCCGGCAGCCGCTTCCAGCTGACGCTTCCAGGCGAGAGCTGAAAACCGGCCCCCGGTCGCTTCTGCGGCCGGGGGCCTTTTTTCGTTGAAGGGAGGCTCAGGCCGCTGCGGCCAGCGGGCTCTCGTCGAACTCTTCGCGCAGCTTGCCGAGGCCGAGGCGGATGCGGCTCTTGGCGGTTCCGAGCGGGACATTGACCCGCTTCGCCACTTCCTGGGCGGTCAGGCCTCCCCAGTAGGCGAGGACGACGGCCTCCCGCTGCTGGTCGGGAAGGGTCTTGAGGGCCTGCGTCAGGTCCCGGCGCGCGAAACGCTGCTCGGCAATCCGCTCAGGCCCTTCGGGCCCCTTCTCACCCTCTACGGCAACCTGGACCTTGAGCCTGTCCCCCGCCCTGCCGGAGGCCTGCCCCTCGCGCCAGAGGTCCAGCGCGCGGCTGCGGCCCATCAGCCGCAGGTAGCTTCCCAGCTCCCCGCGGCGGGAGTCGAAGGCCTCGGGCTTGCGCCAGACCTTCATGAAGACGTCCTGTACGACGTCCTGTGCCTGCGCCTGGTTCCCGAGGATCCGGTAGGCGGCGGCGTAGACGCCACGGTGGTGCTGCTCGTAGACCTCGGAGTAGATGTTGGGATCGCTGAGTTTCATGCGTTTCCTTTCCGATGTTCCTTCTACAGCGTGTGTAAGGTTAGCACAAGGTTTGTTGAAGGTTAGCGACGCCCCGGACGGACCCCCCGCGGCGGACTAGAATCGCCCGATGGCCAACCCCGACAGGCTCTCCGGGCTGGATGCCGCCTTTCTCCAGCTGGAGCGCGGAGGCGCGCACATGCACGTCGCGTCCCTGATGATCTTCGAGGGCTCCCCGCCCGACTACGACGAGCTGTTCGAGACGATCGGCGAGCGACTCCACCTCGTCCCCCGCTATCGCCAGCGGCTGGCCGACGTGCCCTTCGGGCTGGGACGGCCGGTCTGGGTGGACGACCCGAGCTTCAACCTCCTCTACCACCTGAGGCACACCGCCCTCCCCCACCCGGGCTCGGACGCCCAGCTGGCCGCGCTTGCCGCCCGGATCTTTGCCTCTCGCCTGGACCGCTCGAGGCCGCTTTGGGAGATCTACCTCGTCGAGGGCCTGGAGCCCGCAGCCGACGGCACGGAGAGGTTCGCCCTGATCGCCAAGACCCACCACGCCCTCGTCGACGGAATCTCCGGGGTCGACATCACCGCAGTGCTCTTTTCGACATCCGAGGAGGCAAGCCCTGTCGGCCCCCCTTCGGCTCCGTGGGCGCCCCGACCCCAGCCCACGGAGGGGGAGCTGGTGGCCGGAGTGATCCAGGACCGGCTTGCCGACCCGCTTGGTCCGGTGCGGGCCGCCGGCGAGCTGGTCAGCCAGCCCACCCGGGCCATCGGCCGGCTGGCCGAGAAGCTCGAGGTGACCGGGTCACTGCTCGTCAGCAGCACCGGGGCCGCCCCCGACACTCCCCTGAACCGCAGGATCGGCAGCCACCGCCGGTACGGGTGGGTGAACGTCCCGCTCGAGCTGTTCAAGGAGATCAAGAACGGCCTCGACGGAACGATCAACGACGCCGTTCTCGCCACCGTCGCGCTTGGGCTGGGACGCTGGCTGCGCCGGAGGGGCGTCGATACCGAAGGGCTGGTGCTCCGGACGATGGTCCCGGTTTCGGTGCGGACAGCTGACGAGCAGGGGAGCCTCGGTAACCAGGTCTCAGCCCTCTGGGCGCCCCTTCCCGTGGGCGAGACAGATCCGGCCGCCGCGTTCCGGATCGTGCACGACGCCATGGGAGACCTCAAGAACTCCGACCAGGCACTTGGGGCCGAGGCCATCACCGAGCTCGCCGGCTTCGCGCCGCCGACTATCGCCAGCCAGGCAGCAAAGCTCCAGGCCCGGCAGCGGCTCTTCAACCTCACCGTCACCAACGTTCCCGGGCCACAGGTTCCCCTCTACCTCGCCGGGCGACGTATGACAGCCATCTACCCGGTGGTGCCGCTTTCCGAGAAGACCGCCCTTGGCGTAGCCGCGATGAGCTACTGCGGGCGACTCTGCTTCGGGCTGCTGGCCGACTACGACTCCATGCCCGACCTGGGCGACGTCGTCGAGGACTTCGAAGCGGCGATGTTCGAGCTGGCGCTGGCCGCCGAGACCGGGAGGCCGAAGGTCCCGCTCCGCGACAGGCACACTTCCGAAACCGCCGTTACCCCGGGCACCATCTCTTTCGCGCAGGCCTGATTCGTTGCGCCTGGCCCTCGCCCAGCTGGACCCCGTAGTCGGCGACATACCGGGCAACCGGGAGATGCTCGCCGCCGCAATCGGGGACGCCTCCGCCCGGGGAGCCGAGCTCTTCGTCTCGGCAGAGCTGGCCGTCACCGGCTACCCGCCGGAGGACCTCCTCCACAAGCGCCACTTCCTGGACGACGCAAGGCAGGCCATCGCCGAGCTTGCCCCCCTCAGCGCGGATACCACTTGCATCATCGGCTTCCCCGAGGCCGACGGCGAACGGGTCTACAACGCCGCGGCCATCCTCGCCGGAGGCCGGCACGTCGCGACCTACCGCAAGATTCACCTGCCCAACTACGGCGTCTTCGACGAGCACCGGTACTTCGACGCCGGCAGCAGGCCGGCCGTAGTCGAGGTCGCCGGCGTGCGGGTTGGAATCACCATCTGCGAGGACATCTGGCTCTCCGGCCCCCCGGCGAGCGCCGAGGCCGCTGCCGGGGCAGCCGTGATCGTCAACCTCTCAGCCTCGCCGTGGCAGTACGGGAAGGGAGAGACCAGGGAACAGATGCTTCGCGAGCGATGTGGCGAGACCGGCTGCGCGGTCGCCTTCTGCGGCCAGGTAGGCGGCCAGGATGAGCTCGTCTTCGACGGCCACTCTCTCGTCCTGAATGCCGGCGGTGAGTTCGTTGCCCGGGCCGCACAGTTCGAACCCGAGCTGCTCATATGCGACATCGACCCGCCCGACCGGCAGCCCTCCGACCCGCAGGCCGCCGACCTCCTGGCTACCTGGAAGCCGGCCGGCGGGCTACCGGGGGAGCCGCTCGCCCCTTCAGTGGCACCGGTCATGACCGACGACGAAGCGGTCTACTCCGCGCTCGTCCTCGGCACCCGGGACTACACCAACAAGAATGGCTTCCCCGGCGTCGTCCTCGGGCTGTCAGGCGGCGTCGACTCCGCACTCGTGGCCTGCGTCGCGGTTGACGCCCTGGGCCCCGAGCGAGTTGCCTGCGTGACGATGCCCTCCCAATACACGTCCAGCGGGACGTACGACGATGCCCACGCCCTTGCCGCCGCACTTCACGTCGACCTGATCGAGCTGCCGATCGGAGAGGTCTTCGACAGCTACCTCGAGCGCCTCGGCCCGCTCTTCAGCGGCCAGGAACCGGACATAACCGAGGAGAACCTCCAGGCGCGCATTCGGGGCAACTACCTGATGGCCATATCCAACAAGTTCGGCTCCCTTGTCCTCACAACCGGGAACAAGTCCGAGATGGCCGTCGGCTATTCGACGCTCTACGGCGACAGCGCCGGTGGCTTTGCCGTAATCAAGGACGTGCCCAAGACGCTCGTCTACAGGCTGTGCGAGCTGCGGAACCGGCGTCCGGACAACCCGATCCCCGAGACGGTTCTCACCCGCGCGCCGTCGGCGGAACTGCGGCCGGACCAGAGCGACCAGGACTCGCTCCCTCCGTACGACATCCTCGACCCCCTGATCGAGGGATATGTCGAGCAGGACCTGGGGATCGAAGAGCTCGTCGCCGGCGGCTTCGACCGCGACACCGTCGTCCGGGTCGCCGGGCTGATCGACCGCGCCGAGTACAAGCGCCGCCAGCAGCCGCCGGGCGTGAAGGTGACCGGGAAGGCGTTCGGGCGCGACCGCCGCATGCCGATCACGAGCCGTTACCGCGGCTAGCGGCCGGGCATCGGCCGCACCGCAATGGTCATCCGGACGATCGCGCAGAGGCGCCCTTCGTCGTCGGTGAGGTCGACCTCCCATACCCAGGTCGTGCGGCCCCGGTGGCGCCGTCGCGCTTCGGCATGGACGGTGCCGCCGATGACCGGCCTCAGGAAGCTGGTCTGGTTGGAGAGCCCAACGGCAATCTCGCCCCCGGGAATCACCGCCGCCGCTGTCGCCATTGACGCCAGCGACTCGGCAATCGCGGCCAGCACGCCGCCGTGGACGATCCCAAACGGCTGGCGATGGTGGTCGGATACCTCGAGATGCCCGCGCGCGAGCTCTTCTCCCACCTCGTCGACCTTCAGGCCGATCAGGGCGTCAAACGTCCTGTCCAGCGGAACCGCGGGTTCGAATTCGCCGCCTCCCTCTCCACCTGACATGGCGGGGACCCTACCGGCAGCGCTGCTCTAGGCTCTCTCACGATGGCTTCCCCGAACGACCTCCCGGCCGACCAGCTGGCCGTCCTGCGCCTGCTCCTGACGCAGGGCAGCAGCTACTCGGCCATAGCCGGCTCGCTGCACATCCAGGAGCGGGAGGTGCGCAGCCGCGC
>JBBASZ010000001.1:24234-33494 GCA_040398965.1 Solirubrobacteraceae bacterium | reverse complement strand
GCCCCGAGGCTCAGCGAAGACGACGACGGCCTCCCCGCCTCTGCAGCTTCATCGGCGCCCGCAACTGGTGCAGTTGCCGCGAAGCCCACTCAGCGGCGGGCCGGGAAACTCTTCCTGGCCGGGGCTGCCGGGCTGGCACTCGTCGCCGTCGGACTCTTCGTCGGCCGAGCGACCGCACCCGACGGGGGCGGAAACGCCACGCAGGGGACCAACGCCGCCCAGCGTGACGCCAACGCAACGCCACTGGCCGCCGCGCGGCTCAAGCCACCCCCCGGGGCCCCTGCGCCGAAGGCGCTGGGGATCGCCCAGTTCGCCCGCCAGCAGGGCCAGACTGTCCTCGGCGTCGCCGCCCAGGACATGCCCAAGGCACCCAAGGGGTCGGGCTACGGCGTCTGGATGAGTGGTGGGAGCGGAAAGCCGGTCTGGCTCGGCTACTTCTCCGCCGTCAACAACCGCGGCCAGGTCGGGGCGCAGGCCGTGGTGCCGGTGAGCCCCAGCGCCTACAAGACGCTGCTGATCACCCTTGAAACGGGGCAGAACCCCACCACCCCGGGCAAGACCTACCTGAGCGGCGCGATTACCTCCGCCAGCGGCTGATCCCGGTCAGACCAGCTTTCCGGGATTCATGACCCCGGTCGGGTCGATCGCCGCCTTGGCCGAGCGAATCATCCGGATTCCCGTCTTGCCGTCTTCGCGCTTGAGGTAGCGACGGTGGTCGGCACCGACCCCGTGGTGGTGCGTAATCGTTCCGCCAGCCTCAACGATTGCCTCGCACGCCGAACGCTTGACCCGCTCCCACTGACCGATCAGGGCCCCTGGCTCCTGGCGCGCCAGGAAGGTGAAGTAGAGGCAACAGCCGGTCGGGTAGACGTGCGAGATGTGGCAGCCGACAACGGGCGCCTCGTCCTCCAGGGCCGAACGCACTGCCCGGTACAGGTTCTCGGCGTTGGCCCACGTGGTCGCCGTCTCGAGCGTTTCGACCATCACTCCGCGGGCCATCAGCTCGTCCCTCAGATACGGGCCTTCGAAGCGTCCGCGGGCCCACGTCCGCCCAGGCCCCGTCCCGATGCTGAGGCCGCCGTGGCGCCGGATCGCGGCCATCGCCGCTGCTCGTCGCCGCTGGCAGCTTCCGCGCTCTCCCTCCCAGCCCAGCACCGCCAGGGCACAGCTCCCGAGGTCTACCCCCCGGACGGCGAGATAGCGCTCCAGTAGGCGGCGCCTGCTCCCGTCAAGGCCCGCAGCGGCGAGGTAGAACTCGGTCTCGTCCTCGTCTGAGATTCGGGTCACCTCCGGCTGGATCTCCTCCTGGGCCAGCTCGCGGAACGCCTGCGCACCGGCGGCGAACCCGGGAAACACGAAGGCTTCGTAGCGAACCTCCTCGGGCTGTGGAGCAACCTCCAGCTCGGCGTCGGTTATGACGCCGAAGGCCCCCTCGGAGCCGACTACAAGCTCTCGAAGGTCGGGACCGGCCGCGCTGGCCGGGCGGGCGCCGAGGTTCAGTTCCCCGTCCGGAGCCACGAGGTGCACCCCCCGCACCAGGTCGTCGATTCGGCCGTATCCGCTCGAGGCCTGCCCCGCCGAACGCGTGGCCACCCAACCACCGACCGTTGAATACTCGAAGCTCTGCGGGAAGTGGCCGAGAGTGAGGCCCTGAGCCTTCAGAGCATGCTCGACCTCCGGGCCGCGCAGCCCGGCACCCAGCCGTGCCACCCGCGAGACCTGGTCGATCGCCATGACCTGGCGAAGCCTGGATGTGTCCAGCGTGATGACTCCCTGATGTCCTCCCCTGAGCGGCTCGACACCCCCGACGACGCTCGTCCCCCCTCCGAACGGGACTACGGCAATGCTCCGCCGGGCGCAAAGCTCCAGGACTCCGGCGACTTCGACGGCATCGGCCGGCCAGACAACCGCGTCGGGCAGGCTGAAGTCCTTTGCCTCGCGCATCCGGACGAGGTCGGGGTAGCCCTTGCCCGCGGCGTGCACGACACGATCATGCAGGCGGGTAGAGACCGCCTCGGCGCCGACAACCCGCTCGAGGCGAGCCAGGCTCTTGCGCCCGAGATGCCCCTCCGCTCCCCCGAACTCGTCAACGGAGGCCGGGGCTGACGGTTCACCCACGCCTCCCAGCCGCTCCGAGAGCCAGTCGACCAGGTGACCGTTTACGGCAGGCGCATGCTCGTCCTCGCCCCACCCCCAGTAGCGCATCTCACCTCTGGCCATGAAGCTCCTCCAGGCGGTCGAGTGCCTCTTCGATGTGCCTCTTCGTCGCGCCACGGAAAAGAAAGCCTCCAAGGCGGGCCATCCCCCTGAGGCTGCGATCGACCTGGATGGTTACGACCGTTCCGTCGCTGTCGCCCTCAAGCTCGACGAGCGTCTCCGAGCGGCTCAGGACCTTCGAGAAGGGGTCGTCGCCTATCTCCTGCGCAAACCGCCAGAGCGTCGGCTTCTCCCGCTCTACGACGTTGAAGTCGGCTCGCAGGTCGCGTCCGGCGTCGGTCCGCAGGACCTCGGTGAAGCGGCTTCCGGAGCCGGAGATGCCCTCCACCCGGACGACGCGGGGCCACCAGCTCGGAAGCTGGCCCGGATCGCTCACGAGCCGCCAGACCTCAGCCTGCGGTGCCGAGATGCGCCGGCTGCGGCGAACGCGCGGCACCTCAGCCCGCCTCGAGCCTCATCAGGCTCTCGACCGCCAGGGGGCTGAGGCGTTCGCGCCCCCCGAGCCCGTCCAGCTCGATCAGGAACGAGAAGCCGACCACCTCCCCACCGCTCTTCTCCACCAGCTCCCGAACCGCCTGGGCGGTTCCCCCGGTGGCCAGGAGGTCGTCGTGGACGAGCACGCGATGACCTTCGGAGATCGCGTCGTCGTGAAGCTCAAGGCTTTCGGATCCGTACTCGAGGGCGTAGGCGGCGCTGAGCGTGGCATACGGCAGCTTGCCGGGCTTCCTGGCCATCACGAAGCCGCACCCCAGCTCTCGGGCCAGGGCCGGGCCCAGGAGAAATCCCCTCGCTTCGGCGCCAATCACGACGTCGGCACCCAGCGCGCTCGCCTGGCGGGCCATTCCCGAGACGGCGACGTTGAGCGCCTCGGCATCGGACAGGAGCGGAGTGATGTCGCGGAAGGCGATTCCGGGCTGCGGGAAATCCGGGATCGTCCGGATGAACCCCTCGAGGGCGCTCACGAGACCAGCGAGCGCAGGTCCCCGACAAGCAGGAGGTGCTTGAGGTGCGTCGTGACCGCAGCGAGGTCCTCAAGGGCTTCGGTTGCCTCCTGGCGCCGCTCGGCGTTGCGGGAGCGCAGCCCCGGGGAAAGGATCTGCTGCAGCAGCGCGGCCTCCCTGTCGGCCGAACTCTTGAAGACCCGAAGGTTGCGTCCCTCTACCCCGTAGCGGGAGAGCTCGACAGCGGCCCTCACCACCTCGCACTCCGTGGCGGTGAAGGTCTGCTCATCACCCTCGCCGGAGCCCTTGACCAGGCCGAACTCGACCAGCTCGTCCACGAGCTCCGGCCTCGCGCGCGTCTCCTCCAGCATCTCCGCCCGCGAGAAGGTTGCCTCCGGGGACGCCGGCACCACCGAGGGAAGACGGCCCGGGCGGGCGGCGGCGGAGTCCTTCGCCTTTCGGGGGGCGGCGCTGTCCGAACGCCCGACTGCGAGCTCCTGCCGGATCACCTTGAGCGGCAGGAACTCGTCGCGCTGAAGCCGCAGGATCGTGCGCAGCCTGGCTACGTCGGCCTGCGAGTAGAGGCGGTAGCCCCCGGGCGTCCGGTTCGGGGCCAGGAGCCGCTGGTTCTCCAGGTAACGGATCTTGGAGATCGAGATGTCCGGGAACTCCGAGGAGAGCGTCTTGCAGACCGCCCCGATAGTCATCGGCTTGCTGCGCCGCGGCTCCGGACGGGCAGGCGAGGAGGCGATCTTCTTCTGGGCCTGGCGGGCGGTAGGCATCAGCGCGAGAAGAAGGTGAGCTTGAACTTGCCGATCTGGAGCTCGTCCCCGTCCTCCAGCTCCTGGCTGTCGACGCGCCTGCGGTTCACGTAGCTGCCGTTGAGCGACCCGAGGTCGTCGATGAACCAGCTGCTACCCCGCCGCACGAACAGGGCGTGATTGCGCGAAACCGTGATGTCGTCGAGGAAGATCTCATTGTCCGGACCCCTCCCGACGCCCATCCGCTCGCCCCCAAGGGCGAAGCTCTCTCCTACGCGGCCGCCTCCTGAGCGGATGACGAGGGCCGCCCCCTGAGCGTCGACAAGCTCGTCGATCTCAACCGGCACGAGCTCGCCGCTCTCCTGGTCGATCCGGTACGTCGCCGTCGATTCACGCTGCTGCTCTCCGGGGTCGCCGATGTAGGCACCGCACTTTTGGCAGTAAGAGGCGCCCTCAGAGTTGGCGAATGAGCATTCCGGACAGTGGACGGCGGTCACGCGGCCGCGAGCATACCAGCGAAAAGTTGACGTTCAACTTCAGGTTGAGGCCTTGCTTTCCGCGATCTGCCGGCGCGCCGAAACCACGTACAGGGCGCTGGCCACGTAGAGCAGGATCACGCCTACGGCGACCATGACCGAACCGACCACCCAGAGGCCGCAGAGGGCCAGGAAGATGCCAGCCATCGCCGGCCAGACCCCCCAGCGGCCCCACCAGTTGACCTCGATGCGCGCGCCGCGCCGCAGCAGGAACGGGCCGACGATCAGCATCAGCAGCTCGCGAACGACGATCAGCGCGAGCAACGGCCTCCAGAGGAGGTCGAACTGCCAGCAGACCACCACCCCGGCGATCACGAAGAGTCGATCCACCACAGGGTCGAGCATCGAACCCAGCCGGCTGTACTGGCCTGTTACCCGGGCGGCGATGCCGTCGATGTAGTCGCCGACGGCGATTGCTCCGAAGGTCACCGCCGACCAGAAGGAGACCCCGTCGCTCTCCCACGCCAGCACGAGGAAGACCGGAATCAGCGCCAGCCGCAGGTAGCCGATGGCGTTGGGGATGGTCCAGGGACGAAGCGGAGCCCCCGGCTGGGTCTCCGGCGGCGGCGGCCCCGAGCGGTCAAGCCCGGAGAACCGGCGGAAGGTCATGCGGGAGCGGCCGTGACTCACGGCAGGTCGCCAAGGAGGGCGGTCACCGCTGCCGCGGCGCCGCTCCCGATCGCCGGGCCCTCGAGCTCGACCAGGCCCCGGCGTCCCTGGGCCTCGGCCTGCCCCGACTCCAGGCTCCTGCGCCCGATTGTCAGCCTCAGCGGGCAGCCGAGGAGCTCGGCGTCGGTGAATTTCTCGCCCGGGCTCGCATCGCGGTCGTCGTAGAGGACCTGGATCCCGGCGGCCTGCAGCTCCTCGTAAAGCGCGTCTGCGGCGCGCTCCTCATCGCTCCCGGGCTTTCCGAGCCCGACCAGCTCAACCTCCCACGGCGCAATTGACCGGGGCCAGGCAATCCCGTTGTCGTCGGCGTTCTGCTCGATCGCCGCCGCGACGATCCGTGCCGGCCCGATGCCGTAGGAGCCCATCACGATCGGCCGCTCCACCCCTTCCTCGTCCAGGTAGGTGGCGCCCAAAGCCTCGGAGTACCGGGTGCCCAGCCTGAAGATGTTCCCGACTTCGATCGCGGGCTCAAGTCGGATCTCCCCACCGGGGACCGTGTCCCCCTCCTCCACGCGCCTGATATCGGCTGGTTCGAAGGCAAAGTCGCGTCCCGGCTCGACGCCAACGAGGTGGGTATCGGGCCGGTTGGCTCCACAGGCCCAGCCGCCGCCGCCCTGCGCCGCAACCGCATCGTCGAGAAGCACCCGGCAGGAGGCACCGACCGGGCCGATGAAGCCGGGAGGGCCCAGTTCCGCCTCGATCTCCTCCTCGCCGGCGGGCCGGAAGGAGGATGCCAGCGCGCCCTCCAGCTTGACCTCGTTCACGCGGTGGTCGCCGCGGACCACCGCCAGGACGAATGTGCCGTCATCGGTGACCACCGGAAAGGCCTTGAGCAGTGAGGATTCCGCCACGCCAAGCGCCGCCGCGACTGCTGATATCTCGGCAGCCCCGGGCGTGGCTGCCTCTTCCGGTTGATCCCTCGGGGCCGGGAGGCTGGCCGGCGCGGCATCGGCCGAAGCGACCTCGACGTTGGCCGCATAACCAGGCGCCAGCGCTACCTCGTCCTCCCCGGCCGGGCACGGTGCCATGTACTCGTGGGCACCGCTTCCGCCCATCATCCCCACGAACGACTCGACCCGGTACCACTCCAGCCCACAGCGGTCGAAGATCCGATCGTAGGCCTCGATGTGCTTCCCGTAACTGACTTCGAGGCCGGCCTCGTCCCGGTCGAACGAGTAGGAGTCCTTCATTATGAATTCCCGCGTGCGCAGAACCCCGGCGCGCGGGCGCGGCTCGTCACGGGCCTTGGTCTGGAACTGGTAGAGCACGAGCGGCAGGTCGCGATACGACCTGACCACCTGCGAGACGTGAAAGGTGACCGGCTCCTCGTGGGTCATCGCGAGTACGAGTTCAGAACCACGACGGTCACCGAGGCGGAAGACCTCGTCGATCGTGTCCCGCCCGGTCCTAGCCCAGAGCTCACGGGGCTGGAGCACCGGCATGAGCAACTCCTGCGCGCCGATGGCGTCCATCTCCTCACGGATCACGTCGGTGACGTGCTGGTGTGCCCTCCAGCCTGCCGGCAGCCAGGTCCACAGGCCCGCCCCGAGCTGGCGTACCAGCCCCGCCCGGACACCGAGAATGTGCGAGAGAGCCTGCGCGTCGGCGGGCGCGTCGCGCTCGGTCGGAAGCATCAGCTGGCTCATCCGCATGGCCGCGAAGCCTACCCCCTGGCTCCGCTACGCTAGGCGAGGTTCAGGCCCCGAACTCAAGGAGAACGAACGATGGCCTTTGAGGTTCCCGATCTTCCGTACCCGTACGACTCGCTCGAGCCCCACATCGACGAGGCAACGATGAAGCTCCACCACGACAAGCACCACCAGGCTTACGTGGACAAGCTCAACGCCGCCGTGGAGGGCACCGACTGGGCCGACCGCCCGATCGAGGAGATCGTCGTCGCCCTCGATGAGCTCCCCGCCGACATCCAGGGTCCCGTCCGCAACAACGGCGGCGGACACCTGAACCACACCCTCTTCTGGGAGTCGATGAGTCCCGACGGCGGCGGCGAGCCTGATGGCGAGCTCGGCGAGTCGATCGTCGCGGCCTTCGGGTCGTTCGACGCCTTCAAGGAGGCCTTCGAGGCTGCCGGCGTCGGCCAGTTTGGCTCCGGCTGGGCCTGGCTGGTGCTCGACGGCGACTCGCTCGCCGTGGTCTCCACCCCCAACCAGGATTCACCGCTTACGGCCGGGCAGACTCCGCTCCTGGGCAACGACGTCTGGGAGCACGCCTACTACCTCAACTACCAGAACCGCCGTCCCGACTATCTGAAGGCGTGGTGGAACACCGTCAACTGGCCGGTCGTGGCTGAGCGCTACGCCGCCGCCAGGGGCTAAGGCCCGAAACCGCTCACGCGAAACCCGCTCCGCGCGCAACTTCCGCCGCGGGGCGGGGTTTTCTCTCCTGATGGCCCGCTTGCCAGTTGCCGTATCCCTCTGCGCGCTCGCATTAGCCGCGTTCGCCCCTGCCGCTTCGGCGAGCAGCGACATGCAGGTCGGCATCGCCGACGACGGGGTCACCCAGAGGCTCCCGCAGCTCGCCCCGGACACGATCCGCGACTGGCAGAACGTCGGCGTGGAAGTCACCCGCGTCCTCGCCATCTGGAACTACATCGCCCCCGGCCGCGACAGTGCCACGGCACCGGCCGGGTTCGACCCGTCCAACCCGAACGACCCGAACTACGATTGGGCTCCGCTTGACCAGACGATCGACCTCCTTCGCCAGCGGGGTATCGAGCCGATCGTGACGATTACCGGCCCGGGGCCGGTCTGGAGTTCGCAGTTCCCGTCTCGGCGCAACGCCCGCTACAAGCCGGACCCGGCGAAGTTCGCCCTCTTTGCCTCGGCCGTCGCCCGGCGTTACGCGGGCCGCGTCAACCGCTACATAATCTGGAACGAGCCCAACCTGGCCAACTGGCTGCAGCCGCAGTTCACCTGCAGCGGTCGTCGCTGCAAGCCGGCATCCCCGGCCCTCTACCGGAACCTCTGGAAGGCGGCGGTGCCGAAGGTTCGGGAAGCCGACCCGGCCGCCGAGATATACCTCGGTTCGACCGCCTCGCGCGGCGACGCTCCCACCTCGGCCAACGCGACGATGAGGCCTCTCCTCTGGCTTCGTTCGCTCGGCTGCATCAACAAGAAGCTCCGGCGAGACAACTCGACGAGCGGCTGCCGCTCGGCGGGGACGCTCGGGGCAGACGGGATTGCCTACCACCCCCATACGCGCGTCGCCGCCCCGTCGGTGAGCTTCCGCAACAGCGACGAGGCGGGGATTGCCGACACCGGGCGGCTCTTGAAGACCGTGGACGCCATGCAGAAGGCCGGAACGGTGGAGAACCATGCTGCCCCCGGCCAGAAGTTCAACCTCTATTACACCGAGTGGGGATACCAGACCAACCCGCCCGACCCCTTCAGCGGCGTGAGCTTCGCCGAGCAGTCGCGATGGCTGCAGGAGGGCGCCTACCTGGCCTGGCGCCAGCCGCGCGTGAAGCTGCTCGTCCAGTACCTCTGGCGCGACGACCCGGTCCGTGACAAGGGCCAGGGGGCCTTCGCCTACTCGGGCTGGCAGTCCGGCCTCTACCTGTACGACGGGCGCCGCAAGCCCTCACGCGCAACCTGGCCGCAGCCGTTCTGGGCCAGCCTGCCGCGCGGTTCCACGAGCGCGAAGCTCTGGGGCCAGGTCCGCCCCGGAACGGTCCACGAGGTGACCCTTGAGCGCAAGGCGGGCTCGGGCGGTTTCCGTGAGCTCACGAAGGTAACTACCGACGCCAATGGCTACTTCGTGGTTCGCACCCCGGTCTCCGGCAGGGCCTCGTTCCGCTTCACCTGGGTCGGGTCGGACACCGGCGGCGCCGACCGGAAGAACACTTCCAGCTCGGTGACCGTCAAGCGCCGCCGCTAGGCGCGCGTAAAGCGCCGGCCGGCGGTCGGCGACTGTTCCTCGTCCACCACCGGCTTCTGGCTGACCCCGGCGGCGTCGAGCAGCTCCTGCCCGCCTCCGGCCGCATCGCTGGCCTCCTGCTCGAGCTGGGCCATGCGCTCGGGGGTCATCGCCGACATGTCCTCGTTCTCCGAGAGCCACTGGGCAGCCTCTGCCGCGGCCTTCTCGTCCCTGACCACCTTCTTGTCCGACTCGTAGTAGCG
>JBBASZ010000001.1:3985-24134 GCA_040398965.1 Solirubrobacteraceae bacterium | reverse complement strand
CAGGTCGGGCAGGCGATCAGGACCGGGCCGCGCTCGCGGAGCTTGAGGGCCTTGAGGATCTCCCAGGCCACCTTCACCTCTTCCTCGGCGTGGAAGGTGGAGAGCGAGATCCTGATCGTGTCCCCGATGTTGTCGGCCAGGAGCGTTCCGAGGCCCACCGCCGACTTCAGGGACCCGGCCCACTTGGTCCCGGCCTCGGTGACACCGAGATGAAGGGGGTAGGGAATCCTTTCGGAGAGGAGCCGGTTCGAGGCAATGGTGTTGGGGACGCTCGTCGACTTCATCGAGACCTTGAAGTTGGTGAAGTCGAGCCGTTCCATGAGCTCGACGAACTCGACCGCTGCCGTAACGAGGGCCTCTACGGGATTTGTGTACTCGAGCTCGCGGAGGTGCTTGGGCAGCGATCCCGAGTTGACGCCGATCCGGAGCGGCGTGCCCTTCGCGTTTGCTGCGGCGACCACCTCGGCAACCTTTTCGGGTCCGCCAATATTCCCCGGATTTAGACGCACGCAGGCCGCCCCGGCGTCTATCGCCTTGAGCGCCAGGGTGTGGTTGAAGTGGATATCGGCGATGATCGGGACCGGCGCCTTTTCGACGATCGCCTTCAGGGCGACGGCGTCCTCCTCGCGGGGCACGGCTACCCGGACCAGGTCGGCTCCAGCCTCCGCGCAGCGGTTGATCTGCGCCAGCGTCTGCTCGAGGTTCGCCGTCTCGGTCTTGGTCATCGTCTGGACGGCGACCGGCGCGCCCCCGCCCACGAGGACACCGCCAACGCTTATCTGGCGCTCTGAAGCCATACCCCCAGTCTACGGGGAGCGCCCCCGCGCGGCCCAAGGCGGCTGGCCCGATGTAGGCTCGCGCGGTGAGCAGCCCCGCCCCGGTGAGCGTTGAGGACTTCGAGCGGGCCGCCGCCCTGTGCCTTCCCGAGGGCTCCCTCGGCTACTACGCCGGCGGCGCCGGCGACGAGCTGACCGTCACGGCCAACCGGCAGGCCTGGGGTCGCCATGCCCTGCGCCCGAGGATGCTGGTTGACGTCTCCGAGGTGGACCCGTCGACGACCGTCCTCGGGAGCCCGATCTCCTTCCCGGCGATCGTCGCCCCGACGGCACTGCACCGCCTGGCCACCGCCCGCGGGGAGCTCGCTACCGCCGAGGCGAGCGCCGAGGCCGGCACGCTGATGACGCTCTCGACCCTCGCCACGATCGGCCCGGCCGAGCTGGCGGCTGCGGCTCCACCGGCCCCCCGCTGGTTCCAGCTCTACCTCACGCGAGAGCCGTCGCTGAACGAGTCGCTGATCGCCGCCGCCGCCGCCTCCGGCTACTCGGCGATCGTGCTGACGGTGGACGCCCCGCGCCCTGGCCTGCGCGAACGCGACCTGCACACCGGCTTCCGCGTGCCCCATGGCGTGGACATGCCGGCGGTGAGCAGTGCCCTGGGCCGCTCGGAAGGGGTCACGGTCGAGGAGTTCTTCTCGATCGTCGACCCTGCGGTTACCTGGGAGCGCTTCGCGGAGATGGCCGCCTCCTCCCCCCTGCCGGTCATCGTCAAGGGAATCCTGACAGCCGAGGATGCGGCGCTGGCCTGCGAGCACGGAGCCTCCGCGGTGATCGTCTCCAATCACGGCGGGCGCCAGCTCGACGGCGTCCAGGCCACCGCCTTCGTCCTTCCCGAAGTGGTCGCCGCAGTCGACGGACGGGTCGAGGTGCTCGTCGACGGCGGCATCCGCCGGGGAAGGGACATCCTCGTCGCCTTGGCCCTCGGGGCACGTGCCGTGCTCGTCGGGCGCCCGGTCCTCTGGGGCCTTGCCGTCGGCGGGCGGAAAGGCGCGCTCCAGGTCCTGGAACGGCTCAGGTTCGAGTTCGAGACCGACCTCGCCCTCCTGGGCTGCCGGACGCCGGGCGACGTGCGACCTTCACACGCCTGCCCGGCCGGCCCCCAGGTTTAGGCGTAAAGCTCTTCGATCTCCGCCGAGTACTTCTCGGCGATCGGCTTGCGCCGCAGCTTCGAGGTGGGCGTCAGCTCGTCCCCGCCCGGTCCCCACTCCGCCGGAAGGACCTTGAACTTCTTGATCTGCTCGACCCGGGCGAGTTTTGTGTTGCCCTCGTCGACCGCTTCCTGGATCGCGGCGAGCAGCTGCTCATTCTCCGAGAGGGAGGCGATCGACGCGTCCTCGATCCCCTGCTGGCCGGCCCAGATCGGCGCGTAGTCGGCGTCGAGGCTGATCAGCGCGGTGTTGTACGGCCGGGCGTCCCCGATGCAGCACACCTGGTCGATCAGCGGCGAGGCGCTCTTGATCTCGGCTTCGATGTTCGCCGGGGACATGTTCTTGCCGGCGGCATTGATGATCAGCTCCTTCTTGCGGTCGACGATCTTGACGTACCCATCCTCGTCGATCTCGGCGATGTCGCCGGTATGGAGCCAGCCCTCAGGGTCGATCGCCTCCGCGGTGGCCTCGGGCATGTTGCGGTAGCCGAGCATGATCAGGCCGCCCTTGATGAGCAGTTCGCCGTCGTCGGCGAGCTTGAGCTCGACACCCGGCAGCGGGGGTCCAACGGTCCCCAGCTTGACCTTCTCGGGCGGGTTGACCGTGCCGACGCCGCTGGTCTCCGACATTCCCCACAGCTCGGCGAGCGGCAGCCCAATGGCGTGGAAGAACTCAAGGACCTCAAGCGGGGTCGGCGCCGCGCCCACGTTGATGGTGACGACCTGGTCCAGGCCAAGGGTTGCCCGCAGCCCGGCGAAGTACTTCTCGTCGGCCTCGGCGACGCGCTCGGCGAGGTCGGCAGGCACCTCCTTGCCGGCCTGCTCGAGCCGCACCTTCTCGGTGGCGTCGGCGATTGCCGTCTCGAGGGCCTCCTTGGCCTCTCCCTCCTGGGAAGCGAGCATGCCCTCCAGGCCGCCCTTGAGCTTCTCCCAGATGCGCGGGACGGCGAAGAACCACTGCGGGTGGACCTCCGGGAGCACCTGGATAACTGTCCGCGGGTCGCTGACCGTCGTGACCTCGAAGCCGA
The DNA here is from genome assembly GCA_040398965.1 of Solirubrobacteraceae bacterium. Lineage (GTDB taxonomy): Bacteria > Actinomycetota > Thermoleophilia > Solirubrobacterales > Solirubrobacteraceae > F1-60-MAGs163. The sequence continues at coordinate 21,123 of JBBASZ010000001.1, read as the reverse complement.
AGATGACCGGCAGGTAGTGGTGGGCGCCGCGCTCGGCGATGTGAGCCGCCGGGAGCCAGCTAATCACCCGCGAGCGGGGCGGGAAATTCACGATGTCGTCGGTCGAGGCCACCATGGTCAGGAGGTTCTCGTGCGAGAGCTGGACACCCTTGGGCGGACCGGTGGTTCCGCTGGTGTAAATCAGTGTCAGCACGTCCTCGGGAGTCACTTCGGCAGCAGCAGCGGCGCCATCGAAGCCCGGATCCATCGCCTCCAGCTCCTCGAGTGTGACGACCCCATCCGGGGCGCCGTCGTCGGGCGGGTCGATGAGGACGATCGTCGGGGAATGCTCGACATCGGCACAGGCCTCCTGGACCACCGGGAGGAAGGCCTGCTCGGTCACGACGACCTTGCTGGCGGCGTCGTTGAGGAGGTACTCGATCTGCTCGGCGGTATAGGTCTGGTAGACCGAGAACGGGGTGCCGCCCGCGGTCACCACGCCGAGGTCGATCGGGTGGAACTCGGGACGGTTGACGAGCATGATCCCCACGGTGTCGCCGCGGCCAACGCCGAGCTTGCGCATGCCCCCGGCGATCCGGTCTATCTGGTCGACGCCCTCGGCCCAGGTAAAGGAGGTCGAGCCGTCCCTGGTCTTGACCCAGACCTCGTCGGGGTGTCCGGCTGCGGTCAGGCGTACTGCCTCGGCAACGGTCTTGGCCTGCTTGGCGTCGGTGCTCATTTCGGTCTCTCCAGTCGGGGGTCGTTGGGCGGGAATTTACCGTGCCGGGCGCCTCTGTGCTCGTCAGCGGATCCCGAAGCCTTCACCCTGCAATCGGCCCAGGTCGTTCGATAGGCCGACGGCGAAGAGCATGAGGACCAGCACGAAGCCGACCACGCTCGCCCTTTCCATCACCGAATAGGCGACCGGCCTCCCCCGCACCTTCTCCACGAGGGCCCAGAAGATGTGGCCACCGTCGAGTGGAAGGAACGGGAAGAGGTTCACCAGCGCCAGCGAGAGCGAGATAATGGCCAGCACGTTCAGCGCCTGGGCCCAGTCAAACTCGAAGGACTGGCGGGTGACCTCGTAGGAGCCGACCACCCCGGATATCTCCTTGCGGGCCTCGGGGTCATAGACCAGGCTGGTCAGGGCGTCCGCAGTTGCGGTGGAGACTCGCCACATCGCCGCTCCGCTGCGGCCGACGGCATCCACCGGCCCGACCGGGTTGTTCTCGCTGGCAAAGCTGAAGCCGAGCCGTGCGCGCTTCACCTCGGCGTCGTATTGCGGCCTGGCGACAATTACCTCCTGGCGTCCGTTGCGCACCACGGTCAGGCGCACCGGCTCTGCTGACTTGCAGCCATCCACCTGGGCGCCGCTGCACCGGTGGGTGGCGATCTGCTCCCCGAGGGCGCGGGCGTCGCCGCGGACCCCGTCCACGGCCACCAGCCTGTCCCCCGGCTGCAGGACCGAGGCGGCGGGTGAGCCGGCCTCCAGGCGGTCCACCTTCGTCGTGGACGTGGTCGTACCCAGGACGACGTACAGGCCGAAGAGGATCACGAACGCCACCAGCACGTTCATCGCCGGCCCGGCGGCAATGACGAAGATCCGCTTGCCTACCGGCATCCGCGAGTAGGAGCGGCTCTCCTCCCCGGGCGGTATCTCCTCCCGTGGGCTCATGCCCATGATCTTCACGTAGCCCCCGAGCGGGATGATCCCGATCGCGTATTCGGTCTCGCCCTTCTTCTTCTTCCAGATATGGGGCGGGAAGAAGAGCGAGAAGCGCTCAACCTTCATCCCCACCCGGCGGGCGGCCCAGTAGTGACCCAGCTCGTGGAGCCAGATGAGGGCCGAGAAGCCGAGGAAGGCGAGCAGGTAGCTCATCGCCATCCAGTCTAGGAGCCGTCGGGCGCGATTACGCCGCCAGCCGCGAGGCCGCAGCGCGCGCTTCGCGGTCGGCGTCTACCAGCGCGTCGAACGAACTCGCAGGCCCCGGCTCCACCACGTCGAGAACCCCTGCCACCAGCGAGCTGATCCCGGTGAACGGGAGGCGTCCGTCGAGGAATGCGGCCACGGCAATCTCGTTGGCGGCGTTCATCACGGCCGGGGCGGTTCCGCCCTCCCTCCCTGCCGCACGGGCTATTGAGAGCGCCGGGAAGGCCTCGTCGTCGACCTCCTCGAAGTCGAGCCGGCCAACCTGGGCGAGGTCGAGCGGGCGATGGCCGGGCAGAGAGCGGTCGGGGCTCAACAGCGCATAGGCGATCGGCACCTTCATGTCGGGATGGCCCAGGTGGGCGAGGAGAGCGCCGTCGCTCAGCGAGACGCAGGAGTGGACGATCGACTGCGGGTGCACGACGACATCGATCCGCTCGTAGGGCATCGAGAAGAGGTGGTGGGCCTCGATCAGCTCCAACCCCTTGTTGAAGAGCGTGGCCGAGTCGATCGTGATCTTCCCGCCCATATCCCAGGTCGGGTGCCTGAGGGCCTCCTCTACGGTGACATCCTCCAGCTCATCGCGGCTCCTGCCGCGGAAAGGCCCGCCGGAGGCCGTAAGGACGATGCGGTCGATCGACCCGGGCCTCTGGCCCTGCTCGGCCTCGACAAGCTGGGCGATCGCGGAATGCTCGGAGTCGACGGGGATCAGCCGCGCCCCTGAGCCCTCGGCAAGGCTCATCACCAGCTCGCCGCCGACGACCAGCGACTCCTTGTTTGCCAGGGCCAGGTCGATCCCCTCGGCAAGCGCCGTGATCGTCGGGCCCAGCCCCGCTGAACCGACCAGCGCGTTGAGCACCATGTCGGCCCCGGAAGATGCAATGAGCTCGGTCAGCCCTTCGGGACCCTCGAGCACCTCGCCGTCCCACTCGCTGCGGGCGCGCTCCGCGGCCGCCGGGTCGGCGAGGGCGATCCTCCTGGCGCCGGTCTCGCGGGCCTGGCTGACCAGCTGCTCCCAGCTCGACGCCGCGGAGAGGCCGATGACCTCGAGGCCGGGCGACCCTGCTGCAACCTCGAGGGCCTGGGTGCCGATCGAGCCGGTCGACCCGAGGACAACGATCCGCCGTGACACGTCAGCCGGCTCCGGGGCGGCTCACAGCATCGCCTGCCAGACGTAGAAGCCGACGACGACGGCGAAGAGGGCGGCATCAAGGCGGTCCAGGACGCCCCCGTGGGCGCCGAACACGGTCCCCGAATCCTTGGTGTGGGCCTCGCGCTTGAGGGCGCTCTCGAAGAGGTCTCCCAGGGGCGCGATCAGGGCCGCGCAGAAGCCCAGCAGGAGGGCCTGCAGCCCGGTGAGCCAGTCGAGGTAGAGGCCGACGAACCAGCCGGCGATGGTGCCCGCGAGGATCCCGATCAGGAGCCCCTCCCACGTCTTTCCCGGGGAGAGCGAGGGGGCCATTTTCCGGCGGCCGAACGCCCTGCCGCCGAAGTAGGCGCCGGTGTCCCCCACGAAGGTCGCAACGAGGACCAGGACGAGGATCGCCGCGCCGTGTTCGAGGTCGCGCAGCATGACCGCGTGCGAAAGCGCAAGCCCGATCCAGGCCAGCCCGAGCATTCCCAGGGCCAGCCCCCGGACGTCCCCCCGCCGCGGGGCGAGCAGCCCTCCGAGGAAGACCACCGGGAGGGCAACAACGGTCGCCAGAAGCAGCCGCGGCGGCCCTCCGGTGCGGGCGGCGGCGATCATCAGCGCGAAGGCCAGGAAGACGGCGAAGACCGGCACCGCCCAGCGGGGGAACATCGAGAAGAGCTCCCGCAGCGCCATGACCCCGAGGACGAGCAGCCCGGCGGCGAAGATCCAGCCCCCCGCGGCCACGAGGAGGACCGCCAGGACGATCAGCGGCAGCGCGACCAGGATCCTGGCAACCAGGTCGGAGCTGCGGCTCTTGAGTTCGCGGCCCTTTGGCCGGCGCCCGAAGATCGGCCCCCGGGGCGCCTTCTCGGTCTCCTCGACCACGCGAACGACCCTCGTCTCTTCCATCAGCGACCCCCGTATCGGCGCTGGCGTGAGGCGAACTCCTCGAGGCACTCCTCGAGCGCTGCGCGGTCGAAGTCCGGCCAGTACTCGTCCCGGAAGACCAGCTCGGAGTAGGCGCACTGCCAGAGCAGGTAGTTGGAGAGCCTCATCTCGCCGCTGGTGCGGATCAGGAGGTCGGGGTCGTGCATCTCCGGCGCGTAGAGAAGCTCCTGGAAGGCATCCTCGCCACCACCTTCATACCGCCGGGCGGCATCGATGATTTCGTTGCGCCCGCCGTAATCGAAGGCGATGAAGAGCGTCAGGCGGTCCCCGCCTGAAGTCTCGGATTCGGCCCATTCCATGGCCTCGACCAGGTCCGGGGCGACGCGGTCGCGGCGGCCGATGAAGCGCATCCTCACGCCCTCTTCCTTGAGCTCGGGCGTCTCGCTGCGGATCCTCTCGGCGAACATCTCCATCAGGGCCGCCACCTCGTCCGGAGATCGCGACCAGTTCTCGGTCGAGAAGGAGTAGACGGTCAGCTCCCTGATTCCCAGGTCGACCGCGTCGCGCAGGCGGGCCTTGACCGTGTCGGCTCCGGCCCGGTGGCCCTCTACGACCGGGAGGTTGCGCGAGGAGGCCCAGCGGCCGTTGCCGTCGGTGATGATCGCCACGTAGCGGGCCGAAGCCTCACCCGTGGCCATCAGACCTCCAGGATTTCGGCTTCTTTGCCCTTCAGGTGGGAGTCGAGGTCGGCGACCCGCTCGTCGGTCAGCTTCTGGAGCTCTCCCTCGGCCCGGTGCTCGTCGTCGGCACCAGCCTCGCCGGCCTCACGCAGCTCGCGCAGGTCCTGCATCACGTCGCGGCGCACGTTACGGATCGCGACCCGTCCTTCCTCGGCGATGTTGCGTACGACCTTCACGAGCTCCTTGCGGCGCTCCTCGCTGAGCTCGGGAATGGCCAGCCGGATGATCTTGCCGTCGTTGCCCGGGGTCAGGCCGAGGTCGGCCTCCATGATCGCCTTCTCGATCGCGGGAAGGGAGGAGACGTCGAACGGCTGAACGGTGATGAGGCGGGCCTCGGGCGCGTTTATTGTCGCCAGCTGGTTGAGGGGGGTCTCGGCTCCGTAGTAGTCGACGGTTACCCGGTCGAGGATTGCCGGGCTCGCCCTGCCGGTGCGGACGCTGGCGAACTCCTGGTTGGTGGCCTCCACGGTGCGGCTCATGCGCTCCGATGCGTCGCCGAGAAGTTCGTCGATGAGTTCACTCACGAGCTGACCACCGTCCCAACCTGCTCGCCGCAGACTATCCGGTCGATATTCCCGTCGGTGTTCATGTCGAAGACGTGTATCGGCATCGAGTTCTCCATGCAGAGGGCAAGGGCGGTGGCGTCCATCACCTTGAGCTCGCGGCGCATCGCCTCCATGTGGGTGATCTCACGGATCAGCTCCGCGTCCGGGTCGGTTCGGGGGTCGGCGGAGTAAACGCCGTCGACCCCGTTCTTGGCCATCAGGATCGCCTCGGCCCTGATCTCGGTCGCCCGCAGGGCGGCGGCGGTGTCGGTAGTGAAGAACGGGTTGCCGGTACCTGCGGCAAAGATCACGACCCGCCCCTTCTCGAGATGACGGTCGGCACGTCGGCGGATATAAGGCTCGGCAACCTCCTCAACGTGGATCGCCGACTGGACCCGGGTCTGGACGCCCATCTTTTCCAGCGCGTCCTGGAGGGGAAGCGCGTTGAGGAGGGTGGCGAGCATGCCCATGTAGTCCGCGGTGGCACGGTCCATGCCCTCCGCGGCTCCGGTCATCCCGCGGTAAATATTCCCCGCACCGACGACGATCGCAACCTCGACGCCCCGGTCCCGGACCGTCCTGATCTGGCCGGCGACGTCCTCCAGGCGAGCCGGGTCGGTTCCGTACTCGAGGCCCCCGAGAAGCGACTCTCCAGAGAGCTTTACCAGCACCCTCCGGAAGACCGCCTCGGCTGCCATGTCCCCTACTCCCCTACGGCGTACCGGACGAAGCGCCGGATGACGATGTTCTCGCCGGTCTTGGCCGAGAGGGCCGCTCGCATCTCCTCGATGGTCTGCCCCTCGTGGCGGTCGGCGTTTACGTGGGGCTGGCGAAGCAGCACCACCTCGCCCAGCCACTTGTCGACCATGCCGTCAACGATCTTGGGCCGGATCTCCTCCGGCTTGTCGGCAACCTGCTCGGCGAAGATCCGTGCCTCGGCCTCACGGGCCTCTCCCGGCACGTCCTCGTCGTTGACGTACTGCACCGTCGGGCTGGCAGCTATGTGCATCGCCACCTCGCGGGCGAAGTCGGTGAAGTCCTCGTTCTTGGCGACGAAGTCGGTGTTGCAGTCGACCTGGACCATGACGCCGACCTTGCCGCCGGCGTGGATGTACGACTGGATCGTTCCCTCTCCCGCCTCGCGGTCGGAGAGCTTGCCGATCTTGTTGCCCATCTTCACCCGAATGAGCTCGGCGGCCTTCTCCATATCGCCGCCGGCTTCGGCAAGGGCCTCCTTGCAGTCCATCATTCCGGCGCCGGTCTGCTTGCGCAGCTCGGCGACGTCCGATGCCTTGATCTCGGCGCTCATGACTGCTCTCCGGCCGGCGCGGACGCGGGGTCGGGGGACCCCGCCGCGGCAGCCGGCGGTGCCTCGCCCGCAGCCTCGGCGTTGGCGGCAGCCACCTTGGCCTCGGCCTCCTCGGAGGCGCGGCGTGCCTCCTCCTCGGCCTCCCGGGCGGCCTGGGCCTCCGCATCTCGTGCGGCCTGGGCCTCCGCCTCGGCGCGGGCCTTCTCCTCCTCGGCCAGGAAGGCGAGCCGGTTCTCGGCGATCACGTCGGCGAGCCCGTCGGCGATCACCTTGCAGGAGCGGATCGCGTCATCGTTGCCGGGGATCACGAAGTCGATCCCGTCCGGGTCGCAGTTGGTGTCGACCAGCCCGATGATCGGGATCCGCAGGCGCTGCGCTTCGCGCACGGCAATCTCCTCGACGTTGAGGTCGACGACGAAGATCGCATCCGGGGGGCGCTGCATGTGCTTGACGCCCCCGAGGTTGGCTCGGAGCTTCTCCAGGTCGGCTTCGGCCGCCAGGCGCTCCCGGGTGGGGAGCAGCTCGAGCTGCCCGTCCTCCTCGTAGCCCTCCAGGTCGTGGAGGCGCCGGATGCGCTGGCTGATCGTCTGGTAGTTGGTCAGGAGCCCTCCGAGCCAGCGATGGTTGACGTAGGGCATCCCCGCCCGCTCGGCAGCCTCCTTGACGGCATCGCGCGCCTGCTTCTTGGTCCCGACGAAGAGGACGATCCCGCCCCTCCGTGCGACACCGGCCACGAATTCGGTGGCGGCCGACAACGCGGCCTCGGTCTGGATCAGGTCGACGACGTAGATCCCGTCGCGCTCGCCGAAGATGTAGCGGCGCATCTTCGGGTTCCAGCGCCGGGTCTGGTGCCCGAAGTGGACACCCGCTTCCAGCAGTTCTCTGAGTCCGACCTCGCTCTGGGCGGTGGTCACGTTTGCTGCTCCCTTTTTCGTGTTTTCGTTTCCTCGCGGCGGCCGGCGCTTACGGCTCGGGGCCGATCAGGGAGCGCCACCCGTGAACCCGCAAGGGTCGGGGTTGGTTACCCGGCCATTCTAGCCCGGGTGGGATTCCCGGGGCTCTTCGCCGGCCCGTGCCCGGGCCAGCGCGGCCTCAAGGTCGTCCGGCAGCGGCGATGCCACGTCTACCTCACCGCCGGCGGGGTGGGTGAAGGCGAGGCGGGTAGCGTGCAGGAACTGGCGCTCGAGACCGAGCGCACCGGGTATCCCGTACTCCGGATCCCCCACCACCGGCAAACCGATCGCCGCCAGGTGGGCGCGAATCTGGTGGGTACGGCCCGTCTCCAGCGTTACCCGGAGGAGCGTTGCGTGCGGAAACTCCTCCTCGACCTCGAAGTGGGTTACCGCCTCGCGGGGCCGGTCGGTGTCGACCGACTGAACCGTCCTGCGCCGCCGGTCACGGCCGATGGGCGCGTCGACCGTGCCGGTACGAGAGCGTGGGCGCCCCGCAACGAGGGCCAGATACTCCCGCCGGACCTCCCTGGCGGAGATCGCCTCCTGCAGGGCACGATGGGTCGCCTCATCGCGCGCCACGACCAGCAGCCCCGACGTCCCGAGATCGAGGCGATGGACGATTCCGGGGCGTTCGGGGTCCTCGCCCCCTGCGGCCCGGCCGGCGAGCCCCTGGGCCAGGGTCCCCGTCCGATGGCCGGCGGAGGGATGCGTGGCCACCCCGGCCGGCTTGTCGACCACAAGCAGGCTCTCGTCCTCCCAGGCGATCCCGAAGCCGACCTCCCCGGCATCGGACTCCCGGGCCGCCGGCTCGCGGCGGGCCTCCTCCCACTCCACCAGGTCGCCGGCCTCGAGCTGGCGGCTCTTTGCCGCGGGAGATCCGTTCACCGTGACCAGGCCCCCCGCGATCGCCGCCTGGGCCCTGGCCCGCGACCCGAGCGGGCCGGCGAGGAAGATGTCGAGGCGCTCACCGGCCTGCCCGGTGGGGACCTGCGCCCTCACCCCGCAGCCTTCCGCTTCTGTCGCGCGTGAAGCTCGGCGACCACGACCATCAGGATCACCCCGGCCGTAATCGCAACGTCGGCGACATTGAACGAAGGCCACCCGGGGAGCTTGACGTAATCGGTGACCGCTCCCTCCACTACGCGATCGATGACGTTTCCAATGGCACCGCCGACCACCATCCCTGCCGGCAGCCAGATCCATGGGGTGTCCAGGTGGGTAAGGAAGTACCAGAGCAGAACTCCCACCGCGGCCGCCACGAGGAGGGCTACGAGCGCCCCGTTTCCGGACAACTGGCCGAAGGCCACCCCGGTGTTGCGCACGTAGGTGAGCTGAACAACCGAGCCGATCACCTCACGCTCCTCCCCAGGCTGCAGCGAGCCGCGGATCGCGACCTTCACCGCCTGGTCGACGACCAGGACCGCGATCGCCGTCAGCCCGGCCAGCGCGACCGTCGACCGTGCGGAGTGGTTCATCCCCTGATCAGCCCGACGATGATCCCGCCGCCGATCGTCAGGACCAGGATCGCCACGATCGGGCTGAAATCGAAGGCGCCTATCGGCGGGATGAACCTCCGGAAGAGCGCGAGGTAGGGGTCACAGACCTGCCTCAGGAACGAGACGATCGCGTCGCTGGCGCGGTTGTAGGGCAGCCGACCGCCGAAGGCCAGGTAGAGCCCCAGGAGAATCCAGATGATGATCAGCACCACGTAGACGTTGATCAGGGCCGACAGGTAGTCGGCGACGGTTCCGCGCACGTTGGCCATCGGTGCGACGGTGTTCATGCCCCGCCCTCGACCACGGCCCTGACCGCTTCGGCAAAAGCCTCCCTGACCCTTGCCTGTTCCAGTTCGGCCAGCCCCTTCTCGGTCACTCCCCCGGGCGAGGTAACAGCCTCACGCACGCGGGCGGCGTCGGCGCCCTCCTCGGACAGGAGGGCCATAGCGCTCCCGAAGGTGGCTCCCACCAGGGAGGCGGCCACCACCGGGTCCATCCCGGAATCGACGGCCGCTTCGATCTTGGCCTCGGCAACGAGGGCGAGGAAGGCCACCCCGGAGCTCATCACGGCGGTCGCCGCGGCGAAGTCGGACTCCGGCAGCACGAAGACCGGCCCCAGCTCTTCCAGCAGCCCGCGCATCGTCTCGAAGGCAGCCGGATCTCCGGCATCGTCGTCGGCCAGGATCGTCACCCCGTGGCCGAGCCTCATGGCAGTGTTCGGCATCACGCGGAAGACGAGGCTGCCCGGATAGGCAGAACGAAGCTCCTCGAGCGACACGCCGGCCAGAGGCGAGAGAACCACGTCGGCGCCTGAGGCGGCCTCGGCGGCAACCTCGCCCAGCTGGGCCGGCTTGTGGCAGAGGATCACGAGGTCGCTTCGGGCGGCGAGCTCGGCATTCCCCTCGACCACCTCGCCTCCTGTCGCAGTGGCGAGGCCCTGCGCCCGGGAGGCGTCGATGTCGGTACAGAGCACCGGCTGTCCCCACCCCAACGCGAACGCCGTGGCGATGTTGCCGCTGCCGATCAGTCCAATCTGCATCGCCGGGGAACGCTAGCGGCCCGGGGCCGGGCACGGCACCCGGGATCAGCTCTGGTTGAAGAAGCCCTTCTCGATGAGCTCGGCGCGCGCCTCGGCCGAGATCTCGACGTTGCGCGGGGTGAGCATGAAGACCTTGTCCGCGATCTTCTGCATACCCCCGTCGAGCCCGTAGGTCAGCCCGCTGGTGAAGTCGATCAGCCGCTTACTCAACTCGGTGTCCGTGGACTGGAGATTGAGCACGACCGGCACCCCGTCACGGAACTTGTCGGCGACCTGCTGGGCGTCATTGAAGCTCTTCGGAATGACCAGGTGGACGCTGCCTGTTCCGGAGCCACCGTTACGGCCGCGCGGCGATGCGCGAACGTCGAACTCCTCTTCAGTGAAGATCTCGTCTACCTCGCCACCGCGACGCTTGGAGAGGCGTCTAACGCTTCCCCGCTCCCGGTAGCGCCCCTCCAGCTCGGCTTCGGAGTCGACCGGGTCGCCCGCGTACGGGTCACGGTCCTCGGCCAGGCCGAAGTAGACCAGCGTCCGGTGCCACGTGTCACTCAACGCCATACACCCGTGATTTTATCCACCGACCGGCGTTTTCCTGCCCGGGAAGGCCAATTCGGCTCAGGGCCTCAGAATCCGGCTTCCCACGCGCACCAGCGTCGCCCCCTCCTCCACCGCCACCGGGAAATCCTGTGTCGTTCCCATCGAGAGTTCCGGGAGTCCGTGCTCGCGGCCGAGCTCAGCCAGCCGGGCGAACCAGGGACGGCTCTGCTCGGGGTCCTCGGCGAACGGTGGCATCGTCGACAGCCCCACGACCGGCACCGGCGAGCGCTCGATGAAGTCCCCCAGCTCGCCGGGAGCGACCCCGTCCTTGGCCTCTTCGCCGGCGATGTTCACCTGGACGAGGATCCTGGTCTCGGGCGTGCCGTGGCGCTCGAGCTGGCTGAGGACCGAGTCGCTGGCCACCGAGTGGATCAGCCGCACCAGCGGAACAACCTGCTTGACCTTCCGGCTCTGGAGGCGGCCGATGAAGTCGAACTGGAACTGCCCGGGCCAGCGCCCCGCCTTGGCCTCAAGGTCCTGGGCGCGATTCTCTCCCACCAGCTCAATACCGGCTTCGGCCAGCAGGCCCATGTCGTCGACGCTCACGTACTTCGATGCGGTGAGCACCTGGACGTCGGCCGGGTCGCGGGCCGACCGCTCGCAGGCGGCCGCCACCTCCTCGCGTACGCGGGCCATTGCCTCGCGCACCCTTCCAGGCTCGATGTCTTCGATCAGCTCCGCCATGCAAGCGCCAGTGATCTTCCCGCTTCCTGGCCATCGCGGCGGTACGAGTGCCACTCCGGCCCGGTCGCGCAGATGGAGCACACCTCACAGTCGGCGACCTCCTCTACCCCGCCCGCAAGCAGGCGCTGCGCGGCGACCCAGGGGAGATCGGCGTTCTGCCCTGCCCGGGCACCCGGGCCCAGTTCCGCGAACGCCGCATGTACCTCATCGCCTGCTTCGTAACAGCACGAACGTGCCCCTGGCCCTATGACCGCCCTGACAGGTCCGTCCCCCGCGCCTCGCATCGCCTCTAACCCGGACTCGAGGACGCCGGACGCCAGCCCTCGCCACCCTGCGTGGATTACGCCGGCGGCGGAGGACGAGAAGAGCGCAACCGGCAGGCAGTCGGCGGTTCGCACGACGCAGACGACCTCGCGGGAGGTCGTGACCTGGCCGTCGAACTCCTCCCCTCCCCGGGCGTCGGCCGGGCCGGCCACGAAGCGGACCTCCGATCCGTGAACCTGGGTGGACCTGGCAACGACACGGCCTTCGAGGCCGAGGCTCGCGACGAGGGCGTCCAGCTCACCGGCCGTGGCGTCGGTGAAGTCCCCGGCCCCCGCCGCGGTGAACCAGCAGCCGCCGTCAGGGAGCGTCGCCCCGGCACCGTCGGCCGCGAAAGCCAGCGAGGCCTCCGGCGAGGCGCCGTCGCTCACGGCAGCTCCCCGCCGGTTTCGAGGGCGGCGGCGATCTCCATCTCGCGGCCGATGCAGCGGCCGTCGAGCTTGGCGTCGAGCGCCCTCTGGAGCGCCTCTCCAACCTCGGGACCGGGCGGGACCCCGGCGGCGATCAGGTCGTCGCCGTCGATCTCGAGGCCGACGTGGCGAAGCTCGCCGATCCAGAGCCTGGCGTTCTCCCCGCCGGCCAGCGCGACCGCCTCGATCGGCGCGCCGCGGGCTGCGCGGGCGATCTCCACCGGTCCCCGGGCCGAGCGCAGCGGGGCACCGGTCACCCAGCGCGAGGAAGCGAGTACGAGGTCGCGGTCAGCGGCCGTAAAGGCGAGACCGTCGAGCCAGCGCGACAGCGCCTCGAGATCCATCCCGGCCACGCAGGCCGAGAGGATGAGCAGATCCCGGCGCCCCTCGTCGGGAAGCAGATCCAGGGCGCCCTCGAGGCCCTCCGGGCGAGGCTGGAAGCCCGGCGGCAGGACCTGGGGGCAGTATTCGGCCAGGGCCTCGAGGGCGGCGCAGGGGTCCTCTTCGGCGAGGACGAGGCGCAGCTCGCTTCCGATCCGCTCCCCGCTCGTCTCGCCAGGGCCGGCCTGGGCGGCCAGACCGGCCGTGAGCTCGTCGGGCCGGAAGCCCAAGCGCGCGGCGTAGCGCGCCATACGCCAGACCCGCGTCGGGTCGTCGGCGAAGGAGTCGTCGTGGAGCACCCGCAGGACGCCCGCCCGGAGGTCGTCAAGGGCTCGCGGGTCGCTGGCCACTTCCCCGTCCGGAAGCGCGACGGCGATGGCGTTGACGGTGAAGTCACGGCGCGCGAGGTCCTCCTGGACCGAGGCCGGCCGGACGTCGGGGAGAGCCCCGGGTGCCGGGTAGCTCTCCTTCCTGGGCTCGGCCAGGTCGATGACGAATCCGTCGCCCAACACCGTCGCGGTGCCGAACCGCTCGTGAAAGACGGGCTCCCCCAGCGCGGCGGCGACCTCCTTCAGGTCTGCCTCAACAAGCACGTCCAGCTCCCTCGGTACGCCTCCGGCCATGAGGTCGCGGACGGCCCCGCCAACCAACCAGATCCCCGGCCGGACGGCGGCCGCCTCGAGCAGCTCGGGGCCACCGGGCACTTCCCGAAGACTGGCGACCACCTCGGCTGCTTCCATAAGACCATGATCCCGCGAACCCGGACGTCGCGCATCCTCGTAGGGGTCCTGGCCGGGGCGATCGTCCTCGTCGCGGGAGTACTCGTCTGGGCGCTCGGGGCGCGCACGCCCTCCGACGTGAGCAACGCGGAGGTCGGCTTCGAGACCACCGCCACCCCGGAGCCCAGGCAGCCGAAGAAATTCTCGTGGCCGTTCTACGGCTACGACGCGGCCCGAACCCACTACTACCCGCTGGCCAAGGGGCTGCGGCCACCGTTCAAGCCTCTTTGGGGCGTCCGCGGCCGCGTCCTGCTCGAGTTCACCCCGGTCGCCGACGACCAGTTCCTCTACCTGCTCAAGAACAACGCCGCGCTCTACATCGTGCGCAGGTCGGACGGGAAGGTGGTCTGGAAGAAGCTGCTCGGCCGCCTTGCCGCATCGGCACCGGCGGTTCGCGAGGGCAAGGTCTTCTCCACGGTGCTGGAACGCAAGGGAGCCCGGGCCGGGCGGATCGTCGCTATCGACACCGGGACGAGGAAATTCGCCTGGTCGCGCAACCTCCCGAGCCGCACCGAGACCTCGCCGGTCGTCGTCGACGGGACGGTCTACATCGGAAGTGAAAACGGAACGGTGTACGCGCTCCGGGCCCGCGACGGCAAGGTCCGCTGGACGAAGAAGGTCGGCGGGGCGGTCAAGGGCGGGCTGGCCTACTACCGGGGTGCGCTCTTCTTCGGCGACTACAGCGGGCAGGTCCATTCGCTGCGCGCCCGGGACGGGAAGACGCGCTGGACGTCGGGAAGCGGCGGCACCCTCGGGCTCGGCGACGGACAGTTCTATGCGACCGCTTCGGTGGCCTTCGGGCGCGTCTACATCGGCAACACCAACGGCAGCATGTACTCCTTCTCGGCCAGTGACGGAAGTCTCGCCTGGCGCAAGTCGACCGGCGCGTTCGTCTACTCATCGGCCGCCGTTGCCGACCCGCGCGGTGTCGGCCCGACCGTCTACTTCGGCTCCTACAACGGCACCGTTTACGCCCTGGACGCCCGCTCGGGAAGGACGCGCTGGAGCCGCAACGCAGGCGGCGGACGAATCTCGGGAGGCGTCGACCTGCTGGGCGACCTTCTCTTCTATTCCACCCTCGAGGGGCGCACCGAAGCCCTTAGCGCCGCGAAGGGAACGAAGGTCTGGGCGACCGACCGGGGTGCGTTCAACCCGGCGATCACCGACGGCAAGCAGCTCTACCTCAACGACCAGACCAGCATGTGGACCTACTCGGTCCGCGGCGCCCGTCGCTAACCGCTCAGGAGCCCGGCGGCCGCACGGGGATCCCGGCGGCCAGCAGGTGGTCCTTGACCTCGGCGACGGTGAAGCGGCCGTAGTGGAAGATCGACGCGCACAGGACCGCGTCGGCACCGACGCGAAGAACGTCGACCAAGTGATCGAGCTCGCCCGCCCCGCCTGAGGCGATCACCGGCACCGGGACAGCCTCGCTGACCGCAGCGGTCAGCTCCAGGTCGTAGCCGGCCGCGGTTCCATCGCTGTCCATGCTCGTGAGGAGGATCTCCCCCGCTCCACGATCGGCGGCCTCTGCGGCCCACTCGACGGCGTCGATCCCCTCCGGCTTGCGGCCGCCGGCCGTGTAGACCTCCCAGCTGCCGGCGCTGCGCCGCGCGTCGATCGCCACGACCACGCACTGCGAGCCGAAGCGCTCCGCCATCTCGTCGATCAGCTCCGGACGCGCAATTGCCGCCGAATTGACGCTCACCTTGTCGGCCCCGGCGTCGAGTACCGCCTGGGCGTCGTCGACGCTGCGAATGCCGCCGCCGATGGTGAACGGGATGAAGACGTCGTCGGCGGTGCGACGGGCCAGGTCGGCAACGGTCTCGCGCTGCTCGTGGGTCGCGGTGATGTCGAGGAAGACGAGCTCATCGGCACCCTCGGCGTCGTAGCGACCGGCGAGCTCGACCGGGTCGCCGGCGTCGCGGATGTCCACGAAGTTCGTCCCCTTCACCACGCGGCCGGCGTCGATATCCAGGCAGGCGATCACCCGCCTGGTGGCGCCGGCCTCCGGGACGCTCATGCCCGCAGCGCCTCCTGGCCTTCGCGCACCGTGAACTTCTTCTCGTAAAGGGCCTTGCCCACGATCACTCCCCCGAGGTTGACCTGTCGCAGGCCGGCGAGCGCCTCTAGGTCAGCGAGGCTGCCGATACCGCCGGCGTAGAGGAAGCGCCCGCGGATAACCCCGGCTATCCGGCAGACCTCGTCCAGGTCGGGACCTTCCAGCATGCCGTCACGATCGACGTTGGAGTAGACGAACGAGCGCACTCCCCGGGCCATCAGCGACTCGATCACCGCCTCCGGCTCTCCCCCGGTCACCTCCTGCCAGCCGTCCACGGCCACCCGGCCACCGGAGACATCGACGCTCACGATCAGCCGGTCGCGGCAGAAGCCAAGGCAGTCGTCGAGAAACTCCTGGTCGCGCAGCGCAGCGGTCCCGAGGACGACCCGCTCCACGCCGCTGTCGAGCGCGGCCCGCACCGACTCGACCGAGCGCAGCCCTCCGCCGACCTGTACCGGGACGTTCAGCTCGGCGGTTATCTGGCGAACCTGTTCGAGATTCGCCGGCTCGCCGGAGCGGGCGCCGTCCAGGTCGACGATGTGAAGGAAGCCGGCCCCCTCGTCGACCCAGCTCCGGGCGGCATCCAGGGGTGAGCTGTCGTAGACCGTCGCGTCGTCGAAGTCTCCCTGCCTGAGCCGGACGGCCCTGCCGTCGAGAATGTCGACCGCCGGGTAGAGGATCACCCTGCCGCGCTCCGGCAGAGAGATACGAAGTTGGCCAGCATGGTCAACCCGTTCCGCGAGGACTTCTCGGGATGGAACTGCACTCCGAAGACGTTATCCCGGCCGGCGACGCTGACGAAGCTGCCGCCGTAGTTGCTTCGGCCCAGCACCTCATCCGCGTCGGCGGCGACCGGCGCGTAGCTGTGCACGTGGTAGAAGAACGCCGGGTCGGGAAGGCCTTCGGAGATGGGCGAGCTGCCCTCCCACTCCACCTCGCACCAGCCGATGTGGGGAAGCTTGAGCGAACCGCACTCCAGCCGCCTCACCGTGCCCGGTAGCAGTCCGAGTCCCTCGGCCCCTCCCTGCTCCTCGGACTCGTCAAAGAGGAGCTGCATCCCCAGGCAGGCACCAAGGACCGGCCGTCCGCTGGCCGAAAACTCGATGATCGCTTCCGACAGGCCATGGCGGCGTAGGGCCTCCATGGCGGCGGGGAAGGCCCCAACCCCGGGAATCACCAGCCCCTGAGCCCGGCCGAGAAGCTCCGGGTCGCGGGAGACGGCCGCCTGGGCCCCGACATGCTCCAGCGCCGTCTGGACCGAGCGGCGGTTCCCCGAGCCGTAGTCGGCGATGGCGACCAGGGGCGCAGCCATCAGCCCGACGATTCGCGCACTGCCTCGACGAACGCGTCGACCTCGGCCGACCGCACCCGCAGGCTCACCCGGTTGGCGATCAGCCGGGCGGTCGCGGTGAAGATCTCCTCGCGGACCACGAGCCCGTTCTCCCTGAGCGTCGAGCCGGTGGCGGTGAGATCGACGATCGCGTCGGCCAGGCCCGTCAGCGGGGCGAGCTCGACCGAACCGGCGACCTTGACGATCTCGGCCTGCCGGCCGCTGCGGGAGAAGTGTTCGGACGCGATCCGTGGATACTTGGTCGCCACGCGAACCACGCCCAGGCGGCTGAGTGCCTCGGCGCCGCGGTCCTCGCCGTCGGTTCCGGCCACCACCATCCGGCACTCACCGAAACCGAGGTCGAGGAGTTCGAATAGCTGGCGGTCCGGGGACTCGAGCAGCACGTCCTTTCCGGTGATGCCGACATCGGCGGCCCCTGCCTCCACGTAGGTGGGAACGTCGGAGGGGCGCATTGTCACCACGCCGACCTCCTCGAAGAGGAGCTTGCGGTCGTTGCTGCGCACCTCGGAGGCGTCGATCCCGACCGCCTCGAGCAGGTCCAGGCTTGG
>JBBASZ010000001.1:0-3885 GCA_040398965.1 Solirubrobacteraceae bacterium | reverse complement strand
GAGATGTCGCCGACGCCGATGCTGAAGTCGGCCAGGCCGGTGGCTTCGAGCGCCCTGCACAGGACCGTGATCGCCTCGACCGTCCCTTCCGGGCCGGGGACGCCGAGAAGCTCGATCCCTGACTGGCGAAGCTCGCGCGCCTCGCCCTTGCCGGGCTGGACGGCCCGGTGGACCACGGTCGAGAAGCAGAAGCGCAGCGGCGGCTCCTCGCTGGCGTACCGGGTCACGACCAGCCGCGCTATCGGACCCGTCATGTCGGCCCGCAGGGAAAGCTCCTCGCCGCTATCGCCGATCACCCGGTACGGAGCCGCCATCCGGCCCAGCTCCGCGGTCTCCGGATACTCGAGCTCCGGAGTCGAGACCTCTCCGTACCCGGCCTCCGAGAAGGTCTGGAGGAGGGCGCCCTCGATCCTCCGGCGCTCGGCCATCTCCTCGGGCAGCACGTCCCGGGTGCCGCTGGGGAGGCGGAATTTCACGACACCGGCGGCTGGACGTCGACCGGCGCTCTCTCGATACGTGCGCCAAGGTCGCGCAGCCGCTCGTCTATCCGCTCGTAGCCGCGGTCGATCTGGCTGATGTTTCCGATCTCGCTGCGCCCCTCGGCGCAGAGGGCGGCTATCAGCATGGCCATGCCGGCCCTGATGTCAGGGGACTCGAGCCGGTCGCCGCGCAGGCGGCTGGGTCCGCTGACGATCGCGCGGTGCGGGTCGCAGAGGGTGATGTCGGCGCCCATCAGGACGAGCTTGTCGGTGAAGATCAGCCGGTTCTCGAACATCCACTCGTGGATGAGCACCGACCCTTCCGACTGGGTGGCCAGCGCGACGGCTATCGAGGTCAGGTCGGCCGGGAAGGCGGGCCACGGACCGTCCTGGACCTTGGCCTTGTACTCACCGACGTCGCGGGAGGCGACCAGCTTCTGGCCGCCGGGGACCACCACGTCCGCGCCGTCAAGCTCGCTGAACAGGCCGAGCTTGCCGAAGACGATCCTGATCATCGCCAGGTCGTCGGGCTCGGTGTCGACGATCCGCATCTCGCCGCCGGTCACCCCCGCAAGGGCCATGAAGGAGCCGATCTCGATGTGGTCCGGCCCGACCTGATGCCGGCAGCCGCCGAGCTCCTCACAGCCGGTGACGGTCAGGACGTTCGAGCCGATCCCCCTGATGTCGGCGCCCATCTTCACCAGCATCCGGCAGAGGTCCTGGACGTGGGGCTCACAGGCGGCGTTTCCGATGACCGTCTCACCCGGCGTCAGGGCCGCCGCCATGAGTGCGTTCTCGGTGGCCATGACCGATGGCTCGTCCATGAAGACCCTGGCGGCCGACAGCCCCGAAGGCGCCTCGATGACGATGTCGCGGTCCTGGCTTACCGACGCGCCGAGCGCGCTGAAGGCATCGAGATGCGGGTCGAGGCGCCGGCGCCCGATCACGTCCCCGCCGGGCGGGGGCATCACCGCTCGGCCGAAGCGCGCCAGAAGCGGCCCGGCAAGGAGGAAGGAGGCCCTGATGCGGGTCGCCTGGGCCCGGTCAAGCTCCGCGTCCGGGGTTGCCCCCGCGGCGCAGAGCACCAGCTCGTTGGAGTCCCTCCACTCGACCTCCACGCCGAGGCCCTCCAGGAGATCGACCAGCGACTCGACGTCGCTGATGCGCGGAACGTTGGAGATGACCACCTCGTCGGCGGTGAGCAGGGCAGCGGCAATTATCGGCAGCGCGCCGTTCTTGTTGCCGGCCGGCACGACGGTGCCGCTCAGCGGTACTCCGCCGTCGATTACGAACTTCTCCATTGGGATTTGCGCCGATGCGGGCAGGTTCCGGCGCGACGAGAGACTAACAGTCATCCCCCTTGATTCGCGGGCCTTTCGTGGCTCCCTTCCCCGCGATTCAGGCCTCTTCGCCGGCCAGGTGGCGACGCATCCTGCGCATGAAGATCCGCCGCTGGATGGCGAGTGTCACCGTGCTGGCAAAGAGGAGCCCCGCAATGTTGATCGCCAGCTGCGCGCTCGAGCCGCCGAAGGAGGCCCAGTCACCGTACGCAGTGGCCAGCCCGATGTCGGCAGCGGCCGGAATCGTCGTGATCGAGACGGCCACGCCGACCAGCGCGGTTGAGCGGCCCAGCGTCACCGAGAGCATGCCCGCGGCGCCGGCACAGAGCGCCACGACAAGCGAATAGGCGTTGGGGGCGGCTATGGACTGCGCCAGCGTGTTGCCCTCCATAACGAAGATGTCGGGCGCAACATCGATGGCCCGCAGGAATACGACCGCCACGAAAGCCATCACGATCGCCGCCGCGAACCCGGCGAGAAGGGCCAGGAAACCCTTGCGCATCGTTGCAGGCTCGCCTTTGACGGCGCCGAGGGCGAAGGCGGCGTAAGCAGCAAAGTCGGGGCAAAGCGCCATGGCGCCGACGACGATCGGCGCGGAGTCGATGAGGATCGCCACTACCGCGATCACGCCCGACAAGGCAAAGAGCGCAACGAGGCCGATACTGGCAACCCCCTCGCGGGTGAGCGTCTGTCCGACCCTCTCCCAGACGACGGCGTCGGCGGCAGCACCCGGATCGGCCCGGTCGGCCTCGCGGGCCTGCTCGCCGATGCTGGCGTCGAGCTGCTCCATATCCAGCGTGCCGACCGAGCCGACCCCGATTGCGCGCAGGTCGGCGACGAGCATGCTGGCGTCCTCATCGAGGACATCACAGGTGATGACATCCCCCTTTGGCTTGACCGCCGCACCCCGGTCGATGGCCAGGTTGACTGTCGCCTCGGAGGACTCCAGGAGGCGCAAGGCCCGGCTGGAAGTCTCCGCAGGGGCGACGATACGGAGCTGAATCACGGGCTCGCGATGCTACGCGAGGGGGTGGTCTGCAAACCGGATTTCATCCCAAAGCCTGTAAACACGGGCTCTGCCGGGCTCCTCGGACACTCTGACGTTGCCGTCCGCCCCCCTCCGTACCTTACGAACATATGTTCTGCCACGGAGAAGAGAAGACCATGAGAAAGCACAAGGAAAGCAACGTGATCCGCGCCCTCGACATCGCCGTCGCCTTCGCGACCCTGGAGACTTACGGCGTCGTCGACGCACGCAGCAATCCCGCCAAACGTGTTGCCGAAGCGCGTGACCGCCTCGACGGCAGGCGAGCCCGGCATGGGCACCCCTCCGGCTCGCTCGGCCCCGAACGAGCCTGCGCAGCCGCACGGACGCCCGGCCACGCCGGCCGGCCAAGGGCCGCAACCGCGGCCGGGCGGCACCGCCACCGCTCGGCCTTGAGGAAGATCGACCGCCTGGGGCGCCCGCAGGGCGCCGGCTCCCGCGGTAGCGGCTCGAGGGCATGAAAAAGGGCCGCCCTGAGGCGGCCCTTTTGAAGAAAAAACCGGCGGCGTCCTACTCTCCCGGGCCTGAAAGGCCAAGTACCATCGGCGCTGAGGGGCTTAACTGCTCTGTTCGGAATGGGAAGAGGTGTTTCCCCCTCGCTATGACCACCGGAAAATGGCGAGACCACCCTCCCGGCGACGCTTGAAAACCGAACAGCAGCCACTTCACAGGTATCAAAAAAAACGTCAAGCCCTCGGACAATTAGTACCGGTCTCCTTCACGCGTCACCGCGCTTCCAGATCCGGCCTATCAACCTGGTGGTCTACCAGGGTCCTTACTCCCTTAAAGGGATGGGAGAATTCATCTTGAGGTTGGCTTCCCGCTTAGATGCCTTCAGCGGTTATCCGATCCGTTCGTAGCTAAGCTGCGGTGCCCTTGGCAGGACAACAGCTACACCAGAGGAACGTTCACCCCGGTCCTCTCGTACTAGGGGCAAATCCTCTCAATTCTCCAGCGCCCACGGCAGATAGGGACCGAACTGTCTCACGACGTTCTGAACCCAGCTCGCGTGCCGCTTTAA